>JBFXAY010000168.1:0-2964 GCA_050183815.1 Gemmatimonadales bacterium | reverse complement strand
CGCGGGGTCCCGTTCCGGCTCGAGCTCGGGCCCCGCGACCTGGCCAGCGGCAACGTGATGCTGGCGCGCCGGACCGGGGGCGGGAAGATGGCCCTCCCGATGGCCGGTCTTGGCGGGAAGCTGCACGGCGAAATCGAGACGATGCAGCGCTCCCTGTTCGAGGCGGCGCGGGCCCGCCGGGAGGAGAACTCGCTCCGGCATCCGAAGTCGAAAGCCGAATTCGTCGAGTATCTCGAGGCGGGCGGCGGCTTCGTGTACGCCGGCTGGTGCGGCGATCCGGCCGTCGAAGCCGAAATCAAGGAGCAGACGAAGGCGACGATCCGGGTCATTCCGGACACCGAGTTCCGGGTCGGCGAGTCGCCTGCCAAATGCATCTGGACCGGGAGGCCGGCCGCCCACGAAGTGATCTGGGCGAGGGCCTATTGAGCGAGGGCATTTCCCTCACCGCGCCGGAGGCAGCGCCGCCCGATCCCGCGCCGCTCTTTGCCGACGCCCAGCTCGAACGGGGCCGCGATGGCGGACTCCGGCTGGGCGGGGTGTCGCTCGAGGCGATCGCGCGCGATGTCGGGACGCCGGTGTTCGTCTACAACGCGGCCGTCATCACGGAACGGTTCCGGACACTGAGCGCCGCATTCGCGGATTTGCCGCACGAGATCCATTACGCGGTCAAGGCGAATTCCAATCTGGCCGTGCTCGGGCTGCTCCATCGGCTCGGTGCCGGCGCCGACATCGTGTCCACCGGCGAGATGCGGCGGGCGCTCCGTGCCGGGATCCAGCCGGGCGCGATCGTCTTCAGCGGTGTCGGGAAGACGGAGGCGGAACTCGAGGCTGCCGTCGGCGCCCGGATCGGGAGTATCAACGTCGAATCCGCCGAGGAGCTGACCGCCATCGAACGGATCGTGTCGAAACGGTCCACCGAGTTCCCGGTGCGGATCGGGATCCGGGTCAATCCGGAGGTGTCGGCGGAAACCCATCCGTACATCACGACCGGCACCCGCGGGATCAAATTCGGGATTCCGGGGGAGCAGGTTGCCGGACTGGCCCGGCGGATCGCCGCCAATCCGCGGCTGACGCTCGTGACCCTCGCCATGCACCTCGGGAGCCAGCTGCTCGATCCGGAACCGTTCGCCCGCGGCGCCCGGACCCTCGGCGAACTCGTCGACCGGCTTCGCGACGCCGGCGTCCGGACCCTCGAGGCGATCGACCTGGGCGGCGGCCTCGGCATTCGCTATCGCGACGAGTCGCCCCTCGAACCGGCGGCGCTGGCATCGGCGGTGCGGCCGATCCTGGCGGACCGCGGCCTCCGGCTTCACCTCGAGCCGGGCCGCTACCTCACCGGCAGCGCCGGCGTCCTGGTGGTCAAGGTGCTCTACCGGAAGCGCTCCGGCGGCAAGGATTTCGTGATCGTTGACGGTTCGATGACGGAACTGATGAGGCCCAGTCACTATCAGGCCTACCACGCGATCGTCGAAGTGGCCGGGCGGCCCCGCAGCGGCAGCGTGGTCGACGTCGTCGGGCCCGTCTGCGAGACCGGCGACTTTCTGGCGCTCGAACGGCCGCTGGCCCAGGTCGAGCCGGGAGAGTTCCTGGCCGTCCTCTGCGCCGGCGCCTATGGGGCCGCCATGTCCTCGAACTACAACAGCCGGCCGCGGGCGCCCGAGATCCTGATCGAACGCGGGCGTTACGCCGTGATCCGGCGCCGGGAAACCATCGAAGACCTCTACCGGGGCGAGACCACCGATCCCTTCACCCAACCGAGTTGACGTGCCCAAGAACGCCATTCTCATTCTCGATTTCGGCTCCCAATTCACCCAGCTGATCGCGCGCCGGGTGCGCGAGGCCCACGTCTACTGCGAAATCCATCCGCCGACCCGGTCCCTCGAGTGGATTCGCGACTGGGATCCGAAAGGGATTGTCCTCTCGGGCGGGCCGAATTCCGTCTATGACGAGGGCGCGCCGACCATCGATCCGGGCGTGTTCGACCTGGGCGTGCCGATTCTCGGTCTCTGCTACGGGATGTATCTGGTGGCCCAGGCGGCGGGCGCCACGGTCACGGCGGCGGGTCGCCGGGAGTATGGGCGGGCCCTGGTGGCGATTCACGGCGGCCGGCTGTTCGGAAGCTTCGATCGCGGCGAGAAGACCACTGCCTGGATGAGCCATGGCGACAAGGTCGAGGCGGTACCGCCGGGTTTCCGCCTGACGGCCTCGAGCGACAACTGTCCGATCGCCGGTATCGAGCACGAGAGCAAGCCGTTTTTCGCGGTGCAGTTTCACCCCGAGGTGGCGCATACGGCCCGTGGCGGCGAGATCATCAACGCGTTCCTGTTCGACGTCTGCGGCGCGGTGCCGGACTGGACGCCGGCCCATTTCATCGAATCGGAGGTTGCCAAGATCCAGGCCCAGGTCGGCCCCTCGGCACGGGTGATCTGCGGCTTGTCGGGCGGGGTCGACTCCGCCGTGGCCGCCGCGCTGGTGCACCGGGCGGTCGGTGACCGGCTCACCTGCATTTTCGTCGACCACGGCCTGCTGCGGCTGCACGAGCGGGAACAGGTCGAAGTCACCTTCCGGCGCCATCTTGGTATCGACCTCCGGACCGTAGACGCGAGCGAGCAGTTCCTCTCGCTCCTGGAGGGTGTCGAGGATCCCGAGCGGAAGCGGAAGATCATCGGCAAGACCTTCATCGACGTCTTCGAGGCGGCGGCGCGGGACGTCGGCGAGGGGGTCGGGTTCCTGGTGCAGGGCACCCTGTATCCCGACGTCATCGAGTCGTTTTCTCCCCGGGGCGGACCGTCGGTCACCATCAAGACGCATCACAACGTGGGGGGCCTGCCGGAACGGCTGCCGTTCGCGCTGGTGGAACCGCTCCGGGAGCTGTTCAAGGACGAGGTCCGCGCCGTCGGGCGTGACCTCGGCCTGCCGGAAGAGATTGTCGGGCGGCACCCGTTTCCCGGCCCCGGCCTGGCG
>JBFXAY010000167.1:0-3389 GCA_050183815.1 Gemmatimonadales bacterium | reverse complement strand
GCTGGTGCGGCTGACCCGGGACCTGACGGTGGCCGATTTCTACCGCCAGTATCCGAGTGTGGTGCCGGTCGAAACCGTGGCGATCATCAACGGGGTGGACGGGCCGACGGACGTGCTCAAGTCCGGCACGACGGCCAAGCGGGTCCAGTAGCCGGGCGGAACGCTGCGGAGGGGTGGCCGGCGCCTGGCCGGCCCCGGTCAGCTGCGGGTGGTCCGCCGCCGCATGAAGTCCATCAGGATGAACTGGCCGAGGGTCATCGTGTTGGTGAAGTAGGCCTTGCCCCGGCAGATCGCTCCCACCTGCTTGACGAACTCCACCAGCGCCCGGTCCCGGGCCAGCATGAACGTGTTGATCACGATCCCGCTCTTCCGGCAGGCGGCCACTTCGTCGAAGGTGGCCTTGAGCACGTGCGGATCGAGGCCCATCGAGTTGAAGTAGACCTGGCCGTTCGGCATCGTCATCGCCGACGGCTTGCCATCCGTGATCATGATGATCTGGCGCATGTCCTTCTTCTGCGCCATGAGGATCCGCCGGGCCAGCTTGAGCCCCTCGGCGGTATTGGTGTGCCACGGACCGACCTTGGCGCCGGCCAGGGTGGCCATCGGAATCTCCTCGGCCGAGTCGTGGAACAGCACCACCCGCAGGGTGTCGCCGGGGTACTGGGTCCGGATCAGATGGGTCAGGGCCAGCGCCACCTTCTTGGCCGGGGTGAACCGGTCCTCGCCGTAGAGGATCATCGAATGGCTGCAGTCGAGCATCAGCACCGTGGCCGCCGAGGATCGGTACTCGGACTGGTGCACCATCAGGTCGGGGTAGTCGAGGTCGAGCGGAACGGTGAGGCCGCCCCGCGCGATGGCCTTCCCCAGCGTGGCCGGGACATCGAGGTTCAGGGTGTCGCCGAACTCGTAGGGGCGGGACGAAGCCTCCGCCTCGATGCCGGTGGCCAGGAACGGGGTGTCGTGGGTGCCGAGGCTCGCTTTGCCGACGGTGCCGAGCAGGTTGCGCAGGGTCCGGTAGCCCAGGAAATCGAGGCCCTTCGAGGTCAGGTCGAACTGCACCTGATCCGCGGCGGCGCGCGCCTGGCCACCCGGGCCGAACACGCTCGAGTAACCTGACGGCATCTGGGGCGCTTCCTTCGTCTCCAGGTAGCCCTCTTCCATGAGCCGCTGCACGATGCTGTCGAGCAGCTTGGCGATCTGCTGGGCGATTTGTTCGTCCCGCTCCTCGTCGCCGGTCGAGTCGCCGCGGAGGTAGCGGACCATGTCCTGGGTCAGCTGGCCCGAATTGAGGAGGGCGTCGAGAATCGCCTGCCGGAGGGCGTCGAGGCTCCGTTCGCCGCCCTCCGGCGGATCGGACCACCACGGCCACTCCTCGGGACCTCCGGCAAAGCCGGATTGGAGCAGGAAATCGCCGAGCTGGTCCAGCAAGGCCTGGAGGTTCACCGTGTCGGCGAGCTCGGGCGTGTACTTCGTGTACGTCGTGTACCGCATGGATCAAAGGTGGCCACCGGGACGAAGGGGGGCAACTGCCCGGCCCCGGTGACGCGTTTTCGGCGGCGGGCACCTATTTTCCGCTCGTGCTCCGCCCCTTCGCCCGCTTCTCCGCTTCGCTCGGTCGCACCGTCCGGTCGATCGGGGCGCTCGAATCGCGCAATTTCCGGATCTTCCTCCTCGGTCAGTTCGTCTCGTTGTGCGGCACCTGGATCCAGAACGTGGCCCTCGCGTGGCTCGTCCTGACGATCACCGATTCGACGCTGCAGACCGGGCTCGTCACTACGCTGGGCGCGTTGCCGGTGTTGTTGTTCACGCTGTATGGCGGGGTGATCGCGGACCGGGTCAACAAGCGCCGCTGGCTGATCGTGCTGCAGACCCTGTTCCTCGTCGAAGCGATCGTGCTCTGGGTCCTGAGCGCTACCGGCGCGATCACCGTCGGCTGGATCTACGTGCTCGCCGCCGCCACGGGTACCGTCAGCGCGTTCGAGATCCCGATCCGGCAGGCCTTCCTGGTCGAAATGGTGGGCAAGTCGAACCTGATGAGTGCCATCGCGCTCAACAGCTCGGTCTTCAACCTCTCGCGAGTGGTCGGTCCCGCGCTGGCCGGCGTGATCAGCGCGGCGTTCGGGCCGGCGGCCTGTTTCCTCGTCAACGCGGTGAGCTTCGCCGCGGTGCTGATCGGACTCTACCGGATCGACGCGTCGGGAATCACCGCTCCGGGGCGCCGCCGCGCCGGCTACCGGGCGGGCGTTGACCACGTGCTCGGGCTCAGGCTGCCGCGGGCGCTGGTGACGATGACCACGATGGTCACGCTCTTCGGGGCGTCCCTCGTGGCGATCCTCCCGGCGTTCGCGGGGAAGGATCTCGACACCCAGGTCGGCGGGTATGGCGGGCTCATGGCCTCCTTCGGTGTCGGTGCCGCCCTCGGCGCGTTGACGCTGGCGGCGCTGGGCGGCCGGTTTCCCCGGGAGCGCGTGGCGTTCGTGTCCGCGGTCGGCCTCGGCGTGAGCCTGCTGTTGCTCGGGACCGTCCACGTGTACTCGGCAGCCGTGCTCTTTCTGATCCTGACCGGGCTCTGCATGGCCATGAATGCGATCATGACCAACACGATTCTCCAGACGAGCGCGCCTGACCATATCCGGGGCCAGGTGGTCGGGCTCTATTCCTTCATCGTCATCGGCCTGGCCCCGTTCGGGTCGGCCCAGGCGTCGTGGGTGGGCGAACGGTTCGGCGCCGCGGCGGCGATCGCGCTGGGCGGGACATTCGTGCTGGCCGCCGCGCTGCTGATCAGCTGGCGGATGGGCGTGTTCGGTCGGGGCGCCGTTGCCGGGGCCTCGCTCCGTCCCACGGGGGAGCACCCGATACCGGACGGTCCGCTCCGGCCCGCCGAACCCGCCCTCCCGGACGGCCCCTTTCGGACCTCCGGTGAACGACCGCTGCCGGAAGGGGGTGAGCGATGATCATCACGGTGTCGCGCGAGATGGGCGCCGGCGGGAGCGAAGTGGCTCGCCGGGTGGCCGAGGAACTCGGCTGGCGGGTCGTGGACAACGAGCTGGTCGACCGGATCGCCGCCCGGACCGGGATGAGCCGCGAAGAGGTGGCCGGGCTCGAGGAGCAGGCGCCGGGCTTTCTCGAACGCCTGATCCGCAACCTGACGAAGTCGGCGCCGGAGATTCTCGAGGCCCCCGCGGAGCATGTCCCCGAACTCGAGGAAGCGAAGCTGGTCGAGATCACCCAAGCGGTCGTCGAGGAAATGGCCCGGGAGGGGCGCATCGTGCTCGTGGGCCGGGCCGCGCCGGCGGTGCTGAGCCGCGACACCGACGCCCTCCACGTCAAGATCGTGGCCCCCCGGGCGTTCCGCGTCGCCGCCGTGGCGGAGCGGCGGGGCATCGACC
>JBFXAY010000166.1:0-3869 GCA_050183815.1 Gemmatimonadales bacterium | reverse complement strand
CCGAGGGCCCGGCGGCCGCCGAACTCGTAGTGCCGCTGGCGGACCGCGTAGGCCACCACCCCGTACAGACCGACCCTCGCGAGCGCGAGCGCCAGCACCGCGAACCCGCCGACGATCGCGAGCGTGAACCGGTCGCCGGCGAGTTGCCGGTCGAGCAGCGTCTCGAGCATCGCGGCGGACTGGATCCGCATCGCGGGGTGAACGTTGCGAATCGCCCGGGTGGCCTCGCCGAGGGCGGCGGCGTTCCGGAGGCGAACGACGGCGCGGTCGGGGTCGAAGCCCTCGAGCCGCGTGTAGAGCACCGGCGCGCCCTCGAACGCCATGGTCGACGTTCGGACGTCGGCAGCCACGCCGACGATCGTCTGCCAGGGGCTGTCCCGGGCGAACCGGACCCGGCGGCCGGCCACATCCACCGTGCCCCAGACTCGCCGGGCGGTCGCCGCGTCGATGATGACCTCGTTCTCGGTGGTATCCGGCGAGAAGAACCGGCCGGCGACGAGACGGATGCCCAAGGTGCGGAAGTAGTCCGGGCTGACGGAATACATCGGCGTGAAGGTGGGGTTCGGCTCCTCGGGGACCGGCCGGTCTTCGGGGAGGAACTCCATCGCCGCGATGCCGTACTCCAGCGGACTGGCATTTCCGACCGATGCCTCCGCGACCCCGGGAATCCGCCGGATCGCGGCGCCGACGGCGGCGAAGATCGGGGCCCGGGCGGCGGGCGCCGTCACCTCGCGCTCGGGCAGCGTGAAATGGATCACGGCCACGTTCTCGGCGTCGAAACCGAGCGGCAGGTTTCGCTGCCGGGCAAAACTCCGGAGCAGCAGACCGGCACCGACGAGGAGCATGACGGTGAGCGCGACCTGGCCGATCACCAGCGCCGATCGGGCCCGGCCGGTGCCGTGGCGTTCACCGGAGCGGGTCCGACCCACCAGGGCGGCCGCGGCATCGACCTTCGACACGATCCAGATCGGCGCCAGGCCGAACAGAGCCACGGCCCCGAGCGCGGCGGCCGCGGCGCCGCCGAGAGCGCCGGCGCCCAGACGGACCTCGTCGAGCGTGAGCAGCGACTCCGGCCGCACCCGGCGGACGAGGCCGAGCACCAGCGCGGCCACCCCGACGCCCCCGGCCAGGCCAAGGGCCCCGAGCAGGCCCGACTCCGCCAGGAGCTGGCGGACCATCCGGCTTCGGCCGGCGCCTAACGCTTCCCGGACGCCGAACTCCTGGAACCGGACCAGCGCCTGGCCAAGGAGCAGGGCGGCCACATTGGCGCACGCCACCAGGAGGACGAGCACGACGGCGGCGCCGAACAGCGCCAGGGTTCGCCGGAGGTCGCTGGCCACCAGGTCGTCGCTCCCCTGAACCATCGGCCGGAGGACCGGGCCGGTGGCCGTGCTGTCTCGCGGGGGCAGGCGAGATTCGATCCCGGCGGCGGCGGCCGCGAACGAGACGCCCGGTGCGAGGGTCACGATGAGGGAACTTGGCGAGCTGCCGCCGTCGATCAGGTCGGACCGGAGCGGAAGCCACAGGTCGGCGCGGTTCCGTCCGTCGATGGAGGTCAGGTCGAAGCCCGGGGCCAGGACGCCGACCACGGTGACCAGGCGGCCGTCGATGCGGAGCGACTCTCCGACGAGGTCCCGCCGCCCACCGAACCGGCGCTGCCAGGCGGTGTTGGCCAGAACGACGGCCGGCTGGGCCGAAAGGAGCGTGTCGTCGGGTGTGAGTAACCGGCCGAGGACCGGTTGCGCCCCGAGCCGGCGGAGCAGCCCGCCCGAGACGAACCGGGCCGGCAGTACGTCCGGTGTGTCCCCCAGTTCGACCATGACCTCCCGCTGCCGGTGGCGGTCGGCGTGCTCGATCCCCGGGGTGACGTCGACGGCCGCGAGCATCGCCGCGTTGGGGAAAACTCGGAGCGAACTGCCGTTTCGTTCCCAGGCCGTCCAGACGACGCCGAGCCGGTCGGCGTTGGGATAGGGCAGGGGATGCAGGGCCAGCCGGTCGAAGATGCCCGCCACGGCCGCGGTCAGGCCGATGCCGAGGGCCAGCACCGTGACGGCGATCGCCGTGAAGCCGCGATGGCGGCGCAGTTCGCGCAGGGCGAAGCGGAGATCGCGCCCGAGATCGTCGAGCCAGCCGGCCAAGGCGCTCGCGCGCGCCGCCCGGGTGTCGGTGCGGACCAGGCTCCGGCGGGTGTCGGGGACGTCGCCGAACCGCCGGAGCGCCTCGGCCCGGGCCTCGTCCGCCGAAAGGCCGCTCGCTTCGAGCTCGCGGATCCGCATCGCGAGATGGAACTCGATTTCGCCGTCCACCTCGGCGGCCAGGGTCCGCGGCCGGCGGATCGGAAGCCGGAAGATCCGGCGCAGTTGCGGTAGCCGGAACATTGCTCAGGCCTTTCCCGGGGCCAGCACCGCAGCCACCGCCTCGGCGTAACGGTTCCAGACGGCGGTCTCGGTTCGCAAGAGCTCGCGGCCCCGGCGGGTGAGCTGATAGTACTTGGCCCGGCGGTTGGAGTCGGACAGCCCCCAGTCGCTGTCGACGGCGCCGGCGGCCTCGAGGCGGTGGAGGGACTTGTAGAGTGCCGCATCCTCGATGGTCAGGACGCCGGCGGTCCGCTCCTCGATCCAGCGGGAAACCGCATACCCATGGGCCGGCCCCAGCGTCAGCGATTTGAGGATCAGCACGTCGAGGGTGCCGTGGAGGAGGTCCTTCGGATCTTTCGCCATGGTCCGATCGTCCTTTGCCCACACCAGGTGAGGGGTGAATCGGAAGATTCACCTCACCTGGTGTGGCGTCAAGGGGCGGGGCCGAAGGGAGGCGGCGGGGCGACTAGTCGAACGGGAACCCGGCCTGGAGGTAGAGCTTGGTCCGCTCCTCGCTGCGGGCGTACGTGACCGTCATCGTCGCCCGGCGATCGAGGAAGGCGAACCAGAGGCCGCCGCCGCCCGCCGAGTGCCAGGTCGTGGAGGACTCGCCGGGGAGCCAGACCCGGCCGGCGTCGGCGAGGCCGGAGACGCCCCACTCGCCGGGCACCAGCAGGAGAAAGCTGCCCAGATCGAGTCGGAGCTCCGCGCTCCCGAAGGCGGCCGCGCGACCGAGGAACCGGCGGGAGTTGAGGCCCCGGATCGAACTGCGGCCGCCGATGGTGGGTGCTTCGAAGAACGGGGTGGCGCCGAAGGAACGGCTCAGGCCACCGCGCAGTGCCAGCGTCGGCCGGGCGGGCAGTCCGGAGGCGGTGAGGTAGCCGGACGCCCTCAGATTGGTGACGGCGAACGACTCCGTGGCATCGAACGCCTTGGGCGAGGCACGCAGTCCGGCGCTCACGGTGATCCCGCGAGTCGGGTAGGCGGCCTGGTCCCGGGTGTCCATCGCCAACTCGAGACTGCCGCCGGCCAGGCCGAAGTTCCCGCTCCCGTAGGGGCGCTCCGCCGCGAGGAGGGAGGGGTCGTCGAGGTCGGTGCGCGACGCCCGCGCGAACGCCCCGACCCGGAGGACGCCGCGGCCCCCCAGCGGGAGCTCGACCGTCGGCTCGGCGTAATACAGCCGCTGGCGGACGTCATAGAAGCCGGCGCTGTCGATTCGGGGCGTTTCGTTGCCGGCGCCGAAGTAGCGTACCACGTCGATCCGAAGGAGGCCGGCCTTGAGCAGGAAACGGCCCGGCCCGCGAAACCGGAAGTCGCCGTCGAAATCGAGATTCACGCCGGGCTGGCCGGTCGCGGTGGCCACCCGGAAGGCCAGCCGCGAGGCGTACGGCGCCCGTTCGAACCCGTAGCGGTAGAACACGGGCCCGCCGCCCACGAGCACGCCGATCTCGGGCTGGGCCTCGAACCAGGGGAGGACGCCGTAGAGCTTGCCCCAGTCGCGGTGGATCGCCA
>JBFXAY010000165.1:0-3882 GCA_050183815.1 Gemmatimonadales bacterium | reverse complement strand
AAACACCGGCTATCAGGCCATCCAGTCCAAGGTGGCGATCGGCTCCGGCGGCTGGTTCGGGAACGGCTGGCTCGACGGGCCGCAGAAACGGCTCGCCTTTTTGCCGGAGCAGCCCACCGACTTCATCTTTTCCGTCGTTGGCGAGGAGCTGGGCTTCGTGGGCGTCGTGACCGCGCTGGGCCTCTTCCTGACGTTGTTCCTGGTCATGCTTCGGATCGCCCGCCGGGCCACCGACAGTTTCTCCAGCCTGGTGGTGTTCGGCATCCTGGGGATCCTGTTCACCCACGTGTTCGAAAACGTCGGGATGACGATCAACCTCATGCCGATCACCGGCATCCCGCTGCCGTTCTTCAGCTACGGCGGCTCCTTCGTCCTGGCCTGCGGGATCTCGATGGGGCTGGTATTCCGGGTGGCCCGGGACTCCCGGCAGAGTGGCTATCTCGATTGACGACAATGTCTTACGTGTCAAGATCTGGCGCGAATTGCACCGTCCATCCAGATTTGATCGGCGTTCCACCGGATCGCCGCGCCACCACTCTCCCTCGGTGAGTCGACGCCTTTGATGGCTTGGTTCAAGAAAGAGCGAAAACCGCGCGTTTCCCAGCGTGCCCGTCTCGAAATCCCCCGGGACGCCTGGGAGAAGTGTGAGCAGTGCGACCACACCGACATCCGGGAGCGCTTCGAGCGCGACCTCAACGTCTGCCCGAAGTGCGGGCATCACCGGCGGTTCTCGGCGGAGGAGTATCTCGAACTCCTGACCGACGCCGGAACCTGGCGGGAACTCAACGGCAATCTCCGGCCCGAAGACCCCCTCGCGTTCGAGCACTATGGGGACCGGACCAAGGCTTCACAAGCCAAGACTGGCCAGTTGGACGCGATCTACACCGGGCTCGGCCGGCTGGAGACCATTCCGCTGCACCTTGGCGTGATGAACTTCGCCTTCATGGGCGGCTCGATGGGGTCGGTCGTGGGCGAGCGGATTGCCCGCCTGGCTCGCCGGTCGGCCGACAAGGGTGTCCCGCTGGTGCTCGTCTGCACCTCGGGCGGCGCCCGGATGCAGGAAGGCGTCCTCTCGCTGATGCAGATGGCCAAGACGTCGGCGGCGATCGCCGAGGTGAAGCGCGAGGGCGTGCCGTTCATCACGATTCTCACCGATCCGACGACGGGCGGCGTGTCGGCCAGCTACGCCATGCAGGGCGACATCATCCTGGCCGAGCCGGGTGCGGTGATCGGGTTCGCGGGCCAGCGGGTGATCAAGCAGACGATCGGCCAGGATTTGCCCGAGGGGTTTCAGACGGCGGAGTTCCTGCTCGACCACGGGATGATCGACGCGGTCGTGCCGCGGGGCTCGCTCCGGGAAACCGTTGCCCGGCTGCTCCGGCACGCCCTCGGCCACCGGGCCGAGGCCACGGCGGGGGCTCGAGGCGACGGGTGACACCCGGCTCCATTCCGGGAGCCCCGACCGCCTCCGAGCGCTACCACGCCGCCGTCGACTACCTGTTCCCGCGCACCACCACGATCAAATTCGGACTCGAGCGGATCGAGCGCCTCCTCGGCGTGCTCGGTGATCCGCATCGCGTCGTTCCCTCGATCCACATCGGCGGGACCAACGGGAAGGGCAGCGTCAGCACCATGGTCGCCTCGGTGCTGCAGGCGGCCGGCTGGCGGGTCGGGCTCTACACCTCGCCGCACCTGGTCGATTTCCGCGAGCGGATCACGGTGAACGGGGTTCCGATTTCCGAGGCGGCGGTGGCGCTCTGGACGGAGCGCCTGCGCGAGGAGATCGAGGCGAGCGAGGCGACTTTCTTCGAGGCCTCGACGGCCATCGCGTTCGCCGACCTCGCCGCCCGCGGGGCCGAGATCGCCGTCATCGAGGTCGGTCTCGGAGGCCGGCTCGACAGCACCAACATCGTCCGGCCGCTCGTCAGCGGGGTCACCAAGATCGCGATCGACCACCAGAAGTACCTCGGCGAGACGATCGAGCTCATCGCCCGGGAAAAGGCCTGGATCGCGAAGCCCGGCGCTCCGTTCGTCATCGGGGAGCGGGATCCTGCGGTGGTCTCGGTCCTGCGGGAGGAGGCGCAGCGGGCGGTCGCCTCGCTGGCGCCGGACGCCCGGGCGGACATCCGGGTGCTGCCGCCGGAGTACGAATGGCACGGGCCGCTCGGGCTCCGGGGAGCACACCAGCGGCGTAACGCCGGGGTGGCCCACGGTATTCTGATGGCCTTGCCGGCCCCGTACCGGCCGGACCCGCGGGCGCTCGAGGCCGGCCTCGCGGCCGCCTTCATCCCCGGCCGGCTCGACCGGCGGGGCCGCTGGCTGTTTGACGTGGCGCACAATCCGGATGGCGTGCGGTCCCTGGTCCAGGCGATCGACGAACTGGATCCGCCCAGGCCGATTCATGCCCTGGTCTCGATTCTGGGCGACAAGGAATGGCCGGAGATGCTGGTCGAGCTCGATCAGGCCGTCGACCGCGGGATCCTGACCGTGGCGCCGACCGCGCTGGGGCGCCGCTGGGATCTCGACTGGCTGCGGAAGTGGCTCGACCGGCCGGACCGACCGCCGGCCAGAGCGGAGTGGAAGCTCGTCGAGGACTTCCCGGCAGCCCTGGAGGAGGTCGGGCAGGCCGCGGGGACCATCCTGGTGACCGGCTCGTTCCACACCGTTGGCGACGTGATGGCCGCCTTGGGCTTCTCCCCGATCTAGGGCCCCGCGGGCCGGGGTGGCGGGTCGGGCCAAGCCCCGATGCCGCTTATATTTGGGCATGTCGATCCAGGCCCTCCCCGGGTTCCGGGATTTCTACCCCGAAGACTTCGCCGTTCGGGCTCATGTCTTCGCCGCGATGCGGCGGGTGGCGGAGCGGTACGGCTTCCAGGAGTACGACGGTCCGCCGCTCGAGCCCCTCGACCTGTACACCCAGAAGAGCGGGGCGGAGATCGTCGGTCAGCTCTACAACTTCCGCGACAAGGGCGACCGCGACGTGGCTCTGCGCCCGGAAATGACGCCGACGCTCGCCCGGATGGTGGCGCCCCGGGCGGCCGCGCTGAAGAAGCCGATTCGGTGGTTCTCGATTCCGCAGCTGTTCCGCTACGAACGACAGCAGCGAGGCCGGCTTCGGGAACACTTCCAGCTCAACTGCGATCTGATCGGGGACACCGGTCCGGTCGGCGACGCAGAAATCGTGGCGCTCGCCATCGACGTGATGCGGGAACTCGGTCTCGGTCCGACCGACGTGCGGGTCCGGATTTCCGACCGGCGGCTCCTCACCGGTATCCTCCGGGAGCTGGGCCTCGAGGCAGCGCAGCGCGATCTGGCGTTTCAGGCCCTCGACAAGATGGGCCGATCGGAATATCCCGCCCGCCGCGCGGCACTGCTGGCCGCCGGGGCGGAGGCCGGTTCGGTGACGCGGCTGGAGAGTCTGCCGTCGATCCGGAACTGGGCCGATCTGGAAAGCGCATTCCCGCATGCCGCCCGCGACGGCGAGGCGCTGCGCGTCACGTTCGCCACGCTCGAGGGCCTCGGCCTCGCCGATTTCCTCGATCTCGATCTCACGATCGTGCGCGGCCTGGCCTATTACACCGGGACCGTGTTCGAGTTGTTCGATGCGGCCCGCTCGCTGCGCGCCATCTGCGGCGGCGGCCGCTACGACGATCTGCTCAAGTCGCTGGGCGGCGTGGACCTTCCCGCGCTCGGATTCGGGATGGGCGACGTCGTGCTGACCGAACTGCTGCGCGACCGGGGGCTCGTGCCGGCGGGACCGGGCGGTGCGGAGGTGTTCGTGGCGCACGTCACCCCGGAAGATCGGGCCACCGCCCTGGCCGTCGTGCGGGAGCTTCGCGACCGCGGTTTCCGGGTCGAGTACTCCTTCGGGGACCAGGCCCT
>JBFXAY010000164.1:0-3908 GCA_050183815.1 Gemmatimonadales bacterium | reverse complement strand
CGCCAGCTTCCTTCGGCAGTTCGGCAGCCTGACCGCCCGGGGCAGCCTCCGCGGCCTGATCGAGCGGGAAAACGCCGACTTCTTCGACGCGGTCGGCACGGATCTCACGGTCGACGCGGTCCCCGATCTGAACACCGCCCAGACCAGCACCATCGGACAGACCAGCTCGGAGATCCGCGCCGAGGCGGTCATTGCCTCCGCCGGGTTCGACTGGAAGGGCAAGGTCATCATCGACGGGCTCGTCCGGCGGGACGGCAGCTCGCTGTTCGGGCCCGAACAGCGGCGGGCCACCTACTACCGCGTCAGCGCCGCCTACCGGATGGCCGAGGAATCCTGGTGGCCGATCCAGGCCGTCAACGAGTTCAAGCTCCGGGTCAGCCAGGGAACCTCGGGCGGCCGGCCGGATTTCGCCGACCAGTACGAGACCTACTCGGTGGGCAACGGCGGCACGCTCTCGAAGGAGACCCTCGGCAACCGGAACCTCAAGCCGGAGCAGGCTCGCGAGACCGAGGTCGGGGTCGACCTGATCGCCTGGAACCGGCTCTCCCTCCAGCTGTCCTACGCCCGGAGCAAGGTCGTGGACCAGCTGGTGCTGATCCCGCTCAAGGCGGTGTTCGGCTTCACCAGCCAGTGGCAGAACGCCGGCACGATCGAAGGAAACACCGTCGAGGCCACCCTCCAGGCCCAGGTGCTCAACTCCACCAACACGAGCCTCTATCTCGGCGCCACCTTCGACCGGAGCCGGAATACGGTCACCCAGTTCGACCGGCCCTGCTTCCTGACCCAGACGATCGGCTATCGCTGCGCCGGCGAGGCGCTCGGCGCGATGTACGGCCAGAAGTTCGTCCGCGACGCGAGCGAGCTCCCGGCCGTCCACTCCGGTTCGGCCGGCCAGTTCCAGGTGAATGACGAGGGGTGGCTGGTGCCGGTCGGCACCGCGAACTACACGGACGGGCTCTGGGGCACCACGGTGACCATCGACGGGGTGGCCTATCCCTGGGGCATTCCGTTCCGGCAGCTCGACGCCAACGGCCAACCGCTGGTCGGAAAAATCGGCAACGGCATCCCGGACTTCAACCTCGGCTTCAACGCCAGCCTCCGGTACAAGGCCCTGACGGTCTACGGGCTCTTCACCACCCAGATCGGCGGCGACGTGTACAACTACACCCAGCAGCGGATGTACCAGAACCAGCGGAGCGCCCGCCAGGACCAGGCCGGCAAGGAGGACGGGCTCAAGAAGAGCGTCGACTACTACTCCGCGTTCTACAACGCCAACACCGTCAACAACTACTTCGTCGAGAGCGGCACCCACGGGAAGCTGCGGGAGCTGTCGCTCCGCTACCGGTTGGCCGGTACGGCCCTCGGCCTCGGCCGGATCGGCGCCCGGGCGGTCAACCTGAGCCTGGTCGGCCGCAATCTCCTGGTCATCTCCAACTACACCGGCTACGACCCCGAGGTGGGATCGGTGCTCAACCGGCTCGACGACTTCGTCTATCCGCAGTTCCGGACGATCACGGGCGGAATCGAGATCGAGTTCTGACATGACGACCTCCAGAGGAACGCCCGCCATGCGTGCATCTTTCGTCGGCGCCGCCGCCCTGCTTGCCGGGCTGGCCGGCTGCCAGAGTCTCGACGTGGTCAACGGCAACAGTCCGGACCGCGAACGCGCCACCCGAACCCCGGGCGACGTCCAGACCATCGCCGCCTCGTCGTTCAACGTGCTGTGGAATTCGCTGATGGGGAACTCCCCGGGCATTCCCACCAGCGTCATGGCCGACGAGGCCACCACCGGGTTCGCCGACTTCGCCAACTGGGACCTGAGCAAGGAGCCCCGGGTGGCCCTCGACAACAGCACCGTCTATCAGCGGCGCGGCGTGGTCGAGAACCCGTGGTACGACCTCTACAGCGTCATCTCGAGCGCCAACGACGCCCTGACCGCCCTCGACAACGGCGTGGTCATCATGGAGAACGGCGTCGACGTCACCAATCGGGCGCGCGCCTTCGCGAAGCTGATGCAGGCGATCGCGCACGGCTACCTCGGGCTCCGGTTCGACCGGGCGTACGTGGCCGACGAGACGATGGACCCCGAAACCACCGACTTCCAGCTCCAGGGGTATGAGGAGGTCACGGCGGCGGCCGTCGCGCAGCTGAAGCAGGTGATCGCCATCGCCGGGGCCAACCAGTTCACGATCCCTTCGACGGGCTGGATCAACGGACTCGCGCTGACCAACGAAGACCTGATCAAGATCGCGAACTTCTCCATCGCCCGGTTCCTGGCGTACACGCCCCGGACCCCCGCCGAACGGGCGGCGGTCGACTGGAACGAGGTGATCACCCACCTCGACGCGGGCATCACCCAGGATCTCTACCTCGAGGCCATCCCCGAGGTGCTCTTCAGCGACTTCCGGCGCCTCTGGGCCCGGCAGCGCACCACCATTCCCGGCGACTACGCCCGGGCGGACTACTACCTCGTGGGCCCCGCCGATACGTCGGGCGCCTTCCAGGCATGGATCGCCAAGGACGTCGAGGCCCGGACCCAGTTCCAGCTCCGGACGCCGGACCGCCGGATCCAGGGCTCGACGGGTCCGACCTCCACCGGGCTCTACTTCGGGTACAACACCTCGACGCTGTACGCGTCCTCCCGCGGCACCTACCACCGGTCCAGCTACTACTTCAAGCGGTGGGGCGTGGGCGACACCTGGCAGCTCGGCCCCCAGCTCTGGCTGGCCCGCTTCGAGGCGGACTACCTGCGGGCCGAAGCCCTGATCCGGCTCAACCGGGCCAGCGAGGCGCTGCCCTTGATCAACGCGCTCCGGGTGGCCAACGGGCAGCTTCCGCCGGTCACGATCGACGGGCCGCCGCTGGCGAACAACTGCGTGCCGAAGCGGCTCGACGGCACCTGCGGCAGCCTCTGGGACGCGCTCAAGTACGAGAAGCGGATCGAGATGGCCGGCGTCGAGCCCGGCGTGACCTGGTACGACGCCCGGGGCTGGGGCACCCTGGTCGAAGGGACCCTGACGCAGTTCCCGATTCCGGCCCGGGAATTGGAGACGAGTCAGTTGCCGGGATACACGTTCGGCGGCGCGCCCGGCACCGTCGGAAGTGCCGCAGCACCCGACTACGACAAGTGCCCGGTGACCCTGCCGCGCTGCGGCTGAGGCCGTCGCGGCATCGGCCGGGGCAGCATCCGCCGCCCCGGCCGGCCCCGACGATCCCGACCGGACGTTAGGCGCCCGGGGTCAGAACCGGATGGTGGCGCCGAGCGTCGGCCCCCGGCCGGGCACCACTCCGAAGGCGACCTTGACGGGGCCCGTCCGGACGGCGGTCCGGGCGGGCGCGTCGCCCCCGCCCGCCAAGCGCTGAATTCCCACCAGGGCGGCGATCCCGCCCCCGATCATGTCGGCCACCGCGAGCTGCCGGACCTCGCCGCGGTCGGAAAACCGCACGGCGCCAAGGGTGGCCGTGACGAGCCCGGCGCCGACACCGACCAGGGCGGCTCGCCGCTCGGTCTTGGGGCTGCCCAAGGTCAGAATCGTGGCGGCGAGCGACGTGCCGAGCCCCACGCCGGAGGCAACCGCATACCCCGTCGTGATCCGATGGTCGACCTCGATGGTGCCCGGAACGCCGCCGTATGCCGGCTGCACCCGGGCGGCCTCGGCAAGGGTAAGCCCGTACTCGTCGAGCCACTCCGCGAGCCCCGGCTCATCCGCCAGGTCGACCACCCGGGCGTTGTTCCGGGTGGCCGCCACATGCTCGACAATGTCGCCGCGGCCGGTCCGGTCGAGCAGGTACGCCATGGCGCAGAGGGACCCGTGGCGGTCGCGGAAATAGGGAACCCGCTCACCCGGAAAGACCTCGTTGACCGGGAACGACCGGGCCTGCCGGTATTCGCTCAGGAGGCGGAGGAC
>JBFXAY010000163.1:0-4025 GCA_050183815.1 Gemmatimonadales bacterium | reverse complement strand
CCCGGAGCTGCTCCAGGAACCATTCCTGGCGCTCGTTCAGGGGGGCACCATCGGGGTCGTTTACGGGGTCATTTTGGGGGTCATCAGGGCCATGACCCCGATCCCTTTGGGGGCCATTTCCGGGGTCATCCCCGTCGCTCACGGTGATCTTGTCGCTCAGTCGATACCCGCGCCCCTTGCTTTCGATCACATCACGCTGCCCGACGGTGAGGTTGGCCTGTTCCCTCATGACCTCCGTGACGAGCTTTCTGAAGTCCCGGACAGCCTCGGCCACACCGTTCTGGCCCCGATCCCGGCAACCGATCTTCTCGGCAAGGTCATCCCCGCCGTAGGCGACGAAGCGGTCCCTGGTATCCCGGTGGCGCAGCTCGTTCAGGATCTTCCTGCGCCTGCTGTCGGGATCGCCGCAAATCTTGATGCCTTCCAGTTCGACGCGGGTCGGGTAGAAAACCATCTCGCCCTCCTCGAAGGGCTGCGGCTCGGCCGCGCGGGCGGCTACCACGGAGCGTTTCGAGGCTCCCGGCCTGGCGCGGCCCGACCGGATCAGGACGTTCTTGATCCGCTTCTCCAGCGTGTCGCCCTTCGATGGAAAGGAATTGGATTCCTTATCCTTACCGACGAAGTCACTTGCCCCGCCGTCCCGCATGACCTCTACCGCCAGTTCGTGGCCATCAAGGCCCTGGGCGGTCATCACGATCACGGGCAGTTCCTCGAGGCCCCGCTTGCGCCGAATTTCCTCAAGCAGGTTCTGGCCGTTCTGGACCATGGGCTTTCGGCCGTAGCGGACCGGAATCTGGAGGTCGAGAAGCACGTAGGAGTACGTTCCCGCCTCGAGACGTTCGCGGGCCGTAGTTTGGCATCCGGCGGTATCGCAGGTATGGCCCATCGACTCGAGGCGGTCCTTCAAGTCCTCGATGATGTGGGGATCGTCGTCGATGACCAGCGCGTGGTAGCTCATGATTCACCCCGCACCTCGGCTTCCACCGGTAGGGTGATCGTCACCGTGGTTCCCCGATCCAGCTCGCTCTCGATGTGGAGCGTGCCGCCGTGGTCGATGACCTTGCGCCGGGCGATGGGCAGGCCGAACCCGGTCCCGTGGACCTTCTTGGACGTGCCGCCGGGCACGAAGCGGCGGACTTCCTCGAGCTCCTCCCTGTTCAGCCCCATGCCTTCATCCCGGATCAGGATCTCCACCCGGTCCTCGTTGATCGCCTTCGCCGAGACCGTCACCCGCCCGGCCTGGAAGATGTCCGGGCCCGTGGCGAAGGACTCGTAGGCGTTCTTGAGCACGTTGGCGACCGCCACGACGATCTGGTGGCGGGAGACCTCGACGGTGAGCCTCTCCGGGACGTCGATCTCGACCGCGACGCTGCTCGTATCCCGCCCGCTCGTTCGAAAGATGTCCTGCGCCATGGTATGTGCGACGCGGACCATGTCCAGGAGCCGCTCGCGGCGGCGCTCAGGTGGCGTGGTCTGCGAGTAAGTCCTCATGTCCTCCATGAGGCGCTCCATGATGGCCAGCCGGTCCGCCACGCGGGTCAGCTCCTTGCGAAACGTCTTCGGGTCGACCCGGTCCTCCGCGAGGAGGGCCAGCAGGGACTCGGTGCTCGACTTGAGGGGCGTCAGGATGTTCTTCATGTCGTGGGCGGTCGCGCCGACCATGACGTCGTAGAGCCGCTCGGCCATCTGACCCGCCTTCTCGGCGGCCTCCGGGCCGTATTTCTTCTCGATGGCCGACTGGAGGTCGGATACCTGGTCCAGCCCGCGCCTGCGGCGTTCGGCCGTCCGTTCGCCGCGCCGCCTGCGATCCAGGGCCCGCTCCGCCGCCTTGCGGACGAACGAGTTGGAATCGCCCGATAGTTTGGCGGTCAGGCGATTGAAATCGTCATCGGGAACGAGGAGCAGGCAATCGGCCACATCCTTGCGGACTTCCCACTTGGTATCGTCGGCGAGCTGGAACATCAGCCCGAGCGCGGTCTCGCTCGGCCCGGCCGAGGCCAGGGACTCGCACACCGCCTTCGCCAGGGCGCGGCGCTCCGGCCACGCGATGACCTCCGGGTCCTTCTGGAGCCGCGCCAGCGTCTCGGCGAATCTTTTCTGGGTCGGGCCGTCGGTCATCAATACGAGTACCTTGCCTTCCGCTGCTTGAAAGCGTCCTCACCGCCTTCCAGCAGCGTCACGATGTCGTCCTTGCAATGGTCCACCGTGCCTTCGTCCTTCTTGTAGGCCGTGGTGCCGTTGGAATCGAGGACGAACACCTTTTCGGCCTCGCCGAGCACGGGAATGTTGGGGTTGTGGGTCACGAAGATCAACTGCCGCCGCTGCTTCACTTGGCGGACGTTCTTGACCACCGTGTTGAACACGAAGCTATTGTCCAGGTTGTCCTCGGGCTGGTCGATCAAAAGGGGATTGTCGCTGTCCAAGAGCAGGATCGGCAGGATGGTGTTGCACTTCTGCCCGGTGGAGAGCACGTTCGTTTCCTTGTAGTTGCCCCGGTCGCTCAGCTCGATCTTCGGCAGGTCGATCAGCTCGACCGTCTCCAGGTCGAAGAGCACGTTGGCCCCGGTCAGCACCTCCATGACCTTTTGCGCTTGGTCGGGGTTCAGTTCCGCCTTGTCGATCAGGGGTTGGTGGTTCCGGTCTTTGATGACCTCGGTGAGGTCGGCGGGCCAGAAGGCGTTGACGACCTTCTGGGCCACGACGCCGCGCTTCACGCTGGCGGGCTTGATGGCCTCCTCCAGAAGTTTCCGATACTCCGCCGGATTCCCGTACTGCTCGATGGACACCCGGATTTCCGGCTTCACGTTGGAGTTGATCCGGTCCACGATCTGCTTGCGCACCCGGAAGCGTTCGTCCCGGTGTTCGGAGAGCTTCTGGATCAGGGCCGTGCGCTGCCCGCGCAAGACGTTCACCCGCTGGGCGAGATCGTCGTGCTCCCGCTTCTTGGCCAGAAGGTCGTTCCGCACTTTTTCCAGGCGCGAGCGTTCCGTGGCTTTGCCCTGGGCTTCCTTGTGCTTCTCGATCAGGGCGCGGAACTTGAGTTCCTGCTCCTTGTGGGCGGTGTTCAGCTTCGCCACGCGCGCGGCGATCTGCCCCTGTTCGGTCTTGATCCGGTCCTGCGCACTCTGGATGTGCTTGTCCACGTCCTGGCCGCAGGCGCGCAGGCCGTCGAAAATCTGTCTGAGCGTCGGGGCGTTCGGTCCTTCCAGCAGCTCCTTGGCCGCAAGGGACTCGGCTCGCACGGCGATCCGGCCCTTGAGGTTATCCAGGTCGCGGAGCAGTTCCTCCAGGAGTTCCTTGGCCGTCTCCACGGCGCGGGTTTCCCGGTCGCGCAGGGACTTGAGCGCGTGCGCTTGGTTGATGGCATCCGAATCCTGGCCGCCCTCCGAGCCATACGCCTTGAGCTTCTCCTCGATGCCCGGCAACTGGTTCAGTTCTTCCTTGAGCCCGTCCATCTTGCCTTGCAGGGGGAGGATGTTGTTGGCGTTCGCCGCGAGGTCGGTCTTCGTGGAGCGGATCTGCTGCTCGATGGCCGCGATGCGCGCGGACTCGAAGTTGTCGATGAGGTCGAGCTGCGACTCGGCCTGGTCGGCGATGCTTTCCACTTCGTTCTGGCTGTACACGTCCACGCGGAAGAGGCCCCCGGAGCGGAGCGTCAGTTCCGTGGGGCTGCCGTCCTCGGCCAGGACAATCGGTTCGTCGCCGACCGCCCGGCTGATCACGTAGGCGAGGCCGTCCTTGGTCTCGATGCCGAGCCGCACCCGGCCGCCCTGGAGGTTCCGCTCGACAAGGCCCTCGATCCTTTTGCGCGCGTCCTTGTCGCCCGGCATGGCGTCCATGGCGTAGCGGACGAACTCCACGACCGTGGTCTTGCCCGTGCCGCGCGCCCCGATGATGCAGTTCAGGCCGTCGGCCAAGTCGAACCTCTGGCCGTCGAGGAAGCCCCCGATGATTTCGAGGGAGCGGAGGCGGTGAGAGACCATACCTGTACCTTCCCGTGATTTCGCGCTCATGCAAACCTCTCT
>JBFXAY010000162.1:0-4060 GCA_050183815.1 Gemmatimonadales bacterium | reverse complement strand
CCCCCACCCCCCCCCTCCCCGCCCAACGAACCGACCAGCATTTCCGTAACCACATAGATACCCGCCGGCGCTTCGCCGCTCTGAGCCGAGACCAGCAATCAGGGGACGATTCCGATGCTCAACCGACGTGATTGGGTCCAGACGACTCTCGGCGCCGCCGGCGCCCTGGCACTCCACCCCAAGCTCCTTCGCGCCCTGCAGCAAGGCAGCCTGCTCCGCCGCGCGGTCCCCTCGACCGGCGAGATGCTGCCCGTCGTGGGTCTCGGCAGTTCGGCCACCTTCTCCCAGCTGGCGCGGCGCGAGGAGCTGGACGCCCTCCGGGAAGTGATCAGGACGCTGGTGGCCCGCGGTGCGAAAGTCTTCGACACTGCGCCGAGCTACGGCGCTTCGGAGCAGGTGGCCGGCGACCTGGCCCACGGACTGGGGCTCTCGAAGCAGATCTTCTGGGCGACCAAGGTGAATGTCGCCGGCCGCGGCGGCGGCAACGCCGATCCGGAGGCCGCGCGGGCCCAGATCGAGGCCTCGTTCAAGAAATTCCAGGTGGACACGATCGACCTGATCCAAGTCCACAATCTGGCGGACGTCCCGACCCAGCTCGGCGTGCTCAAGCAACTCAAGCAGCAGGGCCGGATCCGCTACCTCGGCGTCACCACCACCAGCAACAACCAGTACGGCGAGCTGGAGCAGGTGATGCGCAACGAGCCGCTGGACTTCATCGGGATCGACTACGCGGTCGACAACCGCGACGTCGAGACGACGATCCTGCCGCTGGCGGCGGAACGGAAGATCGGGGTGCTGGTCTACGTCCCGTTCGGGCGGACCCGGTTGTTCCAGCGGGTGGCCAACCAGGCCGTGCCGGACTGGGCCAAGGAGTTCGACGCAACGACCTGGGCGCAGTTCTTCATCAAATACGTCGTCAGCCATCCGGCAGTCACGGCAGTCACGCCGGCGACCAGCAAGGCCGAACACATGATCGACAACCTCGGCGGCGGAATCGGCCGGTTGCCGGATGCGGCGGCTCGGAAGCGCATGGCGGAGTTCGTGGACGCCTTGCCCGCCGCGCCGGGACGGTAGCCCCTCGGCGGGGAGGGGGTGGTCCGGGGCCAGGATGGTAGCCCCGGGCCCGGCAGCGCGCCGCCGGACACGATCTACCGCGGACTGTCGGGTGCGGAACTCGGCGCGCTGATGGGCATGCTGTCCGCCGCCACGGCCGATACCACCCGGCCCTGACAAGGCCTCATTGGCGGAACCACCGGTAGACGGTACGTTCCCGGACCCCCAACGAATTCGACTCGATGCTCCGACCCGACGCCGCCGGCCGCCGTGCCCTTCTCTGGCTCCTGGCCGCGACCGCGGCCTGCAGTGCGCCCCCGCGGGAAACCCCGCCGGCGGCGGATGCCGCCGCAGCCTTGCCGCCCCTGGCGACGTTGGTCGTCACCGGAAGCGAGTACGCTTTTCAAGTCGCGGACACGGTCGACCCCGGTCCCACGGTCATCGCCCTCGCCAACCGGGGCAAGGTGTTTCACGAGCTGGTCCTCATGAAGCTGCTTCCGGAAACCACCATCGCCGGCCTGCTCAAGGCCGACGCGGCGGAGGAGACCTTCCGACCCTATCTCGAGGGCGGCAACGCCGTCCTGTTCGCGGCCCCCGGAGACACGGGCACCGGCCGGCTGGCGGTCAACTTCGAACCCGGCGCCCGGTATGCCTTCTGGTGCAACTTCACCGACTCGACCGGCACGCCGAAACATTCCGCCCTCGGCATGGTGCGCGAGATCGTCGTCCGCGCTGCGCCGGCGGCACCGCGGCCGGCCGCCGGCCCGGTCCGGACCCTGGCGGTCGAACTCGGCGACTACGCCTTTCGCGTGGCGGACACGGTCACGGCGGGCTGGGTGGACGTCCGGGTGACCAACATCGGCCGCCAGCGCCACGAGCTGGCGTTGAGTCTCCTCAAACCCGGTGTGGACGGCGCGTTCTTCTACGCCCAGGTCCTCAAGGGTGCCAACGTCGACTCACTCTACGACGACGACGGTGCCATCCTCACGGCGTATCCCGGAGGCGGCAACCTGTTCGGGATCCGCGTCGAACTGCTGCCCGGCCGGGCCTACGTCCTCGAGTGCACGTTCAAGGACTCGGACACCGCCCCGCCCCACAACAAGCTCGGCATGTTCAAAGCCCTGACGGTCCTCCCCGCGCCGACCACCTGACGCCATGCGCACAGCGGCAGCGGCCCGTCGCGGGCTCACGATCTACTTCGCCGTCCTCATCGCGTTGTCGGCCGCGCTCGAGGGGTGGATCATCACGCACGGCGGTCTGCGAGAGTCGGGCCTGCTGGTCCTGGTGCTGATGTACGTCCCGCTGGCGGCCTCGGTCGTCGCGCGGCTCGCGGGGCGGGAGGGATTCGGCGACATCTCGTTCCGGTGGGGCGGCCGTGCCGGAACCCGGGCGACGCTCACGGCGTGGCTGCTGCCGGTGGCCATCGGTCTCGCCGCCTACGGCGTGGCGTGGAGCACGGGCCTGGCGTCGGTGTCGGTAATGACGGACGGTCCGCTGGCGGGCATCGGCAACCCGGTCCTCCGGTTCGCGGCGGCGCTCGGGCTGGCGCT
The DNA here is from genome assembly GCA_050183815.1 of Gemmatimonadales bacterium. GTDB lineage: Bacteria > Gemmatimonadota > Gemmatimonadetes > Gemmatimonadales > GWC2-71-9 > SHZU01. The sequence goes on along the minus strand of JBFXAY010000162.1, from coordinate 1,457 downwards.
CACCGTGGGAACGGTGTTCAGCTGCGTCTCGGCGTTCGGGGAGGAGATCGGATGGCGCGGGTACCTGGTCCCCCGGCTCGTCGAGGCGGGCGTTCGCGCGCCGTACCTCACCAGCGCGCTCGTCTGGTGCTTCTGGCACGTGCCGCTGATCCTCTGGGGCGGGTACGCGGCCGGCCCCTCGCCGGCCTTGTCGGCGCTGCTCTTCATCGGCGCCATCACGCCCGTCGGACTGCTGTATGCCCGCTGGCGCATGGCCACCGGCAGCGTCTGGCCGGCGGTAATCGCCCATGGCGCCTGGAACATCGTCATCCAATCGGTCTTCGACCGGTCCACCACCGGCACCGGCTCGGCCCTCTGGATCGGCGAGTCCGGGATCCTGACCGTCGCGGCCCTCTGGCTCGGCTACCTCCTGATCCGGAACGCGGCCTGGGCGGGAACCGTCGCGGACGATCGCCCGCCGGTTACAGCCGGAACGTGACGTAGGCGCTGACCCGCCGCTCCTTGCCCAGGAACGGCGCGGCGGCATCCTGCCGAGGCTCCCGCGCAAAGGACGTGAGCCCGAAACCCGCGCGGATTCCGGCCGCAAGCCGCCGGGCCCGCACCCCGGCGCCCACGACGAGCGCGACCGCCGCCGAGCGCACGTCTTCCCGGCACGGGACAGCCTGGGAGAGCTGTTCCTCCCGATGGAGTTCGCTGCACCCTGCCCGGAACTCGGCCGACGGCCCCGCCTCGAGGACCGGCCGCAGGGATCCACCGGTCGACACCGCCCACTGGATCCGGACCGGCACCTCGAGGTGACTGACCCGGTCGGTGGCCTCGCCGATCGGCAACGCCTCCTCCGGAAGACACCCCGCGAACCCGCAACCGCCGGTGGCGAACGAGAGGCTCCGGACCCGCAGCAAGGGCTCGACTCGAAGCCCGACCGCGGTCCCCAGCGGCGCGGTGAAGCCGAACCCGAGGCCGAGGGCCGGTCCTTTCGCGACGCCGGCCCAGGCGTAGCCGGCCTCGATCACCGGGCCGGGGTCGAGCCGAAGCTGGGCGCGCGCCGTTCCCGCGCCTCCAAGTACCAGCGTCATGACCAGCATCCACTCACCTCGTCGCATCGTGACTCGCCGTCGGAGTTCGTAGCGAGGAACCCCGCCGCCGCCGGACGCGTCACCATCGCCCACGGATCTCACACCGATCATCGCTGCCGGCCGCGGGAAGTATTATTTAGGGCCGCGGTTTCCCCTCCCCCTGGAGGCGCCAGATGACCAAGTCAGCCATGACCGTGTTCTTCTTCGGACTCTACCTCTTCCTGCTCGCGATCACCCTGATCGTCGCGCCCAACACGCTCCTCGGTCTCTTCCGCATGCCACCGACCTCGGAGGTCTGGATCCGAGTGGTCGGCATGCTGACCGCCTGCATCGGGGTGTACTACGTGGTGGCCGCGCGGGCCAACGTCCTGCCGCTTCTCG
>JBFXAY010000161.1:0-4176 GCA_050183815.1 Gemmatimonadales bacterium | reverse complement strand
AGATCAAGAAGAGCGAGAAGGACTGGCTCCTGATCAAGGAGCGGGACGGCTGGGTGAAGGAGGGGCCGGACGCCTTCCCCGAGGAGTCGGTGCTTTCGGGGCTCACGGTCGAGGATCTCACGGCGGGCCGGTCGCCGGCGGACGTGCTGCGGGAGGAACTGCTCCGGCTCGACGTCCCCCGCCGGGTGGTCGATCCGGCGGGGGTCGACGTGATGCTGGCCGAGCCGTCGGAGCAGGCCTTTTCGCGCGAGGGCTGGATCTACGAGCTCAAGCTCGATGGCTATCGGCTGGTGGCGGCTCGGCAGACCGGCGAGTCGCATCTCTTCACCCGGAGCGGGGCCAACTACACCGAGGTCTTTCCCGAGGTGGCCCGCGCGGCGCGGGCGCTGCCGTTCGAGCACCTGATCCTCGACGGCGAAGTGGTGGTGCTCGATCCGGCGGGCCTGCCGAGTTTCTCCCTGCTGCAGCGGCGGGGCCGGCTCTCGCGGCCGATCGAAATCCGCCAGGCGGCGGTGGCGCTGCCCGCCACCTATTTCGCCTTCGACCTGCTGGCCTTCGAGGACTTCGACCTGCGGCCGCTGCCCCTCGTGGAGCGCAAGCGGCTCCTCAAGAAGATTCTCCCGCCCCTCGGCCCGATCCGGTACCTCGACCACATCGACCGCGAAGGCGAGGCCTTCCTCCAGTCGGTCGAGAAGATGGGGCTCGAGGGCATCATCGCGAAGAAGGCGGACGCGCCCTACCGCGCCGGCCGCAGCAACGTCTGGCTCAAGCTCAAGGCGGACCGGACGGGCGACTTCGTCATCGTGGGTTTCACCGAGCCGAAGGGCGGCCGGGGCGGCTTCGGCGCGCTTCAGCTGGCCGACCTGGTCGATGGGCGCCTCGTTTATGCCGGACGGGTCGGCACGGGGTTCGACGACCGGCAGCTGGCGGAATACCGGGCTCTCCTCGAGCCGATCGTCCGGGCCGAGCCGCCGTGCGATGGGCCGGTCACCGACCCGGGCGCGGCCCCGCGGCCGAGTGACGCGATTCCGGAAACCCGGACGACGACGTGGTGCGAACCGCAGTATGTCGGCGAGGTCCGTTATCGCGAGTGGACGCCGGATGGTGTCCTGCGGCATCCGGCGTTTCTCCGGCTCCGGGACGACAAGCGCCCGGATCAATGCGAGCGCCAGGGATGGGGCACTCCCGCCGCCGCGGCCGACCCGCCGCCCGCCGACCCGCCGCCGCGCGCGCCCGCCGAAAAGAAGGTGGGGTTCTCGAACCTCAAGAAGATCTTCTGGCCGGAGGACGGCTACACGAAGGGCGATCTGATCGAGTACTACCGGGCCATCAGCCCGTGGCTGCTGCCGTATCTCCGCAACCGGCCGGTGGTGCTCACCCGCTATCCGGACGGGATCCACGGGAAGTCGTTCTACCAGAAGGACGCGCCGGAATTCGCCCCGGAGTGGATCCGGACGATTCCGATCTGGAGCGAGGACACCCAGCGGGACATCCGGTACTTCGTCTGCGACGACGTGGAGACGCTCCTCTACCTGGCCAACTCGGGCACCATCCCGCTTCACGTCTGGGCCAGCCGGGTCGGGTCGCTCGAGCTGCCGGACTGGTGCGTCATCGATCTCGATCCGAAGGAAGCGCCGTTCAGTGACGTGGTGACGGTGGCGTTGACGCTGCACCGGATCTGCGACGAGGCCGGCCTGCCCAACCTGGTCAAGACGACGGGCAAGACGGGACTCCACATCCTGATCCCGCTGGGCCGCCAGTGCACCTACGAGCAGTCCCGCACCCTCGGCGAGCTGCTGGCGCGGCTGGTGATGCGCGAGCATCATGACATTTCGACGATCACCCGCCACATCACCAAGCGGGGCGACAAGGTCTACCTGGACTATCTGCAGAACCGGCACGGGCAGTTGATCGTGTCGCCCTACAGTGTCCGGCCGCTGGTGGGTGCCACGGTGTCGATGCCTCTCACCTGGGACGAGGTAGGCCCCGATCTCGATCAGCGCCGGTTCACCTTCACCATCAAGACCGCTGTGGCCCGGATGGAAAGCCTGGGAAGCGACCCGGTCCGGCCGGTGCTCGACCTCCGGCCGGATCTGGGCGGCGTGCTCGAACGCCTGGGCGCGCGCTGGGCCTCGGAACCTTCCTCGACCGACGAGACCTCATGAAGCCGGTATCGAAAACCGCCTACTACTGCGCCACGGTCCGGGCCTGGGATGCGGACTCGCCCAACCCGATTCTCGGCGACCAGTATGCCCAGCTGTTTCTCAACGACGAGGTCCGCGGCTGGATGGAGCGGTACCGGCCGGAGCAGGGACCGAACTACGGCAACGTGGTCCGGCACCGGATCATCGAGGACATTCTCCGGGCCGAACTGGCGGCGGATCCGAAGCGGCTGGTGGTGGTCGTCGGGGCCGGCTTCGATACGACCGCGTTCCGGATGCCCGCCGGGCGGTTCGTCGAGGTGGACGAGTCGCAGGTCTTTGCGGAAAAGGAACCGAAGCTTCCGGCCGGCTCGTGCCCCAACGCCCTCGAGCGGATCCCGATCGATTTCGAGACCCAGACGCTGACCGACGTGCTGGCGAAGTTCCGGGGCGAGCGCAGCGTCACGGTGATCGTCGAAGGGGTGCTGATGTATCTGACCGTGGCCCAACGGCAGGCGATGGTGGACCGGCTGATCGAGCTGTTCCCCGCCCACACGCTGCTCTGCGACAATGGGACCACCACCTTCATGCGGCGCTACTCCAAGACGCTGCGGGCCCGCCTCGCGGAATTCGGCGCCCATTTCGGCGACCTGCTGGATGACCCGCCCGCCTGGTTCGGCGCGAACGGATACCGGGTCAGGGAATCGCACTCCATCGTCGAGCGGGGGAACCGGCATCCTGGCGCCCCGTTCCGCGTTCCGGGCTGGCTGCTCAAGACCCTGCTCCGTACCCTGGCCAACGGCTACCGGATCTGGTACTTCGAGCGAACCGGCTGAAGGCGGCCCGGCCGAACTGACTCGACCGGGCCCCCACGACGGCCGCGGCCCGCGCGTTGAACAGGATCGTACCGCCCCGTCGGGTCAGGGCGTTGGCCGGCCCGACTGGGTGACGATTCCGCCGAGCCCCTTCTCCTGCAACGTCCGGTTGAACGCCGCCACGTCGCGGTTGACCAGGCGGTCGAAATCGTTCCGGGCATCCCGCGCCCGTTGGGTCAACGACGCGCCGACCTCCCGCTGCGGTCCCGTGGGTGCGTTGTCCGTGCTCCCGACGTCATTGATGAGATAGGCCAGTTGCTCCCCGATCTTGGCGGGATACCGGATCAGGTCCTGCCCCCGGCCGGTGATCCTGAGCTGGGTGAGTTGTTCCTCGACCTCGATCACCCGCCGGTCCAACGAGTCGGCGGCCGCCTTGACGGCCGGGTCCTTGATGACCGATCCGAGGGTGGCGAGCTGGGCCCGGATGCCCTCGAGGCTGTTGACCATGTCGGCCACGCCGTCGAGCTGGCCCCGCAACTCGGTCGCGAGGGCGGTTTGCTCGGCGATGGTGCGCTCGGTTCCGGTGGTGTTGGGATCCTTCCGGACCTCGAGCGGTTGCGACATGCTCGTCCCCGCCGCGGTCAGGGTGACCGTGTAGCGGCCGGGCGCGGCCAGCAGGGCGACCGGATTGATGCTCGGACTCGGCCGGCCCGCCGCGGCGGTGGTGAACTCCGGGGCGTAGAGCGGGGCGGTTCGCATCGTGATCTTGCGGCTGTCGTCGCTCCGGAGATCCCAGTTGGTCCGGTTGAGACCGGCGCGCCCCTTGACCTTGAGGCTCCGGACCACCGCGCCGGCGGCGTCGCTTACGGTGAGCGTGACGCTGTCGGCCGGCTCCGCCGCGAGCCAGAACGTGAGCAGCGCGCCGGACGCCGGGTTCTGGCCGACGACGGGGTCGTACACCGCGGTCATCGGCGGTTCGACGAACCGGAAGCGCCAGGCCGGCCGGGGCGGAAAGAGATGCGCCGGTTTTGCCTTGATCTCCGGCGTGAACTGCTGGAGCGCGGTCACGTCGTCGAGGATCCAGAAGCCGCGCCCGTAGGTGGCGAGCACCAGATCGTTGAACTGTTCCTGGACCGTGATGTCCGAGACCGGGGCGGCCGGGAGGTTCGTCTGGAGCGGCTGCCTGAACCGGCCGTCGTCGAAGGACGCCCAGATCGAGT
>JBFXAY010000160.1:0-4190 GCA_050183815.1 Gemmatimonadales bacterium | reverse complement strand
TGGCGGGCCTTCGGTCAGTATTCCCCGGAGGAACTCGGCGCCCTCTGGCAATACCTGACGACGCTGCCGCCGGCGACGTCGATCGTGAAATAGCGCGGTCTCGGTGTGCGGGCGGTGAGGGCGGCGGGCTGGCGAATCCCGGGCCCGCCGGCCGTCGTACGAGAACGGCAAGACGGGCATTCGGGGTCGGGGGCGTCGCCCGGAACGATCCGTCGCCACCTCGTCCGGATGTGCCGATGGTCCGACTGATTGCGATGCGGTTCCTGTCCGTCGTTTCGCTCCTGCTGGCCGTTGCCGCGCCGGCCGCCGGGCAGGCCCGATCGGCGTCGCCGCGGGAAGCCCCCGCTGCCGCGCCGATCTCACGTGAGGCGTTCGCCTCGCTCCGGTGGCTCGAGGGGCGCTGGGTCGGGTCGGGCGGGGGCTACGCCGCGTTCTATGAGGCCTACGCTTTCCTCAACGACTCCACGATCGAGCAGCGGGAGCATCCGGACTCGACGTTCGGCGAGCCGAGGCGTCGGGCCACGATCGAGTGGCGGAACGGGGCGGTGCTCAAGCGCACCGGCGAACGGGTCGAGTCGCGGCTGGTTCGAGTCGCCGGCGATACCGCACGGTTCGAAATGGGTGCCGGGCCGCGAGGTTTTACCTGGTATCGGGTCTCGGCCGACGAATGGGCCGCCGTGCTGGACGGCCGGACCGAGCCGGTCGTCTACCGGATGCGACGGTTCGCCGGCGGCCGGAGCCGGTAGCAGGGGTCTCCGGGGCGCGCGACCGACTTGCCTTCCGGGTCCATGCCGGTTGTGTGAGAATGGTGAGATGCCGGTGACCGACGGCACGCGGCCGGGGTAAGGTGCGGTGCGGCGCCTTCGTCAATCGTCCGGCCGCCCCGAAAGGTCCCATGAATCGAGTCCTGATCGTCGAAGACAACCGCGGGATTGCACTGACCGTCGCCGAGCACCTGACGGCCGACGGCTACGAGACGAAGATCGCCGCGTCCGCGGAGGCCGGGCTCAGCGCGGCCAGGACCTGGCAGCCCGACCTGCTGATCCTCGACCTGATGCTGCCCGACGAACCCGGCGAGTGGGTGCTCAGCTCGCTCCGCGCCGACGGAGCCGGCGCCGCGGTTCTGATCCTGTCCGCGAAGAGCGACGAAATGTCGAAGGTGCGAGGCTTCCGGGTCGGTGCCGACGACTACCTCACCAAGCCGTTCGGGATCCACGAGTTGCTCGCCCGGACCGCGAACCTCCTTCGGCGGCGGGCCCAGGGCGCGGGCCGCGGCCCGATCTGCTTCGGCGACGTCAAGGTCGATCCCGCCGGCCGGCGAGTGACGCTCCGGGGCGCCCCGGTGGACCTTCGGCCGAGGGAACTGGATCTCCTGTTCGCGCTGGTGAAGCGCCCGGGGCAGGTCTGGACGCGGCGCGAACTCCTCAACGCGGTCTGGGGATACGATCCGGCGGTCGAGTCGCGCACGGTAGACTGGCACATGGCCGAGCTGCGCCGAAAGCTGGGTGACGGAGGTGCCGCCCATCTCCACACCGTTCGAAAGGCCGGCTATCGCTTCGAGCCGGAGAGCTGAACCGATCCGCGCCGTTCCGGATTTTCTCAACCGCCGGCTCCGCCTGATCCAGCTGGTGCTGCTGCTGCCGGTCCTGGTCACGGCCGGGCTCGGCGTCGCCTATGTCAAGGCGTTGACTGCCCGCCAGCGCGCCATCGAGGCCGCAGGGATGCAGTACGCCCGCCGGGTCGCGGAGACCGCCCTGACGCTGGCGGAGGCCCGGGGCACCACCGCGGCCCGCGCCGTGCTCGATCCGGCGCGGAGCCTCGAACACCCGACGCTTGCCGGCCTCGTGGCCGTCATGCGGCGCGCCCAGGATTCGCTTCGGCACTGCGGGTGTGGACCGCTCAAGGAAGGCAAGTATCTGTTCGCCTGGGTGCCGTCCAGTGGCGCGTTCGCGAGTTCGGGGCCGGTGGCACTCGGGGACGATCCCCGGCTCCGTCTGGGTGCCGTATCCGGAGGACTCGACGAGTCGGTGCCCGTGTACGGGCCCGAGGGCGACAGCCCGGCCGGTCCCTGGCTCGTGCACCTGGCCGCGGCACGGGTCGATGGCCGCCTGGCCGTGGTCGGTTTCGATGTGGGAATGGAGTCCTGGTGGACGGGAACGTTCGTCCCCGCGCTGGAAGAGGCGGGGCGGCGGTTCTTCGCGGCCGTCCCGGCGCCCGACAGTGCGTTCACCGCCCGGCTCTGGTACCGGTCACTGCCGGTTGCCGGGCGGGAAGCGCCCAGGCGCGGACCCCGAACCCTCGTTCGAGTTCATCCCATCTCGAACTTCGAACTCGAGGTTGTCCTCAACCCGGCCGTGCTGCCGGTGTTGGTCCCGGCGGCGGGGCCGCCCAGCTACAGCCTGCTCATCGGCGCGATGGCGGCGTCCGTGGTTCTCTCGGCCATGGCGCTGCTCTTGCTTCGGCAGGTTCGGCAGACCATGCTCCAGCGCGAGGCCTTCACGGCCAGCGTGTCCCATGAGCTGCGGACGCCGCTCACGGAGCTGCTCCTGCACGCCGAGAGCCTGTCGCTCGACCGCCGAACGCCGGAAGCCAAGGCCCGGGCGGTCGACGCGATCGTGCGGGAGACCAGACGATTGATCTCCCTCATCGAGAACATCCTCGGGGTGGCAGGAGCTTCGCGGCTGGGGCCCCCGGTCTCAGTCCCGCTCGGGCCGCTGGTTCGCGAGATCATCGGCCGGCTCGAACCCCTGGCGCGCGACCACGCGGCCGTGATCGAGGCCCGACTTGACGACGGCGTGCGCGCCGCCGTCGACCCGGTGAGTGTCGACCGGATCCTCACCAACCTGGTCGAGAATGCGCTTCGGTACGGGCCGGCGGGGCAAACGGTGACGGTGGCGCTCGCCCGGCAGGGCGAGGCCGTCGAACTCGAGGTGACCGACGAGGGACCGGGGATTCCGGAAGCGGACCGGGACCGGGTGTTCCGGCCCTTCGAGCGCGCCGGCGCCGGCCGCCGGCACGGGGCCGGCGGCCTCGGGCTGGGACTCGCCATTGTCCGGCACCTGACGGAGGCGGCCGGCGGCGGCGTGTCGATCGGCGACGCGGCTGGCGGCGGAGCCCGGGTGACGGTGCGGATTCCCACCGCGGAATCTCCCGGTCAGGAGCCCAGTGCGGTCACCAGGTAGCGCTCGTACGCGGTGACGGCATCCTCGAGCCCGGCCGGCGCGGGCCGCAACGCGCCGCCGGTATCGGCCAGGTGAGCGGCGTGGGCGTCGGCTCCCGCGGCTAGGCGCCCGGAGAAGGAACGGGTCAGGAGGCGAGGGTTGGCGCTCATCGCGCTGGCGACCCGGTCGCTGATCGTGCCGGTGAGAACCCAGCCCCCGTCGTCCCGCTCGGTATAGAAGAAGCACTCGAATACATCGGCCGATCCCCACACGACGCCAAACAGGTCCGGCCGGCCAAGGTAGAGACGGTTGGTGTACTCGACCGGACCCGCGGGCCGGGCGACGTCGAAGGCGAAGTCGCCGGCCGGTTCGAGGCCGGCCCGCCGGAATTGCTCGTCGACCAGCGCCAGCGCCTGCTCGAGCGGCAGTGCCTCGCCCCAGGGGATGCCCTCTACTCGCGACATCAGCTTGGCGGTCAGCAACTGGAGGTCGCGATAGTAGTGGCAGGCGGCGAGGTCGGCCCGCCAGAAGGCGCGGCCCGGGGTGTCGAGGATCAGCGGGCCGCGGATCCGCTTTGGCGGTTCGGCCACGGCGTCCAGGCGCTCGACCGTGGCGGGCAGCCAGGTCTTGAGGTAGTGCGGCTTGATCGTGGTCGTAGTCCGATCCCGCCGGCAGAAGAGCGCTTCCACTCCCCAGTCGGCCATCGTCACCAGCGATCCCCAGCCGTACTCAGCGAGATCGAGATCCGGCGGGACCAGTTTGGCCGCCTCCGCCCACTCGTTGGCATAGGTGATCAGGAGGGACACCCTGGGCTTGCGGAGGGCGATCCGCAGGCACCGGCCGGGCTCCAGTCGGAGCGCGGCAACGGCCTCCCGGTCGAGATTCACGGTGACCGTCGTCAAGGGATCCGCGAACCAGACCAGGACGTCGCCGCGGTCTCCGTCAATGGTGTAGCGACCGACCCAGGACAGATCGCGGCGGGGCTCGAAGGGCAGGATCTCCCTGGCCGCATCCGCCCGGGTACCGCCC
>JBFXAY010000159.1:0-4226 GCA_050183815.1 Gemmatimonadales bacterium | reverse complement strand
GCGAGCGCCCGGGCGTTCGGGGCGGCCGCCTCGGGGTGCAGCTGGCTGCCGAGCACCGCCGGCACCGCGAACGCGGTCAGGGGAATCGCGAGGAGGTTGAGGGCGATGCCCATGACCGGCACCACGCCGAACGCTCCCGCGGCAATCGGCGCGGTGGCGAGCGACGCACCGACCGACGCGGCGGCGAGCCGGCAGCGGCTGTCGGGCCCGAGCGCCCGTTCGACCCAGCGCGTGGCCGCGGTGGCCCCCCAGATCGCGGCCACCGAAAACCAGGCGCCGAGGCTGCCGACCGCCCAGGGCTCGAACGCGAGGACCAGCAGCGCCGTCAAGGCAAACAGCGGCCCCGGAGCAGGCCGCCGCTGCCGTCGTCGTTCGAGGGCGGACAGGAGCGCCAGGAGCACCGCCCGGGACGCCGGTGCCGGAAAACCGAGAAACGCCACATAGCCGGTGCAACCGACCGCCGCCACGAGACCCGCCCACCGCCCGCCGCCGACGAGCCGGATGAGGAGGACCAGCCAGGCCCACACCAGACCGACGTGGAAGCCGCTGATGGCGAGCAGGTGAGCCAGGCCGCTTCGGCTGAAGGCCTGCACCAGTTCTCGTTCGATACCGCTTCGGCGACCAAGCACCAAGGCGTCCACCATGCCGGCACGAGGGCCGTACCAGTGGCGGGACACCCCGACGAGGTGGTTTCGAATCCGGTCGGAAACGGTCGGTGCGGCTCCGAGCACTTCGACGCCGGTGGCGACCAGCACTCCGGCGGCGGGTTGAAAGGGCCGGTCCTGGCGCCGCCACTGGCCCGACACGGCAACCCGGCTCCCGGCCGGCTGCTCGCCCGGCAGCGCGACCGCGATCGTGCCCGAACACGTCTCGCCGACCACCGTGGCGGCCACCGGACGCCGCGACGCCGCCGGTTCCCGAAGTTCGACCTCGACGGCCATCGGCCCCGCCCGGAACACGGCGGCACAGGTCCCGAGGTCCGCCGAGTGGGCCCACCACCCCCGGGCTGCGCCCAGGGCCAGCAGCAGCGCCAGGCCGCGGACCCGCCGTGGCACCGCCGGCGCGGCCACGACGGCCGCGCCCCCAGCCGCCAGCCCGGCCCCGCCGAGCCCGAGCCCGACTCCCGCCGCGAAGGCACCGAGGCCAAGGGCAACGCCGGATGGCCGCCGAATCGACACGATGGAAAGCAACCGGGCCCGGTCGCGACCGGGGTAACCCGAATTCTGCTTGCCGGCATCGAATCAGCGCCCGACTCCCGCACCCGCGCCAGGGGCGCTCACCAGCCGGGATCCGCCCCGCGAAAGCACGAAGGGCCCCGGCCGATGCCGGGGCCCCTCCCGTCTCACCGCCGCGCGGTCAGACCGTCGTCGGAGCGCGCCCGCACCGGGGCGACTGGCTCACCCGCCGGAAGCCGTCCATCACCGCCACGTCGATCGATGCCCGGCCCTGCTGCTTGTCGAGATTCACCTCGGTCACGACGGTGCCCTCGAGCGTCGCCACGTACCGCGGCGGAAGCCGGTTGAGCGCATAGACGATCACGTCGGCGCGGCACATGTCGCACCCGCAGAACTCGGGAAAGTGCGGGCGCAGCGACTGATAGGACTCGACCACGTGGTCTTCGACCGCGTTCTTGAGCTTGATCGTCATAACACCGCCAGCGCGTGATCCGGCACCACGACCCCGGTGAACGTCGAGCCGGTGGTGCCGGTGAGTTTGACCCGGAGGTAGCTGCCGATCGTCTCCGGGCCGAGATCGAGCAGCACCATCAGATTGCCCATCGTCCGCCCGAGCAGTCCGCCGCGGCGCGCCGGCTGCTCCACCAGTACTTCCTCGACCCGCCCGATCCGCGTCAGGTTCTTGCGGCGGGTCTGGGTTCGGACCCGCGCGATGAGCCGGTCCAGCCGCGCCGACGCGAGCTCGTCGGGCACCCGGTCCCTGAGGCGCTCAGCCGGCGTCCCTTCCCGCACCGAGTATCGGAACGTATAGGCATCGTCGAAAGCCGCCGCCTCGACCAGCGAGAGCGTTTCCTCGAACTCGGCCTCCGTCTCGCCCGGAAACCCGACGATCAGGTCGGTCGAAAAGGTGATCCCCGGCACGGCCGCCCGAAGGCGGGCCACGACGCCGAGGTATTCCTCCCGGGTGTAGCGCCGCAGCATCCGGCGGAGCACCCGATTGGACCCGCTCTGGGCCGGCAGGTGGACGTGGCGGCAGACGGTCGGCGTCTCCGCCATCGCCGCCACCACCCGCTCGGAGAAGTCGGTTGGATAGGGGCTGGTGAACCGCACCCGCCGGATTCCCGGCACCGTGCCGACGGCCCGAAGGAGGTCCGCGAAATCGGCCTCGCCGTCGTGGTAGGAGTTCACGGTCTGCCCGAGCAACGTGACTTCCGAGGTACCTTCGGCCGCCAGCCGCTCGACCTCCGCGACGACGTCCTGCATCCGGCGGCTGCGCTCCGGCCCCCTCGTGTAGGGCACGATACAGAACGTGCACTTGTAGTCGCAGCCTCGCTGCACCGTCACAAAGGCCCGGAAGCCCTCGGCCCTGACGGGCGGAACGTCCTCGTAGTGCTCCCAGGAGCGGAACTCGGTGTCCGCAGCCCGAATCCCGGTGGCGGCTTCTTCGATCAGCGACGGGAGATTGCGGTAGGCGTCCGGCCCCACGACCAGATCGAGTTTCGGCACCCGGTCGAGCAGCGTGGGCCCGAGCCGCTGGGCCATGCAGCCGACCACGCCGAGCACCGATCCCGCCCGCTTGTGCCGCTGCAATTCTCCCACGCGGCCGACCACGCGCTGTTCCGCGTGATCCCGAACCGCGCAGGTATTGACCAGGATGATCTCCGCCTGGTCCGGCTGCTCGACCCGGGCATACCCCTCACGATCGAGCAGCCCGAACATCAGCTCGGAGTCGGCCGCGTTCATCTGGCAGCCGTAGGTCTCGATGTAGACCCGTTTCATCGGTCAGGGCCGGATCGACACACCGAGCGTGAACACCGTGGCCCGTTCGGTGAAGCCCCCACCGTCGGAACGCCACAACTGCTGGAGCGCGAGGTCCAGGCCGCCGCGGCCACCCGTGAACCGGAAGCCGGTGCCGACGGAGAGGCCGAACTCGTGCGGCTGGTGATCCGCCCGGAGCGGAAACGGCAGGGTGCCGTAGGTCGCGCCGAACCGGAGCGGCCGGTGACCCGGATTCTTCGGGTCGCGAACGATTTCGACGCCGCCCGACACCCGAGAGACGTTCTCGGCGCCCACGCCACCCTGAGCCCGGATCCCCGAATCGGCCGACGCCCAACTCCGGGCCTCGTACGACAATGCCATGCTCGCCTTCTGACCCGGTTGCCACCGGACGCCCATCGTCCACGACGTGGGCAGGTCGGTCTCCGCGATCTTGGCGGTGTCGCGCTCGATGTTCACGTGGCCGTCGTTGCGATAGCTCCCGGCCAGCGCCAGGTGGTCGCCGGCCCGGGCCACGAAACCGACGGAGGCCCCGAGGCCGAGGTAGGACAGCTCCGACTGTTCGATCGCGCTCGCGTAGTTCGAGTCCGCGAAGATCCGCCGGTTGTCGAGCCGGTTCGTGCCGGTGATGACGTGGAACCCGCCGCCGAGAAAGAGCCACGACTTGACGCGCCAGCCGCCGGCCAGGCGCAGGTCGGAGAGGCCGCCCCGCGAGCTCAGGGTGTCGTACACCGCGACCCGCGACCCGCGAAGATCAATGGTGTCCGCCGTGCCGAGGGCGAAGTTCCGATCGGTGTACCCGCTCATGCTGATCGCGATCGAGAACGGCGTGAGCCCCACCGGACCGGTGACCATGAGCTGCGGAAACCGGTTGTCGCGGCCCGACGCGCTGCCGAACGGATTGGTGGAACTCCGGAAGTTCTGGGCACTCGTCAGCAGCGTCGCGAACCGGAAGACCGTCCCCACCGCGGCGGGATTGAGACTCGACTCGAAGTCGAAGGGCCCGGACGCGCCGCCGGAGGCCAGCGCCGCGGGACCGAGCGGCCGGATCGGAATGCCGAGGCCGCGCACGCCGAACTGGGACGACTGCGCCGCAACACCGGCCGGCATTGCCAGCGCCAGCAGCAAGAGAGCGAACCGCCGCATCAGGGCCTCCCGGGCCGGGTCGGCAGCCCGTAGGTGAGCCGGATGCGCGGCGCGTCGGCCCCGGACCGGGTCGAGTGGAAGATCGGCTGCAGGAATCCGCCGCCGTAGGACTCTTCCCCGCTCGTCAGG
>JBFXAY010000158.1:0-4285 GCA_050183815.1 Gemmatimonadales bacterium | reverse complement strand
CAGCTTGCGGACGAATCCCTGGGTGACCAGGTAGGGCGTCAGGCCCAACGTCTGGTCCGGGAAGCCGCCCGCGCTCCAGCAGAAGTAGATCGGCCGCTTGCCGAGATTGTCACGGATCAGAAAGATCGTGGCCAGATCCTTCCGGTCGAGGTACTGGACCCCGTCGAAGCTGATCTCGACGTTGCCGTACCGGATCGGCGCCGCGGGCGGGCGAATGAACTCGGGGAGGCTGTCCAGTTCTGCCTCCGTGAGGGAGAAGACCGACCCGGCGGGCCGGGCCCAGGGCACCGGCGTCCGGATCGTGCTGCTGTCGCCCAGGGCGCCCCCCGGTGGCGCATCGGTGCCCGCCTTCCAGAGGTCGATCGACTTGGTCGGGTCGAACTCGGGTGCCTCCCGCCGCCGGAGCTGCCGGAGATGCCACTCCGTGTTCATGAGCGACATGTTCGCCACCGTCACGTCGGGCCGGATCCTCTCGACTTCCTGGGCATACCAGAGCGGGAAGGTATCGTTGTCGCCGGCGGTGACCAGGATGCCGTAGGGCTCGACCGATTCGAGCAGGTCGCGGGCAAAGTCCCGCGCGGCGAACTCGTGGTCCCGGCTCGCGGTGACCCGGTTGCCGAGGAGCGGGATCAGGGCAACGAGGCCGACCGGGAGCGCGGCCTGCCAGCGGCGGGTGTCGTCGAGCTTCGTCCGGAAGAAATCCGCCACCGCGGTCATCGTGGTCCCGATCCCCGCGGCCACGAGGGTGCCGAAGAACGCGAACGAGCAGAGGAAAAAGTAGTCCCGCTCGCGGACCTCCCGCATCTCGTTGGTGATGTCGGTCCGCTCCAGGTACATCGAGTACCCGTACTTGAAGTTCAGGTAGAAGATCAGCGCGATCGTGAGGGTGAACAGCATCGCCCCGGCGGCGAGCCCGGCCCGCCGGTCCTTCCGGATCATCTGGTAGAGACCGCTCAGGCCCAGCACCGTG
This sequence comes from Gemmatimonadales bacterium, assembly GCA_050183815.1. Lineage (GTDB taxonomy): Bacteria > Gemmatimonadota > Gemmatimonadetes > Gemmatimonadales > GWC2-71-9 > SHZU01. The sequence continues at coordinate 3,315 of JBFXAY010000158.1, read as the reverse complement.
AAGAGGGCGGTGGCGGCCCGGGACAAGGCCCCCCAGTCGCGGGCGAACTGCCAGGAGAAGTACTGCCAGTAGTTGGCGAACTGGCCCACCAGATCGGCCTGGCGCTCGAAGACCGACGGCTTCCCGTACTGGACCCGGCCGACCACGTCGGCCAGCGCCTGGCTGCACCCGGCGAGGCCGCCGGTCAGGGCACAGAGGGCATTCAGGCCGATCGGTTCCCCTTCGTTGATCGGGGGAAACTGGGCCGAACGGATGGGCATGAAGATGTAGTTGGGCGTCAGGCCCACGATCACGACCACCACGATGCCCGCGAGAACGGCGGGCCGGGTCAGGACCCGCCAGTCGGTCCAGAGGACGTAGATCGCCACGGCGGGCGCCGCGAGCGCGCCCATCATGTGGTTGGTGGAGGTGAGCGCCAGGACGTAGGCGATCAGGATCAGCCACCGGTCGCGGTGGGCGCCGGGCTCGTCGTCGCCCCAGTGGACCGCGAGCCAGGTGACGAGCGCCATCGAGAAGAGCGAAACCGTGTAGACCTTCTCGTTGACCGTGGACTGGTTCCAGACCGTCCACATGGTGGCCCCGACCAGGACGCCGGCGAACGCCGAGACGAGCCGGGGCAGCCGGACGGGCACCAGGTTCCGGAGCCACCGCTCCGAGACCAGGAACCAGAACCCGGCGGCGCCGGCGCTCGTGACCGCGGCGAACAGGTTGATCCGTTCGGCATAGGTGGCCGCGAGCGGCAGCAGCCCGAATACGTGGGCCAGCAGCACGAAGAGGGGGTTCCCCGGCGGATGGGGAATGCCGAGGACCTTGGCGGCGGCGATGTACTCCGAGGTGTCCCAGAACGCCGTGGTCGGCGCCAGGGTCACGAAGTAGAGTACGAAGACCAGCAGCGCGGTGAGCGTGGCCCAGAGATAGGGCGGGCGTTCGCGTTCAGTCATGCTAGTGCCGGAACATCCGTTTCCCGGTGAGGATCATGGCGATGTCGAGCCGGTTTGCCGCGGCGATCACCTCGGCGTCCCGGACGGACCCGCCCGGCTGAATGATGGCGCTGATGCCGGCCCGGGCCGCTTCCTCGACCCCGTCGGGGAAGGGGAAGAATCCGTCGGAGGCGAGCACCGCCCCCTGGGTCGGGTGCTGCTGCTGGCGGGCCTTGTGGATCGCCATGAACACGGCGTCCACCCGGCTCATCTGCCCCGCACCGATGCCGATGGCCTGTTCGCCCCGGGAAAGCAGGATGGCGTTCGATTTGACCATCGCCACCGCGGCCCAGGCGAACCGGAGCTCGTTCATCTCGTCGTTCGTCGGCGCCCGGCCGCTCGCGACCTTCCACTCGGACTCGTCCCGCTCGAACTCGAACCGGTCCTGGATCAGGAAGCCGCCCCGGACCCGCTTCCAGTCGAGCCCGGCCCCGGCGCCGATCGGCAACTCGACCACCCGGAGGTTCTTCCGCTCGGCGAAGATGGCCAGGGCGTCGTCGTGGACCGAAGGCGCGACGATCACCTCGAAGAAGAGATCCCGGAGCGACTCCGCCACGGTCCGGTCGATCACGGTGTTGCTCGCGATGACCCCGCCGAACGCCGAGACCGGGTCGGTGGCGCGGGCCCGCTGGACGGCTTCGAGCGCGCTCCGGCCGACCGCGATGCCGCACGGCGTGGTGTGCTTCACGATGCAGCAGGCCGGCCGGTTCTTGAAAACCGCCACCGCCGCCACGGCCGCATCGATGTCGAGCAGATTGTTGAACGAGAGCTCCTTGCCCTGACGCTGCTTGAGGTCCCGGATGCCCCGGGGCTCTTCCGACGCGTACAGGGCAGCCCGCTGTTCCGGGTTCTCGCCATAGCGCAGCGGCATCAGCCGTTCGATCGAGAGATTGAGCCGGGGCGGCAGGTCGGCTTCGTCGTCGGTCAGGTACGCGGCGATCGCGGTGTCGTAGTCCGCGGTATGGGAAAAGACCTTGGCCGCGAAGCCGCGCCGCTCGGACGCCCCGATGTCGCCCTCGCGGAGGAGTTCGAGGACCCGAGGGTAGTCGGTCGGATCGACCACGGGCAACACGAACTGGTGGTTCTTCGCGGCGGCTCTGAGCATCGACGGCCCGCCGACGTCGATGTTCTCGATCGCGTCCTCGAAGGTCACGTCGGGCTGGGCCACCGTCGACTGGAACGGATAGAGGTTGACGGCCACCAGATCGAACGGGGCGATCCCGTGCTGGGCCAGCGCCGCCTGATGCTGCTCGATGTCGGGCCGGGCGAGGAGCCCGGCGTGGATTCGCGGATGCAGGGTCTTGACCCGTCCGTCGAGGATCTCGGGGAAGCCCGTGACCGCGTCGACCATGGTGACCGGCAGACCCGCCTTGTGAAGGGCCTGGGCGGTGCCGCCGGTCGAGACCAGCTCGAAGCCGAGGTCGACCAACCCGCGGCCGAACTCGACGATGCCCCGTTTATCGCTGACCGAGATGAGAGCTCGCTTCATGGCTTCCGTCGTTCAAGGTGAACGGTGTGGCTCGGCCCGTCTCGGCCGCCGCGAGGACGGCAGCAGGGAGGAGCCGGTGTTCGACGCCCAGGACGCGCGCCGCCAGCGAATCCGGCGTGTCGCCGGGAAGGACCGGGACCCGGGCCTGGCCCAGGATCGGCCCCTCGTCGTACCGCTCGGTGACGAGATGGACCGTGGCGCCGGACTCGCGGTCGCCGCGAGCCAGGACCGCTTCGTGGACCCGGTGCCCGTACATGCCCGGACCGCCGTGGTCGGGCAGGAGCGCCGGGTGAATGTTGATGATCCGGCCGCCGAAGGCCTCGACGACGGCCGCCGGCACCTGCTTCAGAAACCCCGCCAGCACCACGAAATCGATCCGGTGGCTGGCCAGGCGGCCGAGCCACTCGGCGGCGTCGGCCGTATCATTGAATACTTCGGCCGGAACGCCATGCCGCCGGGCTACGTCGAGCCCGCCGGCCGATGCCCGGTTGCTGAGCACCAGGGCCAACTCGGCCGGGGCGCCCGGGGGCAGGCTCCGGGCCAACGCCTCCAGATTGCTGCCCCGCCCGGAAACACACACGGCAACCCGCATGGACATAGCCCGCAAATATAATCCCGACAACGGGTCCCGGCCCCAATCGCCGGCGGGTGCCGGGGCCCGGTCGCGGGTCGTGCCCGGCGGTGGGGAGCCCTGTCGTCCGGGCGGCCTCGGCGGCGCCCGGTGAGTCCCCCCGGGAAGCCCCGGTACTTTCCGACCGTAGCGGCGTTCGAGGCCTGGTTCGACGGGAACCACGAAACGGCCGCGGAACTCTGGGTGGGATTCCGGAAAGTCGCCACAGGCAAGGC
>JBFXAY010000157.1:0-4332 GCA_050183815.1 Gemmatimonadales bacterium | reverse complement strand
CTTCCGATCTAAGGGTGGCGCGGCGCTAGGGCCTGGTCGTCCCCTTGGCGAGGAACCGTTCGAAGCAGCGCAGGGTCCAGCCGAAGCCGCCCGGCTCGCGGAGCGCCACCGGCGACTCGTTGGTGCAGCGCTTGAGTACCCGGCCGAGCGCAGCCCCCGACGGAAAGCCGAGCGACAGCGCGACGTCGCCGACCGCCGCGGTGGACTTCTCGAGGCGGTACGCCGCGACCAGCACCCGGCTCCAGCTCACCAGGGCGCCCAGCGGCGGGAGGCCCGCCCGGCGCAGCTGAGTGGACAATGCCCGCGGGCTCAGGCCCATTGAACTGGCGATGATGTCGGCGGCCGGCATCTGGGCGGCGTGATCGAGACAGAAGCGAACCAGGGGGATGAACGCCGAAGGCACCCGCCGGTGGAGCGCCTGATCGGTCAGCTGCTGGAAGGCGACGTCGTTGGCCCGGGTCACGCTCGAAAGCAGCCGCCGCTCGAGGTCGTCGTCTTCGCGGAACACGATCGCCGAGACGCCGCCCCGCGCGAAGGCGCCGAAGTCGGTGGCGGCGGCCCGATCGCACCACAGCACGATCGGAAGCCCCGGCCGCCGGGCCCGCAATCGGGCCACGGTCGGGGCGGTGGACCGGCCCTGGCGATCGACGGCGTCCACCAGCACGGCGAGCACCTCGCGGGCGGCCGCCCGGGCCACCAGCTCGTCGAGGTCGTCACACCAGACCACGTCGCCGAAGGCCCGGCAGGCCTCCGCGAAGCGAGGCCGCAGCTCGACCTCCGACAGCTGCACCAGGAGGTGATGCATCGTCGCGAGCCCGCGGGCGTCGAGGGCCCGGGGCCCATGACTCACCGGCCGCTTCCCGGCCTTCGGATCGGTGTACCACGCTGCCGCGGAAACGGTCACGACGCTCCCCCACCCCCTCGAGTCATTGCTGCAAGCCCTGGCAGTCGGCGACCCCACTCCTGCGCTCCCCCGGGCAGAACGCCGGGCTGGCGTACCGCCCGGGCGGCCCGAGAGCCGGCCGCCGAAGGCCGTGCCGGACAAGGCGCTGCGCCGTTCGACGCGACCCCGTCCGGCGCATTTCAGGGCAAGGGACACGCCATGGGCCCCCGGTCCGATTCCCGGGCGCCGGGGCTGCATCGATTTGCGTCGTTAGGCGGGGAGGCGGAGACCGATCAGCGGCAGCGGGTCGGCGTGGTCGCCGATGGGCATCGCCTCGCGAACCGCGGCGGCCGCCGCCGCGGCCTGGTCCTCGGAGCGGGCGTGGACGGTGGCGAGCGGCTCGCCGGCGGCCACGCGGTCGCCCGGCTTCCGGTGGATTTCGAAACCGACCGCCGGATCGACGGCCTGGTCGGCCCGGGTGCGGCCGCCGCCCAGCGCCACGATCGCGTGGCCGATGAGCCGCGGTTCGGCCGCGGCGACCACCCCCGCCCGGTCGGCGGTAACCTCGCGCCGGACCGGCGCGGCCGGGAGCCGGCCGGGATCGTCGACCACCGCCGGGTCGCCGCCCTGGGCCGCCACCATGTCGCGGAACCGGTCGAGTGCTGCGCCGCTCGCCACGGTGCCCTCGACCCGGCGCCGGGCCTCCGTCCGGTCCGGCTCGAGCCCGGCGGCCACGAGCATCTCGGCGCCGAGGGCCAGGGTCACGTCCATCAGATCGGCGGGCCCGGCGCCCCGCAATCCGGCGATCGCCTCCCGGACCTCGAGGGCGTTGCCGCAGGCGATGCCTAACGGCCGGTCCATGGCGGTCAGCAGGGCGATCGTCCGGCAGCCGTTCGCCTCCCCGAGCCGGATCATGGTCTCGGCCAGAATCCGGGAGCGGGCCGGGTCGGTGATGAAGGCGCCACTGCCGGTCTTGATGTCGAGCACCAGCCCGGTCAGCGATTCCGCCAGCTTCTTCGACATGATGCTCGCGGAAATGAGCGGCACCGACTCGACCGTGCCGGTCACGTCGCGCAGGGCGTAGAGCTTCCGGTCCGCCGGGACGAGTTCGGGCGTCTGGCCCACCATGACGCAGCCGAGCCGCTCGAGCTGGGCCCGCGCCGCCGCGAGAGAGAGGCGGGTATTGAAGCCGGCGATCGACTCGAGCTTGTCGAGCGTCCCGCCGGTGTGGCCCAGCCCCCGCCCGGAGATCATCGGGACGGCGGCCCCGAGACAGGCGACCATCGGCGCGAGCAGCAGCGAGGTCTTGTCGCCGACGCCGCCGATCGAGTGCTTGTCGACCCGGGGCCGGTCGAGATCGCCGAGGCGGAACTGGTCACCCGATTCCCGCATCGCGGCCGTGAGACTCACCAGTTCCTCGTCGCCCAGACCCTGGAAGTAGACCGCCATCGCCAACGCGGCCATCTGGTAGTCCGGAATCCGGTCGGCGACGTATCCCGCGATCAACGCCCGCCACTCGGCCGCCGTCAGCCGGCCCCCGTCGCGCTTTCGCTCGATCAGTCGTGGTACCACGAGGGGTGCGTCGCTCATATGATTCCTCGCATGGTCCGCTTCGGTCTCCTCGCCATCCTCCTCTGCCCCGCCGCCGGCGCCGCCCAGATCGGCGCCGACCTGCCCGCCGGGCGGAACCACACCGGCGATCCGGCGGCGGCCCTGGAATGGTACCGCCGGGTCCTGGCCGCCGACTCGCTCAACTACGAGGCGAACTGGCGCGCCGCCGTCGCCCTGGTGGACCTCGGCGAGGACTACCCGGACGCGGGCAAGATCCCTGCTCGCGATTCGCTCTACCAGGAGGCGCTCCGCCACGCCCGGATTGCCGCCGTGGACACGACCCGGTCCGAGGGAGCGTTCGCGCTGGCCATGGCCCTCGGGCGGATCGCCCTGACCCGGAGCCGGACCGACCGGGCGTCATTCGCCGAGCCGATCTACACGGCCGCCAGCCGGGCCCTCGCCCTCGATCCGAATCAGGACGGGGCCCACCACATCCTCGGCCTCTGGAACGCGGAAGCCCGCCGGCTGTCGGGAGTGTCGCGGTTCTTCGCGAAATCGCTGTTCGGCGGCGGCATCCTCGGCCGTGCGAGCTGGGCCGCCGCCATCGAGCACCTCGAGGCCGCCGTGCGGATCGACCCGGACCGGATCTATCACCGCCTCGACCTCGCCCGGGTCTACGCCGACCGGAAGCGGTATGCCGATGCCCGGAACCAACTCGACGCCATCGAGCGGCTCCCCGACCGCGAACGGCACGATCCGGAGTATCGGCGGGCGGCGGCGACCCTGAGACAACGGATCGCCGGCAAGGAGGACGACCCGCAGGCAGGGACTACCGACGACGGCTGAGTTCCCGGCGCACCCGCTGGTCGAGCTTGGCCACCCGGTCCTCGAGCTCGTCGCGGCCCCGCGCCAGGCCCCGCTGGAGGCGGCGCCGGGTGGAGCGGCCATCCTCCGGCGCGAACAGCAGAGCCACGGCCGCGCCAAGCAGCGCGCCGACCAGCAGGCCGGCGCCGAACCCCGCGCGCGGCGCGCGGGCGGGTGCGTCCTGGTTGGTTTCGTCGTCCATGGTCGAACAATAGCGGCGGCCCGCGACCCCTCCAACCGGCTGCGGCGCCTCGCTTGACCCCCGGTCGCCCGGGGAGCCAACTTACAGGCTCGCCATGACCAGCCCCAGCCGTTTCCCGGCCGCCGACCTGACCAGCCTCAGGAGCCGCGTCGACCAGCTCGAATCCGAGCGGCGGCGGCTCCTGATCGTCATCGAATTGCTCCGGGAGCTCTCCGGTTCGCTCGACTACCGCGACATCGTCCACGCCGTGGCCCGGCGGGTCGGATACGCGCTCGAGCTCGACCGCTGTTCGGTGTTCCTCACCGAAAAGGGCCGGGGCACCGTGCACCTGGTCGCCTCGTACGAGGACCCGTCGCTCAAGAGCCAGCATGTGGACCTGGCCGACTACCCGGAACTGCGGCGCGCGCTCGAGAGCGGCGACGTCGTGAACATCCCGGACGTCATCCACGAGCCGGCCCTCGAACCGGTCCAGGACATGCTGGCCACCCGCCGGGTCCAATCCATCACCGTCGTCCCGATCGTGTGGCGCCGGGTGACCATCGGCGCGATTTTCCTCCGGACCGACCGGACCCGCCCCGCGCTGTCACCGGTGGACATCCAGTGGGCCAAGCTCGTCGCGGACGTCACCGCGCGCTCGCTGCGCACCGCGCACCGGTTCGAACGGCTCCAGACCCGGCAGCGGGGCAGCGACTCCGCCCTCGAGAAGGACCGGGAACGGGCCGCCATGATCGGCTTCCTCAAGCGGCTGCTCGCCAACTTCGCCGAACAGGACCAGGCCGGCCTCGACGATCTGCTGCCCCGCACCACCCAGGCGGAACTCGACCGGCTCGCG
>JBFXAY010000156.1:0-4371 GCA_050183815.1 Gemmatimonadales bacterium | reverse complement strand
TCTATCTCGGCTTCGTGACGACCCGTTACGGCATCGGCCGGCGGAACGCGGAGGCCTCATGAACGAGACCCCCCAGAACGGCGCCTTCATGGTGGCGGCCTACGTGATTTGCGGGGTGATCCTGCTCGGGTATGCTCTGAGTCTGTTTCGCCGGGCGCTGGCTAAGCCGCGCTCCGACGAAACAGCAGGGCCGCGTTGATCCCGCCGAAGCCGAACGAATTACTCAGGAGATACTCGGGATCGGCCGCGCGGCCGGTGCCCGGGAGGTAGTCGAGGTCGCAGGCCGGGTCCGGCCGGCGGAGATTCACCGTGGGCGGCAGCCAGCGGTTGGTGCTGGCCAGGGCGCAGATGGCCGCCTCGAACGCGCCGCTCGCGCCGAGGGCGTGGCCGTAGTAGCCCTTGGTGCCGCTGATCGGGATCCGGCCGGCGCGTTCGCCGAACACGGTCTTGATGGCCTCGGTCTCGGTCGGGTCGTTGAGCGGCGTCGACGATCCATGGGCGTTGATGTAGCCCACCGACGCCGCCGAGATGCCTCCGGCGGCCAGGGCCATCCGCATCGCCCGCGCGGCCTGGGCGCCGCCGGGCAGCGGGGCCGCCATGTGGTAGGCGTCGTTGGTGAGCCCGAAGCCCACGATCTCCGCATAGATCCGCGCCCCACGCGCCACCGCCCGGCTCCGTTCCTCGAGCATCAGCACCGCGGCGCCCTCTGCCATCACGAAGCCGTCGCGATCGTCGTCGAACGGCCGGCTGGCGGCGGCGGGATCGTCGTTCCGCGTGGACATGGCCCGGATGATGGCAAACGCCCCGAACGTGAGCGGCGCCAGCGGCGCCTCGGCCCCGCCGGCGAAGACCACGTCGGCCTCGCCCCGCTGAATGGTCCGGAACCCCTCGCCGATGGCAATCGCCCCTGAAGCGCAACTCATGCCGTTGGTGATGTTGGGGCCGTGGATGCCGAACTCGATCGCGAGGTTGCAGCTCGAGGCGCCCGCAAAGACGGTGAGCGCCACGCCCGGATCGACGGCCCGGATCCCGCCGGCGAGGTACCGCTCGTGCTGCGACTCGCCCATGGTGACGCCGCCTAACGCCGTCCCCATGAGCGCCCCGACCCGTTCGCGGTCCTCGGCCTCGAGCCGGATGCCCGCGTCCTCCATCGCCATCTTCGCGGCCGACAGCGCCAGCTGGGAGCAGCGGTCCATCCGCTTGGACCGCTTGGCGCCGAGGAAGTCCACCGGGTCGAACTCGTCCACCTGTCCGGCGCAGTGGCTCCGGAACGGAGAGGGGTCGAACCGGTCCACGGTCTTCACCGCGGAGCGTTCCCGGCGAATGCCGTCCCAGAGTCCGGACACGCCCGCCCCGATCGGGGTCACGGCGCCGATGCCGGTGATCACCACTCGGCGAGGGGCGGTCATCGGGTGCGTCCTGCCATCATCACTGTTCGCAACTTCGTTTCACTCCCTCGAGGGTTCGTTGGGCGATCCCGTGCACGAAGACCGGGAGGATGACCCAACGGGCGGCCGGATAGCGGATCACCGGCCAGCGGGGGCCGTTCCAGGTGTGGATCAGGTCGATGTGGGTGACGCCGGTGCGTTCGGTGAGCCGCCAGACGACGTCCATCCCGGTGGTGACGCCGCGGATGTGCCGGTAGCGCACCTCGCGGGCCGGCTCGTCGATCCACATCTCCGAGGTCCACCAGGTGGGCCAGTCGACCGGGCCGAACGGCCGGTTGGCCGACATGGCGACGATCTGCGACCCGTCGGCGCGGCGCTCCTCGATCCGGACGAAGCGGTAGTGCGGGAGGATGTCGGGCCAGCGTTGGACATCGGCCGCCGCGGCAAAGACGCGGTCGATGGGAGCCGAGACGTCGATCCGGTCGAGAATTTCCACTACCGCGCGCCTCCGCCATCGTTCCGCCGGTTCCACGACCCCCGTCCGCCGACCCGCGCCTCGCGGGGCGAGCGGTCCGGCACCGTGGCGCCCTCGCGGCTCACGCAGTCCGCCAGGTGGCCACCACCCGTGCCCCGAGATGGGTGGTGACGACCGGTGCGAAGCCCGCGGTTCGGATCGTCGCGGCGAGGTCGGCCGGCCGAAAGCCCCGGGCCAGCGAGGTGACGCCGTCCTCGCGGGTGTAGCGATCGAAACCGAGCGCCCGGGCCGCGAGGCGAAACCCGGCTCCCGCCCACCACGACTGCCGGAGATCGGCGATCACCACGCCCAGCCGCGCCACCCGCGACGCCTCCCGGGCGAGCGCGATGACGCCGCCGGCCGCGAAGTGGTGGGCCAGCTGGCTGGCCAGGACGATGTCGACGGAACGATTCGCGAAGGGGAGGACGAACGCGTCGCCCACGGCGGTCGGGACGCCGGCCTCCATGGCGAGCGCCGCGGCGGCCCGGTGCCGGTCGAGACCGACCAGGGCCATGCCCGGCGGATGGAGCCTGCCTAACGCGAGCGGGATGTCGCCCCGGCCAGTGCCCAGGTCGAGAAGCGACACCCGGCGGGTCACCCCGGCGAGGAGCCGCCGGACGCCGGCCCGGGCCGCCGCGGTGCCGCCGAAGAGGCGGTTCGAGCGGCCGAGATGACGGAGCGATTCGCGAACCAGGTCCGCCGGGGCGTCCGGGTGGTCGAGCAGTTCCTCCCCGATCGGCGAGCCGAAGGCCTCCCGCGGGTCCGGGGTCGCCGAGGGATGCGCGGCGGGCCGGGGAAGCGGCGGCGCCATCAACCGAGCGTGCGGTAGCCGCCGCGATAGTAGAGCAGGGGAGGACCGTCCGTCACTTCGCCGCCGACGACGCGGCCGACGACGATGGTGTGATCACCGACGTCGAGCTGGTGGGCCTTCTCGCACTCGATGGCGGCGATGGCGCCGGTCAGATGGATCCGGCCCCGGTCGGTGCGGCGAAAGCCGACGCCGGAGAACCGGTCCGATCCGGGCGAGGTGGCGAACCGGCGGGACAGCGCCTCCTGGCTGGCACTCAGGATGTTGATCGTGAACTGCCCGGCCTCGGCGATGATGGCGTGGAATTCCGCGGCGCGGTCCACGTTGATGCTGATCATCGGCGGCATCAGCGAAACGGACGTGAAGCTGTTGGCCGTCATGCCCATCGGGGCGCCGGCCGCATCGGTGGCGGTGACGATCACCACCCCGGTCGCGAAGCGGCCGCAGAGCTCGCGGAAGACCGCGGAATCGACGTCGGAGTTGGGGGACTCGGTCATGGTTGAAGGTAGCCTGCCCCGGACTCCGAGCCAGCCCGTCGGGTATCCCGCCCACCGCGCCCGCAGCGTCAGACCAGCATGCCGAGGAGAAAGCCGGGGTTGAGGACCGCCCGGGCGGGGATGAAGTCGCCGGTGACCCCGACCAGCGTGTGGCCCCGGTCGCGCCGCGCGAGCCGCTCGACGGCCCGGTCGAAGAGCGGCGGCGCGAGCATCCCGTAGCCGATCAGCCGCTCGACCGCCCACTTGCCCGCGAAGGCCCGGCGCCGGGCCGCACGATAGGGGTCCAGGGCCCCGGCCTCGGGGTTCCGCGCGGCCCCGGGATCGCTGAGCGCGGCGGCAATCACCGGAGCGGCGAGGGCGGCACCGCGGAGCGCGGTGCAGATGCCCTCGCCGGTGAACGGGTCGAAGAAGTCGGCGGCATCGCCGACGAGCAGAAGGCCGGCGCCGGTGACGCGGCGGGCTCGGGTGGCGAACGGGCCGGCGGCGAGTACCCGCCGGACGATCCCGCCGCGCGGCACCCGGCCGCGCACCGCGGGAATCGCCTCGAGGCGATCGAACCAGAACCGTTCGGGATCGCCGGCGGCCAGGCGCGCCAACCGCGCCGAGGCGACCACCGCGACATTGGTGACGCCGCCCGCCAGGCGGTTGAGCCCGACGTACCACCCCCGGCCGACGTGCATCTCGGCGGTGGAGTCGGTGCCGGGCACGCCCGCCACGTGCGCCACGAACCCGTAGCGGCGGAGCGGCTCGCGCCGGCGTCCGCCTAACGCCCGGGCGAGGACCGACTGGAGCCCGTCCGCCCCGACGGTGAGCCGGGCGTCCAGGTTCTCGAGGCGCCCCCCGGAGCGGAGGGTCACGCCGGTCACCGTGCCCCGCTCGGTCCGCGCCGCCGTGACGGTGGTGCCTTCGAGCAGCCGGACGCCGGCGCGCCGGGCGGCGTTCACGAGCACCGCGTCGAGGATGGCGCGCGGAATCGACAGACCGGACGCCGGTAGTCCGGCGGGCAGCGTTCGGTGGAACAGCCCGGTCATTCGGGCGCCCGCGGGGCCATGGATCGTGGCGCCGTCCAGTGCCACCGCATGGGGCCGGAGTTCGGCCAGGACGCCAAGATCCTCCAACTGGCGGACGGCCTCGGGGCTCAGGTACTCGGAGCAGATCTTCTCG
>JBFXAY010000155.1:0-4449 GCA_050183815.1 Gemmatimonadales bacterium | reverse complement strand
GGCGGCGGCGGCATCCGGGCCTCCGACGGCGCCACCCTCCCGCTCGACTCGGTCAGGCTCAACCTCTACCGCGCCGAGCAGAGCGACGGCGGCGGGTTGTTCGTGTCGGGCGGAAGCTCGGCAACCCTCCTCAACACGGAAGTCTCCGCCAACACCGCCACCAACGGCACGCTGGCGCTCCGTTACGGCGGCGGGATTGGCGTCGGGGCTTCGTCGAGTCTCGCGATGATCGGCGGCCGGGTCACCGGCAACTCGGTCGAGGACGGGTGGGGCGGCGGGATCGGCGCGGTTGAATTCAACGCGCTCACCTTGACCGGTACGATGATCACCGGGAACCAGGCAACTGGTCTGGGAAGCGGGGCCGGCATCTTCGGCGTGGGCATCCTGAACGCTGTCCGAAGCCGGCCGGCCGGAACCGCCGCGGCCGGCAACGGAGCCGTGTCGATCACCGACGCCGTGATCGGCGGCAACTTCACCGGTGGCGACGGGGGCGGGATCCGGTTCCTCGACGGCGTGGAGGCGACCATCACGAACACCGGCTTCGTCGAGAACGGTGGCAGTCTCGGCGGCGGGATCTCCCTCTGGAACGCGTCCGCGACCCTGGTCAACACCCTGCTGAACGGGAACGAGGGTGCCAACCGGGGCGGCGGCATCCAGGCCCGGGGCGGCTCGGTGCTCACGATGACCGGCGGTTCCCTCGACACCAATCACGGGGGCAACTCGGGCGGCGGGCTCGACCTCGACGAGGCCTCAGTCGCCTCGCTGACCGGGGTCGCGATCTACCAGAACCGGACCGAGGGCTCCGGCGGCGGCGTGTCCGTGCGGGGCAATGCGGGACTCACGCTCGTCGACTGCCCGGTCACCTTCAACCGTTCCAACCAGAGCGGCGGCGGTCTGGCGGGCCTGAGCACCGCCGCCCGCCCGATCGCGATCACCAACGGCGAGTTCAGCGACAACGAATCGGGCGAACTCGGCGGCGGCATCTTCCTCGAGAATGCCGCGCAGGCCACCGTGACCGGCACCACGATCGCCGACAACCAGACCGGCTCCGACCCCGGCGGCGGCATCGCGAAGACGCAGCAGGCTGCCCTCACCCTCACGGCGAGCCAGATCACGGGCAACACCGGCACCACGGGCGGCGGGCTCTATCTCGTCGGCGCGGGGGAGGCCCTCGTGGACCGCAGCGAGATCTCCGGCAACACCGCCACCCTTTCCGGTGGCGGCGTGGCGACCGACGCCAACACCCTGATCACCAACTCCACGATTTCGGGCAACACGGCGGCCACCCGGGGCGGCGGGGTCTGGAGCCGGTCAATGCCGGCCAACCGGCCGAGCCTCGTCAACGTCACGATCTCCGGCAATTCGAGCCTCACCGGCGGCGGCGTCGCCGGCGGCGGAGTGTTGGGCCAGGGCGGGTCGGTGGATCTCATCAACGCCACGATCGTCGGCAACACCGCGACCGGCTCGGGCGCCGGGCTCGGAGCGGAGACCGGCGGGGTGATTCAACTGATCAGCTCGCTGCTCTCCGGCAACACGGTGGGCGCGGCGTCGCAGAACTGCGCCGCGGGCGCGGGCCTGATCGCCTCGGCGAGCCACAACCTGAGTGACGACGCGACCTGCACGGCATTCACCACACCGACCGACAAGAACAACACGGCAGCCGGCGTCGCCGCGACCCTGGCGAACAATGGCGGGCCGACGCTGACGCACGCCCTGCAGGCCGGCAGTGCGGCGATCGACGCGGGCGATCCGACGGAATGCCTGGCCGGCGACCAGCGCGGCTTCGGACGCCAGGGAACCTGCGACATCGGGGCGTTCGAGTTCGGCGGCGTGGCGCCGTCGGGAATCGCCGGGCTGCCGGCGGCCCGCGCCGGCGCGGCCCCTAGTGCGACCCGTGGGGTGACGAGGCGGCCGCTGCTCCGGCGAGTCCGTACCGGCCCATCCGGTGCTCGGCCGTCCCCGCGGTGAGTCGGACGCCGAGACTGAGGCCGAGGAAGCTCGTCGCGCCGTAGGTGCCGACGAGGTCGAAGGCCGCCCCGGTGCCGATCGCGGCGATCCGGCCAACCGTGGCTTCGGCGAAGGGGGCCGCCGCCACGCCGAACCCGCGCGGCCCCGCCACCGACAGGGCCACAGAGTGCGTGGTCCAGCGGGTTTCCCCGAGAATGCTGTTCTCGAGGTGAGGCCGGGCGGAACGGAAGCTCGAGAGCCGCTCTTCCTCGGGCCGCTCGGTCCGCTCGAACCGATACTGGAGGCCGATTCCGCGCCGCCGCCATTCCGCTTCGGCCAGCGCCGACCGGAAGACGAACGTTCCTTCGAGTTCCGAGGTGCGGGCCCATTCCAGCAGGCCGACCGCGCGACCGCCCGCGAACGGGCGGTCAAACGTCAGGCCGAGATGCACCTTGTGCTGCACGGCCCCGGCTCCCGGCCGGTGTTCGGGCGACTTCACCGTGGCGGCCGACGCCGCGACGGCCAGACCGCGCGCCGGCCGGACCGTGAGGCGAGCGGCCCAGGAATCGCCGAAGCGGCCGCCGATCCGGGGGAACTGGCCGGGGCGTTCCGGCTCATCGCCATTGAAGAGTGCGGCCTCGAGCAGGGCCGGGCCGATGGCCACCTGCACCCCGGCCACCGCCCGCTCGAGAATCTGGGCCAGGTGATGGTTGACCGGAAAGCGGAGCAGGGGCCGGGTCATCGGATCGGCCGACCCGAACGGCGCGAAGCCCTTGCCACCGAACACCGCGACCGCGCAGCCGCCGCGGCAGCCTAACGACCAGGTGCCTTCGACAATCAGCTCGTGCAGGTAGGTGTGCGGGTGACGGCGATCGACGAAGCCCTCGCCCCAGCCCCCCAGCCAGAGCTCGCCGTCCGGCATGGACAGACCCTCGAGGTTGACGGTGCCGCGAACCCGGAATCCGGCGCCGAGGCCCGCGGTGGCCATCGCGACCGGACGGACCAGGGAGGCCTCGGTCCGGGACGCCGCATCGGGTGTCCGGTCGACCCAGTGCACCACGGGAACGGCCCCCGCCATCCATTGAATCCGCTGCGCGGCCAGCGGGCCGGCCAGCAGGGTCGCGAGCACGCCCGCGGCGGCGAGCCGGCCGCCGCAGCGCCTGATCGGGAGACTCGGCGGCGGAAGTAGGCGACGTGAGGACATGGCGGAAGATAGCCCGGGGCGCCCCACCCGGGTCCGGCCCCTATTATTCTCCATGGCAATGACTTGCCACACTCCAGTTCATCCGGTTTCCCGGCCCGTCGGCCGCTCGTGACCGACCTGCAATGTGCGGTGGTCGCCCTCGCGGGACGGCCCAACGTCGGCAAGTCCTCGCTGCTCAACGCCATCCTCGGCGAGCCGCTTTCCATGGTCAGTCCCAAGGCCCAGGCCACCCGCCAGCCTGTCGGCGGACTCCGCACTGAGGGCAGCTGCCAGCTCATCTTCCGGGACCTCCCGGGCCTGCTCGACCCCGAATACCTCCTCCAGACCCGGATGCGCGACGCCGCCCTCCGCGAGATGGCGGACGCCGACGTCGTCCTCCATCTCCATCCCGCCCCCGAGGCACCGGCACCGCCGCTCGCGAGCTTCCTGCCGCCCGGGAGCCGCCTCCCGCGCCAGGTGACGGTGTATACCAAGGCGGACCTCGGCGCGCCCCGCGAACTCGAGCCCGGCGCCCTCGCCGTCTCGGCCGCGACGGGCGCGGGAATCGAGGCGCTGGTAGCCCGCCTGGTGGAGATGGCGCCGCCCGGACCCTGGCACTACCCCGCGGACGATCTCGGCACCCAGCCGACCCGTTTCTTCGTCGAGGAGTACCTTCGCGAGGCCGCCTTCGAGCACCTCGAGGAGGAGGTGCCGTACTCGTTCACGGCGATCGTCGAGGAGTTCCGGGAATCGGCGTCGCCCGTGTACATTCGAGCGACGTTGTACGTCGAACGAGAATCGCAGAAACGCATCCTGATCGGATCGGGCGGCCGCACCATCAAGGCCATCGGCCGCCACGCCCGCGAGCGCCTCGAGGGACTCCTCGGCACCCGAGTCTACCTCGAGACCTGGGTGAAGGTCGTCCCCAAGTGGCGCCAGTCGAGCGAATTCCTGGCCCGGATCGGATGGCCGCCGACCGCGTGAGGAGCCGGCATGTCCCTAGCCCCTGAGCTGCTCGAAATCCTCGTCTGCCCCAAGTGCAAGGGGGCGCTCGAGTATCGGCCGGACGAAGAAGTCCTCGTCTGCACCGCTTGTCGCCTCGCCTATCCGGTCGAGGACGACATCCCCGTCATGCTGATCGACGAAGCGAAGCCGCTATGACCGCCGAGCCGGCGGCCGATCGGCTGCTCGCGGCCGCGACGAAACTCGCGGCCGCCGAGGGGCATGCCTTCGTCGGGACCGAGCACCTGCTCGCGGCCCTCCTGGAGGACCGTGCTGGGTATGCCGCCACGGTGCTGGGCGGAGCGGGGCTCGAGGCG
>JBFXAY010000154.1:0-4480 GCA_050183815.1 Gemmatimonadales bacterium | reverse complement strand
AAAGAGTTTCCAATTGAAACATTGGATGACCCCGGTCAGGTCGAATCGATCATCCTGCGGGGCCACCCGTGCATTCTGGTCATCGATGGGAACCGGAGCGACGTCCGGGGCACCCAGCTGTTGGCCCACCTGAAGCTTGACTCCTTCACCGCCATCGTTCCCGCGCTCGTCCTCGCAGGCCAACACAACCCCGAGCGGATGCAGGAGTGGTTCAAGGCCGGTGCCGACGAGATTCTGACGGAAATCTTCCCACCGGCGGAACAGCGGGCGCGACTCGATGCGCTGCTGGTCCGCAGCCAGCGCGACGTGTCGGTTCACCCGTCCACCCGGCTTCCGGGCGCGCCGGAGATCGATCGCGAGATCCGGCGCCGGCTCGAAACGGGGGACGAATTCGCGGTCTGTTACGCCGATCTCGATCATTTCAAGGAATACAACGACCGCTACAGCTACTACGACGGCGATCGGGTCATCTACATGCTGTCCCGGATCCTCCACGACGTGACCAAGGGAATGCTGGGCCCGCGCGGCTTCGTGGGGCACATCGGCGGCGACGACTTCATCTTCATCATCCCCGCCGCCGATATTAGCTTGGTCTGCACCGAGGTCCTCTCGGTGTTCGACACCCTGGTGCCCTACCAGTACAACGAGCAGGATCGGCGGGCAGGGTACTACTTCGGGAAGGACCGGCGGGGCCAGCTGCACCGGGTGCCGCTGATGACGCTGTCGGTCGGCATCGTGACCAACCGGCACCGCGACTTCGCCCACCCGGCGGAGATCAGCGAGCTGGCCACCGAGATGAAGAGCTACGCCAAGACGCTGCCCGGATCCGTGTTCGTGGTGGACCGGCGGCAGACCCGCAGCGGCGACGATGCCGGAACGGCCAGGACCTGAGCGATGAACGCAACCTGCGGCGGCTGCAACACCGTTTTCCGCGTCGATCCGGCCAAGGTGCCGGCCGACGGGGTGCGGGCGCGCTGCTCGGTCTGCTCGGCGGTCTTCTGGGTCCGGGTCGAGGCGGTCGCGGAATCGACCGCCCCGGCCCGGCCGGCGGCCGCGGCGCCGCCCGTCGCTCCACCCCGGTCCGAGCCCGCTGCCTCGGCCCCGCCGATGGCGCCCCCGGCGGCGCCGGCGCCCAGTTCCGAGGCACCACCAAGCCGGCCGGCCGCCCCGTTGGCCGCTCGGCCGGAGCCGGCCAAACCGGCCGCACCGCCGGTCGTGGCCCCGCCTGCGGTCGCTCCGCCGGCCGTCGCCCCCCGCGGAGCCCAGGCCCCGAATCTGCCGCCGGCTCGTCCCGCCGGGCCGGCAGCGCCAGCGTTGCCGCCCATGGTGCGCCCGGGTGCGGCTGGGGGCCCCGTGGCGTTCCCACCGGCTGCCAAGCCGGCCGCTCCGGCGATGCCGGCGGCCCCAGCGGCGCCGATGTCCGGTCCAGCGATTCCGGCCGCAGCGGCCGCAGCACCACCGGCCCTGCCAACCCCGATGGCGCCCGCCACTCGCTCGCCGGCGCCACCGGTCCAGCCGGTTCCCGTCGCCGCGCCGGCGCTGGCAGGGCCAAGCGCGGCGCCGGCTCCCGCGGCCAAGGCGGCGCCGGTGCCGAAGCGGGGCCGGGCCAATCCGTTCATGAGCCAGGATCCGGCTGCCAAGGCCCGGCGGCTGGCCCGGGCGCTGATCTCTGACATGGTCGTGTACCACCCAGCCAAGCGCCGTGAGGGCCTCCAGAACGGGTCGCTCAAGTCGCTCTTCGACGAGGAAATCAAGAAGAGCTGGGAGGAGTACATCGACCAGGTGGGCCGCGACATCGCCGAATCCACCCCGTTCTTCCACGAAGCCCTCAACGAGATCCTCGGCGACGGGTCCCAGGTTTTCCCGTAGAGACCGCCCCGGCGTCCCGCTATATTTCCCGTCGAGCCGACCCTTCGGTGCCAGAGGTCGGCTCGCTCGTTATTGCGACCTCGACCGGACCCGGACCGCCATGATTGACACCGCCGAACGACTCGACGAACTGGCCCGCCGTTTCTCCGAGCTCCGGAGTTTTCTTTGACTTGGCCCCCAAGGCCGCTCGACTGGAAACGTTGGAGCAGGAACAGCTGAACCCGAACTTCTGGGGCCATCAGGAGCGGGCCAGGGAAGTCGTCCGCGAAATCAAGACGCTCAAGGGCTGGCTCGAGCCGTCCGCCGCACTCGACCGGCGGCTCGCCGACGCGCGCGGCCTCCAGGAATTGCTCGACGCCGAGCCGGATGAAGGCATGGGGGCGGAACTCGAGGCGGAGGTCGTCTCGCTCGAGAAGGACCTCGAGGCGTTCGAGCTCAAGTCGATGCTCCAGGGGCAGGAGGACCACCGGGATGCCCTGATCACGATCCACCCGGGCGCCGGCGGGACCGAGTCCCAGGACTGGGCGGAGATGCTCACCCGGATGTACCGCCGGTGGGCCGAGCAGCACGACTACAAGATCGTGGTCCTCGACCTCGAGCCGGGGGAAGAGGCGGGTATCAAGTCCGCGTCGCTCGAGATCCAGGGCGAATTCGCCTACGGCTTCCTCAAGGCGGAGAAGGGCGTCCACCGGTTGGTGCGGATCTCGCCGTTCGACTCGCAGGCCCGCCGGCACACCTCGTTCGCGTCGGTGTTCGTGTACCCCGAGATCGACGACACCATCGAGATCGACCTCCGGGACGAAGACATCAAGATGGACGTGTTCCGGGCCTCCGGCGCCGGCGGCCAGCACGTCAACAAGACGTCGTCCGCGGTGCGCCTCACCCACTTGCCGACCAAGATCGTGGTGTCGTGCCAGCAGGAGCGGAGCCAGCACAAGAACAAGGAAACCGCCATGAAGATGCTCCGGGCGGCGCTCTATCAGCGGCGGCTCGAGGAGCAGGAGGCCGAGCGAGCCAAGGTCGAGGCCACCAAGACGGACAACTCGTGGGGCAACCAGATCCGGTCCTACGTGTTCCAACCGTACACGATGGTCAACGACCACCGCACCGAACTCAAGATCTCCGACGTCCAGCGGGTGATGGACGGCGATATCGACGAGTTCATTCACGCGTTCCTCAAGCGATTCGGAGGATCGGCCGGGTGATCGGGGACCAGGAACACACCTACGTCGAGCAGGCGCGGCGGGACAAACGGGCGGCCATCGAGGCACTGGGCGTCCGGCCGTTCGGCTACCGCTATGACCGAACCCACACCGCGGCGGACGCGGCGGCCCTCTACCGCGACGAGATGGGCGAGGACGGCCCCGAGGTGAGCGTCGCCGGCCGGGTGGCGGCGTACCGCTCGCAGGGCAAGACGACGTTTCTGCACCTGGAGGACCATTCCGGGCGGATTCAGGCCTACCTCCGGCAGGATGCGCTGGGCGAAGGATACCAGCTCGCCAAGCTCGTCGACCTCGACGATTTCGTCGGGATTCGGGGCCGGTTGTTCCGGACCCGCACCGGCGAGGTGACCGTCAAGGCGGCGAGCCTCGAGATGCTCACCAAGAGCCTCAAGCCGCTGCCGCGGGGCAAGGCCCAGACGACCGACACCGGCGAGGTGGTCACCTTCGGCGGCGTGAGCGATCCGGAGTTCCGCTATCGCCAGCGCTACGCCGATCTCGCGGTCCACCCCGACGTCCGCCAGGTGTTCGTGACCCGCGCCGAGGCGATCAGGTACATCCGCCGCTTCCTCGACGACCGCGGATACCTCGAGGTCGAGACACCGGTGCTCCAGCCGCTCTACGGCGGCGCCTCGGCCCGGCCGTTCACGACCCATCACAACGCGCTCGACATGCCGCTCTATCTCCGGATCGCGGACGAGCTCTACCTCAAGCGGCTCATCGTCGGCGGGTTCGACCGGGTGTACGAGATCGGGCACGACTTCCGCAACGAAGGCATGGACCGGACCCACAATCCGGAATTCACCATGCTCGAGTTCTACGAAGCGTACGCCGACTACACCGACATGATGCGGATGATGGAGGAGCTGATCCCGGGCCTGGTCCGCCACTGCCTCGGCAGCGACGTCGTGGAGGTGGACGGGCGCCGGATCGACATGTCGCCGCCGTGGCCCCGGCTCTCGTTCGTGGACGCGGTCCGGGATCGGGCCGGCATCGACGTGCTCTCGGCACCGGAGGCGGCGATGCGGGCGGCCCTGATCAAGGCAGGCGAGCCCCGGGACGCCGTGGCTGAACTCGCCGGCGGCCGGCTTCTCGACGAAATGTTCAAGACCTTCGTCGAGCCCCACCTCATCCAGCCAACGTTCGTCGTCGATCACCCGATTGCGCTCTCGCCGCTGGCGAAGGTGCATCGCAGTCGGCCAGGGGTGGTCGAGCGATTCGAGCTGTTCATCAACACTCGCGAGATCGCCAACGCCTTCAGCGAACTCAACGATCCCGACGACCAGCGGGCCCGGTTCGAGGATCAGGTCCGGCAGCGCGCCGCCGGCGATGACGAGAGCCAGCCCTTCGACGAGGACTACGTGCGGGCGCTCGAGTACGGGATGCCGCCC
>JBFXAY010000153.1:0-4554 GCA_050183815.1 Gemmatimonadales bacterium | reverse complement strand
GTTCGGGTCGGTTTCCCGCTGGGCGAGCGTGGCGCCGGTGGAGTCGAGGATTTTGAGGATGGCGCCCTCGAGCGGGCGATCGGTGGCGGAATCGCGAACGACAGCCCGGAACGTCTGCGCGGCCGCCGGCGGCGCGGCCAACACGAGCCCCAGCCCCGCCGCGCATCCGGCAACCCGGCGCCATGGCGTCATGGTTCCTCCCTTTGATCCGGCGACTCCGACTCTGCAAGATGGCGTCGGCCGCCTTTCATGGGCAAATCCGGGCCGGTCGGCAGGTATATTCGACGGGGAGCCGTTTTTCGGGCCGCCATTGCCTCCTATCCCGGACTGATGCCATGAGCTACGTCGCCCAGGTCGTCGACCTCGTCGCTGCCGATCGCCAGAACCTCTGGACCATGACCGTCGACGAGGCCCGCCATCGGATGCTCGGCGACGATCTCGAGGCCGTGCTGGCCATCGACGGCTCGTTTGCGCTCGTTGCCTCCGAGGGCGATCGGGTTTGTCTGGCCCGCAGCCTCGACCGGCCGCTTCGGTATTTTCTGGCCAAGGCCGCAGCCGGGCCGGTGTTGATCGTGGCGGAGCGGATCGACGAGATCCGCGCCGAGCTGGTGCGGCGAGGCTGGGGGGACCAATTCCATCCCAGCTACACCCGGATGGTGCCGGCGCATTACGTCACGACGCTCCGGCTCATCGGTTGTCCGGATCCGAATCCGGTCTACCGTCGCTTCTTTGCCCCGGAGCGCGCGGACGGCCCCGCAGATCCGACGGTCCTCGGCCGGCGGTACCTGCGGGCGCTCTACCGGGAGCTGGAGTCGTGGCTGGCCGTCCAGGACCCCCGGGCCCCGATCGGCGTGCCCTTTTCGGGTGGGATCGACAGCGGTGCCGTGCTCCTCGTGCTGAACCGGTTGCTCCTCGATCAGGGACAGAGTCCGGCGCGGCTCAAGGCCTTCACGCTCGCCGTCGACGGCGACGGACCGGATGCCCGGCAGGCCCGCGAGTTTCTCCGCCGCACCGATCTCGAGATGCTGGGCGAGGTCATCGACGTACCGGCCGAACGGATCGATCCCCTGGCGGCGGTCGCCGTTATCGAGGACTACAAGCCGCACGACGTCCATTGCGCCGCGGCCAACCTCGCCCTCCTTGGCGGGATCCGGGAGCGCTATCCGGACTGGCGCCTGCTGGTCGACGGCGACGGGGGCGACGAGAACCTCAAGGACTACCCGATCGAGGAGAATTCGGAACTCACGATTCGAAGCGTCGTGAACAACCGGATGCTCTACCAGGAAGGCTGGGGCGTCGAGTCGATCAAGCATTCGATCACCTACAGCGGCGGGATGAGCCGAGGTTGCGTGCGGACCTACGCGTGTGCGGCCCGGTTCGGTTTCGTCGGCCTGAGTCCGTTCACCCGGCCGGCCGTCATCGCGGCGGCCGAATCGATTCCCTTCGCGGCACTGACCCAGGGTTCCCATGAGCGGCTCTACTCGCTCAAGGGGGAAATTGTCGGGGCCGGCGTGAAGGCCGTAACCGGCGTGGAGATGCCGATCTTTCCGAAACGCCGTTTCCAGGATGGGGCGGCCGCGGCGGCCGACCGGCTCTACCCGGGCGACGAGACCGCCTACCGCAGTCATCTGGGCCGGCTGTTTCGCTGACGGTGGCGCGGTCCGCCGACGATCGCCGGATCCGGAGCCTCCGGGGGCCCAAGCGCGCGGTCGATCCGGACCGGCCGATCGCCGTGCTGCTCGAGACCGAGCGGCGCGGACCGCCCGCCTCGATCGACGGCGGGGCCGCCATCCAGCCTCGGATGGAGCGCTCGTTGGCGGTGTTCCTCGCCGGTGCGGAGTGCGCGTTCACCTGCAACTTCTGTGACCTCTGGCGGGACACGCTCGACGGTCCGACGCCGCCGGGCGCGCTGCCCCGCCAGCTCGAAGCGGCGCTCGCCACGCTCGATCCGGCGGATCCGGTGCCGGACCGGATCAAGCTCTATAACAGCAGCAACTTCTTCGATCCGCGGGCGGTGCCGGACGAGGACCTCGAGCGGCTCGCCGCGCTGGTCGATCCGTTCGCGGGTGTCACGGTCGAGTCGCACGCCCGGACCGTGGCGGAGCGCTCCGATCGGTGGGCCGAACGGCTGCCGGGGCGCCTCGAGGTCGCCATCGGGCTCGAGACGGTGCATCCGTCGGCGCTCGCGGCACTCAACAAGAGGGTGACCGTACCCGACTTCGACCGGGCGGCCGCGCGGCTGGCGCGCCTCGGAGCGGCCCTTCGGGCGTTCGTACTCGTCGGCGTCCCCTTCATCCCCTCCGAGGAACGGGCCGAGTGGGCCGTCCGGTCGGTGCGGCACGCGCTCGCCGCCGGAGCGGCGGTGGTGTCCGTCATTCCGGTGCGGGGTGGCAACGGCGAGTTGGAGCGGCTGGAGGCGGGTGGGCAGTTCGCGCCGCCGGTGCTGGCCGATCTCGAGGCCGTGATCGATGACACGCTCGACGCCGGGCCCGGGGTGGTACTGCCCGATCTCTGGGACGCAGCGCGTCACTGTCGCTGCCCCGGGTGCGGAGCGGCCCGGGTCGAGCGGCTCGCGCGGATGGCGGCGACCGGCCTCCGCGAGGGCCGCATCGGGTGCCCGGTCTGCGGGGGCCGGACATGACGGCCGTTCATCGGGCCTCCGTGGCGATCGTCGGCTCCGGATTCGGTGGGTCGATTCTGGCGCAGATCCTGGCCAGGCTCGGCCACGACGTAGTCCTCGTTGAGCGGGGCTCCCATCCGCGGTTCGCGATCGGCGAAAGTGCCACGCCGCTCGCGAGTCTCTCGCTGGAGCGCCTGGCCCGCCGGTATGGGCTCCGCGATCTGCTCGGGCTGTCGACGCATGGCCGGTGGCTGGCGCAGCTGCCGCATCTCCGGTGCGGGCTCAAACGAGGCTTCACGTTCTACCGCCATCCCCCCGGCCAGGGAGGGCCTCCCGCGACGGAGAGTGACCGGCTGCTCGTGGCCGCGAGTCCCGACGATCTCGTGGCCGACACCCACTGGTTCCGTGCCGACGTGGATCACCACCTCGTCCGGGAGGCCGTGGCGGCGGGCGTTCGCTACTTCGAGCGGACCGACCTCGAACAGGTCACGATCGATGAACACCGGGTGCGGGCCGCAGGCCGCCGCGACGGCGAACCGGTCGCCTTCGACGTGGCGCACCTCATCGACGCATCCGGACCGGGCGGCTTCCTGGCCCGGGCGCTGCCGATCGGCCGGGAGCCGTCCCGGCTCGAAACGCGGTCCGGGCTGCTGTTCGGCCATTTCGCCGAGGTGCCGCCGTTCGCCGTGCCGGTGCCGGGCGACCCGTATCCGGCGGACCGGGCGGCGGTGCACCACATCCTCGACGAGGGCTGGCTCTACTCGCTCCGGTTCGACGACGGCGTCGTGAGCGCGGGAGCTCTGCTGCGTCCCGACGCCGGGGCGGCGCTGCTGGCCGACGGGCCGGAGGCGGGCTGGCGCCGGCTCCTTGACCGGTATCCGTCGCTCGGGGCCCAGTTCGGCGGCGCGAGGCTGGCTCGCCCGCTCGTCTGGCTGCCGGCAATCCAGCACCGGCTGGCGCGGGCGGCCGGCCACCGGTGGGCCCTCCTGCCGCACGCCTTCGGGTTCGTCGATCCGCTCTTCTCGACGGGAATGGCCTGGACGCTGCTCGGCGTCGAGCGGATCGCGGCCGCCTTCGAGCAATCCGGCGCCGACCCGTTCTCAACCCGGTGGTGCGAACGGTACGACGCCACCCTGCACGGCGAACTCGACCGGATCGACCGGCTCGTGGCCGGCGCCTATCGCGTCATGGGCGACTTCCGGCGGTTCGCCGCACACACGATGCTGTATTTCGCCACCGTCTCGTTTGCCGAGGTTCGGCAACGCATCGAGGATCGGGACGATCGGGCCTGGGATGGGTTTCTCGGGGGCGACGATCCGGCCCTGTTCGGGGAGGCACTGGACCGACTCGGCGGGCCGGGGGATTACGAAGCCTGGGTTGCGGAGCGGATCGCCCCCCGAAACGTGGCCGGTCTGGCGGACCCCGCCCGCCGCAACCGCTACCCGGTCGACCTCGACCTGCTGCTCGACCGGGCGCCGTTGCTCGGGCACACGCGGGAGAGCCTTGCCGCCTTGCTGCCGAGGCTCCGCGGCGCGGAGGAACTCAGGCGGGCTGCGGGACCGGCCGCGGCGCCGGGGGCGGCGCCGTCCGCCTGAGGTCGAGCCATTTCGCGATCGGTCCGACGATCGCGAGCGAAAGGATGGCCGGGGCCGCGGCGAACGCGGTGGGTATCGGGACATGGAAGTCCGCCGCGGTCCGGATCAACGCTTCGCCAACCGCCACCAGTACCGCCACGAAGATGCGGCCGCGCCGGGAACTCACCGTGGTGCGCGGGTCCGTCACCATGAAGAACACGAAGAGTTGATACATCGGGCCGGTGAGCGGCGCGATTTCCGGCAGGAGCGGCTGCTGGAGCGCCGCGGCCCGGATCGCGGCGAGTCCGAGGAAGCCGGCCACGTAGGCCAGGCTGACGTGCAGGGCCTTCACCCGGGTCA
>JBFXAY010000152.1:0-4574 GCA_050183815.1 Gemmatimonadales bacterium | reverse complement strand
ATCGGAGGTCAGCAGCCAGCCCATCGAACCGGCGGCGCGACCGGCGCCGACAACTGCAACTCCATTCAATGAACACACAAATCTTGCGTTAGCATCCGTCGCCTGCAGGCGGTCTGCCTAACGTCCCATCTTGCCGGGCGGCATTCCCGGCGCAAGATTGCAGCGTCGGCTCGGTATTCCGCCGGGCGCGCCGCCACCCTCCGCCGACGTACCCGCTTCCGTGCCACTCTTTCAGGCAGTTCCGTACGCCGGCCTTGGCGGCCTGGCGGCCGCGCTCGTGCTGCAGTGGTACCTCGGCCGTCACGACGCCGGTGGGGAAACGACTCGGCGAATCGGCGGCCTTATCGCCGAAGGCGCCACGGCGTTCCTCCGCCGGCAGTATCTCATCCTCCTGCCCATTCTCGGGCTGGTAGCCTGGGCGCTGTCGGCCGCCCTCGGCTGGCGGATCGGCCTGGCCTACGCGCTGGGCGGGTTCTGCTCGGCCGGCGCGGGCGCCCTCGGGATGCGGGCCGCGACCCGGGCGAACGTCCGCACGGCGGAGGCGGCCCGGGTCGGCGGCCGGGCCACCGCGCTGACGGTCGCGTTCGGCGGCGGCGCGGTGATGGGCCTCGCGGTCGCGTCCCTTGGCCTCCTCGGCCTCGGGTCGATCGGCTGGCTGCTGTTGCGGCCCGATGCCGCCGGGCAGGTCGGCGCCGAGGAGCTGGTCCGCTTCAGCGAGGTGGTGGGCGGGTTTGCCATGGGGGCGTCGTCCATCGCGCTCTTCGCCCGGGTCGGCGGCGGGATCTACACCAAGGCGGCGGACGTCGGCGCCGATCTGGTCGGCAAGGTCGAGGCGGGCATCCCGGAGGACGATCCCCGCAACCCCGCCACCATCGCGGACAACGTGGGCGACAACGTCGGCGACGTGGCGGGCATGGGCGCCGACATCTTCGAGAGCTACGTCGACGCCATGGTCGCCGCCGTCGCGATTGCCGCGACCGGTCCGGCCGTCGCCGCGGCCTCTCGCTTCAACGCCGTGCTGCTGCCTCTGTTCCTCGCGGTCATCGGCCTCGGCGCCTCGGTCGCGGCGATGCTGCTGGTGCCGCTCCTGGCCCGCCGAGGGCCCGCCCTCACCCTGCGGCTCGTCCCGATCGTGGCCGTCGCGCTGTTTCTCGTCGGCGCGCTCCTGCTGGTGCGGGCCCTGCCGATCGTATCGGCCGCCGGACCCATGGAGCCCGGCGTGGCGATCGTCGTCGGCGCGCTGGCGGGCATCGCGATCGGCATCGTCACCGAGTACTACACCTCAGCCGGACCGGTCCGCGGCATCGCGGAGGCGTCGCTGAGCGGGCCCGCGACGAACATCATCGCCGGACTGGCCGTCGGCAAGCAGTCGGTGGCGATTCCGATTGCCGTCGTCTGTCTGACAACGTGGTCGGCGCACACGGCGGCCGGGCTCTTCGGGATCGCCCTCGCCGCGGTCGGGATGCTCGCCACGGTGGGGGTCATCATGACCGTCGACGCCTACGGCCCGATCGCGGACAACGCCGGCGGCATCGCGGAAATGAGCGGGATGGGGCCCGAGGTCCGGGCCACCACCGACGAACTCGATTCGCTGGGCAATACCACAGCCGCCATCGGCAAGGGCTTCGCGATCGGCAGCGCGGTGCTCACCGCGCTGGCGCTGTCGACCGCCTACGCGACGGCCGTGACGCCGCCCGGGGAGATTCTCGACCTCAATCTGACCGACCCGGTCGTGATGATCGGTCTCTTCGCGGGGGCCGTCCTTCCCTTCCTCGTGGCCGCCATGACGATGACCGCCGTCGGCCGGGCGGCCCAGCAGGTCGTCCAGGAGGTCCGGCGCCAGTTCCGCGAGATCGACGGCCTGATGGAGGGCCGGGCGGCGCCGGACAGCGCCCGCTGCGTCGACATCGCCACCCGGGCGGCGCTGCGGGAGATGCTGGCGCCCGGCCTGCTGGCGGTTCTCGCCCCGTTTCTGGTCGGCGTGTTCCTCGGCGTCGAGGCGTTAGGCGGCCTGCTGGCAGGTGTCACGGTCTGCGGCGCGCTCCTGGCGCTGATGATGGCCAACGCCGGCGGCGCCTGGGACAACGCCAAGAAGTACATCGAGGGCGGCCGCCACGGCGGCAAACGGTCGGACCCGCACAAGGCCGCGGTCGTCGGGGACACGGTCGGCGACCCGTACAAGGACACCTCGGGCCCCGCCATCAGCATTCTGGTCAAGGTCTGCTGCGTCGTGGCGCTGGTGCTGGCCCCGTGGCTGGCCCGGCTCCATCACGGCTGACCGAACGAAGGTAGTCACCGAAACGGGGGACACACGCCATGAAGACCGGTGCGCTCGTGTTCATGCTGTCGGCCTGGGCGCTGGTGCTGGGCCTCAACCTCTGGAGCTTTGTCCGGTTGATGCGAAGCGACCCGGCCAACGAAACCCCGCCGCCGCCCGGGACCAGCCTCTGACCGCCTGATCGCCGGCGGCCTCAACCGCACAGCACCGCGATCTCGCGGAGCGGAGCGGTGAACCGGCCGTGGATCCGGCCGGATCTCGGGAAATTCGCGTCGACGTAGCCGGCGATCCCGCCGGAGCGGTCGAAGCGGACCTCGGCCCGGCCGGCCGTTTCGCAAAGCGCCTTCCCGCCCGGACAGAAGAGCGCCATGCCGTCCGGGTGCGGCGGATCGAGCGCCCAGGTCCGGCCAGACACCTGGTCGGGCGCGTGGTAGACCATCAGCCGCACGAACGCATCGGCGGGACCGAAGGCGCCGGTGAGGCTCAGGTCGATCTGGACCGCAGGGGCGTCGTTGGGCGCGCAGGACGGCGTAGCGGCGGCCGCGGGGAACGGGACGTCCGGACCGACGCCGCCGCAGCCGAGGAGCGGGAGGATCATCGCGACAGCGAGTTGTCCGCGGGTCATGCCGACTCGTGCTCTTCGTCTCCGGGAATGCTGTAGATACCTGTCTCGCGTTCACTCCGTCACCCGGGGCACGACGGGGCCGTTCATCAGGCAGCCGGCGTCGTACCAGCCGGCCGGAGGCGGAGATCGACGATCACCGACGCCGTCGCCCTCGGCGGCGACCGGTGCGGCGGCGCTCGGCGCAGCATCCCCGAGGCTCGCGCGGCGGAGCAGCTGACCGAGTCCCACGCGTCTGGACCTTCGGGCGTCCGGCCCGAGGCACTCGGGGGGCGGCCGCACGGTTCAGCGCCTGACCCGGAACAGCTCGACCCGCGCTTCCCCGGCGCCGACGATCGCGGCCTCCGGATGCGGCAGGACCTCGGGCCCCGCAGTGCCGACGAGGTGACGGGGATTCGATCCGGCGCCAAGGAGAGCCCGGTACGCGCCGGTCGTCCGGCGCCGGCTCAGGACCGTGTCGGGCGGCTCGGTGGGCTGGCGCTCGGCCGGGACGAAGACGACGAACCGGCCGCCGGACTGGTTGATGGCCCGCGCCACCTGCCGCAAGAGCGCTTGAGCGGCCGGATCCGGTTGGTCGCCGCCGGCCGGAAAGCGGGCGTCCGGGAGCACGAGGTGGCCGGTGTTGAGCTGGTCGACCAGGGCCCGGACCTCGGGGAGCTGGGCGGGGTCCGGACCGCCGGGCGAACCGAGGGAGACCAGCAGGGCGGCAATTGTCAGTGTCGAGTGGAGCATTTCGATCGAGCCTCGATGGCGGACCGCTCGCCGGGCGGCGTTGCGGGCACTATGTTCTGGCCAGCGGCTCATCCGGGCGTCAAGAGCCGATCATCTCCGATCAGCCCGGTCTAACGTGATTCAGATCAAGACTTTCGGGGGCTTGAGCATCGAGCGCGGCGGGGCCCGGGCCGAAACCCTGGGACCCCGGCGGTCCGCTTTTCTCGCCGTGCTGGCGGCGGCCGGGCGCCGGGGCGTGAGCCGGGACCGACTCCTCCTCTATTTCTGGCCGGATTCGACCGAAGAACGCGCCCGCCACAACCTTTCGCAGACCGTCTATAGCATCAACAAGGATCTCGGCCAGGAGGTCGTGGAGCCGGCCGGCCACAGCCTGCGCCTGGTCGAAGAAGGCGTCGAGTCGGACGTCGGCCGATTCCTGGCGGCTCACGCCGAAGGGAATTGGGCGGCGATGGCCGCGCAGTACCATGCTCCGCTGCTCGACGGGTTCATCCTGTCGAACGCCGCCGAGTTCGACGAGTGGGCCACCGCGGAACGGGCGCGGCTCGAGGGGCTCGCCCGGGAGGCGATTGAACGAGCCGCCCGCGAGTCGGACGCCTCCGACAACGCCGCGGCCATCAGGCGCTGGCGTCAACTGGTCGCCATCGATCCGCTTTCCACCCCCTACGCGCTCGGCTACGCGGCGGCCCTCCGCCGCGGGGCCGACCCCGGCTCGGCACTCCGGCATCTTCAGGAGCACCGACGCCGGCTCCACGCGGACCTCGGCCTTGTGGCGCCGGCCGAGTTGCAGGCCGCGGTGGAGGAACTCACCCGGCAGCAGGAACCAGCCCCGGCTGGGTCGAGACCGGCGGCGTCCGCTGCCCCTTCCGCGCCACGCCCGTTGGCGAGCGCCGCACGCGAGCCGTCGGCCGTGCCGGCCGCCCGGGCGCGGTCCCGGCTTCCCGC
>JBFXAY010000151.1:0-4956 GCA_050183815.1 Gemmatimonadales bacterium | reverse complement strand
GTGTGCCAGGCCGTGCGTGCGCCCGGCTCGAAGGTGACCCAGGCGCTCGCGACACGTGACGGCGCGGCCGTCTGGACGACCGGGTCGATGCGGACGGTGCCCGTGAAGTAGTCCGGCGAGCCCTTGGTGGAGGGCTGGGCGCCGGCGCGCGTGATCTCCATGTTCAGCGTCTCCTCAGCGCCTCAGCGGCCCGCCATGCGGGCCAGGTGTTCCGGGTAGCGCGCGCCCTGAATCGGGATGGCCTTCGAGGCGATGTCGAGCTCGGTGAGATCGCCGGGCGTCAGCTCGAGTGCGGCCGCCGCGAGATTCTCGTCGAGCCGCGTGAGCTTGCGCGTGCCGGGGATCGGCACGATCCAGGGCTTTTGAGCCAGGAGCCAGGCGAGCGCGACCTGCGCCGGCGTCGCGGCGTGCCGCCGGCCGACGGCGGCGAGGAGATCGACCACGGCCTGATTCGCTTTCCGGGCGTCCGGCGTGAAGCGGGGCAGGGCCTGGCGGAGGTCGGCCGTGTCGAACGTCGTCTGGTCGGTGATCGCGCCCGTCAGGAAGCCCTTGCCCAGTGGGCTGAACGGAACGAACCCGATCCCCAGCTCTTCGAGCAGGGGCAGGATCTCGGTTTCCGGTTCCCGCATCCAGATTGAGTACTCGCTCTGGAGCGCCGTGACCGGATGCACGGCGTGCGCGCGCCGGATCGTCCCGGCTCCCGCCTCCGACAGACCGAAGTGCCGCACCTTGCCCGCCTGAACGAGATCCCTGACGGTGCCGGCCACCTCCTCGATCGGCACGTCGGGATCGACGCGATGCTGGTAGAGCAGGTCGATCGTCTCGACCCGCAGGCGCGTGAGGGAGGCGTCGACCACCTCGCGGATGTGGGCCGGGCGGCTGTCGAGGCCGGTCCAGCCGCGCTGGCCGGTGGGGTCCAGCTTGAATCCGAATTTCGTCGCGATGACGACCCGATCGCGGACGGGGGCCAGGGCTTCGCCGACCAGTGCCTCGTTGGTGAACGGCCCGTAGACCTCGGCGGTATCGAAGAACGTGACGCCACGGTCGACGGCCGCGCGAATGAGGGTGATCATTTCCTGCCGGTCGGCGGCGGGCCCGAAGGAGGAGGACATGCCCATGCAGCCGAGGCCGAGGGCGGAAACCGGGAGGGTGCGGCCGAGTGTGCGCGTCTGCATGGAACGGCATTCAGCGTAGCTCCGGAAGGGGGCTTAGCGCCAGTCAGTGACGGGGCCGGGGCGCCGTGCGACACGTGCGACGTGCCGGCCGGTCGAGCGCGTGTGCGGAGTGTCGAATCGTGCACGTCCGAGGGCCTGGTGGCACATGTGACGTCGGCGCCGATGATTGGACATCCGACAGAGATGTTGGACATCAAAATGAGTTGATCTCGGCCGTAACCTGAGGCTATGGTGGCGTGGCCGATCGTGGCCACCCCGCAGGAGACGTATCGCCTTGCCCTCATTCCGAACGCGTGTCTGTCGATGGTTCATTCCAGGGCTTGCCCTGCTGGCGATCGCCGGCTGCGGCGGCTCGAATTCAGGTCCGAGTCCCAACCCCAATCCGAACCCGAATCCCAATCCGCAGCCGAGCACGATCATCTACGTCAGCGCGCAGGGTGATGACACCAACTCCGGCGCGCAGGTGGCGCCGGTCCGCAGCATCCGCCGCGGGATCGAACTGGCCGCGAACGCCGGTGGCGGGCTCGTGCGCATCAGCGGCGGCTCCTACGACGAGCAGGTCGAGCTGCGCTCGAACGTGCAGCTGGTCGGCGCGTTCAACCCCACGACCTGGCAGCAGGACAAGGCCAACTTCACCACCAACGTGACGGGCGCCGGCCAGGTGGTGACGATGCGGAACGTGAACGGCGTGACGCTGCGGGACCTCCGGATCGCGGCGAGCCCGGCCGCCGGCCGAAGTACCGTCGGCGTGGTCCTGTTCAACGCCAACGACATCCAGATCCAGGACAACGAGATCGTGGCGGCGGATGGTGCGAACGGCACGAGCGCGCAGGCCGGGGCGAACGGTGTGGTCGGTGGCCGCGGTGGCAACGGCGGCGGTTCCGGCAACGGGTCCGCGGGTAACGGCGGGGCCGGCGGGCCTGGTGGCAATGGCGGGCCCGGCGGCGCCGGTGGCTTCGGCTTCTCCGCGACCGGCGCCAACGGTCAGATCGGCGGCTCCGCTGGCAATGCGACCGGCGGAGGCGGTGGAACCGGCGGCGGTCCGGGAAATGGCGGCAACGGGGGACGCAACGGCATCCGTGGTGATGCTGGATCCGCAGGAGCGCCGGCCGGCGTGCTCGGCACGTTCGATGGTTCCGGCACCTACGTGCCGAGCAGCGCCACGGCCGGCGCCGATGGCGGTCCGGGCGCGGGTGGTGGCGGTGGCGGTGGCGGTGGCGTCGGTGCGCCGATCCCCCTGACGGCTGGCGGCGGCGGTGGCGGCGGCGAAGGAGGCGATGGCGGCCGAGGAGGGCGACAGGGGCAGAGCGGCCACGGATCCTTCGGCATCACGGTCACCAACAGCAATCGGCTCACCATCTCCGGCAACCGCATCACGACCGGGCGGGGCGGCAGCGGCGGGCAGGGTGGGCTCGGCGGCGACGGCGGGGCTGGCGGCGGCGGCGGCAACGGCGGCGGCAACGGCCAGTTTCAGGGTGGCGGCGGTGATGGCGGCGACGGCGGACCTGGTGGCGCCGGCGGCGACGGTGGAAGTGGCGCCGGCGGTCCGTCGGTCGGCATTCTCCTCTCGGCCGGTGGGACGTTCACCGGCACCAACACCTTCACCGTCGGGGCCGGCGGCACGGGCGGCTTCCGGAGCGGCGCGAGCACCGGCACGCGTGGGCCGGACGGACGCAGCGCCGAGACGTTGACGCTCACGAACTGACGCAGCTCGCGCGGCGAGACCGGCCTCGAGCCGGCCTCGCCGCACGCCTGTTCCTCCAGCTGGCCTCGATCGTTCATGGCGAGGCTCTTCCCCCCGAGCCTGGCGAGGCTGTTCTTTCGAGCCTGGCGAGCTGTTCTCTCGAGTCACTCACCCAGCGGTTCCCTCGAGTGCTCCGCCGTCCGTGTGCTGAGGTGGTGCGCGCGGACCGGCCGTTCACGACCCGTCGTTGGCGTGAACAGGCAGCCCGAACGGATAGAATGACGGGTCGAATCTCGAACCTGGCGCCCTCGAACCTGGAGCCTTCAGACCTGGAGCAACAGATGCCGCCTTCCCTGCGTTCGCATCCACGATCCGTGCTGGCCTCCCTGGCGTTCACGTGTGCCTCGGCGACGGCCCTCGTCGCCCAGAGCGGGGCGCCGCCGCTGCCGGGCGCCGAGGCGGCCGCGGCCATCGTCAAGATGGCCACGCCAAAGGGCTACGTGCCGCCGAGGACTCCGTGGGGCGACCCCGACATCTCCGGCGTCTTCACCACCAAGGACGAGGCGAACACCCCCTTCGAGCAGCCGGCCGAGTGGGCCGGGCGCACGATGACCGACATCACGCCGGAGGAGTTCGAGGCGGCGATCGCGAAGCGGCAGCAGGACGCGGTCGAGTCCGCGCCGTTCGCCGGCGGGGGCGAGCCGGAGCAGGGCGTCGCCATCGCCGTCCCGATTCACTGGTTCGACAACCTGGCCGCGCGGGACAGCCGGCCCTGGTTCGTCATCGAGCCCGACGGCAAGGTGCCGCCGCTCAGCGAGGAAGGCACGCGGCGCCGCAAGCCCCGCCGCGGCCCGAATGGCGGCGGGCGCGATTCGTACACCGATCGCAGCCTGAACGACCGGTGCGTCGCCATGACGTTCCGCCAGCCGACCATCTACGGCAACTCGTACCAGATCATCCAGACGCCCGACCACGTGGTGATCCGGCGCGAACAGATCCACGAGGCCCGGATCGTCCGCCTGCGCTCGCGCGCGCACCGCGACCCGCGGCTCCGCACGTACGAGGGGGATCCGGTCGGCTATTGGGACGGGAACACCCTCGTCGTCGAGTCGACCAACTACGCGCCGAACGTGCCGTATCGCCCCGGCGTCGGGTTCGGGGGCGGTGAGATCGCGCCCGGCCCGCGCGCCCGCGTCATCGAACGGTTCACACGGACCTCGCGCGCCAAGGTGGAGTGGACGGTGACGCACGACGACCCGGACACGTGGGTGCGTCCCTGGTCCTACTCCTATCCCCTCACGGAAGACGAGACGCAGCCGATCTTCGAGTACGCGTGTCACGAGGGGAACTTCGGCATCGCCAACATCCTGAGTGCGGGCCGCGCCGCCGAGAAGAAGGCCCCGTAGTCGCGGCGGCCCACGCCCGCGTGCCACGGGTCACTTCGGCTGAGACCAGGCGTCCACGTCGGTGATCGCCGGGCCATCGGTCCCTCGGGCGCGAGTCCCGTGCCCGTGGCCCGCAGGCGCGGCGGCGCGAACCGGGGACGCCGCGCCGCCCGCCTCGCGCGTCGTCGACTCCGCCGGCCCGGCGTCGGTGGGTGCCTGGATCAGCACGGTCCCGTGATCGCTGGACAGTGTCCAGTTGAGCTTGCCGTCGGCGATCAGCGCGATCACCTGCCGGCGGCTGATCCCGAGACGGCTGCACGCCTGATCGATCGTCCAGAGCGGTGTGGGCACCGGTCTCCGCCGCCTCCCGTCGGGTGTCCCCTCGGGTGCCAGGGCAGCCGCGTCGGCACGCAACGAGCGGACCAACGCGGCCCCCCGCCGATCGCCCGGTCCGGCGTGAACGCCGGCGGCTTCGTCCTCACGCCTTACGCAAAGGGAAAGGCATCCGGCACTCTTCGAAA
The DNA here is from genome assembly GCA_050183815.1 of Gemmatimonadales bacterium. Lineage (GTDB taxonomy): Bacteria > Gemmatimonadota > Gemmatimonadetes > Gemmatimonadales > GWC2-71-9 > SHZU01. Next base: position 191 of record JBFXAY010000151.1, on the reverse strand, counting down.
CCGCGCCGTGCCAGGAGAGCGTGCCGCAGCACGCAAACCCTCTTGACACCTCCGACCGTTCCGCCGATAGTCAGCGGCGCCACGGCGTCCCCACCCGCCGATCCGCCAGCACCCCAAGCAGCCGTGGCTCGTGCGGTCGAGTCAGTCGAGTCAACGTCGAGCAGGAGGCCGAAGATGCCTGACCGTAAGCT
>JBFXAY010000150.1:0-5105 GCA_050183815.1 Gemmatimonadales bacterium | reverse complement strand
CTGCGCCCAGATTTCGGTGGGCGGGTTCGTGACCGGTTCCCGCGCAATCGAGCCGACCATCTCGCGAAGCCAGTCCGGCGTGTCAGCCGGCAGTTCGGTCGAAAGCGAGCTGACGCATCCCGATGTGCCGAGGCCGACGGTGACGATCGCCGCGAACCAGATCGCCCGCCGCGCCCTCACTGCCGCGCCTCGACGGGCAGGCGTTCGACCCGGAGCGTCAGGCGGTAGTCCTTCGGGTCGGTCTCGTGCCCCGACCGCGGCGCCGGCGTGAGCTTCTCGTAGGTGATCGTGAGGTCGCCCACCGCCGCCGAGCGGGGTTCGAGGGTGGAGTTCAGGTCGATCATGACCGCCGCCGCCAGACCGGTCGTGGACCGCTGGCCCAGTTGCACCTTGGCGTTGCCGGCCCAAATGCAGACCCCGTCGATGGGGCAGCGGGAGTCCTCGAGGACCTCGTGGAACCGAATTGCCGTGGAGCCGATCACCGCCTCCCGGCCGAGGCGGAGCGTGATCGAGGCCGGGAGCTCTCCCAGGTCGAGGCTCGGGCCGGTGGAGGAGGAGCAGGCGACGGTGGCGGCGAGGAGGATCGGGGCGAGGGAACGACGGAACATTGACAGTCCTGTGTTGTTGAGGCGTCCGACTGCGATCCGATACCCGATCCGAAAGCCTTGCGTCACCCCCGCCAGGTCCCGTGGTCGGCGAATCTGGGCCGGAGGGGTGGGGCAGCCGGACCCGGGCCGGCCCCCGGCCGGCGACGTGCCAGAATGAAACTCGACCGAATCCTTTCCCGTAAGTCGGGGTTCCCGAGACCCTTACGGCCCATGAACAACCTGCTTCGAGACATTCGCCTGGCGCTCCGGCTGGTGGCGAAGGATCCGCTCTTTACCGGGATCGTCGTGGTGACCCTGGCGTTGGGCATCGGCCTCAACAGCGCGGTCTTCTCCACCGTCGATGCCCTGCTGCTCCGGCCCCTGCCGGGCACCCGGGATCCGGGGGAACTGGTCCAGGCGTACCGGAAGTGGCCGGGCATGGCCTACGGCAGCAATTCGCTGCCGCACTGGCTGGACGTGAAGGACCGGTCCAAGGAAGTCTTCGGCGATGTCGCGGCCTGGGGATTCATGCCGATGAACATCTCGGTGGACGGCAAGCCGACCCGGGTCATGGGTCAGGTCGCTTCGGCCAATTTCTTCGACGTTCTCGGCGTCCGGCCGATGCTCGGTCGCACCTTCGTGCCGGTCGAGGATACCGGCCGCCGGGCCCACCCTGTCGTGGTTCTGAGTTACTCCGGCTGGGTCCGCTCCTTTGGCGCCGATTCCGGCGTCGTCGGCCGCAAGGTCATTCTCGACGGCGAAAGCTACGAGGTCATCGGGGTCGCGCCGGAAGGATTCAAGGGCGGCATCCCGCTCGTGGATCCGGAACTCTGGGCCCCGCTCACCCAGGTCGACCACCTCGAGCCGGGCTCCAATCGCTGGGAACGCCGCGGCAACAACAGCTATAACGTCATCGGGCGGCTCAAGCCGGGCGTGACGTTCGAGCAGGCGGGTCAGCGGATGGACGGCATCATCCGCGAACTTCGGGAACTCTACCCCGACGAGTATCGCGACAGCGGCATCACCCTCGTCCGGCAATCGGACGCCGGCATTCACCCGATGTTCCGGGATGCTCAGGTGGGGCTCAGCGCGGTGGTGATGGGCGTCGTCTTTCTCCTGCTGCTCATCGCCTGCGTCAACGTGGCGAATCTGATGCTGGCCCGGGCCCGGGACCGCTCCCGGGAGATGGCGGTCCGCCTGAGCCTCGGCGCCGACCGGCGGATCCTGATTCGCCAGCTGCTGACCGAGAGTCTGGTGCTCGCGGCGCTGGCCGGCGGAGCCGGTCTCCTCGTCGCGTGGGCCGCGATGGGCGTTGCGGTGCGCGCCGTGGCGGGCGTCCGCGGCGAGATCCCCATCAACGCCGATCTTCACCTCAGTCCGATGGTGCTCGTCTTCACCCTGGGGATCTCGCTGGTGACCGGGGTGCTGTTCGGCCTGGCCCCGGCGCTTCAGTCGACCCGGCCCGAACTGGTGCCCGCGCTCAAGGGCGAAGCGCCCGCCGGCGGGCCCAAGTCCCGCGCCAGCCGCGGCCTGGTGCTGGCCCAGATGGCGCTGTCGATCGTGCTGCTGGTGTCGGCGGGTCTCTTCCTGCGCAACCTCGAGGCCGTGACCAAGGTCGACAAGGGATTCCAGCCCGACAATCTCCTGGTCGCGGACGTGGATCCGGCGCTCCAGGGGTACTCCCGGGCCCGGACCGAAGACTTCTACCGGCGGCTCGACGAACGGCTCGAGGCGCTGCCCGGCGTCCGGACCGCGAGCCGCGGCAGCGTGGTGCCCCTCGGCCTCAACACCAGCGACTGGGGGATCGAGGTGCCGGGCTATCAGCCGGCCACGGACGAGAACATGTCGATCTACATCGCCGAGGTGGCGCCGGGATACCTCGAGGCGTTAGGCACGCCGCTGGTGGCCGGCCGCGACTTCGGGGAACAGGACGACAGCGCCGCCGCCCGGGTCCTGATCATCAACCGCCGGTTCGCCGAGCGGTTCTGGCCGGGCCAGGATCCGATCGGCCGGACCGTCCGTCTCGGCGGCCGCGACCACACGGTGATCGGGATGACCAACACCGGGAAGTACGTCCGTCTCGGCGAAACGCCGACGGCCTACATGTACGTGCCCCAGGCGCAGCACTGGAGTTCCAACATGAGCGTGGTCATCCGGACGGCGGGCGACCCGCAGGCGCTGGTCGCGGACCTGCGCCGCGAGGTGGCGGCGCTCGATCCCGACCTGCCCCTGTCCAACGTCCAGTCCATGACCAACCGGATGGGGCTCGCGTTCCTGCCCGCCCGGCTCGCGGCCGCGGCGCTCGGCGTCTTCGGTGTGCTCGGGCTCGTGCTCGCCTCATTGGGCGTCTACGGCGTCATGTCCCGTTCGGTGGCCGCCCGGCGCCGCGAGATCGGGATCCGGCTGGCCATCGGTGCCGCCGGCGGGACGGTGGTCGGCCTGCTGCTGCGGGACGGGCTCAAGCTGGTGGTGGCGGGCATGGCCATCGGCGTGGTCGGCGCGCTCGCCGGTTCGCGGCTGCTGGCCGGCGTCCTCTACGGCAGCGCGCTCGATCCGGTGACTTTCGTTGCCGTGCCGCTGATCCTCGGGTTGGTGGCGACGCTGGCGATCTGGATTCCGGCCCGGCGGGCGGCGGCGGTCAATCCCGTGGCCGTGCTGAGGCAGGACTAAGGAAGGCGTGCGTCCGAGGGCGTTCGGGCCCGGTCCGCTTCGGCGGCCGGGCCCGAAATTTTCTCAGGTCCAGATCACCGGAACCCGGTAGGGCTCGAGCTGCCGGTCGGCGGTGACGAGCGTGAGCCCATCCGCCTGGGCCTGGGCCACCAGCATCCGGTCGAACGGGTCACTGTGGTGGGCCGGGAGGTCCCGGACCGCTTCGGCATGCCCCATCGACACCGCCAGGGGAGTGAACTCGCTGTCCTCGACGGCCGCCGCGAACGAGCCGGGGAAACGGAGCTTCCCCAGCCGCACTTTGATCGAGGCCTCCCAGGCGGAGGCGGCGCTGACGTAGACCAGACTGGCCCGCGAGATGGCCCGTTCGGCGGCCCGATCGATCCGCCGCGGGCTGCTGCGCCACCAGAGGAACACCTGGGTGTCCAGCAGGAGCTTCACGAGGTTGGTGCCTCGGGATCCGCCCCGCCGCCCTCGGTGAATCCGGACAGCTCCTCGGCGGGCAGCGCCCCATCGAAGTCATCCGCGATCCAGACGTGCCCCGCCCACCCGCCCCGCGTGGCTCCCCGCTCGGCCCCCGCCCAACGGCCCAGGCGGGGCAGCGGGGTCCCGGCGTTGGCGTTTACGATTTCCACCCCCGCGGCCGCGCGCTCCACCAAATCCGACAGGTGGGTCTTGGCCTCGTACAGGTTATAGGTTTCGGCCATCGACCCCTCAGTTTGGTCAACTACACCAAGCTAAGAGCTCACTTCAAATTGGTCAATATGACCAAAGTGTCGGATTGGCCCTCCGAGCCGTTGCTTGGGCCGCTTCGGAGCTTCCGTATCCACAATCTCGCCGAGCCCGCGGCGTTCGGGCGTACCCCGACGCCGCGGCCAGGTGCCGAAATCCGCGATCGGGGCGGAGCGAGGCTCAACCTCGCTTGGGCGGTGACTGCCAGAGCACGTGGATGATCATCCACCGGCCCTCGTAGCGGCCCATGAGCAGATAATCGGTTCCCCACCACGCCGTGACCTTCGCGGCGGCCGTCTGGTCCTGCACGTCGAGCACCTCGACGGTCTTCGGGGCGGTCGCCGGCGGGAACCGGCGGGTTTCCTTGACGCGCCGGACGAAAGCCAGCGCTTCCTCCCAGCTCATCGCCTCCGGCGGGGCGTAGCGCGTCGAGTCCGCCGGACGCCAGTAGCCCAGCTTGACGAACTCCGGCCGGATGCTGCGAACGAGCTTCGTGCTGTCGCCCTGATAGAAGGCGTCGAGGTAATCCATCGCGGCGGCCGCCACCCCCTCGCGGTCGGGGCTCTGGGCGGCAACCGGCAGGGCGGCGAGGAACAGCGCGGCAAGGGCGAGCGTCACTCGGGGCATCGTTCCTCCGGGCAGGGTGGCTGGGGTCGGCGCCGGCGAAGGGCCGGCCCGATCCCGTACGACCCGTGGCCGACCCGGTTTCGGAGTGTCGGCCGCCTGGGTTTGCGTCCGGTGTGACGGGTCCGCCGTCAGGCCTCCTGGGCCCGCGGCCCGACTTCGCTCCGGATCGTCAGCCAGGTCCAGAGTGCCCCGGCGACGTCGGCGCCGCCGAAGAGGGCCAAGGTCCAGGGCGCCCACCCGAGCGCCACGAACGCCCCCAGACAGGCCGCCACGCCGAGGCGGACTCTGACGCTGGCCTCGAGGAGCGGCAGGACGTTGGCCCGCGCGGCCACCACGTAGTACACCCCGATGCAGGCGGTCAGCATCCCGACCACTCGGATCCAGACCTCCGAGGTCGGTGGCATGCGGAAGAGACCGAGGAGCGTGTTGGGCGCGACGATCAGGGTGATCGCGAGCAGGAAGAGGTAGAGTCCGAAGAAGAACACGGTCATG
>JBFXAY010000149.1:3180-5134 GCA_050183815.1 Gemmatimonadales bacterium | reverse complement strand
GCTCGCGATGGCCACGAACTGCCGGCCGTCGCGAGTGGCGTAGGTCATCGGATTCGCGTAGCCCCGCCCGCCGAGGTCCGCACTCCACAACAACTCGCCCGTCGCGGCGTCGAAGGCCTCGAGCGCGGAGCCGCCGCCGGTGGCGAACACGAGCCCGCCGGCCGTGACCATCGGCCCGGGGGCCCCGGCGCTGCCCAGCCGGCCGCGGCCGAGTGGCCGCACGAGCGGGTGATCCTCGATGGTGCGATCGACGCCGGCCGGCACCTGCCAGCGGTGGTCGCCGCTGGCGAGGTCGATGGCGGTGAGGGTGCCGTACGGCGGCTTGTTGATCGGCAAGCCATCCGGCGTGCCGCCCAGGCGGGCGATCTCACGCGCCTGGAGATCGCCGAAGCGGAGTGATGCCGATCGGTCGAAGGTGTACTCGCCCTGGACCGAGTCGGATTGCGGCGGGTGATAGAGACGGATGACCGCCGGGCTGTTCGTGGCTTTCACGTAGATCGTCCCCGTGGCGGGATCGACCGCGCCGCCGCCCCAGCCGCCGCCGCCGATCAGGCCTGGCATCAGGATGGTGCCCTCGAGCGAGGGCGGCGTGTAGAGCGGCCCCATCCGGAACCCGGCCACCGCCCGGCCGGCCAGCGCGCGGAGCTCCGGGGTGAAGTCGATCAGATCATCTTCACCGAAGCCCTGCTTCGCAAACGGCGCCGGCCGGGCGGGAACTGGCTGGGTGGCAGACAGTTGCTCTCCCGGCACGTCGGACGCCGGCACCGGCTGTTCCGCAATCGGCCACACCGGGGTGCCGGTCTCGCGGTCGAACACGAAAGCGAATCCCTGCTTGGTGAGCTGCACGACTACGGGCCGGCCCTCACGCTCGGCGAGGACGGGTGCCGTCGGCAGGTCGTAGTCCCAGACACCGTGGTGGACGATCTGGTAGTGCCACCGCCGTTCGCCGGTGCGGGCGTCGAGGGCCACGAGGCTTTCGGCGTAGAGGTTGGCACCCTTCCGCCCGCCCCCGTAGAAATCGTTGCTCGGCGTACTGACCGGCAGGAAGAGCAGGCCGCGTTCCGCGTCCAGCGACATCGGTGCCCAGACGTTGGTGTGGCCGGTGTAGCGCCACGAGTCGCCCTCCCAGGTGTCGTGGCCCGGTTCGCCCGGCTGGGGGATCGGGCTCCAGCGCCAGACCCGCTGCCCGGTGCGGACGTCGTAGGCCTGGACGTCGCCGGGCGGGTCGTTCCGGTAGATGAGCCGGTCGCCGACGCCGTTGCCGACGATCACGAGGTCGCCGAACACCACGGGCGGCGAGGTGTTGGTGTAGTGGAGCCGGTTGACGGTCCAGCTCAGGTCGGCGGTGAGGTCCACCTCGCCCTGGGTGCCGAAGTCCGGGATCGGCTGGCCGGTCCCCGCGTCGAGCGCGATGAGGCGCCAGCGGGTGTTGAGGAAGATCCGCCGGGTCCGGCCGTCGGTCCAGGTGGCGACACCCCGGTGGACGAACCCGGTACCGTTAGGCGGCTGCCCGTAGCGGGCCATGTCCGGATCGAAGCGCCAGAGTTCGCGGCCCGTGGCGCCGTCGAGGGCGGCCACCTGGTTGTAGCCGGTGCTCAGGAACAGCGTGTCGTTGAGGGCGATCGGGGTCGCCTGGAAGAGGCCGGGCCGGGCGGGCAGGGTCGAGTCGCCGGCCGGGATCGGCTGTTCCCCGGGGCGCCATTCCCAGACGGGAACGAGGCGGCTCACGTTGGAGCGGTCGATCGTGGTGAGCGGCGAGTACTTCGACGCCCCGGGGTCGCGGCCCCACGCCGGCCAGTTGTCGGCGCGAAGGTCCCCGGCGGCGTCCGGGCCTGGCCCGCACCCCGCGGCGATCAGCCAGGCGGCCAGAAGGGCTCCGGGGAAACGGCGCCGTGCCGACAGCGTGGCGGGAGGGTGAGACCGGAGGGAGTGGTTCGGCATCAGCGGTCCGGGG
>JBFXAY010000149.1:0-3080 GCA_050183815.1 Gemmatimonadales bacterium | reverse complement strand
ACCAGCGGAACGGCAAGCCAGGCGAGTAGTTTCACGGTATCCTCCACGGTGTGCCGGCGGGCGGTCCGGCTCCCAATGGATACCTACCGAGGCCGGCGTGAAGCCGGTGTGAAACCGGTGAAAGGAAACCGATGACCAAGGGACGACTCGAGGCGTTCAGCGACGGCGTGATCGCCATCGTGATCACCATCATGGTGCTGGAACTCAAAGTGCCGGGAACGGACGGGTGGGATGGGCTGGCGGAGGTATCGCGAGGGCTCGTGGCCTATGTGCTGAGTTTCGTCTATCTCGGGATCTACTGGAACAATCATCACCACATGCTCCACGCGGCCGAGCGGGTGACCGGCTCGATTCTCTGGGCCAATCTCCATCTGCTCTTCTGGCTCTCGCTGGTGCCGTTCGCCACGGCGTGGATCAGCGAGCACGAGCATCTCGCCGCGGCCCCGACGGCCACCTACGGCGCGCTGCTGCTCATGGCCGCCGTGGCCTACACGATTCTCCAGGGCCGGATCATCGCCGACCAGGGCAAGGACTCCCGCCTCGCGCGGGCGGTGGGCATGGACTGGAAGGGCAAGTTCTCGCTGGCCGCGTACGCGCTCGCGATCGGGCTGGCGTTCGTCAACCCGTGGTTTTCGGTGGTGCTGTTCGTCGTAGTGGCGCTGGTGTGGCTGGTGCCGGACCGGCGGATCGAGGCGGTGCTGACCGGCTGACCAAACGCCAAGAGAACGTGATCGAGCGGTCGCTGCCGGGCGAATCAGCGGAACTGGTAGTCGTAGCCCTCCAGCTGCGATAGCAGGTCGGGCGGCACGTCGGTACCGACCACCCGGCCCTCGACCGCCGGCGCCACCGGCGAATGCTCGGCGAGATACTCCCGCAGCACCTGGTGCACGGTCATGCCCGCCAGGCGCGGCTCCGCTACTCCGCGGATCCGGCACAGCGTGTCGTTGGGATCGCCCTCGCGTTCGCAGGCGGCCAATCGATAGCTCCGCGCTGGGTCGAGCGGCCTGCCGCCGACGGTGGCCGAGTTGATCCGGCGGCCGCGGGGCCGCCGGGCGGTGAAGTTGATCGTCAGGCCCTTGAACCGCACCACCCAGCCGCCGAACCGTTCCGCCGGATTCGGGGCGAAGACGTTATGCAGCTCCGTCTCCAGCCACTCGAGCAGCTGCCGGCCGGTGACCCGTCCGAGCTTCACCGGGCTGTCCACCGGTACCATGCTCCAGAGATCGTCATTGGTGATCTCCCGCGGCGGCGCCCCCTCCGGGACTTCGAGGGGGGGACAGAACCGGAACCCGTTGCTCACCGCGATGTCCGGCCGGAGCCGCCACATCACGGCGTCGGTGATGAAGTTGTCCATCGGGTTCTCGAGCACGAAATACCGCACCAGCGTCTTGCTCGTGGACCCGACCACCCGGCCGAGCTCCGCCTGGAACGGCGCGGCCTCGTGCTCGACGGCCGCCGCCATGCCCGGGTCGGGCGGATCGCGCTCCGGGTCCACGTCGAGCAGCTCGTAGTGGACGTCGCGGATCCGGTCGTTCTCGACCACCACGTCGAGGCGGGCCACGAAGGAACCGAACGCGCCCGGCTCGGTCACGCGGGAGTACTTCGCCTGGATCGGCGCGCGGACCCGTTCGTGGGTGTCGGCGCCGAGGATCAGGTCGACGCCTTCGACTTCCGGCTGATTGGCGAGATCGATCTGCTGGGCCAGGCCGAGATGCGTCACCAGAAAGACCGCGGTACACCCCTCGTAGCGGCGGAGCAGGTCCACGAGCCGGGCCACGTTCTCCGTGGGCCGCTTGAAAGCGATGCCTCGGCTGTACGCCGGCGACTGGCGGCGCGGCGTCAGCGGATCGGTGTACCCGATGAACCCGATCTTGACGCCGCCGAGGACGGTGGTCCAGTAGGGCGGGAAGATCAGCTCGCCGTTCCGGCGGTCGGCGGTGGCGTGGAACATGTTGGCGCAGACCTTGTGGGCCTTCTGGGACCCGAGATCGCGCATCATCTGATCCTTGCCGTAGACCACTTCCCAGTTGCCGGGGAGGATCAGATCGTAGCCCAGCCGGTCCATCAGCGGGACGATGGCGCGTCCCTGGCTCAGCGCGGCCACGCCGCCGCCCTGAATGCAGTCGCCCCCGTCGATCAGAATCGTGTTGGCGGGATCCTCGGCGCGGAGCCGTTCCACCATCGTCTTGAGCACCGCGAGGCCGCCGCGCTTCCGGTAGACGGCGCGGCCGTTCTCGTAGAAGAACTCGTCGTGGGTGCGGAGCTGGGCGTGGATGTCGCTGGTGTGGAGGATCGTGAAGCGGGCGGCCTGGCCTCGGGCCACGGCGGCGCTTCGGCGGAGCGGTCGACGTCCGGTGGGATCACCAAGGGCCTGCCAGGCGACGAGGGGCGCCGAGGCGAGCCCGATGCCGGTTCGGCCAAGGCCCTCGAGGAGTTCGCGGCGGGTCAGGGTACCGTGGCACCGGCAATCGGGCTCGGTGGGGGCCGACGCCTGCGACGCCGGGGCGCGATGATCCATTTCCGGTCCCACGCTTCGTGGTTGGGGGACCGGTAAGGTATATCCGTTTCCCGCGTCAGGAACCGCTGGCGTTGGCCGACGGCTGGCCGGCGTCCTGCTTCCGGTCGCCCGCGAACACCAGCATCGCGAGGCCGGCCATGAGCGCCATGTCCGCCACGTTGAAGATGCCGGTGCGCAGCGACCCGATCCCCATGTTCATGAAGTCGATGACGCTGCCGCGGATGATTCGGTCCACGAGGTTGGATACGCCGCCCGCCAGAACCAGCCAGAGGCCGAGGCGGGGCAGCGGATTCCAGTGGCCCCGGCGGAGCATCATGGCGACGGTCACGAGAATCGCCGCCACGCCGCCGATGAAGATCAGCGACCGGACCACCGGCGGGAGATTGGTGCCAAGGCCGAGAAAGGCGCCGACGTTCTCGGCGTAGTCGAGCCGGAAGGTGTCGCCGAGGAAGGTCTGGCGGGGGCGGCCCGCCAGGTAGAGGGCGGCGATCCGCTTGGTGACCTGGTCGACGATCACCGTGAGCAGGGCCACGATCTGGTAGGGGCGGCTCGAGCCGCCCGT
>JBFXAY010000148.1:0-5728 GCA_050183815.1 Gemmatimonadales bacterium | reverse complement strand
ATCGTGGGAGAGCAGCCGGTTTTCCGGAAAGCGGCCGTGAGTCGCCTGCTCGAAGGCGTCGAGGTCGTAGATCCCCTTGCCGGTGAAGCTGCCTTCGCCGTAGAGGTCCTGATAGACGTCGGAGACGGCCGTGGTGTAGGGGTCGACGCCGGGCCGGCCGGAGTAGGTCGCCGCAAAGCGCGATCGATACGCACTGGGCAACGAAACCCCGACCCGCGGCTGGAGAATGCCGTACCCGCGCACCACCCTGCCCCGCGCCGGGTCGTACTCGGCGCGGTTGAGCGGGTGCGCGATCGCGCCGACCAGGTCCGGCGCGGCATCGGGCGGCAGGACGGTGTCGGCGTCGAGGGTAATGACGTAGCGGAGGCCTCGCAGCGCGCCGACGTTGCCCTCCACCAGCGAAAACGCGTCCGGGCCCGCCCCGCGCATGAAGCGGTTGAACTCCGCCAGCTTGCCCCGCTTGCGTTCCCACCCCATCCAGACGCCCTGCAGCGGATTCCACTTCCGGGCCCGATGGAAGAGGTAGAACGCGTCCGCGGTTTCCGGGGCGTGGCGGTCGTTCAGGGCCCGGACGCCGTCCCGGGCGGCCGCGATGATCGCGGCGTCGGCGGGGCCGGTCTCGGCGGGCGCGTCGGTGAGGTCGCTCAGGATCGCGAAATGGAGATGGGCTTCCCGGTTGGCGAGGAAGCGGACCTCGAGCGTCTCGAGCGCGTCCCGCACCGCGGCAACGCTGTCGAAGAGGATCGGGATCACCACGGCGGTGCGAAACTCGGGCGGCACCCCTCCCCGGTGCAAATCGAGCTTCGGGAGGAGGCGCGGCGGCAGGATCACCGTGATGAGCTGGTTCAGCACGTTGACCGCGATGTCGTTGGCCGGCAGCAGGCCGACGGCGATCACCAGGAGCCAGCCCAGAGCCGTGGGGCCCGCCGCCAGCCACAACAAGGCGCCGAGGGCAAGCGCGGTACCGGCCACCACGCCCCCGACGAACACCACGTTCGGGTGGCGGCGGATGGTGCGATGGATCCGCTCGATCCGGGAGGGCCGATAGCCCACCGTGTCTTCGAGGGCGGCCAGGCCCTGATCGACCAGGTAGTAGCCGACGTGGGCGGCCCGGCTGTTCGGGTTCGCCGCATGCTCGGCCCGGGCCAGGTCGATCGCCACGCGGGCCACGGTCTCTTCTCCCGAGCGACTTCGCCGGGCCACGCGTTCAACCACGTGGCGATAGCGGTCCCGGGTGGCGAAGGTCATCCTGGCGTAGCAGCCCACCGGGTCCGCCCGGAGCACGGCCTCGGTCCGACTCTGTCCCTCCACGAAGGCCCGCCAATCGAGGCGGGCCACGGCCCGGAGACTGGTGATGCTGTTCGTCATCATCTGCTGAGTCAGCGCCAGCCGCTCGATGGCCTGCGCCGCCGTCCCGTCGGCGGTCAGTCCGTCCTGCGCCAGCCAATGCTCCAGGCGCTCGAGGCCCGGAAATGTTCCCGTGTCGGTGTGGAGCAGCTGAAGGAGGCGGCTCACGAAGGTGGCCGTGAGCGGCGGATGGCCGCCGACGAAGTCGGCGACCGCGGGGCCGAGGGGATCGGCGTCCGACAGTTCGCCGGTGCGGAACCGGTGGGCCCAGTCTTCGGCGAGCCCGAGTTCGTCCAGCCGTTCGACGGTGCGGAGGGTCATGCGCCGAACGCTCTCGATCAGGCCGAGACGCAGCATGGCCGGCACGCCCCAGAGCTCGCCCATCGACAGCGGGGTGACCTGCTGGAACGCGCCCACGAAGCGGGTCACGTTGTCGAGGTCGATCCGCGCCTCGGAGTGCGAAATCAGGGTGATGGCGAGTTCGTAGACCCGCGGATACCCGGCCAGCGGGCCGGTCAGGAGCTCCGGCAGCTCCCGGTAGTAGCCGGCCGGCAGGCTGGCCCGGACCTCGAGGATGTGCTCTTCGACCACATGGAAGTTGTCGAGCAGCCACTCGCCGGCCGGGCTGATGTCGCCACCCCCGGCGGCGCTCGCCGCGAGGCGCCGCTCGGCGTCGTCGAGAATCCGCCGGCTGCCGTTGAGCCGCTCGAGGAGGGGGGCGCGGCGCCGGGCCCGGCTGGTCGGCGCCACCCGCTGGGCGCCCGCCACCGCGCGCGCCCGATCATCCAGATGCTCGGCGCCCAGCAGCTCGCCGCCGAGCGGGCCGACGAGAATCTCGTCGCGCGGACCGGGGGGTCGGCCGAAGAAGGGGGTGCGCCAGCGGGGGCTCACCTACTCGGCAGCCCATCCCGCACTCGGCGGCGATCGCGATCCGGTCAGGCCGAATTCCGCCAGGCCGCCGGGAATCAGGTAGATTCCAGACGGGGCGCGTCCACTGCGCGACCCGACCTTCCGACTGGACGGGACAATGAGGAACGAGTCACTGCGTAGCACTGGAGACCGGGATTGGTCGCGGACGCTGACCGACCGGGTCCGGGCCCGGGTCGACGGGGCGGTTGACCAGGAGGGCGGCGGCAAGGCAGCCAAGCGGGCCCGGCAGCCAAGCTCCCTGACCAACGGCAATGCCGAGAGCCGGGAGGCGCGCTCCATCGACCAGGTCTATTGTGAGATGCGAACGCTGTATCGGCGGTATCGGCGGCGGACCAAGCGACCGGCGGTGCCGGCCTTGCGGGAAGCCGTTCAGGCGTACAAGCGGGGACCGAGTCTGCCCCGGTTGGTGGCCGTCGCAAGCTTCCTCGACGACCGAGGATTGCTGGGGTGGTAGGGTGGTGCCTCGCCGCCGGTCCGGTGGACCGGCGGCGGGCGCCCCCGAAAACGTTAGGCCCTGGCCCGGGCAACGTTCTCGGCCGCCGGACCCTTCTGGCCCTGGACGGTATCGAACTCGACCAACTCACCCTCGGCCAGGGACTTGAAGCCCTCGCCCTGGATGGCGCTGTGGTGCACGAAGCAGTCCTTGGCGCCGTCCGACGGGGTGATGAATCCAAAGCCCTTGGCGTCGTTGAACCACTTCACTGTACCTGTGCCTCGCATGTTGCTTCTCCTGATACTGGCGAGGGCATCGTTCAGCCCTCGCCTCGGCCCGTGCACCCCACGGCAGGTGTTCCTGACAACGATCGGGTGACCCCGCCGCTGAGCATGACCGTCAAAAAAACAAACAAGGGCCCGGTGGTGCCGGGCCCTTGGATACCTCGCTCGGAACTCGTGTCGATCACACCAGGGAAGCTACCGGGGGCCTTCCGGTTCCGCAAGCACCCGAGGGCAATCAGCCGGCGCGGCGCCGGTTCGGCCGGAGTCCGCCGGCCTTCGGCTGATTCAGGAATACGTTGGCGTCGAGCCATTCCGCGAGCCGGGTGTCTCGGCCTTCGGCGGTCTCCTCCAGGCACTCCGGCACGACGCTGAAGCGGCGGCCGGCCGACATCAGGAACCACATCGCCGGGAGGGCCTCGATGGCCCGGGTCGGGTTGGCTTGCCGGCCTTCGTAGGAGACGAAGTGGAAGACTCGTCCTCGATGCGACACGTGGCACTGGGCGGTCTTGTGTACGGACATCCGGTGGATCCTTCCTCCCGGCACCAGTTGGGCAGGCGTGGCCGGGTTACCTCAATGGTAGCCCCGAGAGGTCTCCGGGCGCGAGGGCCTGGGGCACGGGCCCTTTATCACGGCACGCTCACCGGCGGCCGAAGCGCGGGGGTTCCAGGGCCGCGTCGAGGACGCCTAACGGGCCTTCACAAACCAAGCGTCAGCCCACGTCAGCGAAGCCAGGCGCCCGTCCCGTCCGCCAGGGCATTGTCGCGTGTGTCTGCAAAGGGACAGTCGCAGAGCGCAAGGCCAACGTACTCGGCTGCCGTGGCAACGCCCACCGGGATTCGTGGTTAGGCCGCTTGCTCCGACCGGGCCATCACGACATCGACATTGAGGCCTCGGTTCGATTCAGCAAAGAATGTGTCGATCTCCTCGATCGCTTCGTACGAGAGGAATCGAACCTTTCGGTCAAGCTCAAGGCGTCGAAAGGCCGGACGCCGCAACTGGTCTCGGAGCCTCGCCTTCTTCTCCCTCGGGGCGACGATGAACATCGGATAGACCGTATTCGGGGCCACGATGTTCAGATCGGCGAAGCGGAGCAGGCCGGAATAGATGGCGGTTGTGTTCTCGATCTCGTAGGCGGCCCCGATTCGGAACTCCTGTTTCCAGACAACGTCGATGTTTTCCAGGTACGAGTGGGGCAGGTCGATCCCCGACGCGAACTCCGCGTCGTAGTCGTCGAACGCGAAGGCCTTCTCCAGCTTGGCCCGATCGCCCACTGGAACCCAGACACGCTCCCCCGCCTTCCGTCCGAGGCGAGCCAGCTTCCATTGCATCCGGACGTGATCCGACAAGGTGCCGATCCTGAGTGCCTCGTCGATCTCTTCGGCGCTCACCTCGACCAAGCTCTCGGGAGCCTGGTCGGGCAGGCCGGCAAGCTCGTTGGTCCGCTCGACGATCCGTTCCCCTCGCTCGAGCTTGATCAGGATATCATATAGGTCATCATACCGGCCATAGAACTCGGCCAAACGGTCCGCCGCGACGGTCGTGAAGCCCCGAAGCTGATAGCTCTCCGAGTACCGAAAGAGCCGGCAGAACTCCTCGAACGGAACGTCGAGCGGTCGAGGGTTGGCCAGGAAATAGATCAGCTCCCAACTGCTGTTCTTGCGGCTCCCAAGCGGACGCCAAAGCTCCCGCGACAGCGCCAGGCTCTCGACTTTGGCCGCAACCTTGCCGATCAGCTTGATCGTGTCGCCCTCGACGATCAGGACGTCGTCACCCCGGCGCATTTGCTCGAAATTGGATCGGTTCTTCGGACCCGCACTCGAGCCCCACACCGCAACAGGCGCGGACCCAAACACAGAGGTGAGGGAAGCACGAAGCTCCCTGCTGACGTGCGAAAATACTCGCTCGAGGGCGACCTTGTTTCGGATCGTGTCCTCATAGTGAACCAGTGCTTCGTGGTTTCCACGAGGAATATAGAGAAGAAATACCCCGGCCATGCCGCAAACTTACGGGCGTCTGACGCGGCGGTAAACAGGCTCCAAGGAAAGCACCGAGGGGTCCGTGCCCTCTTCCGAGGCCGCAGACCCCTCAATCGGGACGGCGGGATTTGAACCCGCGACCCCCTGAACCCCATTCAGGTGCGCTACCGGGCTGCGCTACGTCCCGTACTCCGGTGTCCCACCACCCTGCCGTGGGCCGGAAATACTAGCCCCCCGCCGCCCCTTCCGGTACCCCGACCCACGCCGCCCCGCCGGACGCCAAACCGGCCCCCGGGCAGCCCCCGGGCGACTATCCCAACCCCGCCAACGGCCGCAGTGATCGAGCAATGACCCCGGCCTGATCGATCGTTGACCCACCCCGCGCACCTTGGGCCTTGTCCCGCCGAGCCCAGGAGCCCGCACATGCGCCCGTCCCGTCCCGCCGCCGCCCTTGCGGCCCTGCTCGCCGCCGGTTGCGGGGGCCCCACGAGTCCGCCGCCACCGCCGCCACCGCCGCCCCCCGCCACCATCGCCTCGATCACCCTCACGGCCGCCACCCCGACCATGGCACCGGGCGCCACCCAGGCGCTGACCGCGGTGGCGCGAAACGCGGCCGGGCAGCCCGTGTCCACCTCCTTTACCTGGACCAGCACGGTGCCCGGCGTGGCCACGGTGAACGGCAGCGGCATGGTGACCGCAGTCGCCCCCGGCAGCACCGCGGTCACGGCGGCGAGCGGCGCGATCACGAGCAATGCCG
>JBFXAY010000147.1:0-5811 GCA_050183815.1 Gemmatimonadales bacterium | reverse complement strand
ATCCGGCGCCGCCACGGCGGCGTGGCGGCCGTCCTCCACTACGGCTCGTGTCTTCGGCGGCGGACGCTCGAAGGCGTGCTGGACTACTTCGTACTCGTCGACTCCTACCGCACCGCGTACCGGAGCCGCCGGCTGGCGGTGTTGAACCGGCTGGTTCCGCCGAACGTATTCCGAATCGACGTGCCGACCAGCCGCGGCGTGCTGAAGGCGAAATATGCCGTCCTCACGGTGGCGGACTTCGCGCGGGCGGTGGGCCGGCGGCACCCGCACCCGTACGTCTGGGGCCGATTCGCCCAGCCGGCGGCGCTCGTCTATTGCCGCGACGAGCCGACTCAACGGGCCGTGGCCGGCGCGGTGACCGAGGCGGTGATCACCGCGGTCCAGTGGTCGCTGCCGTTTGCCGCGGGGCGGGGCGGGACGCTCGACCTCACTCCGGAGGGCACCCGCGCATTCTGGCTGGAGACCTTCCGGCGGACCTACGGCACCGAACTGCGGACCGAGCGGGAAGCAACCATCGCCAAGGTCTACGACGCCGATCCGGTGCGGTACGACATCGTCCTGGGACTCGCGCTGCATGCCCTCGAGGGCCGGGGCGTTCGCCGGGCGGCCAGGTCGGGTTGGCGGCGCCTGGCCGGGCGGGCCGCCTGGGCGGTCCGCGTGCCGGCGGCGAAGGCTCTCGCGGGTCTCCGGCTCGCGAAAAGCATCGCGACGTTCGACGACTGGCTTCCGTATGCCCTGTGGAAGCTCGAGCGGCATACAGGCGTCCGGCCGGTGTTGAGCGACCGGCAGCGGCGCCACCCACTGCTGTTCGGCTGGCCGGTCCTCGTCAAAGTGATGGCGCGCGGTGCGTTTCGCTGAGGCGAGTCCGGGCCGGCGCCGGTGGCTGCGCGGGGTCGGCGTGGCGGTCTCGATCGCCACGGTGGTGCTGCTGGTTAGCAGCCTCCGCCGGGTCGACTGGTCCGCGTTTCGTCAGGCGCTGCCGACCGGCCCCGGGTTCTATCTCCTGTTCTTGGTGTGGTACCTCTGGCTGCCGGCGAGCGACGCGGCAGCGTATCGGCTCGTCTGGCCGCTGCCGCTGATCCGGAGTCTGCGGGCGTTCGTGGTGAAGCGGATCTACAACCGGGAACTGCTGCAGTACTCGGGCGAGGTCTACTTCTATCACTGGGCCCGGAAACGCCTCCCGGCGATGGAGCCCGCCGCCCTGCTCCGGATGGTCCGGGATCAGAACATCATCCAGTCGGTTGCGTCGACCGCGGTGGCCGTCGTCCTGGGTGGCGGCTTTGCGGTGCTGGCGCTGCCGGACGTGGTTCGCGCCGCGACGTCCGGACGCGGGCCGTGGTTCGTCGCGGGCGTCGCCGGTGGCGCGGTGCTGGTGGGCGGGCTGCTGTTCGTGGCGCGAGGCTGGTCGTCGCTGCCGGCGGCGCTCGCTCGGCGGTTACTCGGCTGGCACGCGGTCCGTTTCGCGGCGGATCAGGGGCTCCAGATCGTGCTCTGGCACCTGGCCGCTCCGGCGGTGGCGTGGTCGGCGTGGTTCGCCTTTGGCGCCGTATCGCTGGTGATTGCCCGGGTGCCGCTCATCACCAACCGGGAACTGGTCTTCGCGTCGGTGGGGATCGGGCTCGCGTCGCGGTTCTCGCTGCCGGTCGAGAGTGTCGCGGCCACGATGCTGGTCGTGGCCGGACTCTCGAAGCTGCTCACCTTCGTCTTCTTCGTGGCGGACCGGTTCAGCCGCCGCGGCCGGGACGGGTCGGCGCCGGCGCCGTCTCCGCCGGCTTGGGTGGAGACCAGAAATCCGCCGCGCCCTTCGCCTGCGCCGCCGCGCGCCCTCCGAACAGCGCGGCGTTGAGGGCCACCCGGAAGGTGCCCCACGTTTGGCCGCGCCACTGCGGGCGGAAACCGAGGAGGACGACGTGTCCCCGGCCGTGCCGGACATCGAGTGCCGCGGCGTGGCCGGCCATCCGCGCCTCGCCTAGGAGGTAGCCGGACGCGAGCGGATTGCCCTCGGTCTCGTACCGGGCGAGGGCGGAGCCGGCGAATCCCTCGGTCGTGGTAAAGACGGGGCTGTCGTCGAAGAAGATCATGGCCTCGGGCGGCATCCCGGCCATGACCGGGTGGGTCGTATCCGTGGCCACCCGGAGGATCGACCCGCTGGCGAAGAACTCCTTCCGGTCCACCCCAGCCACGACGTTGCGCACCGGCAGGTGCAGCTGCTGAATCGCGAAGTCGCTGCTCGAGTTGAAGCAGACGAGGGTGCCGCCACCGCGGACGAAGCCATCCAGCTCGCGGACGCCCTCGTTGCCGATCCCGCCCTCGTAGCGGGGCGGCACCGATCCCTTGGCGTAGCCGTCGAGCAGGCCGCGCGGACTGTCCGACGCGATGATGATCACGTCGAACCGGTCGGTGAGGCGCCCGGCGCGGAGGTCCGCATTGGACACCGTGGTGAACCGGATCCCGTGCTGGTCGAGCAGCCATTCGGTCCAGCCTTCGTCCATGCTGGCGCGCCACGGTTTGTAAAGCGCGATCCGGGTGCCGACGGGTTCGCCCGTGGCGGCGGTGCGGTCGGCCGTGAGCGCGAGTTCGGCGGCCCACCGTTCGGCGTCCCGACCCGGGTTCGTGACGACGTAGCGGAGCGCGCCGCCGCCAAGTCCGCTCACCCGGACCGATCCGCCCGCGGCCAGGGCCCGGCCGACGAACCGGAAGGCGTTGTTTTCCCTGGGGTCGACTGCGATGGCCGGGCCGGCGCCGCGCAGCACCCCGGCCGGCGGGACGATGCCCGCGGCGACGGTGTTGGTCCGGAGATCGGTATCGGGCGAGGACGCGGGGTCGAGCGGATCCGCCCGGACGGCCTCGAGCCGGCTCCGCACGTCGTCGCCGATCGGGTCGCGGATTTCGACCGCGTGAACGTCCATCAGGTAGGGCAGCGTCCAGCCGGCTGCGTCGTAGGGCTGCTCCGGCGGGCCGCCCGGATACTCCCGCAGATCGGGATAGCGCTGCGGATCGAGGAGCTGCCGCACCAGCGGAGCAAACTCCTGATCCATCGGGATCACCCACGTGCCCGCCGGGTATTCCGCGCCACCCAGCCGGGCGGCGGCGGTGAGCCGGGAGATCCGGACGCCGTTGAACGCCAGCCGCCGAAGCAATTCGACCGGGGCCATCGGGTCCCGCTGCCGGACCGGGACGACATACGCGTACGGTGGCTCGGCCCGATACCGCTCGATGGCGTCGCGTCCGGAACGGTAACGGTTGAGGAGGAGTGTTTCCCGGTACTTGGCGGCATAGTCGATCGTGGCGATCGACGCGGTCTCCATGTACTCGACCGCATCGCGGAGCCGCCACCAGCCGCCTTTCCAGGGACTCGAGTAGAGTGAGCGCGCCCGGAAGTCGCGGGTATCCGGCGGGAAGTCCTGCAGCGTGTAGAAATATGGCGTCGCGTAGCGGTACAGCGCGGTTTCGGTCCAGTACGCGACGATGTGCTGGAGCATCGGCAGGTAGTCGATGTAGCCCGGGTACCAGGCGTCGAACCCGTCGCCCATGTGGGTGGCGCCGGGCTGGCCGTTGGACTCGAGTGCCTGGGCGATCAGGGTGCCGACGGCGTTGGCCTGCCGCGCCATGATCGGCGGGGTTTCCGGGGCGATCGGCTCGGCGAACGGCGGGAGCCAGATCCGGGTCGGGAACGGCGACGACTGGTGGTGGACGTAGATCAGCTGCGGTTCCCAGTGCCGCCAGGTCCGGGTGATGACCCGCGACTCCGGCACGTTGAGCATGTAGGCGTCGCGGTTGTTGTCGTGCCCGATGTACTTCTGGTAGAGCTCGTGCATCGGTGCCGCTTCGTAGGGCGTACCCACCGTCTCCCGATACCAGTTGACGACGATGTCCTGGCCGTCGGGATTGAGCGACGGCCAGAGGACGACGATCACCTCGTCGAGCAGCGGGTCGACGCGCGGACCGCCGCGGACCAGATCGTACGCCAGCTGGATCGTGTGCTGCGCGCCCGCCACCTCGGAGGCGTGGAGCCCGCCGCTGATGTCCACCAGCGCCCGTCCTTCACGAGCCAGGCCTTCGGCCTCGGACGCGGAAAGCCCGTCCGGGTGGGCCAGCCGGTTGGCGATGGCGCGGTGGCGCTCCAGATTGGCGAGGTTCGCCGGACTCGAGATGAAGGCCACCCGCCAGGCGCGGTTCTCCGATGTCCGGCCGACCTCGGCGAGCCGGATCCGGTCCGGCGCGGCCTGGGCGAGGGCCTCGAAGTAGCGGATCGACTCCTCGTAGGTCGCCAGCTTGAAATCGGCGCCCGGGACGAATCCGAGCACCGACTCGGGCGTGGGGACCGTCCGTTGCGCGGCAGCGGGGAGGACCCCGGCGAACAACGCGAAGGCGGAACCGAGGTAGCGAAGGGAACGGGGCACGAATCGACCTCGAAGGTGGATTCGCCGAATCTACCGAACCTAGGGCCAGTCGTTAAGCCGGTGACGGGATACGGTGATCGGGCCGGCCGCGACACTGGCCGGTGCCGCGAAGAGCTCGCGGCGGGTGCGCCGCTGCTGGAGCGTAGACCAGACCCAGCGGCCCCGCATGAAGCGGGCGCCGGAATACCAGAACCATGCCTCGTCCCGCCTCCGGTCGTATTTGAACGTCGAGCGGTAGACGACGTCGGCGAACTCCGGGAACGCGCCCCGGACGAGCACCGGCGCCGGCGCCCGGGTCCACGTCAGGCCGTCCTCACTGGTAGCCAGGTAGAGCACCGGCGTGGCGCAGGATCCGGTGCCCTTGGCGTTGTAGAGGGCCCAGAACTGCCCGAGCTCCGGCACCCATTGCACGTCGAGATGCCAGGGGTACCACTCGCCGGCGTCGAGCGCGACCGGCGTGGGCTCAGACCAGTGAATCCCGTCGGAGGACCGGCGGAGATCGACCGTCGTGAACGTGGCCCCGCAACCCTGTTCGCCCGCGTTGACGACGTACATGAACCAGTCGTCCGGCCGGCGCCGGACCACCGTCGGCGAGACCGCTCGATGATTCGCCGCTCGCACCACGGTGTCCGGGTCCGACCACGAGACGCCGTCGAGGCTTCGCTTGACCAGAATGACGTTCTCGGAGTTGACCCATCGGTAGTACAACCAGAGTTCGCCGGTACCGCCATGGTAGAGCAGGTCCGGGTCCGACAAATAGCCGGCCGCAGGGGCGTCGACAACCGGATTCGGTGCCCCCGGGGCGAGGCCCCAGTCCACGCCGCCCAGGCTGGCAAAAACGCTCGGCCACTCGCGGTTCGACTTCCCGCGGGGGTATGGCGTAATGGCGAGCTGGTCCGGCATGCCGAACGGGGTCGTGGCGTAGTCGGGATGGACGGTTTCGCCGGAACCGTCTGCGGTCGGCACGCTGATCGGCAGCGGCAGGCCGAGGGGGATCAGGTCGGGCGGCTCGTCGCGGACCTGGAACTCGACTTGGGCCGAGTCCCGGCCCTGGACGATGACGGAGGCAATCGAGGGCCCGGCGATCGCGCCGAGATGGAATCGCGCCTCGACCGTGCCAAGGGAGTCGGTCCGGGTTTCCCCGGACGCAATCCGGCCATTCCAGGCTCGCCATCGAACCGGGACGCCGGCCAGCGGGCGGCCGTCAGGGCCGGTGACCACGGCCTCGACGGGAAGGGGTGCCCGGGCCCCCGGCCGCCCGAATGGTTGACCGACATCCAGCATGACCACGTGCGCCGGAACCGGTTCGGCCGGCGGCGTCGGGCCGTCGCAGCCGGCGGGTCCAGCCAGCAAGCACCACAACGCGAACGCCCGCGGGCGAACGGCTCCATGGAGGCGCATGCGACTT
>JBFXAY010000146.1:0-5998 GCA_050183815.1 Gemmatimonadales bacterium | reverse complement strand
TCACCGGCCATCGCCGAGGCGCGCACGGCGGCGGACCAGATGTTCAGCCGGCTGATGGACCGGTTGGTGGCAGACGGCGGCGGCCCGATGCGCCTGCTCGACGAGTTCGCCGCCGATCCGATCTGGCAGGAGGGGCTGGGCCGGGAGGTCGACGCCCTCCTGGGCTCGTTCCGCCGGCTTGCGGACGACGTCGAAACCATCGCGGACCGAATGAGCCAGTCGGAACTGTCGGACCGGCGGCTGCAGTTGCTCCAGGAGGTCCGGGCGGTGATCCGCCGGCTCGACGCCGCCGCGGACGCGGTCAACCAGACCCTCCGGCCGGTCGGCGGCGGGCCGCCGGTGGTTCGCTGGGTGGAACGGACCGGCGTTCGGGGTATGAACGTCTCGCTCGCGGCGGTCCCGCTCGATCTGGCCCCGGTGCTCCGGGAACTGCTGTTCGAGCGGAACAAGACGGTGGTGCTGACCAGCGCCACACTCGCGGCGGGGGGCGAGTTCGGGTTTCTCGAATCCCGCCTCGGTCTCGACGTCGCGCCGTCCGTCGTCAACGTGCGGGAGATGCTGCCCTCGCCGTTCGACTATCCGTCGCAGTGCCTGTTCGGGGTCCCGAACGACCTGCCCGATCCGCGGGAGGACGAAGCGGGGCACGACGAGGCGGTCGCGGGCATCATCCGGGATCTGGCGTACGCGTCGGATGGGGGCATGTTCGCCCTGTTCACGAGCCACGGCGCGCTTCGGCGGGCCGCCTCGCGCCTCAACGGCTTCCTCGAGCCGCGTTGGCCCCTCCTGGTTCAAGGGCAGGGGTCCCGGGATGCGCTGCTCCGGCGCTTTCGGGAGGCCGGGAACGCCATACTCCTCGGGACCGACTCCTTCTGGGAAGGCGTGGACGTGCCGGGGCGGGCGCTCCGGAGCCTCGTGATCGCCAAGCTGCCCTTCAAGGTGCCCTCGGAGCCGCTCACGGCCGCGAGGCTCGAGCGGCTGGCGGAGCAGGGTCAGGACGGCTTCTTCCAGTACCTGCTGCCGCACGCCGCGCTCAAACTCAAGCAGGGGTTCGGCCGGCTGATCCGGTCCCGGACCGATGCCGGGGTCGTGGTCCTCCTCGACAGCCGGGTGCTCAACCGGCGGTACGGTCCATGGCTGTTGAGCGGCCTGCCCCAGGCGGCCCGGGTCGACGGTTCCTGGGCCAGCGTGCGGACCGCGGCCGAGGACTTCTTTGCCCGCCACGGCATCGGCGCCTCGATCCCCTAACAGACTGTCAGGCAAACGGTTAGGCGGCCACCGGCCGGCGGTCCACCCGCCCCGGTCCCGGGGGGCGTTTGCCGCGACCATTCCACCGGTTCAGGCATTATTCTTCAGGTGGCTGAAGGACCCGCAGTCCGACCTCTCTCCAACCCTCGAGCCACCGTGGCCCCGAAACCCAGCAAGATCGTCTGCGTCGGCAAGAACTACGTCGAGCACGCCCGCGAAATGGGCGGCGAGGTTCCCGAAACGCCGCTCCTGTTTCTCAAGCCGCCCAGCGCCCTCATCGGTCCCGGCGAGCCGATCGTGCTTCCGACGCTGTCCACCCACGTCGAGCACGAGGCCGAAATCGGCATCGTCATCGGGGAGCGGCTCCGGAATGCCTCCGAGGAAGAGGCGATCCGGGGCATCCGCGGCTTCGTTTGTCTCAATGACGTGACCGCGCGCGACTGGCAGAAGAAGGAATCCCAATGGGCCCGGGCCAAGGGCTTCGATACGTTCTGCCCGGTGGGCGGCACCGTCGTTGGCGGCCTCGACTGGAAGGGCCTCGAGGTCATCGGCCGGGTGAACGGCCAGGTGCGCCAGCATGGCAAGGCCCGGGACATGGCGTTCGGGATTCCGTTCCTGCTGTCGCATATCAGCCGTGTGATGACGCTCGAGCCCGGAGACCTGGTTGCCACCGGCACCCCGGCCGGCGTGGGCCCCCTCAAGCCGGGTGACGTGGTGGAGGTCGAGATTCCCGGCGTCGGTATCCTCAGCAATCCGGTGGTGGCGGGATGACGATCGAGTTGAGCGAGCGGCTCCGGCGGTTGCCGGCCTATCCGCTGGCCGAGATTCCCACGATCAAGCGGCGGCTCATCGCCGAAGGCGTGGACGTCATCGACCTCGGTGCCGGCGACAGCGACCTGCCGCCGCCGGGGCCGGTGGTGGCCGAGCTCAAGGCGGCGCTCGACGATCCGGCGATGAGCAAGTACGGCTTCCAGCAGGGTTACGCCGAGTACCGGCGCGCCGCGTCCGACTACGTCCAGCGCCGGTTCGGGCACCGGTTCGACCCGGTCGCGGAGATCCTGCCGCTGATCGGCTCGAAGGAAGGACTCGCTCACCTGCCGTTTGCCCTGGTCAATCCCGGCGAAGTGGTGGTGCTTCCGGAACCGGGCTACCAGGCGTACATCGGTGGCGCCATCCTCTCGGGGGCCACGCCGTTCGTGTATCCCCTCGCGGCGGACAACGGGTTCCTGCTCGATCTCGAGCGGATTCCGGCCGACCTGCTCGAACGAACCGCGCTCGTCTATCTCAACTACCCGAACAATCCGACGGCCGCGGTGGCTCCGATCGGGTATCTCGAGCGGACCGTCGCGATCTGCCGCGAACACGGCATCGTCCTGGCCTACGACAACGCTTACTGCGATCTCACGTTCGGCGACTACCGGGCCCCGAGCATCTTCGACGTGGCGGGGGCCCGGGAGATCGCGGTCGAGTTCTTCTCGCTCTCGAAGAGTTTTTCGATGACCGGGTGGCGCCTCGGCTTCGCGGCCGGGAGTGCCGCGCTGATCGGAGCGCTCACCAAGATCAAGTCGTACACCGACACGGGGCCGTTCCTCGCCCTGCAGCGGGCCGGGGTGGTGGCGCTCGACCGGGCCGAGGAGTTCGCGGCACCCATCCGGGCCGCGCTCGTCGAGCGGCGCGACGCGGGTGTGGCGGCGCTCCGGGCCGCCGGGTTCACCGTCGAGGTGCCCCAGGCGGCGATGTACCTCTGGATTGCGCTCCCCCGCGGGGTCGACTCGTCGGCGTTTGCGCGGCGGGCGCTCGAGGAGTACGGCGTGGTCGTCCTCCCCGGACGCGGGTTCGGCCCGGCGGGCGAGGGGTATTTCCGGATTGCTCTGACCGTCGGCCCCGAGCGGCTTGCCGCCGCGGTGGGGCGGCTCGGGCAGGCGCTGGCGACCTTCGAGGCCGGGAGTGCCCGAGCCACGGCGTGAGATCCTGCCGCCGCGGGAACGGCGGATCCCCTGGCTGGCCATCGTCGTCAGTCTGGGGCTCCACGCACTCCTGCTGCTGGTACGGGTCGGCGCCTGGCTGCCGCCCCGGGAGGACGGCGAGCGGCTCATCCTGGTCCCGTTAGGCACCGAGGGCCGTCCTCAGGCCGTCGAGATGGCGTACCGGGATCCGTCCGCCGGCGGGGCGCGCGAACGGCCCAGGAGCAGCGGGATTTCCACCCTGCCGACCGCCGAGACCGGGCCGCCGCCGGAGACCCCGGCGCCGATCGACACGGCCACCGTGGTCAGCCAGGAACCGGTGGACACCAGCGCCGCCCCCGTCGGACCGGCCACTGGGCGGCGATCCGGCCGGATCGGCCCGGCCGCGGGCGATGGCTCCCTCTGGGTCCGGCCGCTGCCGTTGCCACCGCGGGACCTCGCCCGGGCGCTGACCCGGAACCAGGCCGAACTGGTGGACAGCGCGGTATCCGCGATCGTCCAGGCCTACATCGACTCGGTTCTCACGGTCACCCCCGCGAACGCGCCGTTGCCGAGCTGGACTACCCGGGTGGGCGAGCAGCAACTCGGGATCGATGCGCAGTGGATCTATCTTGGACCGATCAAGATCCCGACCACGCTGGTGGCCGGGATCCTCAACGCCCTGGGCGCCCTCCCGACGGGGTCGAGCGCCGAGCTGAGCGACTATACCCGGTTCCGCGCCCTCAATCAGATGCGGGAGGACGCCAACCGGGCCGCGCAGCGGGCGCAGACGATGGAGGACTTCAAACGGGCGATCCGGGAACTCCGGGCGGAACGCGAACGGCAGCGCGAGTTCGAGCGCAACCAGCGAATTCCGCCCAAGAAGCCGGACTCGACCGGCGGGGCGCGATGAAACTGATCGATCGGGATGAGACCGTGGTGGTGGTGGTCGGCGGGGCGGGGGAGCCGCCGCCCGACCGTCCCCTGGCGGACAACATTCGCCGGGAAATCGACGGCCGGGCCGACGGCCGCCCCTACCGGCGCGCGGTGGTGGTGAGTGACGCCGAATTCCTCGAGAGTCCGGAACTGCACTCGCACCCGACGATCGCCATCGGCGGGCCGGGGGCCAACGCCGTGGTGCAGCGGCTGGTGTCCGAGTTGCCCACGCTGTGGCAGCGGGAGGAGCGTGCGTTCGTTCAGGCCGAGATCGACGATGCCCGCCGGGTGGCGCTCTGGGGCATGGATCGGGAGGCGACGGCGCAAGCGGTCGAGGCGTTCCTGATCGAGGGCTATCTGGACGCGTTGCTGGAGCGGATCTGGCGGACGAAACCGACGGTGTGGATGTGATCGCCCGGGTGTGGCACGGCTGGACCACGCCGGAAAACGCCGACCGCTACGAGGCCCTGCTTCGGTCCACCGTGTTTCCGGGCATCGCCGCCAAGGGCGTGGCCGGCTACCGCGGGATCCGCCTGCTCCGCCGGCCCGCGGCAACCGAGGTCGAATTCATCACCGTCATGTGGTTCGACTCGCTGACGGACGTCAAGGCGTTCGCCGGCGAGGACTACGAGACGGCCTACGTGCCGCCGGCCGCGCGCGAGGTCCTGGCGCGCTTCGACGCTCGCTCCCAGCATTACGACGTTCGCGAAGCCCTCGACTACTGATCGCCCGCCGCGATTCGGCGAGCCTCGCCCTCATGGCGTGGGGATCGCGTGCTCCGTCCGACTGGGCGAACCGTCGAGTTCGTAGGTAATGCCCAGCCGATTCGCGTCCGTGGTCACCCCGTTGAGCTGCGCCACGTAGCCCCAATAGGCGGTGCCGCCGCTGCATGACCCGCCCCCGGCGGCGAGGGTGAGCTTCACCTCGACCACGCTGCCCTGCTGCTCGGCCGAGCTGCCGAAGTCATAGCAGGAGTTGGGCGTGCTGAAGTGGTGGATCAGCTGGATCGTGGTACCGATCTGCTCGATCTTCGGGGCGTCCGTCGGGATGCTGTCGATCAGCTGGGTGTACTGGATCCCGATATTCACCCGCTCGGCGTCGCTGCCGAAGATGCAGGCGGTGAGTGCCAGGACGGGGATCAGCAGGGCGGTGCGTCGCATCGAGACGATCTCCTACGCGCGGTGAAGGGTAGCGGCCCGTTCCAGCTGGGCCAGCGCGGCGGAACGTCCGACGACCGCCAGCAACTCATTGACAGGCTCCGACACCGTACCCCCTGTCAGGGCAACCCGGATCGGCTGCATGGCGTCCCCAAGCTTGATTCCGGCCGCCTCCGCGGCATCGGTGATCGCCCCGAGGAGCCGGTCCGGAGTCCAGTCGGCCTCGGGGACCTTCGCCAGTGCCGCGTGGGCCGCACCGAGGTTCGAGGCGAAGGCCGGGCCCATCTTCCGGATCAGCGCCTCACCCTTGGCATCGAGCTCGGCCCGGGCCGGATCGAGCCGGATCGCGACCCGCTCGGCGAGTTGGAGCAAGGTCCTCGCCCGGCTCTTGACGGCGTCGATGAGGGGGCCGAGGTCCCGGGCTCCCGGCCCGACGCCGAGGTCCGCCAGATGCCGGCGCACGTCCGGTTCGAGCTCGGGGGCGGGACGGGCGGACAGGTACTGCCCGTTCATCCACTCGAGCTTGGTCAGGTCGAACACCGCCGGCTTCTTCTGGATCGCCTCGAGCGAGAACGCGGCGATCAACTCATCCCCGGACATGACCTCGCGATCGTCACCCGGGTTCCATCCCAGCAGCGCGAGGAAGTTCCGCATTGCGGCCGGGAGGATGCCCTGGTTCTGATAGTCGCCGACGGCGGTGGCGCCGTGGCGCTTCGA
>JBFXAY010000145.1:0-6175 GCA_050183815.1 Gemmatimonadales bacterium | reverse complement strand
GGGATGCGCCCGTTCCGATCGAGCCAGGTCGTCTCACTGGCGCTTGTGCTCTTCGCCGCCCGAGTCGCCGCCCAGGCATCGCCGGTGAGCCCACCGCCCGGCTGGGTCTCCCGGCGGCTCGACAATGGGCAGACCGGGTATGCGCCGCCGGGCACCGACGGGACGAAAAGCTCGCTGATGTTCCTTCCCGCTCAGGCCACCCGCCTCGCCCGGGAGGCGAGCCACCGCTCGACCTTCGACGCGATCGCCCGGGGCAGCCGGGTCGAGGGTCCGGTCCAAACTGCCCAGGTAGGCATGTGGTGGACCTCCGAAGCCAGGTTGATCGCGGCCACCGGTCAGTCGGTCTGGAGCGCGCTCTTCACCCGGACCGAGCGCGGTCGTCTCGAAGGGGTGATGTTCGTCGCGGCGACGGAAGCGGTCTTTCGCGCCCATGTGGACGAGGTCCGGCGAATGATTTCCGGCCCGGAGACCGCCGCGGCGCCCACCGCCGCGACGGCCGACGACCGGGGCCAGGGCCAAATCTCGATCACGGCCGCCGCCTTGCTGGCCCCGGTGTCCACCGCGGCCTTGACCGCGCCCTTGACCTTCCCGGCGAGCGAGACCTTCGGCCTTTGCGCCGCCAAGGGCGCGAACGCGGCCGCCAGCACGATGGGCGTCAACAGCAGAGTTCTCATGGGTTTCTCCTGAGTCATGAGCTAGGGAAAGGGGCGGTCGACCCGGATCAGCTCGATTCGGGCGTCGCCCACTGGCACGGAATCGAGTGACTGCGGGCCGGCACTCGCGCCTTCGGCGAGTCCGAGGAGGTGGGCTGGATTGGCGCCGGCCTGGAGCAGGGCCCGAAAGGCCGCCGCGCGCCGCCGCCGGGCCAGCACCGTGTCCGGCGGCAACCGCTCCCCCCGCTCCGACGGCACGAAGACCACGAACCGGCCGGGGGCCGCGTTGATCGCCCGCGCCGTCTGGCGCAGGAGGGAGTCGACGTCCGGGAGCAGACCGTCGCTGTTGGGCTGGAAGCGAACCCGGTCGAGCACCAACCGGCCGGCGGTCAGCCGGGCCGTCAGGCCCTCCACCGAGGGAAGCTGTGGGGCGAGCGTGGCGGCGAGCACCGCGACGACCAGGAACATGACGAGATCCCCTTCCGGCGAACCGCGCCGGGGACCTCCGCCCCGGCCGCGTCGAACGGGGACAGACTACCGGCCGCCGGTCAACCCTCGATCAGGGCCCGGTCATCTTCCGATCACGACCGATAAAGCGTTTCCTGTCAACTCGTTGGGCGGTGAGCGCGCTCGGCCTGTGGCGGCAACAGGGAATGGCAGGTGGCGGTGCCAACGCAGCGGCGGCTTGGGGGCCCGACCGCCGCCCGATCAGCGACCGGGCGTGACCGCCGTCCGGAGCAGTTCGGTCGAGTCGCGGCCGTCGCCGCTGACGACGTAGATCAGCGTCAGATCGTGGGGCACGGCGGCGAGGGGCCGGATCGTGGCGGCGAAGTAGTGCTGGGTCCGCAGCGCGACCCCGGCGCCGGTCTCGGCCGCCGTGATCTTCACCACCAGCGACCTCGGGGTGGGCTGCAGCAGTTCACCATGGAGGGTGAACCCCGCGGACTTGGTGGCCAGGAGACCGGTCACCACGATCTCGCCCGACCCGGCGGTGACTTCCGGCACCAGACTCGGGAAACCGAAGACCACTCTGGTGTAGAAGTCGAGTTCGGGCTCCGACGGCCCCGATGCGCAGGCGGCGCCTAACGCAAGCCCCGCCAGGACCAGCCACGCCCGCCTTCCGGTCATACCGCCTCCGCCGCGCGCCGCTTCGAAGGGGCGCTAGTGCCGGACCAGCCGGACGAAGTACACCCCGTACGCCACGAGCAGCAGCAAACCCTCGGGACGGGACAGCACCCGCCGGGTCACCATCAGCACGAACAGGAGCACGGCGGTACCCACCATCCAGGGCATGTCGTTGTGCAGGAGCCCCGGAGCCACCCGGAGCGGCAGGAGGAGTCCAGCCGCTCCGAGAATCCCGAACACATTGAAGATGTTCGAACCGATCAGGTTCGCAATGGCGATATCCGACTGCTTCCGGAGGGCCGCCACGACCGAGGTGGCCAGTTCCGGGGCGCTGGTGCCCGCCGCCACCACGGTGAGCCCGATGAACCGCTCGCTCATCCCGGCGGC
This sequence comes from Gemmatimonadales bacterium, assembly GCA_050183815.1. GTDB lineage: Bacteria > Gemmatimonadota > Gemmatimonadetes > Gemmatimonadales > GWC2-71-9 > SHZU01. The sequence continues at coordinate 4,010 of JBFXAY010000145.1, read as the reverse complement.
CTGGGCCAGCTGGACCGACCCATCCACCAGCGCCTTGCCGCCCAGCACCAGCATGGCAACGCCGCCGATCGTGGCCGCGGCGGCCAGCGCCGCCTCGACCCGCGGCGGTCGGATGGTCAAATGGGCGACCTCGGCCTCGAGCCCGGCCGCCTCGTCCGCCGTCACCTCACGCCGGGCCAGATGGACCGAATAGGCGATGAAGACGACGAGTGCCGTGAGAAACGACCCGGCCTCGAGCCGGTCGATGATCCCGTCGCGCGACACCAGAATACAAAGGACGCAGGCGAGAAACATGACCGGCCACTCGAGCCGGACCACCGAGCCGCGCACCGGCAGGCGGGCGACGACGGCCGCGATGCCGAGAATGACGGTGATGTTGAAGAGATTCGATCCGACCGCGTTGCCCACGGCCAGGTCGGGCTGCCCGTCGATCGACGCGATCATGCTCACCACGAGTTCCGGCAGCGAGGTTCCCAGCGCCACGACCGTCAGGCCGATGACCGCCGGGGTCAGCCCGGCCATCCGGGCGATCGAGGTCGCGCCCCGAACGAGGAGATCGCCTCCCCCCGCCAGCAGCACCAGCCCGAGGAGAACGAGTCCGACGGCGACCGAAAGGCCCACGGGGTCAGCGCACCAGGTGGAGCCGGTCCTGCCGCTGGAGCGCCCAGCGGGGCAGCCCATCGGCGCCGACGATGAAATCCTCCTCCAGCGCCATCCGCACCGGCTGGTTCCCCCACTCCGGCACCCGGGTCGTGACCTGCAATTCGCTCGAGAACCACATCGACGGGATCACCTTGTGATCGCCCCGACCGGGGACGCCGTCCTGGTAATCCCAGAGGCCGATCAACGGCCCGGCCCCATGCCCATGCAGCCCGATCGGATGACTGTAGAGCGTCCCGTCGAGTCCCTCGGCGCGAAGCTTGGCCAACGACCCCACCAGGATCTCGTTCCCGGTCCGGCCCGGGCGCACCTCCTCGAACACGATGTCCTGGAGGCGGTTCGCGTTGGCCAGCGCCTTGCGGAGCCCGGCGGGCGCGTCGGTCTCGCCCTGCTTGAGGACGTACGCCATGTGCTGGGTATCGGTGTTGAGGCGGAGCGCGGTGATGCCGACGTCGCAGTGGAGCACATCGCCCCGCTGAATCACCGGATCGTCGCCGAGCGATTCGTCGGAGGCCCCCAGGCGCTGCACCTCGATCGAGGGCTGGAACCAGGTGCCGAGACCGAGGTCGTTGACCCGCTGTCGCCACCACCAGACCAGGTCGCTCGTCCGGGTCACGCCCGGCGTGATGGTGCGGGCCGAGTACATCTCGTCGATGAGGTCCCAGACCAGCGTGGTGAGCTTCCGATAGAAGGCTTCTTCCTCGGGCAGCCGCGTGGCGATCAGGTCGACCGCCAGCCCCTCGGCCGGCTTCATCCTGGCGGTCCACTGGGGCCCGAGCGCCGCCCGCATCCCGTCCGCCTCGCCGGACGACAGGCCGTCGGCAAAGGCAAACACCTTCGAGGTGTTGACGGCGATCACCCTCGGCTGCCGCTTCTCGACGACCTCCTTGAGCACCTCCCACTGCTGGTCGCCCCAGAGTTCCGCCTGGCGGCCGCCGACCGCGGCATCCACCGCCTTGGTCGCCCGGACCGCGTCGTAGAGCCCGCCCTGCGACGTCCCCCCCAGCGCGATCCGCTCCAGCCCGCCCGCCGCACCGCGGTCGAAGAACACGTAGATCGTCCGGCGCCGGGCGGCGAACGTCGTGGGCGACACCAGCGACGTGAAGGTCGGATCCTCGTTGTACTCCCGCATCGGAACGACCCACATGTCCACGCCGTAGCGGCGCATCAGGTCGGGCAGGATCCGGGTCAGGCGGAGTTCGAGCCACCGCTGCTGCACCTCGGCCTGCTCCCGAAGCGTTCCGAAGGGCCGGGTCTGGGCGGCGGCGTGATCAGCGGCGCCCGCAACCAGCAGGGCGGCGAGGAGGAAGCGCATGGCGGCTCCGGAGGGTTGGATTCTCATGGAAGGTTCATACGCTACCCCGGCGGCATCCCGCCAGCAAGCCGCTGGCCCGGGACGGCTTGCCCCGCCGGGGACGCCGGGGTTATTTGAGTCACCCTTCCGCAAACTCCAGTGATCTCCATGGTGAATCGAGTCATCGGCGTGGTCCTCGCCCTGCTGGCCACCGCCGCGCCGGTCGTGGCCGCCGAGGGCCCGGCGGTCGAACCGACCCGGGACGGGATCTCCCAGGTGCTCGTGGCGGTCATCATCACCGCCGTGTTCGTCCTGCTCGCCCTCGAAAAGGCGCACCGGGTGCTGGTGATCTTCTCGGCCGTGGGGCTCATGTGGCTGATCACCTACCTGACACCGTACCACCTGATTCCCTTCGAGACCGCCAAGGATGCGATCGACTTGAACGTCATCGTCCTCCTGGCCTCGATGATGGCCGTGGTCGGGGTCCTCAAGACCACCGGGGTCTTTTCCTACGCCGTCGCCAGAATCCTCCGGGCGTCGGGCGGTCGCCCCGCGCTGATCGTGGCCCTGATGATCTGGTTCACGGGCATTCTCTCGAGCGTGGCGGACAACGTCACCACGGTGATCTTCACGACCCCGATGGCGCTGGAGATTGCCCGCCGGCTCCGGATCCGGCCCGCCGCGATCCTGTTGCCCATGGTGCTCGCGTCCAACATCGGCGGCACCGCCACCCTCATCGGCGACCCGCCGAACATCCTGATCGGCTCCGGTGCCGGCCTCTCGTTCTTGGCGTTCATCCTCAACCTGACCGCGCCCGTGTTGATCATGCTGGTGCTGCTCGAGTGGTACACCAGCCGCTACTATCGCCAGGACTACGACGGCGGCGTCCAGCAGCTCGATCCCGAATCGCTGACCCTGCCGCCGCTGGAGAATCTGACGCTGCTCCGGATCGGACTGACGATCGCCGCGCTCATCTTCGTCGGGTTCTTCACCCACACCCTTACGGGAATGCCGGCCTCGATTCCGGCGGCCGCCGGCGCCGGCGCCCTGCTCCTGATCCAGGACGTGCTCTATCTCCGGAACCGCGACGCATCGATCGACGAGCGGATCCACGGCATCCTCAAAGTGATGGACGAAGAAATCGAGTGGCCCACGCTGTCGTTCTTCGCCTTCCTGTTCATTGCAGTCGGTGCTGCGGTGGCCACGGGACTGATCGACACCCTGTCCCAGGGGCTTGCCGGGTTCATCGACTGGGGCGCGGCCAACTTCGGGCTGTCGTCGACCGGGACCCTGCTCTTCGCCGGGCTCCTGATCCTCTGGGTCAGCGGAGTCCTCTCGGCCCTGATCGACAACATCCCGTACGTCGCCGTCACCATCCCGATCATCGCGAACCTCACCGGCCGCCTCCACGGCGACACCGAGATCCTCTGGTGGGCCCTCTCCCTCGGCGCCTGCCTTGGCGGCAACGGCACGGCCATCGGCGCGTCGGCCAACGTGACGGTCATCGGCCTCGCGGAACGGGAGGGCGAACACATCAGCTTCGGGCAATTCGCCCGGCTCGGCGTCCGGGTCACGGCCATGACCCTGCTCGTGTCGTCGGTCTTCATCGCCTCGCACCTGTACCTCGGACCGCCGATCACCCACGGCGCGATGTTCGCCGGCCTCGTCGTGTTCTTCGTCGCCCGCACCGCTCTCCGCCGTAACGGCCGCAGCCACACCACCTGACCCGGGCGCGGGGCCGCCGGCCCCGCCCATGCAAGGTTTGGCAGTAGCACTCCGCGCCGAGTCGCCCCGGCGCCCTGCCCGGCGTGTGTGAAATCGGCGCCGGCGCATCACCCCGGGTACACGTCTTGCCACCTGTTCACCCGACCCGGAGCGACCCGTGCGACTGACTCCCTACCTCCTCGGCGCGGCCTACATCGGCCTCTGCGGCCTGGCAATCGCCAGGAGCCGGCCGGCGCCCGTGACCGCGTTCCACCCGGAGCCGGCCCGCTTCGCCGAAGTACCGGCAGCCGATGACGCCGGGGCCTGGTTCGCCGCGGTGAAACCGTTCTGC
>JBFXAY010000144.1:0-6264 GCA_050183815.1 Gemmatimonadales bacterium | reverse complement strand
GGGGCTCTCGAGGGTTCCTTCCGGGCTCGTTATGGCGTTCGGGAACGCCACCCTAACAACATAAGAACCTCGTTGAACGTGTGCAATACAAGTCGTTGTGGATTCTGGCGAATCGGCGCCACCTTGCGGCCGACTTTCGGACCCTTCGGGGCTCCGGTAAGGTTTCGCCCAGGTCCCCATCACCTTTCGCGAGGAGCCACCCATGCCCCGGCGCCCCTTCGACCCGACTCGAGGCGTACTCGAGATCGACTGGCCCCTGTTCGGCGAACTGTGCCGGGCCCTGGCCCTTCGGGTGGCCCGGGAGTACGACCCCGACCTGGTGATCGGGATCGCCAAGGCGGGGGTGATTCCCGGGGCGGTGATCGCGGCCATTCTCGAACGCGAGTTCGCCTCGATCACGGTGACTCGCCCGGCCGAGGGGGGGATGCCGGTCCTGGTGAGCGGCCCGCCCCAGGGCCTCCGCGGCCGCCGGGTGCTCGTGGTCGATGAAACCTGCGATTCCGGGCACACGCTCAAGCTCGCCCTCAACACCGTGCGCGCCGCGGACCCGGCCGAGGTCCGCACCGCGGTCTCGTTCAAGACCGGGCCGTTCCAGCCCGACTTCCATTCGTTCGAAACCGAAAAGTCGATCATCCTCCCCTGGGACCGCGAGATCATTCGCGATGGCGAGCTGATCCGCCGGCCCGACTGGGTGCCGGAGTAGCGCACATGCGCGAGGTCCTCGCTCGGGCGCTGGCCGCGGCACCCGGGTACGTCGAGGTTCGGCTCCGGAGCCGGTGGTCCACGGCGGTGGTATTCCGCCGCAACCGGCTCGAGGTTGCCACGGAGTACAACGCCACCGGCGGGGTGGCCCGCTGCCTGGCACCAGGGCACGGGTGGGGCGCCGTCGCGTTCACGGATCCGGACCGGGCGGCGGCCGCCGTGCAGCGGGCCCACGAACTGTCCCTCGAGAACCGGCCGCCGGCGCCGATCGTGCTCGCGCCGATTCCCATCCGCCAGGTGGACGATGCCGGCCAGCTGGTCGCCGATCCGCGGGTCGTCGCGCTCCCGGCCAAGCGGGAACTCCTCGAGGAATACACCGCCGCACTGCTCGGGGCCGACCGCCGGGTGGTCGATTCCCGGACGAGCTACGGCGACACCGTGGTCGAAACCTGGCTCGCCACCAGCGAGGGCGTCGAACTCCACGAGCTGCGGACCGAATCGTCCGTGGGCGCCCTCGCGGTGTCCGGCGAGGACGGCGCTCAGGAGCGGGCGCTCGAATCGGTGGCGGTGCCGGGCGGGTGGGGGGCGGTGGCCGGCCGCGGCGCGCTGTTTCGCGACGTGGCGCTTCGGGCCGTCGAGCGGCTCCATGCCCAGCCGGTCGCGGCCGGCCGCTATCCCGTGGTCCTCGACCGGCGGGCCATGGGGGCGCTCGTCCTCCAGACGATCGTGAACCAGTGCCGGGCGCCGGCCCGGGGCCTCGACCGCGACGTGCTGCCCCTCGGCCATCGGATCGGTCCCGAGATCCTGACCGTCGGCGACGATCCGACCGCGCCGGGCCAGCGAACCACTCTGCAGCTCGACGATGAGGGCACCCCGGTGAGTCACACGGCGGTCGTCCAGAACGGGGTCGTGGTGGGCCACCTCCACACCCGGGAAACCGCGGCCCGCGCCGGGCTCGGTCCGACCGGCCACGCCCTGGCGCCCGCGCTCCGCTCCGTGCCCGGGGCCCGGCCCACCAACTGCTATCTCGCCAAGGGGCAGGCGGATCCGGACGCCCTGGTCGCCGACCTGTCGTTAGGCATCCACGTCGCCGACGTGCTCGGGGTGGCGGTCGAGGGGTCCCAGGTGACGCTGACCCCGGCGGTGGCGCGGATGATCCGCGCCGGCGCCCTTGCCGAAACGGTGCGCTGCCCGCCGATCACGGCGGACGCGGCCGCCCTGTTCGGACGGCTCGACGCCGTCGCCGCCGACTTCGCCTGGGATCCGAGTGCCGCGAGCCTTCACGAAGTCGGACCGCTGCGGCCGATCACGACCGGCGCTCCTCACGCCCGCTTCGTCGACCTGACCATCGGTACCTACCACACATGATCGGCGCGGTGCTGACGGATCTTGCCCGCCGGGTCGATCACGCGGACCTCGTCGGGACCACGGACCATACCCTGCTGGCCGTCGTGGCCGCCGGCGGTTCGGGCCTCGGCGAGGACGGGGTGGACACGATCCAGGTGCGGGTCGCCGCCGGCGGGCGGACCGGGTGGGCGGGTGGGGCGGGGGCCGAGGCCGATGCGGTCGGTGCGGCGGCCATTCGCTCGGCCGCGGTGGGCGATCCCGCGCGGCTCTTCTTCCCGGCTGCGGCCGACGTTCCCGTCGTCGAGACCCGCTCGCCGGCGGCGGCCGCCCTCGATGCGCCGGGTGTCGCGGACCTCGCCCGGCAGCTCTACCGGCTCGCCGGCGGACGGGACCGGATCGTCGAGACCTGGGTCGAACGGTCGGTGGGGTCGGTCAGCGTCGCCAACACCCGCGGCGTACAGACCAGCTACGACACGAGCCTCGTCGGCTTCGGCATCGAGGCTCGGGCGGCTCGCGGCGGTCCGGTGGTGCGCCTCCACCAGGCGGCCGCCGGCGTCCCGACGACGGCCGACCTGGCCCGCCTGGCCGACGACGTCATCCGGGCGCTCGAGCCCCCGGTGATCGAGGCCGAGGGTACCGAAGTGACGCGGGTCTGGTTCGCGCCGCGGGCGGTGCGGGCGCTCCTGACGCCGGTGCTGGCCGGGCTGATCGGCGAACGGTGGCTCGCGGGCCGCGACACCCGCCCCGCGCTGGATGCCCGGATCACGATCGTCGACGATCCCCTGGCGGCGGGCCGGCCGGGCTCCCGGCCGATCTGCGACGACGGCGTGCCGTCCCGGCGTCTGACCCTGGTGGACCGCGGGATTGCCCGCCAGGGGATTCTCGACCTGGTCACCGGCTCGCGGCGGCTGTTGCCGGCCACCGGTCATGGATGGCGGCGGGGCATGGCGGCGGGGCGAACCGGATTCACGAACGTGCGGCTGGCCGCCGGGTCGGCCGAGTCGGCGGAGATTGCCCGCGAGGCCGGCGACGGCGTGCTGGTGCTCGATGCCGCGTTCGGCCCGGCGCCGGATCCCGCGACCGGCGTTTTCCGCATGCCGGTGCCGTGGGCGTACCGGCTGGCAAACGGCGTGGTCGCCGGCCGGCTGGACGGGGGCGTGCTCGTGGGTGACGCGTTCGAGTTGTTGCGGCGGGTCGTGGCGGTTGGGCGCGACACCGAGTGGATCGGCGCGTGCGAAGCGCCGTCGCTGGTGGTCGACGGCGTCCGGCTCGAACTGGGGTGACCGGGGCGGGCCCCGGTCAGGCGTGGCGGATGGTGGCCAGCAGCGACTGGTACGCCGAACCGGCGACGAGGCCTTCGTAGATCCAGGTGAGCGTGTCCGGGCTGCCGACCAGGAAGCGGCACCGGGCATCCCCCTTCGACCGGCATTCCACTTCCATGATCGCGGCCGGATAGCCGCCGAGCCGGGTAAAGAAGTCCGAGAACATGCCGGCCGTGAAGTGGCAGCTGGGCACCGCCGCCCCACGGCCCGTGGCCTCGGCCCAGTCCGCGGAATCGACCGCCAGCACCGACGGTGCGGCGTTGTCCGTGGCGACCGATCCCCAACCCTGCTCCCGGAAATACCCCGCAAGGGCCTCGCCGAGGTACCGGGAATCCAGCCCCTGCGGCGTTTCGACCCCGTACCGCTCGGACACCGAATCCACGAAGCCGTCGTAGAGCGCCTCGCCGGCGGCGAAGCCGATTTCGCGGATGAGGCCCGCCGCCCGGTCGGGCGTTTCGCGTTCCAGGACCTGCCGCAACTGGTCGAGTGCGGCGCGGCCGACGGCGAGGCGGGAAACGGCGGTGGTGGTAGCCATGATCGAATCCAAGCTAGGCCTTCCGGCCGACGCGACGCAAGAGTTCGGCTTCGTCGATGATCTCGACCCCCAGGCCGCGGGCCTTCTCCAGCTTGCCGCCGGCGTCGGCGCCGGCCACGACCGCGTCGGTCTTCTTGCTCACGCTGCCGGAGGCGCGGCCGCCGGCACCCTCGATCAGGGCGGTGGCCTCGCTCCGCGACAGGGTCGGCAAGGTGCCGGTCAGGACGTAGGTCTTCCCGAGGAGGGGGCCGTCCCGGGGGCCGGCGTTAGGCTCGGCGGTCTCGAGCCCGGCGGCCACCAGGCGGTCGGCCAGGTCGGCGTTGGTCCGGTTGCCGAAGAACTCGACCACCGCCGCGGCGATGGTGGGCCCGATGCCGGGAATCGCCGCGACGGTGTCCTCGTCGGCGGCGCGGAGGGCCTCGAGGGTGCCGAAACGCCGGGCCAGCAGCTGGGCGATGGTCTTGCCGACGTGCCGGATCCCGAGGCCGAAGAGCAGCAGCGACAACGGCTGCCGTTTCGATTCCTCGATCGCGGCCACCAGCTGGCCGGCGGACTGGGCCCCGAACCGGTCGAGGGCCGTGAGCCGCTCGGCCGTCAGCCGGTAGAGGTCGCTCACGTCCTTGATCAGGCCGGCATCGAGCAACTGGCGGACCCGCTCGAAGCCGAGTCCGCGGATGTCCATCGCCTCGCGGGAGGCAAAGTGGACGATGCCCTCGAAGATCCGGCCGGGGCACGCGGCGTTGGGGCAATAGCGGGTGGCTTCGTCCGGCGGCCGGACGGCCGGGGTGCCGCAGGCGGGGCACGCGGCCGGCGGATGGAAAATCCGCTCCCGGCCGGTGCGCCGCTCCCGGACCGGGCCGATCACCTGCGGAATCACCTCGCCGGCGCGCATGACTTCGACCCAGTCGCCGATCCGGATGTCCTTCTGGAGTATCAGATCCTCGTTGTGGAGCGTCGCACTCGACACGGTGACCCCGCCGATCTCCACCGGCGCGAGCATCGCGTAGGGGTTGAGCGCCCCGGTCCGGCCGACGTTGATGCCGATGTCGCGCAGCTCCGTGACCGCCACGTCGGGCGCGAATTTCCGGGCGATCGCCCAGCGCGGCTCGCGGCCGCCCACGACCCCGAGATCCTCGCGGAGGTCGAGCCGGTCGATCGCGATGACGACGCCGTCGGCTTCGAACGGTAGCTCGCCAAGCAGCGTCTCGTAGTCCGGGATCGCCGCCTGGACCGCGGCCAGGTCGGCAAACCGTTGCCGATGCGGCTCGACGGGGAAGCCCCACTCCTTGAGCAACTCGAGGCCCCGGCCGTGGGTCGGGACGGCGAGGTCGCCCTCGATGACCTCGAGCTGGAACACGAAGAGCCGGAGCCGTCGCGACCGGGTGGTTCGCGGGTCCAGCTGGCGGAGGCTGCCGGCGGCGGCGTTTCGGGGATTGGCGAAGGGCGGCTCACCCTCGCGCTCGCGGCGGGCGTTGAGGCGCGTGAAGGCCACCAGCGGGAAATAGACCTCGCCCCGCACTTCGATCACGGCGGGGTGACCCGAGCCCTTGAGTACGAGCGGGACGTCCGGGATGGTCCGGAGGTTGGCGGTGACGTCCTCGCCGACCAGGCCGTTGCCGCGCGTGGCGCCGACGGCGAGCCGCCCGTGCTCGTAGGTCAGATTGATCGCGGCGCCGTCGATCTTGATGGTGGCGGTGTACGCGGCGCTCCGGACGTCGGGGTTGAGGCGGGCGTTGCGTTCTTCCCAGGCCGCGAGTTCCTCGGCCGTGAAGGCGTTGGCCAGGGAGAGCATCGGGCGCCGGTGCGTGTGCTTCCGGAGGGACGAGGCCGGCTCGGCCCCGATCCGGTGGGTGGGACTGTCCGGGGTGGCCGCTTCCGGGTGTTCGGCCTCGATGGCCTGGAGCTCCCGGAACAGCCGATCGTATTCGGCGTCCGCGAGTTCCGGCGCGTCTTCGATGTAGTACTGGTGGTTGGCGTGCTCGATGATCCGGCGGAGTTCGGCCGCGCGCTCGGCGGCCGCCTTGGCGCCCGGGCTCATGCCCGGCTGTCGCGCGTCAGTACGGTCAGGGCGACGCCCGCGAGCCGGTCGAGTTCCGCCTGGGTGGTGCGGGGCAGCAGATCGTCGAGGCCGGCCTGGTCCTGTTCGGCGAAGTTGGCGAGCAGCCGTTTGAGGAAGCCGATCATGGCGGCCCGTTCCCGGTCCTTCTCGAGGGCGGAGTCGCTGCCCCGCTGCCGGGTCTGGAGCCGTTCGAACCGGTGCGCGGTGCGGAGCGTGCGCGCGGTGACGTCCGCGACGAGCTTGGCCCACTGGATGTCCACCGGTGACAGCGCGGGGCGGGTCCGGTCGGTCCGGAGGAA
>JBFXAY010000143.1:0-6410 GCA_050183815.1 Gemmatimonadales bacterium | reverse complement strand
CGTGGCGCTCGACGACCGGCCGGTCTACTGGATCTACTCGAACCGCCAGGACGACGGCACCATGCGGGGGCCGAACAACCGGCCCTATCCGGTGCCGTCGGTGCCGACGCTCGCCCGCGCGGGCGGCGGCGGCCGCGGCTTCCTGCTCGGCGCCCCCGAAGGCGGCCGGGGTGATTCGGCGGCCCGTGGTGGTGGCGGCGGCGGCCGAGGCGGGTTCGGCGGCTTCGGCCGGGGCGGTGGTGCGCCGGCGTGGCAGGGCGGCATCGGCGGCTGCGAGTCCGGCTTCACCCTCCCGACGCCGGGCAACCCCGACATCATCTGGGCCACCTGCTACGGCAACAAGGTCACCCGGTACGACGACCAGACCGGCCTGACCCGCTCGGTGAGTCCCTGGATCCACACCCTCGACTCGCCGCCTAACGACACGAAGTACCGGTGCCACTGGACGGCACCGCTGGCCATCGACCCGTTTGACCCGAAGACCGTCTATTACGGCTGCCAGGTCGTCTTCCGGACCAGCAACGCGGGCCAGACCTGGAGCGTGATCAGCCCCGACCTCTCGACCCGCGACACCAGCCGGATCGCCTTCTCCGGCGGTGTGGTGGGCGACAACCTCGGCCAGTTCTACGGCGAGGTCGTCTTCGCCATCGCGCCTTCGCCGATCCGGCGGGGGCTCATCTGGGCGGGCACCAACGACGGCAAGGTCTGGAACACCACCGACGGCGGCAAACGCTGGAACGACCTGACCGCCAACGTGGCCGGGATGCCGGCCTGGGGTACCGTCCGGAAGATCGAGCCCTCGCGGTTCGATCCGGCCGAGGCGTTCATGGTGGTGGACTACCACCTGATGGACGACCGGGATCCCTACATCTTCAAGACGAGCGACTACGGCCGGACCTGGAAGAAGATCAGCGACGGCCTGCCCAAGGGGCATCCGCTCGCGTACGCGATGTCGATCGCGGAGAATCCGAATCGGCGGGCGATGCTGTTCGCCGGGACCGGCAACGGCTTCTACTACTCGCTCAACGACGGCGGCACCTGGACGCAGTTCCGTGCCGGGCTGCCGGCCGCTCCGGTCACCTGGATCGAGGTGGCCAAGGACCGCCACGACGTCGTGCTGTCGACCTACGGCAGGGGCCTGTTCGTCCTGCGCGACATCACGCCCCTCGAGTACTCCGACAGAGTCGATGCCGCGGCTCCGATCCAGTTGATCGAGCCGAGAAACGGCTGGCGCATGGCCCGCGACGGCTCCGCGGACTTCGTGGCCCTGATCCGCACCCGGCCGAAGGACTCCGTCTCCGTCACGATCGCCGACTCGACCGGTGCGGTCATCCGGACCATGAAGTTCGCGCCCCAGGCGGGGCTCAACCGCTTCCCCTGGGACCTGCGCCACGACTCGCCGCGCACGATCGAGCTTCGGACCACGCCGCCGGACAATCCCAACATCTGGACCGAGGCGCGGTTCAAGGACAAGGACACGCGCCCCATCGTCCATTGGGGTATCGACCAGCCGATGCGACTCGGCCCGATCGCCAATCCCGGTCGGTACACCGTCAAGATCACGGCCGACAGCGCCACCGTCTCGAGCCAGTTCCGGGTCCTCAAGGATCCCGAGATCGCCGCGAGCGAGGCGGACCTCGCGGCCTCGACCCGCACCCAGCAGCGGATCCTGGCCGACATGAACGCCACGGTGGACATGGTCAACGGCCTCGAGAAGGTCCGGAAACAGATCGAGGACCAGCTCAAGGCCAACACCGCCGGCGCCGATGCGACCGCCCTCCGGTCGCTTGACGCGAAACTGCTCGACACGGAAATGATCCTCCTGTCGAAGAGCGATCTCCACAGCGACGACAAGTGGTACGTCGAGCGCTACCGCGTCTACCTCAACCTGCTCTGGCTCGCGGGCGAGGTCGGCACGGGGGCCGCGGACGTGGCCGGCGGCGCGGACTACCGCCCCACGGACGCGCAGCAGGCCGTCCTCGCCGAGATCGAGGCGGACCTCACCAAGGCGAAAGCCGGCTACCAGGCGCTGATGGAACGCGAGGTGCCGGCGTTCAACCAGGCGATGGGCGGCCGGATCAAGCTGTGCCTGCCCACAGAAACGTGTCCGAAGTAGTCCTGCGCCTCCGGCGCGGCCGCGTGTCAGCGCCGAAGGCGCCCGCATCGAGCGCGCTGGAGTCGATCGCGCCGGAGTCGACCGCGCCGGCGGCATTCGCAGCGGCGGTGTTCACGGCTGCTGCGATCGCGTCGGCCGCCTGGGCGCCGGCCGCCGTGGCGCAACCAACCGTCGCGCCGGCCCGGCCGCGAACCGCACCCGCCATCGAGCGCGGGCCAACGCCGACCCGGGCCGAGGCCGTCGCCCGGTTTCGGGGAGCGCGGGTCGGGCTGTTCGTCCACTGGGGGATCTACAGTCTCCTCGCCGACGGCGAGTGGGTCATGGAGAACCGCGGGATTCGCGCGGCCGACTACGAGCGCCTCGCCCCGCGGTTCAACCCGACCCGGTTCGACGCCACGGCCTGGGTTGACCTCGCCCGGCGGGCGGGGGCGCGCTACCTCACGATGACCACGAAGCACCACGACGGTTTCGGCATGTTCGACACCCGGGTGTCGGACTGGGACATCATCGAGCGCACGCCATTCAAGCGGGACGTCATCGCCGAACTCGCCGACGCGTCCCGCGCGGCGCAGCTGCCCCTGTTCCTCTACTACTCGCAGCTGGACTGGCACAACGAGAGCTACTTCCCCCGGGGCGGCACCGGCAACCGGTCCGGGCGGCCGGACACGGGCGATTTCGAGCGCTACCTGGGCTTCATGGACGCCCAGCTCCAGGAACTCCTCACCCGCTACGGTCCGGTGGCCGGCATCTGGTTCGACGGCATGTGGGACAACGGTGCCGTGGACTGGCGGCTCCAGCGGACGTACTCCCTGATCAAGCGGCTTCAGCCGCAGGCGCTGATCGGCTCGAATCACAACGGGCCACCGCACGAGGGCGAGGATTTCATCCCGTTCGAAGGCTACGTTCGCCCGACCAGCGTACCGGCCGAGGGGGACTGGGTCCTCGAGATCGCGGAGAAGATCAACGACACCTGGGGTTACCGGATTCACGACCGGCAGTACAAGTCGGCCGACAGCCTGATCCGGTCGCTCGTCCGGGCCGCCGGCAACGACGCGAACTACCTCATCAACGTCGGCCCGATGGCCGATGGCACAATCCAGCCGGAGTTCGTCGAGCGGCTGGAGGCCGTGGGGCGCTGGCTCGATGGCCACGGCACCGCGATCTACGACACCCGCGGCGGACCGATCCCGCCCCAGCCGTGGGGTGTTTCCACCCGGCGGGGCAACACGGTCTTTCTCCACCTCTTCGACTGGCCCGACCGCCTCTTTCCGCTGCCCGCGCTCGGCCGGCCGGTGCAGAGCGTCCGCTATGTTGGTCGAAGCGGGTCGCCGCGCCTGATCCGGGGCACCGGCGGCGGCTCGGCCCCGGCCCTCGAAATCGAACCACGCCGGCCGGACGAGCCGGTCCTGGTCATCGCTCTTACCCTGGGTTGATCCGATGCGATACCCGATGCGCTGCGCCAACTCCGCTCCCCGACGATCCGAGGCCCGCGCCCGGCGCTCGCTCCCGAGCGGCCTCTCGACCCTCTGGCGCCTGGGTACGGCCCTCGTCGCCGCGATACTGGCGTTAGGCGGTCCCGTCGCCCTCGCCGGACAGGACTACCGGCCGACCCCGGAGAACCTCGCGGCTCGCCAGTGGTACCAGGACGCCAAGTTCGGGATGTTCATCCACTGGGGCATCTCGAGCCAGCTCGAAGCCGGCGAGTGGGTCATGGAGAACCGGGGCATCACGGCCGCCGACTACGAGCGGATCGCGCCGCAGTGGAACCCGGCCCGGTTCGATCCCGCCGCCTGGGTCGGTACCGCGAAGGCCGCGGGCATGAAATACATCACCCTGATCACCAAGCACCACGACGGCTTCGCCCTCTGGGATTCCAAGGTGAGCGACTGGGACGTGGTCGACCGCACCGCGTACCGCCGCGACATCGTCAAGGCGCTGGCCGACGAGTGCGCCCGTCAGGGCATCAAGCTCTTCTTCTACTACTCGCAGCTCGACTGGCACCATCCCGACTACTACCCCCGCGGCCGCACCGGTAACGCCGCCGGCCGGCCCGACGCCGGCACCTGGACCCGCTACCTCGACTACATGGACGCCCAGCTCACCGAGCTGCTCACCGGCTACGGGCCGATCGGGGGCATCTGGTTCGACGGCATGTGGGACCGCCCCGACGCGGACTGGCGGCTGCGGAACACGTACGACCTGATCCACCGCCTCCAGCCCGCCGCGCTGATCATCCCGAACCACCACCTGGCCCCGATCCCGGGTGAGGACGCCCAGACCTTCGAGAAGGACCTCCCCGGCGCCAATACCGCCGGCTTCAACACGACGACCGTCGGCGAGCTGCCCCTCGAAACGTCCCAGACGATGAGCGACAGCTGGGGCTTCTCGATCACCGACCGGAACTGGAAGTCCACCACCCGGCTCGTGGGCGAGCTGGTCGAGGCCGCGGGCCGCAACGCCAACTTCCTCCTCAACGTCGGCCCGATGCCGGACGGGAGCCTCCCGCCCCAGGCCGTCAAGACGTTAGGCGAGATCGGCCGGTGGTTCGAGGTCTACGGCCGGTCGGTCTCGGGCACCCGCGGCGGTCCGATCCCGCCGCGGCCCTGGGGCGTGACCACCCAGCGCGGCGACACCGTCTATCTCCACCTGCTCCGCTGGTCCGACCGGGTCCTCGGTATCCCCCGGCTCGACCGGGCGGTGCGCCGAGCCACCCGCCTCGCGGACGGCAAGCCGGTCACGGTGCAGGAGGCGGCGGCCGGCCTGCTCCTGTCGCTCCCGCCGCTCACCGGCGAAGTCATCGACGAAGTGATCGTCCTCGAACTGGCCCCCGCCCGCGCCAGATGACCGACCAGCCCGACCGTCGCACCTTCCTCGGCGCCCTCGGCGCCGGCGCCGCGTGGCTGGGCTGGACCGGCCGATCAGGCGCGGCTCCGGCTGCCCGCCCGCGTTCCGGACTCGCCACCGCCGAGGCGGCCCTCGCCGGGGCCGCGCGGGCTGGCGCCCGGCCGACAGCCGCCCAGCTCGCCTGGCAGGACCTCGAGCTGGGCATGTTCATCCACTTCGCCCCGAACACCTGGCAGGACAACGAGGGCGACCAGCGCACCACGCCGCTCGCCGCGCTCAACGCCGACATCGACACCGACCAGTGGGCCGCCGTCGCCGCGGACCTGGGCGCCCGCTACATCGTCATGGTCGCGAAACACGTCGGCGGCTTCTGCCTCTGGCAGACCGACACCAACGACTACTCGATCCGGAACACCCCCTGGAAAAACGGCCGGGGCGACGTCATGGCCGACCTGGCTCGTTCCTGCCAGGCCCGCGGCCTCCGCCTCGGCGTCTACCTCTCGCCCCGCGACGACTCCTTGGGCGCCGGCCTGGCCGGCCGGTGCCGCACCGAGGCGGAGCAGACCCGGTACAACGCCATCGCCCGGCAACAGCTCACGGAGCTGCTGACCCGCTACGGCGAGATGGTCGAGATCTGGTTCGACGGCAGCTCGGTCGTCCCCGTGGGCGACATCCTCTCGGCCCACGCACCCGGCGCCATGATCTTCCAGGGCCCCCACGCCACCATCCGCTGGGTCGGGAACGAGGACGGCTTCGCGCCCTACCCTGCGTGGAACAGCGTCGCCCGGATCGACGCGGCCACCGGCATTGCCACCGCGATCCACGGGGATCCCGCCGGCGAGGTCTGGCTGCCTAACGAGGTGGACGTCTCGATCCGCCGCCCCGACTGGTTCTGGCACACCGACAACGAGCACCGGCTCCTCGGCCTCGATGCGCTGATCGACATCTACTACCGGTCGGTCGGCCGGGGCGCGCAGCTGCTCCTCAACCTGCCGCCGGACCGCACCGGCCGGATCCCGGCCCCCGACGCGGCGCGCGCCGCGGAGTTCGGGGCCGCAATCCGCCGCCGATTCGGCCGGCCCATCGCCGAGGCTGGTCCGGCCGAGGGTCCGGAGACAATGCTCGACCTCGGCGGATCCCGCCGGGTCGACCATGTCGTCATCGAGGAAGGAATCGAAGGAGGCGAAGCGGTTCGGCGCTATCGGCTCGAGGCGCGGTCCGGAAACGGCTGGATCAGAGTGGGAACCGGCAGTGCCATCGGTCACAAGCGAATTCAGCCCGTCGGCCCGCTCGAAGCGACGGCAGTCCGGCTCGCGGTCGAGGCGGCCGCCGGTCCGGTGCGCATCCGGCGGCTGGCTGCCTTCGATACCGGGGTGGCCCCACCCCGGGACTGGAACGCCTCCACCGGCGTCTGGTCCGACGACGACGCCGGCCGCTGGCAGGATGGGGT
>JBFXAY010000142.1:0-6446 GCA_050183815.1 Gemmatimonadales bacterium | reverse complement strand
GCCGACGCCATCTTGCAGAGTCGGAGTCGCCGGATCAAAGGGAGGAACCATGACGCCATGGCGCCGGGTTGCCGGATTCGCGGCGGGGCTGGGGCTCGTGTTGGCCGCGCCGCCGGCGGCCGCGCAGACGTTCCGGGCTGTCGTTCGCGATTCCGCCACCGATCGCCCGCTCGAGGGCGCCATCCTCAAGATCCTCGACTCCACCGGCGCCACGCTCGCCCAGCGGGAAACCGACCCGAACGGTGTCGTCACCGGCGAGATCTTCGGCGAGGCCACCGTCTTCTTCGCGGTGCTCCGGATCGGTTATCGCCCGTTCCTCTCCCAACCAGTCGCCGTGGGACCGGGGCAATCCGTCACCCTCGGCTTTGCGTTGCGGTCCCGGGCCCTTGCCTTGCCCGACCTCGAGGTCCGGGCCTTCTACCATCCGGCCCTCGAGAAGGTCGGGTTCGCGGACCGGGAGCGGGAGGGCTTCGGGGCCTACCTAGGCCCCGAGGACATCGAGCGGGCGCAGCGGAACCGGTCGGTCCGCTACGTCGCCGACCTGCTGACCAACATTCCCGGGGTCCTGATCGCGGAGTCCGGCGTCCTCGGCAGCGCCCGGACGATTCGTCTCATGGCCGGCTCCGGCGGAGCCAATCGTCCCTGCGGAACCCCGAAGGTCTACATCGACGGCTTCCGGATCGACGGCTCGGACCTCGAGAGCGCGATCATGCCGAGCGACATCCTCGCCGCCGAGGTCTACCGCCGGCCGGTGGAAATTCCGCCGCAGTACGGCGGATCCGACGCCGCCTGCGGGGTCATCCTCATCTGGAGCCGCCGGGGACTGCCGTAAGCGGGGCCGCGGCCGCAGGATGATGGATGGTGGCCGTCCGGGCCGTGGTACTGAGCCGGTAGCCGAGGAAGATCAGGAGCAGGCCGATCAGCTCGGTCACGTAGAGCACTTCGACGTGGCCGAACCGCGTGAAGCTCCCGCCGATGCCGGGCAGCAGCGCGCCTAACGCGATGCTGGCGTTGGCCCAGACTCGTCGCCCGGCGTTCCGGACCCGGGCGTAGCCCACGGCACTCCATACCGCCCCGCCGATCAGCAGGATCGCGGCATACAGGTTGATGAACGGGCTGAACGCCCGGACCCACTGCGCTTCGAACACCCGGCCCGACAACCGGTGGGTCTCCACCCGGGCGACATCGATCGGGGCGAGGAGCACCGCGACGGAGGCAATGACGATCACGCTCACCAGCACGACCGTCATCCGGTTGGCGGTTTTCCGCGAGAAGAGCAGATAGGCCGTCCCCTGCGCCAGCGGGGCGCCCCCCAGCAGCGCCCCGGTGATGTACCACGCCCGGAAGACCGGCTCGTGCCAGCCGGTGAGGGTCGTGAGCGACTCGGTGATGGTCCCCGCGCCGTAGGTGATCATGCCGATACCCCACCAGAGGAGATGGGTTCCCCCCTTCTCCCGGTACCGCCGGAAGACGGTCACGGCGAAGACCGCCGCGACCAGGGTGGTCAGGATCGGGAGATAGTGGACCGGGGTAGGCATCGGGGCCGCCTAGAAATCGAATCGCACCGCCACCAGCGCGCTCCGCCGGGGTTCCGGCCGGAAGAACGAGGTGTTGGACGCTTCGGCGTACAGGGTGTTGGTGAGGTTCGTCACGGCGAGGTTGAGCGTCGGACGGGTCCGGCCGACGTCGGGCAACCGGATCTCGCCGCGGACGTTGTGCACCGTGAAGGCCGGCAGGTGGTCACCGACCGGCCCGGCGAGATCGGCGTTCTTCTGCTCGCCCTGGTGGCGCACTTCATACGCGAGGGCGAACCGGCCCCGCGCCTCGCGCCAGCCGAGTTCCGCGCCGATCTTGCTGCCGTAGCTGTCGCCGATCGGCTCGTTCCGGTCGACGTTCTTCGAGTCGAGCGTGGCCGCATGGCCCAGCACCGAGAAGCCGCGCCCGAGCTGCACCTCGGCGAGCGCCTCGACGCCGCGATCCCGGAGCTTCTCGACGTTCTGGTTGGTGAAGGCCGGGAAGCCGCCGATCGTGGTGTCGAGCGCCACGATCCGGATCCCGTCGTGAATCGTGTTCGCGAAGACGGTCACTTCGGCATAGACGCGGGCCGTCCGGACCTTGACCCCGAGATCGACGTTGGTGCTCGTCTCCGGCCGGAGGTCCGGGCTGGCCACCTGGTATCCATTCCCCTCGGCGGTGGCACCGTCGAAGTAACGCTCGATCAGATTGGGCGCCCGAAACGCCCGGCCGACGGTGGCCACCAGATTGACCGCCGGCGCTACCCGCCACTGGCCGCTCAGGTGCCCGACGACCGTCTCATTCGCCACCGACACCCCGGAGCGGTTGGCCGGCAGGCCCGGCGTCTCGCGGGTGTCGGCATGGATGGTCTGACCCCGGATCCCCGCGCCGAGGGTGAGCCGGCTGCCGAGCAGGAACTGGCTTTGGGCAAACAGCCCGCCGGTCCAGTAGCTCGCGTTCGGCACGTTGGGTGCGGTGGACACATCGGTCTGGGTCGGCCCGAAGCCGCTCACGGTCGTCACGTTCGAATCCGAGTTCTCCGACCGGTCCAGATACCAGTCCGCCCCGTAGGTGAGGATATGCCGGCCGCCGAGGAGCTTCACGGCCTCCGCCCGGAGTCCATAACTCGCGATGTCGGAGAGATTCCGGTTCCGGATCGTCATCCCGGCGGTCGGGGTGAAGGGGATGTCGATTGCCTGATCGAAGGTCCGGCTGTTGGCCGCCCGGCTCGCGGTGATCGAGAGCCGGTCCGCGAGTGGTGACCCCAGCGCCTGATTCCGGTAGCCCGCGGTGACCCGGGTGACGTTCTGTCGGGGATAGAGCAGCCGGACCACCACGCCACTCGAATCGCCAAGGGCCAGCGGATCGACATAGCCGAACCCGGCATCCCGCGCCTCGTACCGGGTGACCCGGAGGGTGAGCCGCGAGCTCTCGCCCGCGTCGTAGGAGAGCTTGGCCGCGTAGTTCCGATCGCGGACGCCGACATCGCGCACCGACTCGGCCCGCGCCAGCGTCAGGTTGCCGAACGTGCCGGCCGGTGCCGCGTAGTCGTCGGCATCCCGAACCCCGGCCGACAGCGCGAACCCGACCCGGCCGGCCCGCGCCGCGACCCGGGCATGGCCGAGATTCTGGCCGTCGGCCGAACTGTGGCGGTAGAGGACCGATCCCGAGACGCCCGGCTGCAGGCGGGAGGGCGGTTCGAGGGTGAGCTGGTTGACCACGCCGCCGATCGCGTCGGTGCCGTAGAGCACCGAGGCCGGCCCGCGGACGATTTCCACGCGGGACAGGTCGTTCACGTCGGTGAGCGAGGGCAGTTCGCCGAAGTCCTGCTGGCGGCGGGCGTTGTTGAGGCGGATCCCGTCCTCCGCGAGGAGGATCCGCTGGCCCCGCTGACCCCGGATGATGAGCCGGCCCTGGTTGGGACCCACCCCGGTCACGTCCACGCCGGGAAGGTTGCGGAAGAGATCGCCGATGCCGTTAGGCAGCTCCGACCGGATTACCGAGGAGTCCACCACCAGCACCGGTACCGCGGTCCGGAACACCGGCGTTTCCGACCGGGTCGCGGTGACGCCGATCGGCGCCAGCTTGACGACCTTGACCGAATCCGGCTTCCGGCCGTCCTGCGCCGCCGCCGTGCTGAGCCCCGCCCCCAGGAACACCACCGCCCATGCGAACCGCATATCGTCCTCGAGTCTGTCGTTGCGCTTGTTTCCGAATCCGGCCTGAGGGGCCGGGGTAAAGAAAAGTTCGCAAACGACGCGCAACGGCGGCACCGGAGGGGTACGGGCGACTCGCCCCGTAGTTGTACGGAGAAAGCGGCGAAATGGGGACGTGTTGAGGGGGAATCAGGGCCGGGTGGCCCTGCGCGCCCGAGCTACTGGCCGAGCAGGCGGGCTTCGATGGCGAACCGGGTCAACCCGGCGGCGTTGGGGATCCCGAGCTTCCGGGTAAGGCTCTCGCGATAGGACTCGACGGTGCGGACGCTGAGGCCAAGGTCCGTCGCGATTTCCTTGTTCGTCTTGCCGCTGGCAACGCCGATCAGGACGTCGCGCTCGCGACGGGTGAGCAGGTCCAGTCGCTGGCTCGCCGCGGCCAGGATCGGAGCCGCCGCCTCCGGCGCCGTGGCGCGCGACGCAGGAAAGCAGGTCTGTCCGGCGTAGACCGTGCGCACGGCGTCGCGAAGGTCCGCCGGCAGAGTGTCCTTTCGCAGATAGCCGTGCGCGCCGGCCCGGACACTTTCGAGCACGTACTCCGGATGATCGTGCACCGAGAGCATCAGCACCTTGACCTCCGGCCGTTCGGAGCGGACCTGCCCCGCGGTCACGATCCCGTTCTGGCCCGGAAGACTGATGTCGAGCACGAGCACATCCGGAGCCAGCTCGCGGACCCGCTCGAGTCCCTCTTCGCCGGACCCGGCCTCCGCCACGACTTCGAGGCCGGGCCCCGACAACGCCAGCCGGATCCCTTCCCGCACCAGCGGATGGTCGTCGACGATCACGATGCGAATCGGCTGTTCGGTCATACCCCCCTCGGCGGCAGGCGAACGTCGATGATGAGGCCCCGGCCGGGACTCGAGTCGAAATGGACGGTGCCGCCCAGCGCGGCGATCCGTTCCCGAAGCCCGAACAGGCCGGAGCGGCCCGGTGCGCTTTCCAGCCGCTCCAGATCGGCGGCCGCCAGACCGACGCCGTCGTCGGTCACCCGGAGGGTCACGCCGGCCCGGGCCCCGCCGGCCAGAGCCACCGTGGCAACGGCGGCCTGGGCGTGCCGCGCCACGTTCGACAGCGACTCCTGCACCGCCCGGAACACGGCCAACTCCGCTTCCGGTCCGAGACCCGCCTCCGCCTCCCAGCCTTCGGTCCGGAAGTCTACCTGAACGCCACTCCATTCGCGGAAATCGCCGATCAGGGCCCGGATGGCCGGCAGGAGACCGAGGTCGTCGAGCACCGCCGGCCGGAGTCCTTCGGTGACGTTGCGAATGCTCTTGGTCCCGGCAGCCACCAGTTCCAGGAGGCGGTTCACCCGCGGCGCGAGCCTTCCGTCCGCGGCCTCGCCGAGGGACCCGAGCTGCAATTTGAGCGCGGAGAAGACCTGGGCGGTCTCGTCATGCAACTCGCGGCCGAGGCGGCGCCGCTGGTCTTCGTGCTCGCGGAGCATCCGGACCGACAGCCGTTCGAGGTCTCCAGTCCGTTGCGCCAGGCGCCGGTACAGCTCCGCGTGCTCGAGGGCCGACCCGACCTGCTCGCCGACCACGCCGAGGATCCCATCGTCGAGCGCGGCGAAGGGCGCGGCGAGGTCGCCGGCGATCACCAGCACCATCGGGCGACCCGCCGCCGCGCCGAGGGGCAGCACGGCGGCGAAGCGCGGTCCATCGCCGGTCACCCGGGGCGTCCCTTCGAGCCGCGACCGGCCCGACGCCAGCACGTCCCACACCATCTCGGCCACGCGGGGCGGCAGATCCCGGTCGCACCAGTCGCCGCACGCGCCGACCGCGCGAACGACCTCGAGCCCCGCCGCCCCCGGACCCACCAGCGCCGCGCCTTCCACCCCCCGGAGGCCGAGCGGCCGTTCCAGCAACACATCGCGGGAGTCGCCGCCGTCCTGGCGCCGGAGGTCGCCTGACAGCGCGGTGAGCGTCACGAGGCCCTCGCGCAACTCCTCGATGACGAGGAGCAGAATGCCGGTGCCCATCGCCAGAATGAACAGGGTGTCGAGATAGTAGCCCCAGGGATTCCAGGCGCCGCGCGCCCGGAGAATCGGATAGTCGAGATGGTGCCCGGCCCAGAGCAGGAGCACTGCCGCGAGGAAGCCCGCCGCGGCCGAGCCGGTCCGCCGCCGGTACCGCCAGAACACCACCCCGGCCCACCCGGTGGCGAGCGCCAGGAACACGACCGCCGGCCCGGCCGCGAGGCCGAAGTCGTCCAGCACGAAAATGGCGAGGTACGACCAGACGACCGGCAGGGCCACGATTGCGTAGTAGCTTCGCCGCCAGCGAACGTGCTGCGAGAAGACCAGTGCGGCGTAGAGGAAACCCAGGGCGGTCCAGGCCGTGAACACCTGATGCCAGAAGAGGAGTCCCCAGACCCCGGTCACCAGAAACGAGATGATGACGCCGAGACTCAGGAAGTAGACGCCGAGCGCCACGGACCAGAGGAGGAAATGGCGCTTGTGATGCCGGCGGTAGAGATGGAGACAGAGGAGGGCCAACCCCAGGGTTACGACGGCCTGGAGGAGCGCCCCACCGAGTTCGGCAATCGAGAAGACCTGCATCGGGCCGAAACGAACAAGGGCCGCGACCCGGCGGCAAGGGTGGCGCGGCGCTAGGGCCTGGTCGTCCCCTTGGCGAGGAACCGTTCGAAGCAGCGCAGGGTCCAGCCGAAGCCGCCCGGCTCGCGGAGCGCCACCGGCGACTCGTTGGTGCAGCGCTTGAG
>JBFXAY010000141.1:0-6834 GCA_050183815.1 Gemmatimonadales bacterium | reverse complement strand
CTACGGTATCGGCCTGACGACGAGTCAGCGCCTGCTCGGCGAAACCGGCATCAGCGCCGACACCCGGGTGCGGGATCTTTCGGACGCCGTGGTCGCTCGGCTCCGGCAGATGATCGAGCGCAGCGTTCGGGTGGAGGGCGCCCTCCGCACCGAGATCGCCATGAACATCAAGCGGCTGATGGATATCGGCAGCTATCGCGGGTCGCGCCACCGCCGGGGTCTCCCGGTGCGGGGGCAGCGGACCCACACCAACGCGCGCACCAAGAAGGGTCCGCGCCGGGCAATCGCAGGCAAGAAGAAGGCGACGAAGAAGTAAGCTATGACGGCACCGGAAACTCCCGAGACTCAGGCAGCGGCTCCGGCCGCGCCCGCCGCGGAGAAGGCACCCGCGGACAAGGTGGCCAAGGCCAAGCGTGGCAAGAAGGTGGTCGAATCCGAAGGGGTCGCCCATATCTCCGCCACGTTCAACAACACGATCGTCACCATCACCGATTCGCGGGGCAACGCGGTCGCGTGGGGTACCGCGGGCAAGGCCGGCTTCAAGGGCTCGAAGAAGTCGACGCCCTTCGCAGCCACCGTGGCCGCCGAGGCGGTTGGCCGCGAAGCGATGAACCTTGGCGTCCGCCGGGTTCATGTGCTGGTCCAGGGTCCGGGCAGCGGGCGCGAGTCGGCCGTCCAGGCCCTCGCCTCGGCAGGTCTCCGGGTGGTCTCCATCAAGGACGTCACGCCGATTCCGCACAACGGCTGCCGGCCTCCGAAGAAGCGCAGGGTCTGATCCATGTCACGTTATGCTGGGCCGGCCTGCCGACTGTGCCGGCGTGAAGGAACCAAGCTGTTCCTGAAGGGTACCCGCTGCTTCACCGAGAAGTGCGCCGTGGACCGGCGGAGCTACGCTCCCGGCCAGCACGGCGCCGCGGGCGCCAGCAAGGGTGGCCGGAAGATGTCCGAATACGCCCGGCAGCTCCGCGAGAAGCAGAAGGTCAAGCGGATCTACGGTCTGTCGGAGCGGCAGTTCCGGAACACGTTCGAGGCCGCGGCCAATCTGCCCGGCGTGACCGGCACCAACTTGCTCGTGGCTCTCGAATCACGGCTCGACAACCTCGCCTACCGGATGGGGTTCTCGACGAGCCGGCGCGGCGCCCGGCAGCTGGTCCGGCATGGTCATGTGGAAGTGGATGGGAAGCGGGTCGACATCCCGTCGTATCGGGTCGTTCCCGGCCAGGAAGTCCGCGTCGCGGCCTCCGCCCGGGAAATGGTACCGGTCAAGGTGGCGCAGGAACTCGCCACCCGGGGCGCGCCGCTCACCTGGCTGTCGGTGGATCACCAGAAGTTCGCCGGTCGGATGACCATGACCCCGACTCGCGACTCGATCCCGACCGCGGCCCAGGAACAGCTCATCGTCGAGCTTTACTCGAAGTAAGGGACAGGTCAGCATGTCGATCGATCTGACCGGGCTCGTCCATCCGCACCTGGTCGAAATGACCAAGCGGGAGGACAACCCGAACATCGCTGAATTCCGGCTCCAGCCGCTCGAGCGGGGCTTCGGCCACACGCTCGGGAACGCGCTCCGCCGGATGCTGCTTTCGTCGCTCCGCGGGTCGGCGGTCTGGGGCTTCCGGATGGACGGCGTCGTCCACGAACACCAGACGGTGCAAGGCGTCCTCGAGGACGTCCACCAGATCATTCAGCGCCTCAAGGCGCTCACGCTGGTGCTCGACCCCGCCGTCGACGAGGCGATCCTCCGGATCCGCCGCGAGGGCAAGGGACCCGTGTTCGCCCGGGAACTCCAGGCGAATCCGAACGTGAAGGTGCTCAACGCGGACCACCTGCTCTTCACCGTGCAGGACGACCGGGAAATCAGCTGCGACCTCTACGTCAACAAGGGCCGCGGCTACGTCGAATCCGAACTGCACCCGAGCGATCGCTCGCTCCCGGTGGATCTGGTCCGGATCGACGCGATCTACAACCCGGTCCGCCGGGCCAACTTCACCGTCTCGGAAACCCGCGTCGGCCAGCGGACCGACTATGACCGCCTGGCGGTGATGGTGGAGACCGACGGTTCGATCTCGCCCGAGGACGCGATCGCCTACGCGGCCGCCCTCGCCCAGGAGCACTTCCGGTACTTCGTCGAGTTCGGCAAGGTCCCGACCGCGCGCCCGGTGGCGGCCACGGAGTCCGTCAGTGTCGTCGGCGGGCTCAAGGCCAAGCTCGGCCGGCTGATCGATGATCTCGGGCTCACCGTCCGGACGCTCAACAGCCTCAAGAACTCGAACATCCGGACCCTGCGGGATCTGGTCGAGTACAGCGAAAAGGAACTCCTCGACGTCAAGAACGTCGGCGAGAAGGCCGTTGCGGAAATCGGCGACCTGCTCCAGCGGGAGAGCCTCCGCTTCGATATGGGATTTGAAGAGGTCGATGGCGACCTCCGGATCGTGAAGAGCGGGGTGCTGCCCACTATGGGTGCCCCGGAAGGGAACTAAGCAATGCGGCACGGGTCCAAGGGACGGCAGCTGTCCCGCACCGCGGAGCACCGCAAGGCGCTGCTTCGCAACATGGCCATCAGCCTCTTCAAGCACGAGCGGATCACCACCACGACTGCCAAGGCGAAGGAGCTCCGGCCGTACGCCGAGCGCCTGATCACGCTGGCGCGCCGGGGCGATCTCCACGCCCGCCGGCTGGCCGAACGCAAGATCCAGGACCGCGAGGTCCTCAAGCGGCTCTTCTCCGAGATCGGCCCGCGGTTCGCGGCCCGGCCCGGCGGCTACACCCGGATTCTCAAGCTCGGTCACCGAGTCGGTGACGGCGCCGAGACGGCGCGGATCGAGCTGGTGGCGGAGTGACGGCGTTGCTCCCGCTCCTCGAAACGAAAAAGGGGACCCTCGGGTCCCCTTTTTTCCTGTCTGGCCCTGCGGAGCGCGGCCGGCGCAGGGCCGGCCGCGGGACGTCAGGCGGCCTTGACCACCTTGTTGCTCCGGATGCAGCGGGTGCAGACCCGCTTCCGCTTCGGCGCGCCGTTCTCCATGACCCGGACGGTCTGGAGATTGGGCATCCAGCGGCGTTTCCGCCTATTGTTGGCGTGGCTGACATGGTTGCCGGTCACCGGCCCCTTGCCGCAGACGCTGCAGACGCGTGCCATAAGAAACGATCTCCACTCGCAGTAAACGTCAATGTAGCCCTTAAATGTAGAATGGACATGGGATTAGGGCAAGGGCGCGGCGCGCCAGGGGATTTCACGGGGGGGCCGTCGGCATGCCGCGGGCACTGATCACCGGGGTCACGGGCCAGGACGGGTCCTACCTGGCGGAGTTCCTTCTCGCCAAGGGATACGAGGTTGTGGGCATGGTGCGCCGGACGAGCCACCACAGCTACGAACGGATCGAGCCGTTCCTCGACTCGATCCGGATCGTCACCGCCGACCTCCTCGACCAGCACTCCCTGACCCAGGTCATCCGCGAAGTGATGCCGGACGAGGTCTACAACCTCGCGGCCCAGTCCTACGTCCCGACCTCGTTCTCGCAGCCGGTCCTGACCGGCGAGTTCACGGCGTTAGGCGTGACCCGGATCCTCGAGGCCGTCCGGCTGGCCCATCCGAAGGCCCGCTTCTACCAGGCGAGCTCCTCGGAACAGTTCGGGAAGGTCCAGGAGACGCCCCAGAACGAGCGGACGCCGTTCTATCCCCGGAGTCCCTACGGCGTGGCCAAGGTCTACGGCCACTGGATCACGGTGAACTACCGGGAGTCGTACGGGCTCTACGCGGTGAGCGGGATCCTCTTCAACCACGAATCCCCCCGGCGCGGCATCGAGTTCGTGACCCGGAAGGTCTCCGACGGTGTGGCCCGCATCAAGCTCGGCCTGGCCAACGAGCTCCGGCTTGGCAACCTCGAAGCCAAGCGCGACTGGGGCTTCGCCGGCGACTACGTGGACGCCATGTGGCGGATGCTGCAGCAGCCGGAGCCGCGCGACTACGTGATCGGCACCGGGGTCACCCACAGCGTCCGGGACCTGGTCGAGGTCGCCTTCGCGCATGTCGGGCTCGACTGGAAGGACCACGTGGTCATCGATCCGGCCTTCACCCGGCCGGCGGAAGTCGATCTCCTCATCGCCGACCCGTCCCGGGCCCGCACCGAACTCGGCTGGTCGCCGACAGTCGGATTCGCCGACCTGGTCCGGATGATGGTGGACGCCGATCTCGACCGGCTGGCGCGGCGCCGATGAGGGTGCTGGTGACCGGTGCGGACGGGTTCGTCGGAACCTGGATGATCCGCGAGTTGCTCGGAGCGGGGCACTTCGTCGTGGGCGCCATCCGGCTTGGCGGGAGCCCGCCCCGGGAACTCTCCGAGGCGGAGCGGTTCCGGGTCCAGTGGGTCGACTTCGACCTCCTCTCCGCCGAATCGGTGACGGCGCTCGCCGGGCATGGCCTCGATGCGGTCATCCACCTGGCCGCGGTGGCGTCGGGCGGCGATGCGCGACGCGATCCGGGCCACGCCTGGACGGTCAACGCCGCCGGGACCGCCCGGCTGGCCGAGGCGTTCGGGCAGTTGAAGGCCGGTGGCGGCCGGGCGCCCCGGCTGCTCGTGGTCTCCACGGGAGAGGTCTACGGCCAGACCGACGGCACGCCGATTCCGGAGGATGCCCCGCTGGTCCCCGCGTCGCCCTACGCGGCCAGCAAACTCGGCGCCGAAATCGCCGCCGCGGAGGTGGCCCGCCGGACCGGCCTCGAGGTGCTGATCGCCCGCGCCTTTCCGCACACCGGTCCCGGGCAGGGGGACCGCTACGTGCTGCCAGCGCTGGCCCGGCGGATCCTGACGGCGCGCCGGATCGGGGCTCCCGCCATCAAGACCGGCAACCTCGAGCCGGTGCGCGACCTGCTCGACGTGCGCGACGTCGCGGCGGCCTACCTCGCAATCCTCGAGCGGGGCCGGAGCGGTGCCGTCTACAACGTGGCGAGCGGCCAGGGCACGGCACTCGGGGATGTGGCGGCGCGGCTCATGGCGCTGGCCGGGCATCGGGTGATCCTCGAGGCCGATCCGGCCCTGCTCCGTTCCAACGACTTGCCATATCTCGTCGGCGACCCGACCCGCCTCTGGCGGGACACCGGGTGGTCGCCTCGTAAATCGCTCGAAGAGACCCTGAAAGATCTGCTCGATGCCCAAGCGGACTGACATCTCGTCGGTACTCCTCATCGGTTCCGGCCCGATCGTGATCGGGCAGGGAGCCGAATTCGACTACTCGGGAACCCAGGCAGCCCGGGCCCTCAGGGAAGAGGGCTACCGGGTGATCCTGGTGAACTCGAATCCGGCCACGATCATGACCGATCCGGAGGTCGCCGACCGGACCTACATCGAACCGGTGACGCCGGCGTGGGTCGAGAAGATCATCGCCCGGGAGCGGCCGGACGCTTTGCTGCCTACGATGGGTGGGCAGACCGGCCTCAACGTGGCGATGGAGTTGTACCGGACCGGCGTCCTCGACAAGTACGGGGTCGAGCTGATCGGCGCCAACGAGCGGGCCATTCGCATCGCCGAGGATCGCGACGAATTCGCGAAGGCGATGCGGCGGATCGGGCTGGCGACGCCGCAGGGCACCACGGTGCACTCCGTCGAGGAGGGCCTCGCGGCCGTGGAACTGACGGGCTACCCGGCCATCCTCCGGCCGAGCTTCACCCTCGGCGGCACCGGCGGCGGGATCGCCTACAACCGCGAAGAGTTCGAGACGATGCTCCGGCGCGGCCTCGAGGCCTCGCCGGTCACCTCGGTGCTGGTCGAGCGGAGCATCATCGGCTGGAAGGAATACGAACTCGAGGTGATGCGGGACGGGGCCGATAACGTCGTGATCGTCTGCTCGATCGAGAACATCGATCCGATGGGCGTCCACACCGGCGACTCGATCACCGTGGCCCCGGCCATGACGCTGTCGGACCGCGAGTATCAGGAGATGCGGGACGCGGCCTGCAAGATCATCCGGGAAGTCGGTGTCGAGGCCGGCGGCTGCAATGTGCAGTTCGCGGTCTCGCCCGAGACCGGCGAGCAGCTGGTCATCGAGATGAATCCCCGGGTGTCGCGCAGCTCGGCCCTGGCGTCGAAGGCCACGGGGTTCCCGATCGCGCGGATCGGTACCAAGGTCGCGGTCGGCTACACGCTCGACGAACTCCCGAACGACATCACCAAGACCACGCCGGCCAGCTTCGAGCCGGTCCTGGACTACGTGGTGGTGAAGATCCCCCGCTTCGCCTTCGAGAAGTTCCCCGCGGCGGACCCGACCCTCACCACGCAGATGAAGTCGGTGGGCGAGGTGATGGCGATCGGCCGCACCTTCAAGGAAGCGTTCCAGAAAGGCTTCCGGGGGCTCGAGATCGGCCGCCCCGGCTGGGTCGTCGGTGAACGACCGGCCGACGACCGGCTCGAAGACACTTCGATCGAATCGATCCTCGCCGCCGTGCGGCGTCCCACGCCGGAACGGCTCTTCCAGATCAAGCGGGCGCTGCTCCGGGACGTGCCGGTCGAGAAGCTCGCGGAACGCTCCGGGATCGACCCCTGGTTCCTTCATCAGCTCCGCGAGCTGGTCGAGGCCGAGCGCGAGTTCGTGGCCGGATGGCAGGCCACCCACGACGGCCACCCGGCCGACGACCACCGGGATCACGCGGCCATCCGGCGGATGAAGCGAATGGGCTTTTCGGACCGGCAACTGGCCGATCTCGCCGGCCTCGAAGAAGTGGAGATGCGCCGGCGCCGGCAGGCGCTCGGGATCCGGCCCGCCTACAAGATCGTCGACACCTGCGCCGGCGAGTTCCCGTCGCGGACGCCGTACCTCTACTCCTCCTACGACGAGGAGAAC
>JBFXAY010000140.1:0-6988 GCA_050183815.1 Gemmatimonadales bacterium | reverse complement strand
CCTTCAGGGCGTCCTGGTCGGGGCCGTCTTCGGCACCGCCAATCCCGATGCCGGCGACGATCCGTACGCCTTCGCCCGGCCGGCCTACGGCTTGTCGAACTACAGCGCCCGGAAGAGCAACCACTTCATCAACAGCGGCAACATCAATTTCCGGCCCACCAACTGGCTCACCACCCGGGCCACGGTCGGCCTCGACTACATCGGGTTCGAGGACCAGGGCCTGGTCCGCAACGGCGAGGCCTGCCCGTTCTGCGGCGAGGATCAGGGTGCCCGGACGATCAACCGGTTTCAGAGCTACAAGTACTCGGTCGACTTCGGCGCCACGGCCAACTTCAACCTGACCAGCCGGATCGCCGGCAAGGCGTCGGCGGGGCTCCAGTACAACAAGGATGCGCTGACGGTCTCGAACAACTACGGCAAGAACCTGGCACCGGGCGCGGAGACCATCACGGGCGCCTCGGAAAAAGTGTCGAGCGAAGCGACCACGAAGGTCGTGACCCTCGGGACCTATGTCGAACAGCAGTTCGGGCTGGACGACCGGTTCTTCGTGACCGGTGCCCTCCGGGTCGACCAGAACTCGAGCTTCGGTCAGGACTCGCGGACGGCCTACTATCCCAAGATCTCGGGCTCCTTCGTCGTCATGGAGGGCAAGGCCGGCATGCTCAACTCGCTCCGGCTTCGGTCCGCCTACGGCGCCACCGGGCAGCAGCCGCCGTCGACGGCCGCCCTTACGTACTACGGCGGCGTGACGGTGGCGCTCCTCGGCGGGAACAAACCCGGCGTGTCGCTCCAGGGCCTCGGTGATGCGGCCCTCAAGCCGGAACGGTCGACCGAGGTCGAGGCCGGGTTCGACGCCGGCTTCCTGAGCAACCGCGTCAACCTCGAAGCCACGGTGTACAAGAAGAAGACCCGCGACGCCCTGATCGCCCGGCCGCTCGCCGGCTCCCTCGGCGCCGTCGCGAGCCAGTACCAGAACCTCGGCCAGGTGCAGAACCAGGGCCTCGAACTCTCGGTGAGCGCCCGGCCGATCGAATCCCGCCGGATCACCTGGGACCTCAACCTCGAAGCCTCGTTCAACAAGAACGAACTGCTCGAACTGGCGGATGGCGTTCCGGATCCGCAGGGATTCTTCTACCGGCACGCGGTCGGACAGCCGCTCTACGCGCTCTACGGCACCACCCTCAAGTCCTACGAGGATGCCAACGGCGACGGCTTCATCACGCCGGACGAGGTCGTGGTGTCGGATACGGCCGAATTCCTCGGCAACAGCATTCCGAACAAGAGCGCCAGTCTCAACTCCTCGATCGGCCTGTTCGGGAACAAGCTCCGGCTTGGCAGCCAGCTCGAGGCCAAGTGGGGCTGGAAGTCGCTCGAGGTGAACACCGGCTTCCAGTGCCTGGCGATCCAGAACTGCGCCGGCTTCAACAACCCGGAGGCCTCCCTCTTCGAGCAGGCCCGGGCCGTGTCCTTCACCTTCGGCTCCTACGCGACCGACGCCAAGTTCATCCGGCTCCGGGAGCTCTCGCTCGGGTGGACGCTGCCGAAACAGGCGCTCAACTTCTTCCGCGCCGCGAACGGCACCCTGACGCTCACCGCCCGGAACCTCAAGCTCTGGACCGGCTTCACCAGCTGGGATCCGGAGATCAACACCGCCGCCGGCACCAACGGCGACGGGCCGAACTACAACTTCGTCCAGCCGGGTCAGCCGCGGACGTTCCTCCTCCGCCTCAACCTGCAGTTCTGAGGAGACCGACCATGACGACTCAGCTTCTTCCGAGGATGACCATGACGCGCATCGCGCGGACCCTCCAGGCGGCGGCCGGCCTGGCGGCGGTCCTGGTGTCGGCGAGCTGCTCGACCGACACGATTCTGACGGTAGACCGTCCGGACATCATCGATCCGGGCAAACTTGGCGGGACTACGGGTGCGGCCGCCCTCTACGCCGGCGGCGTTGGGGAGGTGGCCTACGCCCAGGGCGGGGCCTTCGCCGGACTGATGCTGGCCACCAGCCTCTTCACCGACGAGTTCCGCTTCGGCGGCACGCCGCCGGAAGTCCGGGAGTACGACCTCGGCAACGTCCGCGAGGAAAACTCGGCGGCCCAGACGATCTGGCTCAACATCCATCGTGGCCGCCGCGGGGCCCAGCGAGCCGCGGCCGCCCTGGCGGATATCGTCCCCGGCGACAGCCGGGTCGGCGAGCTCTACGCCCTCGGCGCGCTGGCCACCATCTGGGTCGGCGAGACGTACTGCTCCGGTGCCACGTTGTCGGTGGACCAGCCCGAGATCGAGTACGGGTCCAACATGACGACCGACGAGATCTTCGATGCGGCGATCGCCGAGTTGGACAAGGCCGCTGCGGCGACGGGGGGCGACGCCACGGTCCAGAACCTGGTGGCCGTGCTTCGGGGGCGGGCCCTGCTCAACAAGGGTCAGTTCGCCGCCGCGGCCGCGGCCGTGACCAACGTGCCCATCGGGTTCAGCTACGCGCTGCAGTACTCCGCCGCCGACGCCCGGACCCAGAACCAGATGAAGGCCTTCATCTACGACTTCGACTATCTGTCGGTGTCGGACAACGAAGGCGGCAATGGGCTCAATTTCGCCTCGGCGAACGACCCCCGGATTCCGACCACTCAGGACTTCGGGCCGGTGTCGCGATTCGACGGCAAGACCCCGATGTTCCAGTACACGCTTTACAACAACTTCGGGGTCCCGATCGTCAACGCCAGCGGCATCGAGGCGACGATGATCAAGGCGGAGGCCGCTCTGCAGGGCGGACAGACCGCCACCTGGCTGCAGCTGCTCAACGAGGCCCGGGCCACCCGGACGGGTCTCACGCCGCTGACCGACCCCGGCACGGCCGCCGCCCGCGTGAATCTGATGTTCCGGGAGCGGGCCTTCTGGATGTTCGCCACCGCCCACCGGCTCGGCGATCTCCGCCGCCTGGTCCGGCAGTACGGCCGGGCGTCCAACACCGTGTTCCCGTCGGGGGCGTATCACAAGGACAGCCTCACCCGCGGCGATCAGGCCAGCATCCGGGTTTCGATCGACGAGAAGAACAACCCGAACTACGACGCGTCGAAGTGCGATCCGACCAAGGCGTGAGTCGCAGTTGCTGAAACACCCGGGCGGGGGGTCGCGTCGCGGCCTCCCGCCCGTTTCGCTGGCTCGGTACCGGGCCGGGAGGACGGGAACGGCGTGCTGCATTGCAGTCGTGAGTGGTGTCTCGAAACCCTGACGGGTCTGGTCCGGACCGACTCGGTGAACCCGAAGCTCATCCCTGGCGCGGCCGGTGAGGTCGCCATCTCCCAGTACACGGCCCGGCGGCTCGAGGAGGCCGGCCTCGAAGTGATGTTCCACGAGCCGGAGGCCGGCCGCGTCAGCGTCACCGGCCGGCTCCGCGGAACCGGCGGCGGCCGGAGCCTGATGCTCAACGGCCATTACGACACCGTGGGCGTCGAGGGCATGGCCGATCCGTTCTCGGCGGCGGTGAAGGACGGCCGCCTGTACGGCCGCGGCAGCTTCGACATGAAGGGCGGGGTGGCGGCCTGCATGGCCGCCGCCAAGGCCATCGCGGATTCGGGTCGGCCGCTGCGGGGCGACGTGATCGTCGCCGCGGTGGCGGACGAGGAGTACGGCAGCTGCGGCACGGCGGACCTCGCGGCCCGGATGCCGGTCGATGGGGCCATTGTCACCGAACCCACAGGCCTCGAGATCTGCCTGGCGCACAAAGGCTACCTCTGGGTTGCGGTCGAAACGGTCGGTCGGGCGGCTCATGGGAGCCGGGTCGCCGAAGGCATCGACGCGAACATGCGGATGGGACGGTTCCTCGCCCGGCTGGACGGGCTCGAGCGCGATCTCCGCCGCCGGCCGCCCCACCCGCTGGTCGGTCCGCCGTCGCTGCATGCGGCGGTGCTCCAGGGCGGCTCAGGTCTCAGCACCTACGCTGCCCGCTGCCGGCTCGAGATCGAACGGCGCACGGTCCCGGGTGAAACCGAGGCCGGCGCTCTCGCCGAACTCGAGGCGCTGCTGGCCGAACTCCGGGCCGAGGATCCGGACCTCGAGGCCACCCTGGCGTGCTTCTTTGCCCGGGAGCCGTTCGAGGTGGAGCCCGGGGCCGCCGTGGTCACCGCCCTTCGGGACGCCGCCACGCAGGTCCTCGGCCAGGCGCCGCGCGAGGTCGGTGACACCCCCTGGATGGACTCCGCCCTGCTGGCGGCCGCTGGCGCCGAGACGGTCGTCTTCGGGCCGACCGGAGCCGGTGCCCACGCGGACGAAGAGTGGGTCGATATCGAGAGCGTCCACCGGACCGCCGATGTGCTGGCCGAGGCGGCCATGCGCTACTGCAGCTGACGGACACCCGAGCTCGAGGAACGGGAATGGAACGAAACAGACGAGCGCCTCTCCTGCTGCTGGCCGGGCTGATGGCCCGAGTCCCGGCCGTCGCCGCTCAGGACGGCGGCGTGATCGTAGTGCGCGGCGCCACCATTCACACGGCGGCCGGCGCGCCGATCGTCCGCGGCACGATCGTGGTTCGCGATGGCCGGATCGCCGCGATCGGTACCAACGTGGCGGTACCCGCCGGTGCCCGAGTGATCGACGCCGCCGGCAAGGACGTCATCCCGGGCATGGTGGACAACCACTCCCATATCGGCGCGCCGCCCACCGATCTCAACGACTTCCCGAAATTGATCGGTCCCGAGCACCGGTTCATCGATGCGCTGAACTGGCTCGATCCGGACTTCAAGGATGCGGTGTCGGGCGGGGTCACCACCATCGTCACCGGCCCGGGCAGCGGCGAGAACGTGAGCGGCATGGCGGTCGTCATCAAGACGTTCGGCGACGACCCGGCCCGCCGGTTGCTGCTCGAAAAGGGCGGGATGAAGTTCGCCATGGGCGTGAAGGGCCGGGACCGCTACCCGTCGACGACGATGGGGGTCGCCGCCAACCTCCGGCAATATCTGATCCGGACCCAGGAGTACCTCGCCGCCCGCAAGAAATGGGAGGACGACGGCCGGCAGGGCAATCCGCCCGCGCGGGACCTCGGCTTCGAGGCGATGGCGGGCGTGCTCAACCACGAGACCTACGTGCGGGCCCACGTCCACTCGGCCACCGACGTGATGACCCTGGTCCGGCTCAAGGACGAATTCGGCTTCGACCTGACGCTGCACCATTCCACCGAGGCCTACAAGGTGGCCCCGGAACTGGTGAAGCGCGGTATCTCGGCCGTCGTCCTGCCGCTCGGGCCGCGCATCGGCTTGGGCGAAGACGTCATGGCCGGCCCGTACGAACTCTGGAAGGCGGGCGTCAAGATCGCGATGCACACCGATGCGCCGGTCATCAACCAGAAGTGGCTTCGGCTGTGCGCGGCGCTCGCCATGCGGTACGGCATTCCCGAGGAGGAGGTCCTGAAAATGGTGACCCGCAACGCGGCGGAGATCGCCCGCGTCGGCGAGCGGGTCGGAACCCTCGAAGTGGGGAAGGACGCCGACCTGGTCATCTTCGACGGCCCCTGGTACGAGCCGCGGTCCCGGGTGGACGTGGTCATCGGCGACGGCCGGGTCGTCTACGAGCGGAACGGGGGGAACCGATGATTCGTCCCATGCTTGCCGTGGCCGTCCTTGCCGCGGCGTCCGCGGACCTGCCCGCCCAGGAACGGGCCGTCGTCCTCCGGGGAGGCACCGTGCTGCCGGTCTCGGGGCCGGCCATTCCCAACGGGGTCGTGGTCATGCAGGGTGGCAAGATCGTGGCCGTCGGCGCGAGCCCGCGGATCCCCGCCGGCGCCGAGATCGTCGACGTGCGCGGCAAGTTCGTCATGCCCGGCATCATCGACGCGATGAGCAACATCGGCATCGCGGCGTCGGACCAGGACGAGGCCACCGAGCCCCTCAACCCCGCCAACCGCGCCCTCGAGGCCTACAACCCGTACGGTGACTTCGGTTCGGGCGCCGCGGGCCCGTTGCGGAACAAGGAGTTGCTCTCGGGCGGCGTCACCGCCATGTACGTCGGGCCGGCGGACGCGACCCTCATCGGGGGGCAGGGAGCCGTGGTCAAGACCGCCGGCCCCGATTTGACCGGCGTCATTCTCCGGGAACCCGCCGCCATGGACATGACGCTCGGCACCCCGCCCAAGGCGGCCGGTCGGGCTCGCAATCGCGACCCGGCCACCCGGATGGCCGAAGTGGCAATGCTCCGCCAACGGCTCGTGAAGGCGCAGGAGTACCGCCAGGCACGAGCCCAGAACCCGCAGGGCGCCCGGGATCTGGGGCTCGAGGCGCTGGGTCGGCTGTTGCAGCGGGAATTCCCGGCCCGGATCCAGGCGAACCATCCCGTCGACATCCGGTCGGCGCTCCGGCTGGCGCAGGAGTTCGGGTTCGATCTCATCGTGGACGGAGGGCAGGGGGCTCTCGAGTTCCGCGAGGAGCTCGCCACCCGCCGGGTGCCGGTCATTCTGGGCCAGGTCTCGCATCCGTATGTGAGCAACGAGGAGATCCCGGACAAGCAGGACTACCTCCCCATTGACGAGGGGCTCGCGGCCAAGCTCACCGACGCCGGGGTCACCACCGCGATCGCAACCTTCTCGCGAGCCTTCGGCAGCCTTGCGCCGGCGGGCAGCGGCAAGTGGCTCCTGATCGACGCCGGCATTGCGGCCGGGTACGGCATGTCGGAAGAGCAGGTGCTTCGGGCGGTGACGCTCGTGCCGGCCCGGATTCTCGGCGTCGAGGCGCGGGTCGGCAGTCTCGAGGCCGGCAAGGACGCGGATGTGATCGTCCTCGACGGTCCCCCGCTCAGCGTCAAGACCTGGGTCGAGCGGGTCTACGTCAACGGCGAACTGGTGCACCGCCGATGATCAGGAAACGGCCCCGCTTCCGTTCGGCCGGGGCCGCCGCGCCCCGGCCGGCACCGGGGTATTGGCTGCCGCGCCTCCGGACCGCCGCCCCCGATCCGCCGCACGCTCTCGGCCTTTCGTGATCGACCCTGCCCCGCGGCG
>JBFXAY010000139.1:0-7130 GCA_050183815.1 Gemmatimonadales bacterium | reverse complement strand
GTCGGACCGCAGCCGGGCACCCGCCGCGGGCTCCGCGACGACGGCGAACGCTCCCGGTGACCGAACGCCGTCCGCCGTGGCGTAGATCTGCGCGGAGCCGCTCTTGACCGCCGTCACCCGGCCCGTCGCGTCAACCGAGACGTTGGCCGGGGCCGACGAGGTCCAGGTGACGGTGGCCGTGGTCGGGGCGCCCTGGGCGTCGAATATCCGTGCCGTGAGTTGGGCGGAGGCGCCGATCG
Organism: Gemmatimonadales bacterium; assembly: GCA_050183815.1. Taxonomy (GTDB): domain Bacteria; phylum Gemmatimonadota; class Gemmatimonadetes; order Gemmatimonadales; family GWC2-71-9; genus SHZU01. The sequence continues at coordinate 6,891 of JBFXAY010000139.1, read as the reverse complement.
CCGGGAGCAGGAGGGCGGCCTTGTCGATCTCGAGCCGGGCCGCCGGGGCCACCGCCGCCTCGACCGACAGGCCCACGGCGTTGCTGGTCACCGTCCCGCTCGCGGCCGTCACCGCCGTGGTGCCCGGGGCGATGGCGGTCACCAAGCCGCTCCCGTCCACCGTGGCGACCCCGGGTTCGGTGCTGCGCCAGGTGAACGACGCGGAGACCGTCCCGCCCGCCGCATTTCGCGCCACCGCGGTCAGCGCCTGGGTGGCGCCCGGCGCCATGGTCGGGTTCGCGGCCGACAGGGTAATCGAGGTGACGGTTGCTGGGGGCGGCGGGGGCGGCGGCGGCGTGGGCCCCCCGCATCCCGCGGCGACGAGGACGGTCAGGGCCGAGGCGAGTCTGGACGGGCGCATTCGAGGCTCCGGGGCTGGGGTCGGGTCAGCCGAACGGGGCCAAGGTGGGCGGAACCGGTCAGAGGTCGATCAACGGCCGGTCATTGCTGGATCAGTGAGCGTCGCGAGCCAGGTCGGGTGCCGGCCGGCGTCATCGGACTCTGCTCTGGCACCGCTACGGACCCCTCGGCCGGTATCCGGGCCTCGCCGCCGAATCCGCCAACGCCGGCCGGATATCGTCCGGCGTCCCCACCACCCGGTCCGGCCCGGTAGCCAGCAGATCGTAGGTCCCGTCCGCCCCCAGCGAATAGAAATACGGCCTTGCATGACGGAGGCCGCCGGTGAGGTCGACCAGCCGGATCGAATCGGGCACCGGCTGGGCACCGCCCAGCGCATCGAGCGACACGGGATACGCCCCGGTCCGCGCCCGATACGCCTCCAGCTGTTCGACGATCCCCGCCAGATCCTTCCGGGCTCGCGCCTCCGCCGCCGCGGCGAGGGGATCACTGCGCAACAGCCAGACAGCAAGGCCGGCGCCGGCCACCAGCTGCAGGGCGCCGCCAATCAGGGCCAACCGGACGGCTTTGCGGGCGCCGGGGCTGTAGTCCGCGAGCCCCCACACCACGGCAACCACGGCGCATGGCAAGCCGATCCCCGGGATGAACGACGCCAGGCCAAGGAGGAAGGGAACGCGGCGCGTCATTGGCGGATTCTCGGACGGGGACGCGGGTGGCCGGGGATCGGCATCGGGCCCGCCTTGGCCAGCGCCGAAAGCTACCCCGTCAGGGGCCGGTGATGCGAACGGAACGGCTGTCCGTTTCCGGAATCGAAGCCCCCGTTCGGCGACCCGCTTCGCCTCTCGGCTTGCTGCAACGGCGGTGATCCCGCCGCCAGGCCGAGGGCGCATGTCCGGGTAACCCCCTCGCCGAGCGTCCGATGGTCCGCCCGTCCGTTGCCCTACTGTGGGCCACCCTTGCCGCCAGCGCCGCCGGGTGCGGCGGCGGATCGACGGAGCCCGGACCGCCCCCGCCGCCTCCCCCGCCTCCGCCCCCGCCCGCGGTGGTCGCCGCGGTGCAGGTAGGCCCCGACACCGGCACCGTGCTCGTCACCGGCACCCGCCAGCTGACGGCCACACCCCGGGACGCCTCCGGAAACGCCATCGCCGGGAAGACCGTCACCTTCGTCAGCCGCAACCTCGCCGTGGCGTCGGTGACCGCCTCCGGCCTGGTGACCGGGGAGGCGATCGGCACCGCGGTGATCGAGGCCACCGCCGATGGTGTGACCGGAAGCGCCACGCTGACCGTCGGGCCCGCCTGGTCGCCCGGCGTCGTGACGCAGCGGAGCGGCCGGATCGAGCTGCCACCCGGCGCGGCGATCCCGGTCGACGCGATCCGGCTCTCGACGAGCCTGGGTCCGGTGGCGGTTACCCCCACCGGCCAGTTTTCGACCCCGGCCTTCGGCACCGGACCACAACTGCTCGTGGCCACGGCGCCGGACGGCCGCCCGCTGCTGCTCGGGTGGCTGACCGGCACCACGGTCACGCTCAACGCCCGCAGCACCGCGGAAGCGATGGCGTACTTCGATCTCGGCGGGGCGTTCCTGCCCGCCGCGGCGCGCGATTTCCTTCGCGAGCAAGTCGCCGGCCGCTCCGAGGTGGCCGCGCTCGAAGCGGCGGTTGCCACCGCGCTCGGGGCGCCGGCCGCGACGGTTTCGGTCGATGTTCCGGCGGTGCTCGCGGCACGGCACACGCTCAGAACGCAATTGGCCGGGAGCGCCCTCCTGCCGGCCCGAGTCGCCGCCACTGCAGGTCGCAAACCCGTCATCTCGATCGACCCACTCGGCGCGAGGAGCGGTGTGGTCCCGCACGAAGTCGATCTCAACATCCTCCAGGTAACCAACCAGTACCGCCGCCGCGCCGTGGGGCTGATCGACGCCGTGTCTTACGACGACGCGGACGGCAATCCGCACGCCGCGCCGTCCGGCGGCCAGACCACGGAACTCGAGATCCCGCCCACGGTCGGCCTGACGAGCTTCGGCGGGCTCCTCGCGGACGTCGTGCTGGGCAACCTGGCGTGGGCCGAGGTGGAGAGCGACGCCGTTCCTCTGCCGATCGCCCCGGCGGACGCCACCGCCACCCGCTACCGGCTCCGGGTCCTCGGCCTGGGCGCACTCTCGTTGGCCGAGTTGAACGCCCTCCCGCCGGCGGTCAAGGCCAGGCTCGGCCGGGTCGTGGCCACCAGTGCGGTGGCCGATGTCCTGGTGCCCGTCTTTCTCAACGTGATTCTCGACGGCGACGTGGCCGGCGACCGGATCGAAGCGGCGCTCAAGCAACCGGGCGCGGCCAACTACCTCAACGATTGCGTCGGTTTCCTCGTCGGCTCGCTGCCCGAATTCGCGGACCTCATGTATCAGGGCCGTGTCAAGGAGGGCGCCGATCTCCTCTGGACCACCGTGCTGAGCTCCGACAGCTTCCAGCAGCTGATCTTCGACCTCACCAGCGCCGTGGCCGGCGCCATTCTCCAGGACGCGGCCCGCGGCGAGGCGCTCCGGGCGATTTCGCAGTACGGCAAGGCGTTTCTCGGGTTCATCAGCAAGGTGGACCTGGTCATGACCGCGAGCGACGTGAGCCTTCAGCTCTGGCAGGCCTACAATTCCCGGGCGGTGGAAACCTGGGAACTCACGGTGCGTCCGTCCAAGGTCAAGCTCAATCCCGGCACCAACCGGATCTCGACCGCGGACATCCGGCTCCTCAAAGCCGTCGTGCTGGGACTCGAAGGCGTGGCCGAGGGGGCGGCCTTGAGCTACGAGTGGTCGGCCACCGGTGCGGCCGGGGTGCTGGTCGATGCCCAGCATCGGGGCACTCATTTCGAGAGTTCGAGCGATGCGGTCACCTACGAACCTTCCGGCAGCCTTGGCTCCGACGTCGTGACCGTCACGGTCCGGCGCGAGGAAGCCGGCGTCGGCACCGTCGTCGTCGGGACGGCGAAGGCCACGGTGGAGGTCGGCCCGGTGACGGTGACCCTGACGCCCGACCGGCCGGAGCTCGCTCACCGCGAACCGGTCACGTTCACCGCCTCGGTGCCGTCCGAACTCGCCGAGGGCGCCGTCCTCAGCTATCGGTGGAATACGCCGGGCGCCCTCGGTGCTTTCGATCGCGGCCTCCACTCGATCCAGGGGGCCGCCAATCGCGTGACCTATACCGCCGGACGCAGTCTCATCGGCGAAGAAGAAGTGACCGTCGAAGTCTTCGCTACCCGGGGCGAGGAGGTCACCTCGCTCGGAACCGACCAGGCGATCGTGACGGTCACCCGGGCGCCGTTCACCATCGAGCCGGGCGCGCCGCGGGTGGCGCCGGACGCGGTGCTCGAGCTGGTCGCCCGGCCGTTCGGCGACCGGCCGGATCATCCCCGCTATCGCTGGGACTTCGGCGACGGAACCGCCCCGGTGGTCGTGGTGGGCGACTCCGTGGTGAGCCACGTCTATCATGTCGGCGGCGACTACCACGTCTCCGTCGATCTCGAGGATGCCGACCTCGACAAGCGGGCGGCGACTGCCGGCGCGGCCGTGACCGTCGGCACCGTAACCCTCGAACCGGCCGCGACGACCGCCGGAATCGGAGAGCAGGTTGCCTGGGTGGCGATGCCGCACGGCCAGGCGCCGCCGGGCGCCACCTTCATCTGGGACTTCGGCGACGACACCGGTTTCGAGGGCGACTCGGTCGCCGCCCACGCCTACGGAGCGCTCGGCACGTACCAGGTAAGCGTCGAGATGCATCACCCGGATGACGGGCGGCTGCTGGGCCGGGCCCGGGGCACCGTGTCGGTCGAGAACCTGAGCACCACGTGGCGGCTCAATCAGTTCACCGGCACGGCCCCGGCCTGGACGCCGACGGCCGTGGCCACCAAGGGAGACTTCGAGAGTTTCAGCGGGTTCTTCGAGCGGGTCCGCCAGCAGCCGACCGCGGCGCTGATCACCTACCGCCCGGCGGATCCCGTCACCGGCCTCCCGGCGTCCGCGTCGATTGCCCTGGTGCCGCCACCCGGCGGCGTGTCCCGAACGTCCGTGGGGCTGGGCATCAACCGGACCTCGGCGCCGTGCGAGGAGGCGGACTTCGTCACCTGGACGGGCGACATCGGCTCCGGAACCCTCGACGGCGGATCGACCTTCGACTGTGTAAACGGGGTGCCGGCCCGGGTGGCCGTGACGCGTTCGACGCTCCAGGCCACCAAGGCAGGGCTCTTTCTCCAGGGCACCATCACCGTTCGGTACCGGGACATCAAGAAGACGTCGGTCGTGGTGGGCGGCAAGCCGGCCACCCAGTTGGACGTGCTCGAGACGCGGGAGGTGACCTACCAGTTCACCGCGGTGCGGGGGAACTAGCGGCTGTCGGGGAGGGGGTGATCGCCCAGGCCGGGCGGGCACGGCCGTGAGCCCCGCCGGTCCCCGTTTTCCGCTTCCCGGGTAGACGATCCAAGGATCCCCTATGCGTGCCGCCCGCCGAGCCGCCGCCCTCTGCCTCCTCGCCGGGTGCGGCGGAGGTGCCACAACGTCGCCCCCGCCACCCCCGCCGCCGCCCCCGCCGGCGGCGACACCCGCCAGCGCCGCCATCTCCGCGGGCGATCAGCAGACGGCCGCCGCCGGCACCGCCGTGCCGGTGGCGCCCGCCGTGGTCGTGCGGGACGCGCAGGGGCGGGTGCTGTCGGGCGTTGCGGTCCAGTTCTCGGTGGCGAGCGGCGGCGGAACCGCCGACGGTACCGCCGCCACCACGGACGCGTCCGGCATCGCGCGGATCGGTAAGTGGACCCTCGGCCCCTCGGGCGATCAACGGCTCTCCGCCCAGGTCGGCTCGCTTCCCGCCGTCAGCTTCCAGGCCTCGATCGAGCCGGGAACGGAGATCCTCGACGTCACCTTCGGCCCCGGGCCTGGGTCCTTCGCCATCACCACGCCGGGTCACCCCTACCGCGGGTTCAAGATGACCGTCCCGGCCGGAACGTTCGCGAGCGCCGGCACCTGGTCGTTCCGCACGGCCACCAATCCCGTGCTGCCCGCGCTGCCGGCCGGGCTCACCGTGGCGGGGCCGGTCCTCGAGGTGAGCACCGACCAGGGACGGGGCGGTCACCTCGTCACGATCGACGTGCCGGTCAATCGGACGGGCGGCAAGGCCGTGGTGATCGCGTTCCGGGATCCGGCGCGCGGCGCCCTCGAGATTCTTCCGGCCGTGGCGGTGACCGACAGCTCGGTGCGGGTCATGACGGCGCACCTCAACGCCGGCCTGCTCCTCGGGCCGGCCGCGTCGAACGTGCGCGCGGCTCCCGCGGCGGAGGGACCCACGGCGGCAGCAGCCCTGGGCATCGCGATCGGCCAGCTCGTTCCAATCGAGTTGGTCAAGCCGCTCCTGCCGGTGGCCCCGGTGGTCGACGGCGCCGAGCGCTGGCCCGTGCTCGAGAACGGCAGCTGGTTCTCGCCCGACGGGCACGGACCGGCGATTCCCGCGTTCGAGGCCCTGGCGAGTGCCGACGGCGGCTCGGCGCTCGGCAGCCTGTTCCAGGGGCTCGGCACGCCGGGGGTCTATCCCGAAAGCGGCCCCATCGCTGCATTGATCCGGTCCCAGGAGCGGCTCAACCTCCGGATTCCGGGGATTCTCAACGAGTTTCTGACCGAGTTCGAAAAGCTGACGGCGTCCGATCAGGACCAACTCACGGCGAACGCCTTCTCGGCGTCGCTGTCGGCGGTGGGCCACAGTCTGGCCACGCTGCTCAAGCCGGTCGTCGGCGACCCGCTCTACGCCAACGTCGTGTCGACCGACGGCGGCAACTCGTTCGGCCTGTTCCATCCGGCGCTCGAGGCGTTAGGCAGTCTCGTGCACGCGGAAGGGAGCGGCTTCCAGCCGCTGGCGGTCAAGGGGACGATCGACGGGATCACGGTCGGGATCAACCAGGTCCTCGCCCTCCCTTCGTTCCTGGCACCGTTCGAGGAGGTCAGCGACCTCCTGGCCAAACTCCGGGTGAACGCCACCTTGTCCGGCGCCGAGCGGGAGGCGGCCAATCAGCAGATGGCCGCCGAGGCGGGCATGCCGGGGCAGACGCTCTCGACGGAGGCGTATCCGGGCGCGGGCTCGACGCCGGTGCACGGCATGCACGTGTCGGTCCGGGGCCTCCTCGACGCGCTCAACCTCGATCTCGACCAGGTCGGCGGCAACGTCTCGGTGCTGGCCCACCTGGTGGAAACCGGCGTCTTTGCCCAACTCGGCCCCGACGGGCTCCTCCCGCTGGCCGAGCTGCTGAACCGCACGGCCACGAAACCGGGGGCACGCCGCCCGTTCGCGCTCGTCTCGATGCTCGCCGCCGGAGGGCATCTGAAGCAGATCGGCGCCACCACCCTCGAAATCGAGAACGCCCCGTTCGCGGTCAGTCCGGACACCGCCTATTTCGACGGCCCGGTGCCCGAAGTGAGCTTCACGTCGGACCTGCCGGACCCGCCCAGCAGCTACCGGATCCAATGGGCCTGGGGCG
>JBFXAY010000138.1:0-7212 GCA_050183815.1 Gemmatimonadales bacterium | reverse complement strand
CCGAGCCGACCCCACGGCCCGGCTTGCAACGATATTGCGACTTATATCGTCATACGATATAGTACCCCGGTTCACCCGAGCCTAGCCGACCCCATGACCGAACTGCCCCTGACCCCCCAGGTCTTCCATATCCTCCTGGCCCTCGCCGACGGCGACCGCCACGGCTACGGGATCATCCAGGACGTCGAAGCCGGTACCGGGGGCGCCATTCGCCTCGGTCCCGGCACGTTGTACGGCGCCCTCAAGCGGCTCGTTCGGGCCGGCCTGGTCCGGGAAACCGCCCGCCGGCCGGCCCGCGATCAGGACGACGAACGGCGCCGGTACTACGCCCTGACCGAGGCCGGCCGGCGGCTCCTGAGCACCGAGTCGCGCCGCCTGGCCGATGCCGTCGGCCGCGCCCGGCGCGCCGGCCTCCTCAAGACGCGCCCCGCGGACTGACGCCGTGCCGCCGCTCCGATTCCCCCGGCGCTTCGCCCGGCTCCTGCTCCGGCTCGCCCCGGCGAGCTTCCGGACCGAATTCGGCGCCGACATCGAGGCCGACTTCCAGTCGGCCTGGGACGCTGCGCGCGGCCGGGGCCGCTGGTGGCGCCGGCTCCGGCTCGCGGCGGATCTCCTGGCCGCAGCCCCTCGCGAATGGCGCGACGAACTGACCCGCCCCCCTTCCCACCCGGAACCCCGAAGGCCTTTCGTGACCGGTATCGACCTGAAGCACCTGATCCGCTGGCTGGTGCGCAGCCCGGCCTTTGCCGTGTCCGCCCTCGCCACGCTGGCCGTCGGCATCGGTACGACGACCGCGATCTTCGGCGTCTTCTTCGGCGTCCTCCTTCGCCCGCTGCCGTTCGCGGAACCCGGGCGGCTGGCCCACTTCACCCGCGAGGGTGACGTCTCGATCCCCGATGGCGTCGACTGGCGGGCCCGGACCCGGACCTGGGAATCGATCGGTCTCTACGCCCGCTCCTGGGGCCTCGACCTCACCGGCGTGGGCGACCCGGAACCGGTCCGGGTCCACGCCGTGGAACCGGAATTCCTCGACGTGCTCCGGATCCAGCCGATCGCCGGCCGGCGCTTCACCGCGGCGGAGAATCAGCCCGGCGGCGAGCATCTCATCCTCATCACCGAGGGCTTCTGGGAATCGCGGTTCAGCCGCGCCGCGAACGCGGTAGGACGGCAGCTCACCCTGGGCGGCAATCCGGCCACGATCATCGGCGTCCTGCCCCGGACGATCGACTTCCTCGACGACGACATCATCGGCGTGGTCCCGATTGCCGTGGAGATGCCGTGGGCGGTGTCCGAGCGGGGGGTCAACAACCTCGACGCGATCGGCCGGCTCCGGCCCGGTGCGTCGATGGCCGATGCCAGCCGGGAAATCGTGGCGATCACCACCGACCTCGCGGCGGAGTACCCGCGCACCAACCGGGGCAAGATCGTCACCCCGATCCCGCTGCTCGACTATCTCGTCGGCGACGTCCGGCCGAGTCTCTGGGTCACGCTCGCCGCGGTGGTGCTCCTGCTGCTGATCGCGTCGGTCAACCTGGCCGGCCTGCTCGTGGCCCGGGTCACCGGCCGGCGCCGGGAGCTGGCGGTCCGCATGGCGTTAGGCGCCGGCGCCGGACGGATCACCCGGCAGCTCGTCTTCGAAGGCTTTGCCCTGGGCGCCGCCGGCGGACTCCTCGGCTTCGGCGTGGCCGCCGCTGCGCTCGTCTTCCTCCGCGGCTACCTCCCCGCCAGCGTGCCGAGCACCGGCCTCGGCGGATTCCTGCCCCGGACCGGCGGCCTCGGCCTGAGCGGGGCGGTCCTGGCGTTCGGCGCGGGCGCCACCCTGCTCGCCGGGCTGCTGTGCGGCGTCCTGCCGGCGTTCCGGGCCCGCCGGCAAGGCGCGCTGGAAGGCCTCGCCTCCGCCCGCGGTTCGGGCGAACGCCACCGGTTTCGTTCACTCCGGCTGGTCGTTGCCTCCGAGGTGGCGCTTGCCGTGGCGCTCCTCGCCGCCGCCGGCGTGTTGGCCAAGAGCTTCCGGTCGCTCTGGAACCAGCCGCTCGGCTTCGATCCGGCCGGTGTGCTGAGCGCGGAACTCGTGCTGCCGGAGTCCCGCTACGCCGACCCTGACGAGCAGACCCGGGCCTATACCGCGATCATCGACCGGCTGGCCGAGACGCCGGGCGTCACGGCCGCCGGATACGTCACCACGCTGCCCCTCTATGTCAGAGGCGGGATCGGCAACAAGCTCCTCTTCGAGGGGCGCCCCGACCTCGACCCCGATGCGCCGAGCGGCGTCCGGGTCCGGCCGGTCTACGGCGACTACTTCGGCGCGATGAAGCTGCCGGTCGTGAAGGGCCGGCCCCTGGCGGAATCGGACCGGGCCGGTGCGCTGCCCGTGGCGGTGATCAACGAGTCGCTGGCCCGGGCGTTCTGGCCCGACCGCGATCCCATCGGCCAACGGGTGGCGCTCCGCGACTGGCACGCGCCGGAAACGGGACCCGTCTGGATGACGATCGTTGGCGTTGCCCGGGACGTGAAGGGCGTGTCGCTCGACCTGCCCGACCAGGCCGCCCTCTACATGCCCTACGTCCAGCGGCAAGTGCCGTGGCAGCGTTTCGGCAGTCTGGTGATCCGCACCTCGGGCGATCCGGAATCGTTCCGGCGGCCGCTGGCCGAGGCGGTCTGGTCGGTCGACCCGCTGCTCGCGTTAGGCAGCATCCAGACCATGGCTACCCGGCGGAGCGCCTCGGTCGCCCGGCAGCGGTTCCTCGCCGCAACGCTGGCCCTCTTCGCCGCCGCGGCCATCCTGCTGGTCGTGCAGGGCCTCTGGGGCATCGTATCCTACGCGGTGGCGGAACGGCGCCGGGAAATCGGCGTCCGGATGGCCCTCGGCGCCGCGCCGGGCAGCGTGGTGGCGCTCGTGGCGCGGGAGGCGTTGCTGCCGATGGCGGCGGGCGGCGCCGTGGGGCTCGGGATCGCGCTGGCCGGAGGCCGCCTGCTCGAATCCGCCCTGTTCCAGGTGAGTCCGGCCGATCCGGTGGTACTCGCCGGGACCCTGATCCTCACCGCGGCGATCGCGGTGCTGGCCAGTGCGGTACCCGCGTGGCGAGCCGCCGGCGTCGATCCGCTGGAGACGATTCGGGCGGAGTAGTCTCTCGCCGGAGTACCGGCCCGCCGGGAACGGCTCCGGTCAGATCAGGACGCGGGGCACGATCCCATGAGGATCGGCCGGCGGCGGCCGATGCGGAAACGCGCGGGCCCGGCCGGCCCGGATCCGCCGCGCCACCCAGACGAGTACCACGGCGTCCAGCAGATCGTCCCACGACGCGCCGCGCGGCGGGCCCGCGGAAATCAGCGGCCCGGCGCCGGGCACCTGCTTCGCCAGCAGCCGGCGCCGCTCGAGCCGTCCGGCGGCGGTCCGTTTCGAATGCCTGAGCGGCGCCCCGGCCATCACGGCAAACGCCGACTCGGGATGACTTTCCACGAGGCCGGACTGCCGGTGACCGAGGCGCCGCACCAGCGCGTCGAGCTCCCGGATCTTCGGAAAGAGATGGTAGCTCTGGAGCGAGTATCCCTTGCCGTCGATCCGGCGGCGGGCCTCGCACGCGGCCCGATGGCTGGCCGCGTGCAAGGTGCCGCGAAGGGGCGCTGGGAACACGGACGACTTGCGGGCGCCGAGCAGAAGGCGCAGTTCCCGGTCGGCCGGCCGGTCACCATGGTCGAGGAGGCCGATCGGCATGTCGATGGCCGCCACCGCCGGGCGCGCCGCCTCCAGCAACTCCGCCACCGACGGCGCCACCGCGGCGTTCCAGCGGCGGCGTGCCACCGACACCATCAGCCAGCCGGAGCGGCAACCGTCGATCCCGGCCAGGCAGCCCGCAGGCCGTTGCTTGGGTCGCGCCGCGGCGGATCCGCCGATGCCGTCGCGAACGATCGGAAAGGCCCGCAGCACAGCTACCGCGTCACGCCGGATCGATCTCGGCCAGCACCGGCGCGTGATCCGACGGCAGCTTGCCCTTCCGCTGCTCCCGGTCGACCCAGACGCGGCGGCACCGCGTCACCAGCGGCTGGGTCACGAAGAGATGGTCGATCCGGAGCCCGTTGCCCTTCGGAAACGCCAGCATCCGGTAGTCCCACCAGGAGAACGGACCCGGCCCGGCCTCGATCAGGCGCATCGCATCGACCAGTCCCCAGCCGGCGATCCGCTGCAGCGCCGAGCGGGCATCCTGATGGCAGAGGACGCTCTCCCGCCATTCGTCGGGCCGCGCCACGTCCCGATCCTCCGGCGCCACGTTGAAATCGCCGGCGAGTACCAGCGGCTCGTCGGGGCGGTAGCGGGCCTGGAGGTGCTCGGCGAGACGGCCCATCCAGTCGAGCTTGTAGGCCCACTTGTCGCTGCCCACGCTCTTGCCGTTCGGGAAATACGCCGACAGGAAGCGGATCCCGCCCACCCGGGCACTGATCAGCCGGGCCTGCTCCTCCTCGGCCCCGCCATCGAACCCGGTGGCCACGTCGGACGATTCGGTCCGGCTCAGGATCGCCACCCCGTTGTAGGTCCGCTGGCCGTGGAATACGGCCCGGTAGCCGGCCGCCTCCACCTCCGCCGCCGGAAACTCCTCGTCGGTCACCTTGAGTTCCTGCAGGCACACGACGTCGGGCGCGTGCTGCTCGAGCCAGGCGAGCAATCGCTCGAGCCGGGCCCGGATCGAATTGACGTTCCAGGTCGCGATGATCACGGCAGGAGGGTAGGTCCGCGGGCTGGACATGGGAAGGGCCGGGCCCCGTGGTCGGCTGCCGCGGCGTTCGATATGTTAGACCTGCCCTCCCCCGCAGCCACCACATCCGTTCGTTGAGGATTCGTTCATGATTCGGTTCGTGCCGCCGGCTCTCGCCCTGCTGCTCCTCGCGCCGATCGCAGCGCCCGCCGCCGCTCAGCGCCGCCGCGAGCCCGCACCGCCGCCGGAGCCCTTGCTCAGCGCGGAACAACTCGCGGGACTTCGCTATCGCCACATCGGCCCGGAGGGCAACCGGCTCTCCTCGGTGGCCGGCGTCCCCGGCGACCCGAACATCTACTACGCCGGGGCCGCGTCCGGCGGGATCTGGAAATCGACGGACGGCGGCCTCCATTGGGGACCGATCTTCGACGACCAGCCCGTGGCGTCGGTCGGCGCGCTGGCCGTCGCCCCGTCCGACCCGAACGTCGTCTGGGCCGGCACCGGCGAGCCGTACATCCGGAGCAACATCTCCACCGGGTGGGGTGTCTTCAAATCGACTGACGCGGGCAAGACCTGGAAGAAGATGGGTCTGGAACAGACCGGCCGGATCGGCCGGATCGCCATCGATCCGCGCAATCCGGACGTCGTCTTCGTGGCGGCGCTCGGCCACTCGTACGGGCCGCACCCTGACCGGGGCGTTTACCGCACCACCGACGGCGGCGCCAACTGGACCCGGGTGCTGGCCGTGGACGAGAACACCGGCGCCTACGACGTCGAACTCGATCCCCGCAACCCGCGCGTCGTGTACGCTACCACGTGGCAACTGGTCATTCACACCTGGGGCCGGACCAGCGGCGGACCGGGCAGCGGGATCTGGAAGAGCACCGACGGCGGCACGACCTGGAAACGGCTCACGGGCAACGGGCTCCCGAAGCGGCCCTTCGGCAAGACCGATCTCGCGGTCGCGCCGAGCCATCCCGACCGGGTCTACGCGCTGATCGAAACGAGCGACGGCGTCCCGCTGCCGGGCGTCGAGGCCGAGTCGGGCGAGCTGTGGCGTTCCGAAGACGGCGGCGGCACCTGGCGGGTGGTGAGCTACGACCGCCAGCTGGCCGGGCGGACGCAGTACTACACCCGCATGGCGGTGATGCCCGACAACGAGAACGAGGCCTACTTCCTGTCGGCCAGCTGGGCCAAGACGCTCGACGGCGGCAACACGATCATCGACCCGCCCTTCGCCGAGGTGCCCGGCGGCGACCATCACGACATCTGGATCGATCCGGGCAACGCCAACCGGATGGCGGTCGTACACGACGGCGGGATCTCGATCACCACGAACCGCGGCAAGAGCTGGAATCAGGTCCAGTTGCCGGTGGCCCAGATGTACCACGTGACGGTGGACAACCGGGTGCCCTACTACGTCTACGGCAACCGGCAGGATGGGCCGTCGGCGCGAGGGCCGAGCAACAGCCGGATCGCCGGCTTCTTCGGCGATGCCGGGATTCCGCGCGGCCTCTGGCACTCGGTCGGCGGCGGCGAGAGCGGCTGGGCCACACCCGATCCCGAGGATCCGAACATCGTCTGGTCGAGCGCGTCCGGTTTCGGCAGCGTGGGCGGCATCGTGAGCCGCTACGACGTCCGGACCGGGATCGCGGAGAACGTGGAGATCTGGCCCGAGGCAACCACCGGCCATCCGGCCAACGAGGTGAAGTACCGTTTCCAGTGGACCTTCCCGCTCACGATCTCGCCCCACGACCGGAACCGCGTCTACGTCGGGAGCCAGCACGTGCACGCGACCAGCGACGGCGGCCGGACCTGGGCGGTGATCAGTCCCGACCTCACCCGAAACGACAAATCGCGGCAGGGCATCTCGGGCGGTCTGACCCCCGACAACATCGGCGTGGAGTACGCCGGGGTCGTCTTCGCGATCGCCGAAAGCCGCCTCAAACAGGGCCAGATCTGGGCGGGCACGAACGACGGCCTGGTGCAGCTCACCGAGGACGGCGGCCGGACGTGGCGCAACGTGACGCCGGCCGGCATGCTCGAGTGGGGTACGGTGAGCAACATCCAGCCGAGCCGCTACGACGCCGCGACAGTGTATCTGACGGTGGACGGCCACCAGGTCGACAACCGCGATCCCTGGGTCTACAAGACCACGGACCTCGGCCGCACCTGGACGTTGATCACCGACGGCCTGCCCCACCACCCGATCAGCTACGCGCGCTGGATCAAGGAGGACCCGGTGCGCCGGGGCCTCCTCTATCTCGGCCTGGAGAACTCGATCTGGGCTTCCTTCGACGACGGCCGGTTCTGGCAGCCGCTCCAGACGAACCTCCCGGCCGCCCCGGTCTCGGACATCACGGTCCAGGAACAGTTCAACGATCTGGTGCTCGCTACCTACGGGCGCGGCTTCTGGATCCTCGACGACGTGACCGCGCTCCAGCAGTTCACGCCGGAGATCAAGGCAAAACCGGCGCATCTCTTTCCGCCCCGGCCGGCCTGGCGCTTCCGGTTCGTCGAA
>JBFXAY010000137.1:0-7426 GCA_050183815.1 Gemmatimonadales bacterium | reverse complement strand
GCTCACGGCCGAGAACGACGCCTGGCTCGACAAGCTGACCGGCAAGCACCGGCAGCTCTTCGACGCCCCGGCGCCGAACGGCGGCATCCCGCTGGTGCACATGCTCAACTACTACGACACCTACAACAAGGCGTACGGCGCTCCGGACCGCGAGATCAACGCGGTGGGCACCTTCTACGGCGGCACGACGTTCTACGGCCTCAACGACGCCATGTGGGCCAAGTACCGACTGGGCGAGTTCAGCGAGACCGTCGATCCCAAGACCGGCAAGCCGGCCGTGGCGAATCCGTGGCGCACGGAACCCGTCATCCTCGGCATGAACCTCCCGCAGGCGAGCATCGAATCGCTCCAGGCCCGGGGTGCCACGTTCATCATCTGCAACAACGCGATCGGCATTTTCGCGTCGATGGTCGGCAAGGCGCGGGGCGTACCCGCCGAAACGGTGGCCGCCGATTTCAAGGCCAACATTCTCCCCGGCGTGGTGCTGGTGCCCGGCATGGTCGTCGCGATCGAAAAGGCGCAGGCCCGCGGCATCGCCTACCACCGCCAGTAGTTCCCTCCTCGCTGCTCCAGCACCGGAGCCGGTGGCGCCCAGCGTCGCCGGCTTCGGCCGTGGGGGCCGGCCCGCCTATCTTGCGCGGCTCCCGACTGGACCGACTCGATGACCCTGTTCGCCGATCTCCCGCTCGCCAGGCGCCTCGAACGGGCGGAGGCCGCCGGCAACGCGAGTTTCGTGGAAGCCCGGGCGCGGCTGCAGCCCGCCGTCGGAGCTGCGTGGGCCGAAGTGGCCGGCGCGTTCGCGATGTTCGACGGGCCCGATTCGCCGGTGACCCAGACGTTCGGGCTGGGCGTCTTCGCCGATCCGACGGATGCCGACCTGTCCCGGATCGAGGGGTTTTTCGCCGAACGCGGGGCGCCGACCAGCCATGAGCTGAGCCCGCTGGTGCCGATGACCCTGCCCGGCCGGCTCGCCGACCGCGGCTACCGGCCGATCGAGCTCTCGACCGTGCTGGTGCGGCCGCTCGACGACGCGGCCGACGCGACCGCCGAGGGACTCGTCGTCCGGCCCACCGGCCCGGAGGAGGGTGAGCGGTGGACCCGCACGACCATCGAGGGATGGAGCGAGTTCCCCGAGTACGAGGACTACTTCAAGGCCATCGGACCGGTGATGACCTCACGGAGCGGCGCGGTGTGTTTTCTGGCCGAAGCGGACGGGCGGGCGATCGCGGCCGGCGCCTTGAGCCTGCACGAGGGCGTCGCCCTCCTGGCCGGCGCGGCGACGATTCCTTCGGCCCGCCGCCGCGGCGCCCAGAATGCCTTGCTGGCCGCCCGCCTGGCCTATGCGGCACGGCACGGCGCCGACCTCGCGATGATGGTGGCGCAGCCCGGCAGCGCCTCGCAGCGCAACGCGGAGCGGCGCGGCTTCCGGGTGGCCTACAGCCGCACCAAGTGGTGCCTGCCGCTCAGAACCTGACCACGAAGTCGACGTACGGCACGCCGGGGAAGACCCCGCCCTCCGTGCTGTTCAGGAAGGCCAGGTCGACCGCGATCTTCTCGCCGAAGATCCGGAGCCCGTACCCGAAGATGCCGGTGACGTGGGCCTTCTGCCGGAAGGTGGTGCCCGTGAACTCTTCCTGCTTGTCGAGCACGAAGTAGTTCTCGGTCACCAGCTTGATCCGCTTGGTGATCCGGGTCTCGCCGCCGGCCAGGATGATCGGATGGGTATCGACGTCACCAAAGGGGACGGCCAGGCCGATGGTCGCGGCGTTGTCGTTGGTGCCGAACGTGCCGACGCCGTACACCGCGCCGACGCCACCACCGCCGATGTCGTCGTCGAAGCCACCAGCCCAGCCGGCCAGGCCCCCAAGTGCGAGCTTGGCCTTCGGCGAGGCGGCCACACTCACCTTGGCGGTGGCGAAGAACAGGTTTTCGGTGAAGTCTTCGAACGGCAGCACCGAGAAACCGCCGCCGAGCTGGGCCACGCCGCCGACCCCGACACTACCACTCAGGAGGAACAGATACGTGCTCGAGAAGTCGGCGGCGCCGTTCGGCAGCACCCGCCCCGTCGGTCCGAAGAAGAGCCGCGACGGATTGGGATCGTCGGGCCAGTAGGAACCGTTCCGCATGGTGGTGGCGCCGGACTCGGTGATCTCCCGGATGTCGGCCCGCGGAATCGAGAACACGCCGGAGCGGGTTTCGAACCGGACCGGGTCGCCGGAGACGTCCACGAAGTGGCCGACCAGGGTGGAGCCGTCGGCGAGGCGGAGCACCTGAACCACGCCGGCGTCGGGAACCCTGAGGAACCGTTCTCCCTTCATCTGGGCGTCGGCCCGGGCAACGAGGCCGAGGAGAAGCAGGACTGGCAGGAGCAGGTGGGTAGCGCGTTTCACGGTCGGAATCTCAGGTTGGCGACGGCTTCAATGTACCGGGGGGTGCGTGACCTGACCGTGACGCCTGACACGGATCGGCCCTCATCTGGCTAACACACTGATATCGCTCTACTTGCGATTCGAAGCAACGGACTCGCCACGGGCGATCGGACACCGACTGGAGACACCCTGCCGCCTGCCCTGCCCACGCTGCTCCGCGCCATAGCCGCCTGCCGGACCTGCGCCCCGTTCCTTCCCCACGAGCCGCGGCCGGTCCTGACGGCGCACCGGGCGGCGCCGCTCCTGATTGCCGGTCAGGCGCCCGGCAGCCGGGTGCACGCCACGGGGATCCCCTGGGACGACCCGAGCGGCGACCGGCTCCGCGACTGGCTCGGCCTCGACCGCGAGACGTTCTATCGGGCGGACCGGGTGGCCCTCGTGCCGATGGGATTCTGCTACCCGGGCGCGGGGAAGACCGGGGATCTGCCGCCGCGGCCGGAATGCGCCCGGGACTGGCATCCGCGACTGTTGCCGCGGCTCCGGTCGGTCCGCCTAACGATCGTGATCGGGACCTACGCGCAGGCGTACCACCTGGGGGATCGGCGTCGCGCGTCGCTCACGGCGACCGTGGCCGCGTGGCGCGACTATCTGCCGGCCGCGTTTCCCCTGCCCCATCCGAGTCCCCGCAACCGGATCTGGCTGCGGCGGAACCCCTGGTTCGAACGGGAACTCGTTCCGGAGCTCCGCCGCCGGGTGGCCGCGCTCGGGCTCTGACCGGGCGGCCCGGAGCGGGCCCGGTCAGTCGATCCGGACCGCGCCCGGCTTCACCGGCGGGAAACGGCGCATCACGGCCGGATCGTGGCCCGGAACGACTCGCCCGGGATCCCCGGCAAGGCGGACCATCCGCTCCTGCGCCTTGAGATTCGACACGCTGTCCCAGGTGGCGGCGATCGGGCGGTGTCGCTCGAGGTTTTCGTAGAGGTAGACGTTGTCGGACGCGAGCACGATCTGGCCGGAGCGGCTCCAGGCCGAGACGTACTGCGACTCGTGGGTATGCCGGCCGCCGGTGTAGACCTGGACGCCGCGGGCGACGGTCTGGGAGTCACCCTCGACGAGGCGGAGCCGGCCCGCCTTCTCGAACTGCTCGAACATCGCGACGTCGTCCGGAAAAACCCCGGTACCGCGCTGGTGCTTCGGGTCGCGGTAGAACTCGTACTCCTTCCGCTGGACCCAGACCCGGGCGTTGGGAAACAGGTCGGCGCCGTCGGCGTGGTCCCAGTGCATGTGGGTCACGACGATGTCGGTCACCTCCTCGGGCCGGACCCCGAAGCGAGCCACCGCCTCCGAGGGGCGGACGAAATTCCGGACCTTCCAGGCCGCCAGGAACCGCTCGCGGTAGAACCCGGCGTCCACCAGAATCGTGCGGCCCTCGCCCCGAAGGAGCCAGACCATCATCGACAGATCGAGTTTGCGGGCCGTGTCGGCGCCCAGGATGAGGCCGCTGGCCGGAAACCCGGACAGTTCGCCGTACTGGATCGCGTAGATCTCGTAGCTCGGGCCCGGCACCGGCGGAACCGGAGCGGTTCCGGCGATCAGGACGGCGGCGGCGGCCAGCGGGAGCCAGCGGGTCAGGCGCATGCACCCTCGCGTGAAAGAGACGGTGCCCGGCCGCAGCCGGGCTGCCCGGCGGGGGCCGGGGGGCCTCTCGAATCTCGAACGGTTGTCGCGATGGGGGAAGGGATCAGCGATCGACCCAGAGGAACACGAATCCGCCAGACACCGTGCAGGCGCCCATCAGGTCGGCGTTGCCGGTGCCGCCCAGCAGCCCGTAGACCGTCTGGCAGATGACGCCGTCGTTGATGCTGGCCATCAGCATCTGCTGCGGCGGGCCGGAGTTGGACGGCGTCGAGAGCCAGCTCATCTGGTGATAGGGACCGTCGAAGAGTTGGGCGCCGCCGCCCTGGAGGTACTCGCCCAGCCCGGTCGGTACACCCGACAGGGTCGAGGGCGGCCACGCGTTGTGGCTCTCGCTGTACTGAAAGGCGCCCGAACGGATGGCGGTCATGGCCGCCACGATTTCCGCGGCATTGCCGCGCTTGCGGATCTGCTGGTACTTCGGCAGCGCGATGGTGGCGAGGAGGCCGAGAATGGCCGTGGTCGTCAGCAGTTCGATCAGCGTGAAGCCGCGCCGGTTCATTGGGCGGCCTTTCGGAAATCGAGCGGCCGGTCGGGACCCGCCGTCATCAGGTAGGACACCCCCTCGACCGTGGCGCCGAGCCGAATGGTGTCGCGGCCGCCTTCGATCAGGGAGACGCCCGGCAGCGGAACGCCGAGGTCCTCGATCGTCGCGATCGGAAACCCGGTCCGCTGCATCTGCCGGTTGGCCAGCATCGCGGCCGCGGTCATCAGTTGCTCGACGTTCGCGCTGGTCGCCGCGGGGACGAGCGGCTGGAACGGCGGAAACAGCCAGGCGGGACGCGCCAGCTGGAGGTACGCCGTCGCCGCGAAGCAGGCCGCGGCGACGGCGGGCTTGAAGTAGCGCTTCCAGAGGGGTTCCGGCGGCGGTTCGCAGTGGCGCGGCTTGGTCGCCTCGTGTTCGACGAGCCGGTCATAGGCGGCCACCAGGTCCTGCTTGTCACCCTGTTGCCGCTCCGCGCTTTCCGGGGCGGAGGGCTGCACCGGACGGGCGCCCTTGAAGTCGTGCTGCACGGCTTCGAGGGCCGCGGCCAGCGACTCGCGCCCGACCTCCCGCCCTTCGGCGGCGGTCGACCGGACCGGCGGCGTGCCGGAATCAGAGCCTGGTTTTCTGGATCCTGAGCCGCTCACGAACCCTCCCTGCCGCCCGGATCGGACGGTCTCAGGGAGGTATCGACGTGCAGGAAGGGAACTTGAGGTTCAGTGCCCGGCGGCCATGCCGTCCTTCCGAGGGTCGGAGGCGGCGGCATACCCGACGGGCAGCCGGAGGATCGCCTGGGCGCCGCCGGCACTGCTGGCGCCGAGGACGACGACCTGGTGCCCCATGGCCGTGAGTTGACTGCGGACGGCCTCTCCGATCGGGGGCTCGAGTCCGACCCGGTTGCCCGTCAGGTGGCGGAACCGGGCCTGATCGAGGGCTTCCTGCAGGTCCATCCCGAAGACGAGCAGGTTGAGGAGCACCTGGACGTGGCCCTGCGGCTGCATGGCGCCGCCCATGACGCCGTAGCTCAGCCAGGGTGTCTCGCCGCCGCTGGGCTGAATCCGGGTCACGAAGGCCGGGATGATCGTGTGAAACGGCCGCTTGTTGGGACCGACGGTGTTGGGCAGCCCCTCGGTGAGGGTGAACCCGGCGCCCCGGTTCTGCAGGGCAAGCCCGGTACCGGGCACGACTACCCCGGAGCCGAAGCCGCCGGCCAGACTGTTGATGAACGAGACCATGTTGCCGTACTGGTCGGCGGCGGTCAGGTAGATCGTTTCGCTTCGGGTCAGCGCCGGTCCGGGTTCGGGGCGTTCGGTGGCGCGGCTCGAGTTGAGCCGGGACCGGCGTTCGGCGATGAACCCGTCCGACAGCAGGTAGCCGACCGGGGTCGTCATCGCGGCGGGTTCGCCGACGAACCGTTCGAGGTCGGCGAACGCGAGCTTCTTCGCCTCGATCAGATGGTGGAGGTAGGCCGCGCTGTTGTGGCCCATCCCCTTGAGATCGAACGGTTCGAGGATCCGGAGCATCTCTAGGGCCGCGATGCCCTGACCGTTGGGTGGCAGCTCGTAGAGCCGGTAGCCCCGGAACGGTACCGAAATGGGGGTGACCCATTCGTTCCGGTGGTTCCGGAGGTCGTCCAGCGTGAGGAATCCACCGAGATGCTGGAGCCGTTCGACGACGGCCGCGCCGATCGGGCCGCCATAGAACTCGCCGATCCCGTGTTCGGCGATCCGGCGGAAGGTGTTCGCCAGATCCGGGTTCGTGATCCAGTCGCCGGTGACGGGAACTTTCCCGCCGGGGAGATAGGTGGCCCGCCCGCCTTCGTCCGATCGCAGCACGCCGGCGGTCTCTTCCCAGTCGCGGGCGATGACCGGCGAAAGCGGAAACCCTTCCTCGGCCAGACGGATCGCGGGCTCGAGCGCGTCGGCCAGTTTGATCGTGCCGTGGCGCTCGAGGAGGTCCTGCCACCCGGCCAGCGCGCCGGGCACCGTGACCGATTCGGCGCCGGACGCGGGCATCATGGTTCGGCCCCGGCGAAGGAGCTCTTCCCGGGTGAGCAGCGAGCCGGAACGGCCGCTGGCGTTGAGCCCCACGAGCCGCCGGTCGCGGGCCGACCAGAGCAGGGCGAACAGGTCGCCGCCGGCCCCGGTCATCATCGGTTCGACGACGTTGAGGACCGCCGCCGCGGTGACCGCCGCATCGACCGCATTGCCGCCGCGCTGCAGCACGGCCAGACCGGCCGCGGTGGCAAGCGGGTGACTGGTGGCGAGGGCCCCGTGCGGGGCATACACCGTGGACCGGCCGGCGAGGGACGGCGTCCGCTCCTGGGCGGCGCCGGATCGCACCTCGGAAAGGAACATGATGCCTCCGAACGCCAGCAGCGAGATCGAGCGGACGAACCTCATCGAGCGCACCCCGGGTCGAGGGCCGCCGGAATCTATCCTCCGGCCGGGGCAGTGACTATCGTAGTGCCGATGACCGAGGATGCGCTCGACGCCGAACTGTCGCGGCCGACGCCGGCGCTGGTCGAGGCGTTTCGCCGCCTCGACGGCGATCTCGTCGTGCTGGGCGCCGGTGGCAAGATGGGACCCACCCTGGTGCGGCTGGCGCAGCGGGCCTCGGCCGACGCCGGCATCGAGCGGCGAATCACCGCGGTGGCCCGGTTCTCCGACCCGCGGGCTCGCCGCGCGATCGAAAGCGTCGGCGGCCGGGCGCTCGAGGCCGATCTGCTCGAACCCGACGTCGTGGCCGCGCTCCCGGATGCGCCTAACGTCGTCTTCATGGCCGGCCAGAAGTTCGGCACCGATCACGACGGCGGCCGGACCTGGGCCATCAACGCATTCCTGCCGGGGCTCGTGGCCCACCGGTATCGAAGCGCCCG
>JBFXAY010000136.1:0-7485 GCA_050183815.1 Gemmatimonadales bacterium | reverse complement strand
ACTCCCGAGACAGGACTCGAACCTGTGACCCGCTGATTAACAGTCAGCTGCTCTACCAACTGAGCTACTCGGGATCGGACCGGGGTACCCGGCACGGGCGACTAAACTATTCGGCCCGATGGTGAGGGGCAATACTTTCGCCCGCCGGGTACTGGGCCGGCCGCACGCTCGAGCCGGCTGATCCGCAAGCACCCGGACCCAAACCCATTGCGAGCCTTTCGCCCCAAGCCGCGGTCCCTCGTCCCGCTCGATCACCTCCGCTCGGAACCGTTTGGCCGAAATCCATCCAGTTTCGCGCCTCAGCAAAGGGGGATAGCTAACTCATTCCGGAAAAACGGTTTGGGGATCAAACAAGAGTTGGCGCTGATGCTCCCTATACACAAGTGAGCGCTCACTAGCTTTTTGCAAGTCCTTGTCCTGATTCGCGGTGCATAAGCCAAGTGAGGTGCGTCACACTAACGTGTTGAAAAACAATACTTTACGGAACAATATGCCGGTACAATTCGAGACCAGGACCCGCTAAATTTCCCCTCATGAGCAGCCCCACCCTGTTTGGCCATGAAGCCACTCGCGATCAGCTGACCCGCGCGTTTCGCGCGGGCCGGCTGCCGCAGGTGCTGCTCGTCACCGGCGCCCCCGGAGTGGGCAAGCAGTCTTTCGGCCGGTGGCTCGCCGGACTCCTGCTCTGCCAGACATCGGGCAAGGAACCCTGCGGAAACTGCCAGGCGTGCCGACTGGCCGGCCAGCTGGCCCACCCGGATTTCCACTGGTTCGTCCCGATCCCCCGCCCCAAGGCCGGCGATCCGGACAAGCAGGTGGACGAGGTGCAGGAAACCCTCGGTGAGCTGATGGCGGCCCGGCGCGTGAACCCGGTCTACGGCCCGCCGGACGGGATGGCCATGCATGGGGTCGCCAGCGCCCGCCTGCTCCTCCGGGTCAAGTCGCTCACGACGTCCATGGGCGGCCGCCGGGTCATCCTCCTCGGCGACGCGGACCGCCTCGTGCCCCAGGAGTCGAGCCAGGAGGCGGCCAACGCCTTGCTCAAGTTCCTCGAAGAGCCGCCCCAGTCGACCATCGTGATCCTCACGACCACCGACCCGACCCGGGTGCTGCCGACGATCCGCTCCCGGGCCGTCCCGCTCCGACTCGGCCGGCTGGACCCCGCTCAGGTCGATGCGGCCGTGCGCCACTACCTGCCGGCCCTCGACGCCGGCGAGCGGGCGCGGCGGGTGGCGGCCGCCGACGGGTCGATCGGTGCGGCGCTCACCGCGGCCGAAACCGCCGGGGCGCAGGCCGAAGCCGAGGCGTTTCTGGCGCTTCTGAGGCAGGCCGGTCCGGCCAAATGGGAACGGATTCTCCGCCAGGGGCCCTGGCAGGCCCGCGGCGATTTCTCCGACCTGCTCGAGGCGTTGTCGGGCACCCTGGGTTCCGCCGCTCGCGCCACCGCCACCGGACAGGGCGCCGTCCCACCCGCCTTGGCCGACGTCGAGTCACCGGACCGGTTCGTGGCGGCCATCGACCGCATCGACGCCGCCCGGGAATCCGCCCGCGGCAACGTCAACCCGCAGCTGCTGCTCGCCACCCTGACCAGCGAACTGGCGGAGGCGCTATGGCATTGAGTCACGTGGATCCG
This sequence comes from Gemmatimonadales bacterium, assembly GCA_050183815.1. GTDB lineage: Bacteria > Gemmatimonadota > Gemmatimonadetes > Gemmatimonadales > GWC2-71-9 > SHZU01. The sequence goes on along the minus strand of JBFXAY010000136.1, from coordinate 5,852 downwards.
ACCGGCCGGGCCTCGATGGTCGACGTCTCGCCGAAGGAGCCCACGGCGCGGTCCGCCACGGCGGAGGGATGGGTCCGGATGTCGGCGGACGCGTTCGCCCAGGTCCGGAACAACCAGCTGGCCAAGGGCGATGTGCTTGCCACCGCGCGCCTGGCCGGCGTGATGGGTGCGAAGCACACGGCGGATCTGATCCCGCTCTGCCATCCCCTCGGCCTCGATCATGTGGCCGTGGATCTGGCGCTGGATGAGGGCCTTCCGGGAGTCAAAGTATCGGCCACCGCGCGAGTCACCGCGCGGACCGGCGTGGAAATGGAGGCGCTGACGGCGGTGAGCGTGGCCTGTCTCACCGTGTACGACATGGTGAAAGCCGTCGATCGGACGATGGAGATCGGCCCGATCCGGCTCGTGGCAAAAACCGGCGGGAAGAGCGGCGAGTATCGCCGCGACGACCGCCCGAGCGAATAGGAGGAAGCATGGCTCGTCGAAACGACAACCCGGTGCTGGCGGCGCTCAAGCATGGCGCGCTGCTCGTGCTCGGAGGCCTGGCGGTCGGCCTCGGCATGAGCGTGTCCGCCCGACTCGAGGCCGATCGCACCGCCCCGCCGGTGGGGCTCGAAGCCAACCGCGAAATTGCCCGGCTCAACGGCAAGGTCGCCGAGCTCGAAGGCCGGATCACAGTCGGCGATCTCAAGGTCGAGCGCCTCACCCGGGTGCTGCAGTACTCGGCGGCGTACCAGATCCCGGCCAACCTGAGTGCCACGATCTATGACGCCGCCCTGGCGGAGGGGCTCCATCCCTCCCTCGGGTTCCAGTTGGTGAAGGTGGAGAGCCGGTTCCAGCCGCAGGCCCGCTCGACCCGCAACGCACTCGGCCTGGCGCAGGTCCGCCTGGCCACGGCCCGCGAACTCGATCCCGACATCACGCCCCGCGCCCTGCTCGAGCCGGGCACGAATCTTCGGATCGGCTTCCGGGTGCTGCGGCGCCTCATGCGCCAGTTCGACAACGACCTCGAGCTCGCCCTGCGGGCCTACAACCTCGGCCCGACCGGGGCGCTGGCGGCGGAGCCCGATTCGGCCGGCGTGGTCCCGGGTACCGCCTACGCCGCCCGGGTGATGCGGGGAATGAACCGCCGGTTGGCCCCGCTTCCCGAGGCCGGGCCAAGCGGCACGCCCTGACACGGCGGGGAAGTCACGCGCGTCCGGCAGGACGGCCGCAAACGAAACGGGCCCCGATCGGGGGCCCGTTTCGTCTTCTGTTTCGCGACGCCGTCAGCCCGGGATCTTGATGCGCGTTCCGGCCTTGAGGCCCCGAGCGGAATTGAGCCCGTTGGCCGACATCAACGCCTTCACGGACACGCCGTATCGCTGCGCCAGGCCCGAAAGCGTGTCGCCGCGGCGCACCTGGTGGGTGGCCGCGACGCGGCTCTTCGTCGCCGAACCGGCAGCCTTGGCCGCTGGGACCGGCTTTCCGGCTACGGTGGCCCTGGCGGTACCGGTCTTCGCCGCGGCGGGCTTCGGCGCCGCGGGCTGGGCGGCCGGAGCGGAACCCCGGACCCGCAGGCGCTGGCCGACGCGGATCAGGTTGCGCGAGCCCAGCTCGTTCATGGCCCGAAGCTGGGCGACCGTCATGCGATACCGGCGGGCAATGCCGCCCAGGGTTTCGCCGCTCCGGACGACGTGAACGCCGGACGCCGCCGACGCGGCATCGGATGCCGCGTAGCGGCGCAGGGCGGCGATGCCGGGAATCCGGAGTTCGGTGCCCGTCTTGAGCGCCTTCTTCCGGTCGACTGACGGATTGAAGCCGGCCAACTCGGTGGTGGTCAGGCCATAGCGGCGCGCAATCGACGCGAGCGTTTCCCGGGCGCGGACCTTGTGGACGGTACCGGGCAGCCGCTCGTCGGGCGTCAGGGTGGCGAGCACCGAATCGGTGCGGGCCCCGAAGCCGGTCGGCACCCGGATCCACCAGTTGGAGGCACCCGGCGGCGTGATCTTCCGGAGCAGGTGCGGATTGAGCGAGGTGATCGTTTCGGCATCGACCCCGCTGGCGCGCGCCACGGCGTCGAGGCTCGTCGGCTCGGTCACCAGCACCGAGTCCACCGTGTAGGCATCCGACGCCTCGGGGGCGAACCCGTACTTGGCCGGCTGCTTGGCGATCATCGCGGCGGCAATGAGCTTCGGGACGTAGTCCCGGGTTTCCCGGCGGAGATACCGCGTGTCCGAGAGGTGGAAGAAGCGATCGTCGCCGTTGGTGTCTTCGGCCAGTTCCTCTTCGCCCTCGGCGTCCTCGCCGAAGTAGTTCTCGTCGGCGCCGGCGCCGAGTTTCCGGAGGCCGCGGGACACCCGACCGCCACCCGCGTTGTAGGCCGCGGCCGCGAGATAGTAGGATCCGTTGAACCGCCGGGTCAGGTCGGCCAGGTAGCGGGCGGCCGCATCGGTGGCCTTGAGAGGATCGCGGCGGTCGTCGACCCACTGGTCGACCCGGAGCCCGTAATCCTTGGCGGTGGCCCGCATGAACTGCCACATCCCGACCGCACGCGACCGGCTCACCGCGGTGTTCGAATAGCCGGACTCGATCAGCCCGAGATAGACGAGATCCTGCGGGAGGCTCCGGCCGATGAACGCGTTCCGGATCATCGGCTCGTAGACCGGCAGCCGGTTGAGCCAGACGCCCATCCGCTCCCGCGCGGGGCCCAGGAAGAAATCGAGATAGAACTTGACCCGCTCGTGTTCGGCGTAGCGGGCGACGTTGATGTCGAAGAGGGCGGTGAGATCGGTTTCGGCGTTGGGATCGTTCTCGACGGCCGGGAGGGGGGCGCTTTCCCGGAGCCGTTCGAGCATCTCCATGTCCTTGACATCCTGCACCGAATCGACCGCGAGGCGGTGGAGTTCCGCCGTGTCGGCGATCATCGGCGGGGGCGGCGGGAGTACCAATTCCGCCGGCGCCGAATCCACCGGCGGCGCCAGGCGGGCGGCGATCGGCTCGGGACGCGACCCGACGGGCTGATGCATGCAGGCAAAGGCCAGGACGCCGCAGCCGATGAAGTACCAGCGCTTCATCTACCCTCTCGTCTTGCGGACCGAATTCGCGGTCGGTGATTCAGTGCCCGGACCTAAGGTACGGGCTCGGGGACCGAACCGGCAACATGAGGCCGTGCAGGTTCGATGCCCGAATCGAGCAAAACGTTGCGGTGATTGATTTTGGGGCTACTTCCGAATTTCGGCGGATCCGGTCAGGAGCCGATTGGTGGCGCTGAGGACAGCCAGAGCGGCCCCGCGGGGCGAGTCGTCCTGCACGAGGGCCGAGCCGACGACGCGGGGGCCGTCGAGGCGGCCCTGGGTGGCGAGCGAGGCAATGACGACCGTGGCGTCGAAGGCCCGAACGGCCTTGACCCCGACCAGTTCGAAGCCGATTTCGGGCATGGCCAGCGCAATCGCGGCAAGGCAAGCCTGGGCCGCGCATCGCATTTCGCCTGCCTGGGAGGACAGCCCCGCCGCCTCACCGACGAACGGCGCCGCGTCCGGCCAGGTGAGTACGACCCGCGCCCGGCAATTCCCGGTCGAACCCCGATCGAGGGAAAAGTCACTGAACCGGAGCCGACCCCGAACCTCGGTGTCAGTCATCGCCACCGCCCTCACCCATGTTTGGCGTCCAGATTGACTTCGAGCTGGCGGGCCAGTTCGTCAAGCGGGAGCACCACGTCGACCGTCAGGTGCTCCTGCCGGCCGGCCTCGTCGAGTTCGAGGCCGATGACGACGATCCGGCCGTCATCGAGTTCGATCTTGAGCTGGCGCAGATCGGACCGCATGACGCAATCCGCCACGGCCCGGCCTTTGAGCCCCTGAAGGGATGCCGCCACCCGCCGGAGGTCCTGCACCGGAATCTGGATCATGGGCCGGCTCAGTGCTTGGCGAGGTGATCGTTGAGCAATTCGATCAACTCCCGGTCGGAGAGCTTTTCGGCCTGGGCGTAGATCGTGGCTTTCGAGGACGACTGCATGTCGACGGGGGCCCAGAACCGCCGCGGCGTCGGGCCGGAGGAGCGGAACGAGAGGACCAACTCCCACTGATCGGAGTTGGCTCGGCGCTCCGCGGCCATCGAGACGTTCCAGACGTCGTCTCCCACTTCGAGCACGCGCCACGCCATGTCAGGTCCCCCCTCTCATCGGCGGAATATGGGACACGCACTTCCGCGGCGAAAGCCCGCCCGCCGAAGCGGGCGGACCGGGTGCGGGATCAGTCGCCGCGGGTCAGCGCCCGGAACCGGCGCATGATGTCCTGGGTGATCGGGCCGGGTTTGCCGGTCCCGACGGGCCGGCCGTCGTACATCCGCACGGGCGCCACCTCGGCTCCGGTGCCGCAGAGGAACACTTCGTCGGCCGTGTACAGGTCGTAGCGGTTGAGCATCGTCTCGCGGGCCGGGTGGCCGGCCGCCGCGGCGAGTTCGAAGATGAGCGCCCGGGTGACGCCGAGGAGGATGCCGGCGTGCGGCGGCGGCGTCAGGAGGGCCCCGTTCTTGACCATCCAGATGTTCATACCGGTGGCTTCGCAGACGTGCCCCGAGGCGTCCAGCATGACCGCATCGTCCGCGCCCGCAATGTTGGCTTCGTGTTTGGCCAGCACGTGCGGCAGGTAGTTGAGCGACTTGATCCGCGGGCAGAGCGCCTCGCGATGCGGGATCGGCGTACCCGAGGTGACCAGCGCCAGACCGTTCTCGTACCGGTCGGTCGGCCACATCTTGATCGAGTCCACGGCGACGATCACGGTCGGTTTCGAGCACTTCTTCGGATCGATACCCATGTCGCCCGGGCCGCGGGTGACGATCGGACGGATGTAGGCTTCCTTGAGCCCCGAACGGGCCACGCCCTCCTCGATGATCGCGCCGAATTCCTTCCGCTCGACCGGAATGGTCAGCGCGATCGCGCGGGCGGAGTCGTAGAGGCGGTCGAGATGGGCTTCGAGCCGGAAGACCCGGCCGTTGTACGCGCGGATGCCTTCAAAGATGCCGTCTCCGTAGAGGAGACCGTGGTCGAAGATCGAAACCTTGGCGGTGTTCTGATCCCCCCAGACACCGTCGAGCCAGATGGTCGCCATCGAGTCGTCTCGAGTGGAGGGTGAATTGTGATTGGGTCCGCGCCCAAGGTAATCGAAAACCGGCCCTAGCGCATCGGAATGGCGAGATCCGCGACGAGGTGTTCCCGGCGGATGATGAGATGATGCCGGTTGAGCCAGTTGAGCGCCCGCTCCCGGGTGGTCGGCCCCGGCTCTTCCGGGTCGAACGGGAACGAGTAGTAGGTGAGCCCGTCCAGCTGATAGCTCCACATTGCGTTGCGAGGAATCTCGCCGTCGACCGCGATCCATTCAATGGACCGATTGCACCAGTTCACCTGTTGGCGTGCGACAGCCTTCGGCATCGACCCGCTCCTTCCTGGAGGCATGGGGGTTCTCCCCGGGCTCGTCTCAACGGGCGCGGCAAGCGCTGCCGCGTGGAGCGGAAAAGGGCAAGCGAGGTGCCAATCCTGGCAGTCGGGGTGCCGCGCCGCGCCGCGCCCCGCCGATGGCCCCGGGCACGGCGCCCGCTCGAAGGCGGCGCCGCCGAGGGGAAAGCCCGGAATCCGATGACCGCCGGTCGGCGCGCCGGAACAGCGTCGACGCCATCGCAACCCGACTCTCGCCGGGCGGCGCTCGCCCGGTGCGCCTTTCCGGAGGGCGGCAAGAAGCGCCGGGTGAGGGGACGTTCCCCACCCGGCGCGACCGCCTCGAATCAGAGCTTCCAGCCGAGCAGGTTCCAGGTGTTGAGGGACCAGAAGAACGCGAGGGCGAGCAGCACGACGAGCCCGTGGCGGATCCGCGCGC
>JBFXAY010000135.1:0-7549 GCA_050183815.1 Gemmatimonadales bacterium | reverse complement strand
GATCACCCGTTTGCGCTCTCGCCGCTGGCGTAGGTGCATCGCAGTCGGCCAGGGGTGGTCGAGCGATTCGAGCTGTTCATCAACACTCGCGAGATCGCCAACGCCTTCAGCGACCTCAACGATCCCGACGACCAGCGGGCCCGGTTCGAGGATCAGGTCCGGCAGCGCGCCGCCGGCGATGACGAGAGCCAGCCCTTCGACGAGGACTACGTGCGGGCGCTCGAGTACGGGATGCCGCCCACGGGCGGCCTCGGTCTGGGCATCGACCGGCTGGTCATGCTCCTGACCGGGCAGGCCTCGATCCGCGACGTGATCCTGTTTCCGGCCATGCGGCCCGCCTCGCCGCCCGGCGGCCGCCAGCCGGCCGCCGGCGATGCTCAGGACCCCGGCCGGGATCCGGCCGCGCCGGACGGCCCGAGGCACTCGTGACCGACCCGCTCGGACACGCCGCGGCAGGCGCGGGTCCGGGTCCGGCCCCTGCCGCGAGTCTGCCCCCGCCCGCGCGCGCCCGCCGCTTCTGGCCCTCGGCCATCGAGCGGCGGATCGCCCTCCGGTATCTCACCGGACGGAAGGCCTCGCGCTTCGCCAGCCTCAACACCCGGATCGCGATCGCCGGCGTGGCCATCGGCGTCGCCGCGTTGATCGTCGTGATGGGCGTCATCAACGGCCTTCACGACGACCTTCGGGACAAGATCCTGGTCGGGAATCCCCACCTCCACGTGCTCACCATCGGCGCCAACCTGCGGATGGACGACTGGCAGGCGGTCCTCGACACGGTGCGAACCGATCCCGATGTCGTCGCGGCGGCCCCCGAGGTGCTGGTGAAAAGCGTCGTAGCGAACGCCGCCAACTACCCGGTGGCCGTGGATATCGTGGGCCACGACCCGGACACCGGGTCGGTCGCGGTCACGCCGCTCCCGAAGGCGGTCTCCGAGGGTGGGATCGAGTTCAAGACCACGATCGATTCGGTCGAAGGCGGCATCATCCTGGGTTACCGCCTCGCGGAGATGCTCTCGGTCTATCCGGGTGACGTCATCCGGGCGGTGTCATTCAACGACGCCCGCACGATCAATCGCGCACTCGGGGTTCCGACAATCCGGCCGTGGGTGTTCGAGGTCGTCGGGACGTTCAACACGGGGATGTACCAGTACGATGCCGGTTTCGCCGTCCTCCGCCTCGACGTGGCCCAGCGCTTCGCCGGCCTCGGCCAGGCGGTGTCGGGCCTCCAGGTGCGGGTCCGCGATCCCTGGACCGCCGACGTGGTCGCCCGCCGCCTGGCCGACCGGCTCGGCTGGCCGAACCGCACGATGGCCTGGCAGGAGCAGAACGCCAGTCTCTTCGGCGCCATGAAGCTCGAGAAGCTGGGCATGGCGCTCGTGATCGCGTTCATCACCCTTGTGGCCGCGTTCAACATCATCGGGACCCTCACGATGATCGTCGGCGAACGGACCCGGGAGATCGGCATTCTGCTCGCGATGGGGCTGACCCCGCGAGCCATCGGCCGGCTGTTCGTGGCCCAGGGCGCCACCATCGGCGTCGTCGGGACGAGCCTCGGGCTCATCACGGGGTTTGCGCTGGCGTTCGTGATCGACGGGAGCGAGTTGATCAAGATCGATCCGTCGATCTACTTCATCGATCACCTGCCGGTGAGCATCCAGGCGCTCGACGTGGTCGCCGTGGTGGCCGTGAGCCTCCTGATCGCGCTCGCGGCGACGATTCCGGCCTCACGCTATGCCTCGCGCCTCGAGCCGGTCGACGCGATTCGCCACGAATGACTCCGGTGCTCGAAGCCCGGTCACTCGGGCGGACCTACCAAGGCGGCGACGGCTCGCGGATCGAGGTGCTGGCCGGACTCGATCTTGCCGTCGAGCCCGGTGAGTTCCTGGCCGTGGTAGGGGCCAGCGGAGCCGGGAAGAGCACTCTCCTGCAGCTGCTGGGGGCTCTCGATCGCCCGAGCTCCGGCAGCGTCTGGCTCGAAGGTCGGGATCTGGCCAACTTGAATCAGGAGACCACCGCCGCGGTCCGGAACCGCCGGATCGGGTTCGTGTTCCAGTTCCACCACCTGCTCCGGGATTTCACCGCGGTGGAGAACGTGATGATGCCGCTGCTGATCGCCGGGATACCCGAAGCCGAGGCCGCCGCCCGCGCCCGCGACGTGCTGGGCCGGCTCGGCCTGGCTGACCGGCTCTCGCACTACCCCGGCCAGCTCTCCGGGGGCGAGCAGCAGCGGGCGGCGGTCGCCCGGGCGGTGGCCCCGCATCCCGCCGTCGTCCTGGCGGACGAGCCCTCCGGCAATCTCGACCCGACGAACGCGGCGGTGCTCCATGGCGTGCTCGCCGAGTTGCGGCACCAGTTCGGCACGGCGCTCGTCGTCGCCACTCACAACGCGGATCTCGCCGCCCGGGCCGACCGGGTGTTGCGGCTCGCCCAGGGCCGCCTCGTCCCCGAGCCCCGGGAGGCCACTGCATGAAGTGCGACCGCTGCGGCCTCAACGAGAGCGTGGTTTCGGTCAACCACGTCGAGGGCGGGGAGACCCGGCTCCACCACCTCTGCGCGAAGTGCGCGGCGGAGAAGGGCATTCAGACCGCGGCCAGCGTGGCCGACAATCCTCTGGCGGGACTGATCGCCGGCCTGGGCTCCGCGGCGGCGGGGGCCGGCAGCGACGTCGTTTGCCCCTCCTGCGGCACGACCCTCCAGGATCTCAAGGATTCGGGCCGGGTCGGCTGCGCCGCCTGCTACCAGGCGTTCGCCGAGCCCCTGCGGGAGTTGCTGCGACGGCTCCATGGCTCCGCGCATCACACGGGGAAGGCGTACCAGCCTCCGGGCGGAGCCCCGGCGGCTCCGATCGAGTCCGCCGCCAACCTGCGGGAGCGGCTCAAGCGGGCCGTGGAAGCGGAGGAATTCGAACTGGCCGCCGAACTTCGGGACCGGCTCAAGGGGGACCAATGATCGACCTGAGCCTGTTGCCGGACGGCGGAATCGGATGGCTGGAGGCCAGCGGCCCCTCGAGCCACCTGGTGCTCTCGACCCGGATCCGGCTGGCCCGAAATCTCGCCGGCCACCGCTTCGCCACCCGGATCACCTTGCGGGAACGCCAACAGGTCCTCGACGAGGTCCTCGATGCCGCCGGCCAGACCCGATCGCTGGGGCAGGCGGTCACCCTTCGGGTCGATGCCCTGGAGGATTGGGACCGCCGGCTGCTTCTGGAACGACACTTGATCAGTCGGGAGCTGGCCGGTGGCACGGGCCCTGAGCGGCCTCGAAACGCCCGGGCACTGGTCGTGCAGCATGAGGCGGCGGTGATGGTCAACGAGGAAGACCATCTCCGGCTGCAGGTCCTGGCGTCCGGGGTCGATTTCGGGTCCGCCTGGCGCCGGATCGAAAGCGTGGACACTGAACTGGGGCAACGACTTGCCTTCGCGTTTGACCCTGAGTTCGGTTACCTTACCTCGTGCCCGACCAACGTCGGAACGGGCCTCCGGGCATCGGTGCTGATCCACCTGCCGGGGCTGGTTTTGACGAAGGAAATCAACAAGACCCTCCATGGCCTGGCCAAAATCGGCCTGACCTATCGGGGTCTCTACGGGGAGGGAAGTGAGGTCGTCGGCAACTTTTTCCAGTTGTCGAACCAAACGACCCTGGGCAAGAGTGAGGCGGAGCTGCTCGAGCACCTCGGTGCGATCGTGCAGCACATCATTGCGGTGGAGGAACGGGCGCGAAAGGTCCTGATGCGGGACGCGCCCACGGTGCTCGAGGACAAGTGCTGGCGGGCCTTCGGGTTGCTGCGATACGCCCGGTCGCTTGGCTTCGAGGAAACCATGAACCTGTTGTCCGGCGTACGGTTAGGTGTGAGCCTGAAGGTGATCCCGGACGTCGGTATGTACGCGCTGAACAAGCTCCTGGTGTTCAGCCAGCCGGCTCACCTGAACTCCATGGCGGGGCGGGCGTTGCCGGACGAAGAGATGGCCATTCGGCGGGCGGAGTTCGTTCGCCAGACGTTGGAAGCGGAAGTCCGACGCGGACAGGGAACATGAACGGTTACAACTTCACCGACCGGGTGCGGAAAGTCCTCCAGATGGCGCGCGAGGAAGCGGCGCGGCTCCATCACGAGTACGTCGGCACCGAACACATCCTCCTTGGCCTCATCCGCGAGGGTGAGGGCGTCGCCGCGGCGGTTCTCACGAACCTCAACGTCGACCTCGAAGAAATCCAGCAGAAGATCGAGGAAACGGTCAAGAAGGGGAAAGCCTCTTCCGCACCGGGTCCCGACCTGCCGTACACCTCGCGGGCCAAGAAGGTCCTCGAGCTGGCGATGACGGAGGCTCGCGAACTGAGCCATTCGTACGTCGGCACCGAGCACCTGCTCCTCGGCCTCCTGCGCGAGGAGAAGGGCATCGCCGCTCAGGTCCTGACCGACGCCGGCGTCACCCTCGAGCAGTCCCGCTCGGAAACCCTCCGGCTCCTGGGCAGCGAGATGCCGCCCCAGTCGTCCACGGCGGCGCCGTCGGCGCCGCCGGCCTCCTCCTCCAGCCAGGGCGGCAAGGCGGAGAAGAAGTCGAAGACGCCCGCACTCGATCACTTCTGCCGGGACCTGACCCAGCTCGCGGCCGAAGGCCAGCTGGATCCGACGATCGGCCGCCAGAAGGAGATCCAGCGCGTCATGGAGATCCTGGCGCGCCGGAAGAAGAACAATCCGGTCCTCATCGGCGAGCCGGGCGTCGGCAAGACGGCCATCGTCGAGGGTCTCGCGATCATGATCGCCACGGGCAGCTGCCCCGACGTCCTGCGGGACCACCGGGTGCTCTCGCTCGACATGGCGGCGGTCATCGCCGGCACCAAGTACCGGGGCCAGTTCGAGGAGCGGCTCAAGGCGGTCATGAACGAGATCGCCCAGAACAAGAGCATCATTCTCTTCATCGACGAGCTCCACACCCTGGTGGGCGCGGGTGCCGCGGAAGGCGCCATCGACGCGTCGAACATGCTCAAGCCGGCACTCGCCCGCGGTGAGCTCCAGTGCGTCGGCGCCTCGACCCTGAACGAGTACCGGAAGTACATCGAGAAGGACGGCGCCCTCGAGCGGCGGTTCCAGGCGGTCATCGTCGATCCGCCGACCATCGAGGAGACGATCGAGATCCTCAAGGGCCTCCGGAAGAAGTACGAGGACCACCACCGCGTGGTGATCCCCGATGCATCCCTGGTGGCCGCCGCGGAGCTCTCCGAGCGGTACATCACCGACCGGTTCCTGCCGGACAAGGCCATCGACGTGATCGACGAGGCCGGGGCTCGGGCCCGCCTGGCCACGCAGGCTCCGCCGCCCGAGCTCAGCGATCTCAAGGCCGAGCTCGAGAAGGTGAACCAGGAGAAGGAGAACGCCGTCCGCGACCAGAACTTCGAGCGCGCCGCGGCCCTTCGGGACTCCGAGCGGGATCTCCAGAACAAGATCCGGCTCAAGCAGGAAGAGTGGGAGCGGGACCGGCAGAGCCGCCGTCCGGTGATCGACGACGAGGCCATCGGCTTCATCGTGAGCCGCTGGACGGGCATTCCGCTCACCCGGCTCCAGGAGGCGGAAACCGCCCGGCTCCTCCGGATGGAGGACGAGATCCACAAGTCCGTCGTCGGCCAGGAGGAGGCCATCGCCGCGGTGTCGAAGGCGATCCGGCGTTCCCGGGCGGGGCTCAAGGATCCCCGCCGGCCGATCGGCTCGTTCATCTTCTCAGGGCCCACGGGGGTGGGCAAGACCGAGCTCGCCCGCGCGCTGGCGCAGTTCCTGTTCGCCGATCCAGCGGCCCTGATCCGGGTGGACATGTCGGAGTACATGGAGAAGTTCTCCGTGTCCCGGCTGATCGGCGCGCCTCCGGGCTACGTCGGCTACGAGGACTCCGGCACCCTGACCAAGGCCGTGCGGCGGAAGCCGTACTCCGTGGTCCTCCTCGACGAGATCGAGAAGGCCCATCCGGACGTCTTCAACATCCTCCTCCAGGTGCTCGACGAGGGTCACCTGACGGACAACTACGGCCGGGTCATCGACTTCAAGAACACCGTCCTGATCATGACGTCGAATGTCGGCGCCCGGGACATCTTCAGCTCGAAGTCGCTTGGCTTCCACCAGACCGACGGGGCCAAGTCGTTCGCCAAGATCGCCGAGACGGTCAAGGAAGAGATCGCCAAGGTCTTCAACCCGGAGTTCCTCAACCGGGTCGATGATACCATCGTGTTCCATCCGCTCGACAAGGAGCACATCGTCCAGATCGTGTCGATCCTGCTCAAGGATCTCGACAAGCGGGTCGGACACGAGGTGCGCCTTACTCAAGCCGCCAGCGATTTCCTGGTCGAGAAGGGCTACGACCAGAACTACGGTGCCCGGCCGTTGAAGCGGGCCATCCAGAAGTACATCGAGGATCCTCTCAGCGAGCGGCTTTTGAGCGGCGAGATCGCCCGCGGCGAGGAGATCGAGGTCGATGTGGCGCCGGAGGGCGACAAGCTCGCCTTCCGGGCGCTGTCCGGATCGCACACGTAGGCGAGGCGCGGCATGACTGAAGTGGTCCGGCGGCCCGGACGGGCGCCGAGTTGGCTGCATTCCGTTGCAGCCGCCGTGCTGATGTTCCTGGGTTCCGCGGCCGCCGCCGCGGCCCAGGCCGCACCCACCCCCGTGGTGGACAGCGTCGCCGTCGACGGCAACCGCCGGCTGCGCGCCGAGGAAATCGTCGCCTTCTCCGGCATCCAGCTGTTCCAGACGATCACCTACCGCGCCGTCCAGCGCGCCATCACCAGCCTCTATCAGACCGGCCAGTTCGACGACGTCCGGGTCGACGGCGAAGAGGTCGATGGCCGGTTCATCGTGACGATCCACGTCGCCGAGCGGCCGGTCCTCCAGCGGTGGAGCCTGGCCGGCGTCGAGAAACTCGAGGAGTCGGACGTCCGCAAGAAGGTCGCCGTCCTGGAGGGGCGCCCCATCGACCGGGTCGCGGTGGCCCGGACGGTCGCCGCCATCGACTCGCTCTACAAGAAGAAGGGCTACTACGCCGCCACCGTTGAAGCGGTGGAAACCCGACGGGACACGACCAACGCGGTCGACGTTGCCTTTGCCGTCCAGGAGGGTGGCCGGGTGGCGATCAGCCAGGTGATCATCGAAGGGAACGAACGCTTCAAGGACCAGGACGTCGTCAAGGGCATGTCCTCGAAGCCGGAGGGCTTCTGGTGGTTCCGAAAGGGCGAATACACCGAGGACAAGGTCGAGGACGACGTCCGGAACCGGATCCCGGCCTGGTACGCCGACCGCGGCTTCGTCGATCTCCGGGTGCTCAAGGACACGCTCGTTGCCGACAGCACGCCCGGCAAGGCCATCCTCAAGATCACCGTCGATGAAGGGCAGCCATACCGGGTCGGGACCTTCGACATCCTCGGGAATCGGCGGTTCTCGGCCGAGGAACTGAGCCTCCTGTTCCCGTTCGGCACCGCCGTGGTGGCCGGCACCGGCAAGGAAGTCGGGGTGCCGTTCAGCCGGGCCGACTGGGACGCGGCCACCGAGAAGCTCCGGAACCAGTACTCG
>JBFXAY010000134.1:0-7642 GCA_050183815.1 Gemmatimonadales bacterium | reverse complement strand
GGATCCGCCAGGGTGTCCTCCAGGGCCACCTGCACGCCGCCCATGGCCTGATTGTTGGAAGGCAGCCGGTCGAACTGCTGCCATCGGGGAAGGGGCACGGTGCGGAGCGGGACGACCTGGGCCGTTGTCGGCTGGGCTGCCGTCAGGGCCGCGGCAACGACGAACCCCAGGGGTTTGATCGACACGAATGCCTCCGGGCTGGAGCGGTTCCCCTTCACGTTGCTTTATCGGCCGGCGGGTGTCAGTGACTCGGGTCACCGGGTCGGAACAAATCGCCGCCGGTCGGTGATCCAGGTCACTGCGTGCGGCCGTTAGGTCGCCCGCATGGGAGTCAAGCCCACATCCTCGTTGCCGGCTCGATCCGGGCGCCGGGCCGGCCCGGGTGCTAGATTGGAACCCATGCGGGACTTCATTCGCTGGACCCTCATGCCGCTGCTGACCGTCGCGATCGCCGCGGCGCCGGCTTCGGTAGTGCCCCGCCACGACGGTCACGGGTCGGTGGATCACTGCCAGCAGGCGCAGGCACAGCAGGATGCGGGCGGCCATCACCATGGCGGGAAGCCCGCTTGTCAACACGCCGACGGCTGTCAGGACTGCGCCACGCCGGACTGTCATACCTCGAGTCATTGCGGTGCGGCGGGGCCGGTGGTCCCGCCGCTGCAGCCCGCGCTCGTTGCGACCCCAGCGTCCGACCTGACGCCCACCGGTGTTTTGGAGTTCCTTCCGTCGATCGCAACGGCTCCGCCAACACACCCTCCCCTCGTCTGACCTGAATCTCCGCGCCGGGCCAAGGTGGCTTCGGTGCTGATCTTCACGGTGACGAGGAGTCTCCATGTTCCTGCTCTTGCCGGTCCTCGCGATCGGCGGGTCGGTCGCCCCCGCGGGCGACACGACGCGAGTTCACTTCACCCAGGCCGCGTTCGTGGCGCTGGTTGAGGCGGCGAACCCCGAACTGACCGCGGCGCGGGAGGCGCGGGTCGTGATGAGCGCCCGCATCGGCCCGGTGCACCGCCTGCCCGACCCGATGGTCGAACTCGGAATCATGAACCGGTCGCTGCCGGCCTTCTCGCGCGAATCGCCGGTGGCGATGGATCAAATCAGGGTGGCGCAAGCGATTCCGCTCACAGGCCGGATCGGCGCCGCGACCCACGCGGCCGAGGCTCGCCAGTCGGCGGCGGCGGCGATGGTCGAGGAAACGAGGCGCCGCCTCGAGTGGCGCGCGGCCGCCGATCTGGTGGAGCTCGACCGGCTCGACCGGACCGCAGCCGTGCTCGCCGAGTTCGGCCCGGCCCTGGCGAGTTTGGAAGAGATCGCCCGCTCCAGGTACGCGGTCGGCCAGGGAGTGCAAACCGAGGTTATCCGCGCGCAATACGAGGCGGCGCGTTTCGCCGAGGAGCTGCTGTCGCTCACGGCGGCTCGGCGCGGCGCGGTGGCGCGGCTCAATGCGCTGGCCGGCCGGCCGGTCGATGCCCGGATCGATTCCGTCACCCTGACCGACCCGCCCGCTGACCTGCCGCCGCTCGGCGCGCTCGCGGCCCGGTCCGCCCGGACCAGACCGCTCCTCGTGGCGCGATCGGCCACCCGGGCCGCGGCCGGGTTCGAGGTCAGGCGGGCCGACCGCGAGCAGTGGCCTGATCTCGAACTGTCGGTGACGTATGGACAGCAGCCGATGCTCGACCGGTCGGGCACCGACCGGATGGTGTCGCTGATGGTCGGCGCTCGGCTTCCGATCTGGAGCGGTAGCCGCCAGCGGGAAATGCGCCGCGAAGCCGAGGCGATGGAGCGGATGGCCGCCGCCGACAGCGCCACGGCGGAGGCGGACACCCGGGCCCGCGTCGGGGAACTGGCGGCGGTGGCCGAGCGGAACACCCGCCTGGTGGCACTCTACCGCGGAACCCTCATTCCGCAGGCGCGGGCGGCGGCGCAGTCGTCGCTCAGCGGCTACCGCACCGGATCGGTGGATTTTGAATCGGTGGTGGTCGGCCAGTTGGCGGCGTTGCGTGCGGAACTTGAACTGGTTGACCGGCGAGCCGAACTGGCGCGGGTTGTGGCCGAACTCGAGTTCCTGGGCGCCGTCGAAGCGCCCACAGGAGAATCCCGATGACTCATCCCGAAACCAACCCCTTCCAGCCGGACGGGCGCCGCCGCGGCCTCGGTCGGGTGGCCATCGTCGTCGCCGCCTTGGTCACCGCGCTGGCGGTCTGGCGGTTCTCGGCGCGGACGCCGGCACCGGCCGCCAGCGGGCATGAGGGGCATGACATGGCCGCGATGACGGCCGGCGCGGGTGCCGCCCGCCCCGTGACGCTCGGCGAGTCGGACCGCCAGCTGATCGGTGTCACCTTTGCCGCGGTGGAGGCCGCCGACCTGGTTCGGCGGGTTCGCACGGTCGGCATCGTGTCGGTTGACGAGTCGCGGCGCACGGCCGTCACGACGAAGGTCGAGGGCTGGGTGGAACGGCTCCGGGTCGATTTCACGGGGCAGCGGGTGGCGGCAGGCGACGTGCTCTTCGACCTGTATGCCCCGGACGTCGTGACGGCCCAGGAAGAACTCCTGCTGGGCCGCAAGCTCCTCGCCTCGCTCGGCGACGCGACCTCGGAAGCGAGACGCTCGGCCGAAGAACTCGTCGCGGCGTCGCGCCGCCGGCTGGCGTACTGGGACGTATCCGCCGACGAGATTGCCCGCGCCGAGTCGACGGCGGCGGTGAGTCGGACGTTCTCGGTGCGGGCCCGCGCCGCGGGCTACGCGGTGGAAAAGTCGGTGGTCGCGGGCCAGCGGGTCATGCCGGGGGATGTGCTGTACCAGTTGGCCGACCTTGGCGTCGTCTGGATCGAGGGCGAGGTCTACGAGCGCGACCTGGCTTCCATCCGGCTCGGCGACCCGGTCGAGGCCCGGTTCGCCGCGTTGCCGGGGACCGTTCGCCGGGGCAAGGTGACCTATGTCTATCCGACTGTCGACGCCGATACCCGGACCGCCCGCGTTCGCCTCGAGTTGCCGAACCCGGGCTACGTCCTGCGGCCGGGCATGTACGCCACGCTCGAGATCGCCGCTCCCGCCCGGTCGGCGTTGACCATTCCGCGTTCGGCGGCGCTCGTGACCGGACAGCGGACCCTGGTCTTTCTCAAGCGGGCCGACGGCCGGTTCGAGCCCCGGGAGGTGACCCTCGGCGCGCCGGACGACGACCGATACGAGGTGCTGGGCGGCCTGGCCCCGGGCGATACGGTGGTGGCGTCCGGCACCTTCCTGCTCGATGCCGAGTCGAACCTGGGCACCATGCTCGGGGGCATGGGCGGGATGCCCGGCATGGACATGGCGCCCGCCGGCGCGCCGCCGGCGAAACCCGAATCGGCGGGCGCCGGGAAGCAGCCGCCGGCGCATCAGCACCGGTAGGGCCGCCATGATCGAACGACTGATTCGTTGGTCCGTGGCCAACCGGGTTCTCGTGAGTCTGGCCGTCGTCGCCGTCGCGTTCGGCGGACTGGTGGCGGTGCAACGGACGCCGCTCGAAGCGTTGCCCGACCTGAGCGACGTCCAGGTGATTGTGCAGGCCGAGTTCCCCGAGCAGGCGCCCCGGATCGTGGAAGACCAGGTCACCTACCCGATCGCCGCCGAGATGCTCAAGGTGCCCGGCTCGCGGGCCGTGCGGGGTTACTCGTTCTTCGGCATCTCGTTCGTCTACGTGATCTTCGAGGACGGTACCGACCTCTACTGGGCCCGGTCGCGGGTGCTCGAGTACCTCGGCGGGCTCGCGACCCGGCTGCCCGCATCGGTGAGCCCGACCCTCGGTCCGGATGCCACCGGTCTCGGGTGGGTCTACCAGTACGTCCTCGAGGATACGACCGGCCGCCTGGATCTCGCGGCACTGCGGAGCCTTCAGGACTGGAACCTCAGGTATGCGCTGACCGCGGTCCCGGGCGTCTCGGAGGTCGCTTCCGTGGGTGGGTTCGAGAAGCAGTATCAGATCGATCTCGACCCGGCCCGGCTCCAAGCCTACGGCATGTCGGTCGGCCGGGTGATGACGGCCATTCGCAATGCCAACGCCGACGTCGGCGCGATGGTCATCGAACTCGCGGAACGGGAGTACATGATTCGCGGTCTCGGCTACCTCGAGTCGCTGTCGGACATCGAGAACGTGGTCGTGGCCGCCACCGCCAACGGGACGCCGGTGCGAGTGGCGGAGCTTGGCCGCGTCACGACCGGTCCGGCCGTGCGGCGCGGCCTGGCAGACCTCGATGGCCGGGGGGACGCCGTGGGCGGGATCGTGGTGATGCGTTCGGGCGAGAATGCCCGGGCGACGATCGCGCGCGTCAAAGCCAAGCTGGCCGACGTGGCGCCAAGTCTGCCGCCGGGCGTGGTGCTGCGGCCCGTCTACGACCGCAGCGACCTGATCGACCGGTCGATCCGCAATCTCGCCTTCAAGTTGCTCGAAGAGAGCGTCGTCGTGGCTCTCGTGTGTCTGATCTTCCTCTTCCACGCCCGTTCGGCCCTGGTGGCGGTCATCACCCTGCCGCTCGGGATCCTGATCGCCTTCCTGCTGATGCGGGGCGTCGGCGTCGGATCGGACATCATGTCGCTGGGCGGCATCGCCATCGCCATCGGCGCGATGATCGACGCCGCCATCGTGATGATCGAGAACCTGCACAAACATCTCGAACGGCGGCTTGCCGCGGCCGCCGGCGCGGCGGGCGACACCCGGTTCGACACCGGCCGCCTGAGCCGGGCGGAGCGATGGCAGGCTGTCGTGGACGCGAGCGTCGAGGTCGGCCCGGCGCTGTTCTTCTCGCTCCTGGTCATTACGGTGTCGTTCCTGCCCGTCTTCGCGCTCGAGGGACAGGAGGGGAGGCTGTTCCGGCCCCTCGCGTTCACGAAGACGTTCGCGATGGCGGCCGCCAGCCTGCTCGCCGTGACGGTGGTGCCGGCCGCCATGGGCGTGTTCGTCCGGGGACGGATCCACCGCGAGGCGAGCAACCCGCTCAACCGCTGGCTGATTCGCGGGTATCGTCCGGTGATCGGTTTCGCCCTGCGGCACCGGGTCGGCATGGTGGCCGCCAGCCTCGCCGCGTTGAGTCTCACCTGGATTCCCTGGAGCCGGCTCGGTAGCGAGTTCATGCCGCCGCTCGACGAGGGTTCCATCCTCTTCATGCCTACCACGCTGCCGGGGATCAGTATCGCCCGAGCGCGGGAGATTCTCCGGATTCAGGACGCCGCTCTGGCGCGGTTCCCCGAAGTGGAGTCGGTGTTCGGCAAGGCGGGTCGGGCCAACACGGCCACCGATCCGGCCGGGCTCGACATGTTCGAGACGGTCATCAGCCTCAAGCCCGAGCGCGCGTGGCGGCCGGGGATGACGATGGAGTCCCTGGTCGCCGCGATGGACAGCGCGGTCCGGATGCCGGGGGTCACCAACGCCTGGACCATGCCGATCAAGGGGCGGATCGACATGCTGGCCACCGGCATCCGGACGCCCGTCGGGATCAAGATTTTCGGGCCGGATCTCGAGACCCTCGAGCGCCTCGGGCGGGAGATCGAGGAGATGGTCAAGATGGTACCCGGAACGCGGAGCGTTTTCGCCGAACGGGCCCAATCGGGGTACTACCTCGACATCGACATTGACCGCGCCGCGGCCGCCCGCCATGGTCTCAACGTGGGCGACGTGCAGCAGGTGATTGCCACCGCAGTGGGTGGAATGACTATCACCCAGACGGTCGAGGGCCGCGAGCGGTACGGAGTCCGGCTCCGGTATCCGCAGGAGCTGCGGGACTCGCCCGAGCGGCTCGCGGCGGTTCTGGTGCCGACGGCTCACGAACCGGACCGGGCCGGACCGGCCGCCGGAATGGGGATGGGTCCCGCTCCCAGGCGAGGCGCCGAGGCCTTCGTGCCCCTGGGCCAGGTGGCGACGATCCGACAGGCGGCTGGCCCGATGGTAGTGCGGACCGAGGACGCGATCCCGACCGCCTGGGTCTACATCGACGTCGCCGGCCGCGACATCGGCCGTTACGTGGACGAGGCCCGGCGGATGGTCGCCGACAACGTGACGCTGCCGTCGGGCTACCGGATCGTGTGGAGCGGCCAGTACGAGTACCTGGTCCGGGCGCGGGAGACGATGCGGGTGGTGGTGCCCGCCACGCTGCTGATCATCTTCCTCCTTCTCTACCTGAACTTTCGCAACGTGCCGGAAACGTTGCTGGTCATGTTGTCGCTGCCATTTGCCCTTGTCGGCGGCGTGTGGCTGACCTGGCTGCTCGGGTACAACTGGTCGGTAGCCGTTGCAGTCGGGTTCATCGCCCTTGCCGGCGTCGCCGCCGAGACCGGCGTGGTGATGCTGCTCTATCTCGATCACGCCTGGCAGGCCCGGCAGGCCGGAGGCGGGCGACCGACTGCGCGTGATCTCCACGCCGCCGTGGTGGAGGGCGCCGTCGAGCGGGTGCGGCCGAAGATGATGACGGTCGTGGCGATCATCGCCGGCCTGGTGCCGATCCTCTGGGGCGGCGGGGCCGGGGCGACCGTCATGAAGCGGATCGCGGCGCCGATGGTCGGCGGGATGGTGACGAGTGCCGTGCTCACCCTGGCGGTGATCCCGGCGATCTATGCGCTCTGGCGGGAGCGGGAGACGAGGACAGAGCGCGCCTAGGACGGCCGCCTATTATTCAGACCATGGAAGCTCCGGGTTACGCGCTCGTGGGCGACGGCCGGGTCGCCCACCATCTTCGGCACTATTTCGGCCTCCAGGGCGCCGCGACGACGACCTGGTCGAGGCGCGAGGAGCGCGAATCCGGCCTGTCGCTGGCCGCGGCCGTGGCCCCCGCCCGGGTCGTCCTGCTCCTCGTCGCCGATGACGCCATCGCGGCCGTCGCCGCGAGACCGGAGCTGGCTGGCCGGATCCTCGTCCACTGCGCCGGGGCGCTGACGCTTCCCAACGTCGTCGGCCTTCATCCGCTGATGACGTTCGGTCCGCAGTTGCTCTCGCCCGAGCAATACCGCGCCATTCCCTTCATCGGGGAGGCCGGCCGCCCCTCGTTTGCCGACCTGTTTCCGGGGTTTCCCAACCCGTCCTTCGTCATCGATCCGGCGCGGAAGGCCCGATACCATGCGCTCGCGACGCTGGCCGGTGGGGTGCCGCCGCTCGTGTGGGAGCATTTTCTTCGAGCGCTCGTCGAAGCCGGGATTCCGCCCGAGGCGGCCGGCCCCTATCTCGATGCGGTGGTGCGGCGGATTCGGGGTCCGATGCCGTTTGCGGCAACTGGTCCGGCGGTCCGGGGCGATCGGGGCACGCTGGCCGCCCATCGCGAAGCCCTGACCGGACACGCGGCTGCCGATCTGTACGAGGCGTTCGTCCGGGCCGTCCGACCCGATCTCGGCGGCGCCTGATGCCGGTGGTCATGATCTCGTCCCTCGCCGAATGGACGGCGGTGCGCCGCCGTCTGGACGAGACGGGCCACCCGATCGGCTTCGTGCCGACCATGGGCGCGCTCCATGCGGGTCATGCCTCCCTGTTCCGGCGGAGCGCCGCTGAGTGTGAGCTCACGGTGGCGAGCGTCTTCGTGAATCCGTCGCAGTTCAACGATCCGGCGGACCTCGCGGCCTATCCACGAACCCTCGACGCGGATCGCGAGCTCGCGGAGGCGGCCGGCGTCGACTATCTGATCGC
>JBFXAY010000133.1:0-7963 GCA_050183815.1 Gemmatimonadales bacterium | reverse complement strand
CGCGGTGTCGTCGGCGGCGAGCGCCGCCCGCTGCTCGGCGAACTGCCCGACCAGATCGCGCAGCAATCCCAGCTCGGAGCCGAGGCTCCGTTCGAGGGCTTCGACGCCGTCATCGGGATCTCGCGCGCCGTCCGTCATCTGCCTCGCCTCAGCGACCGCCGTTGCCATTGCCCAGATCCTTCGGTGCCGGGTGCTCCATCGTGAGCCGCTGCGCCAACTGGCGGTAGAGCGCCTCGCCCAGTCCTCTCGTCGACCGGCCCGCGGCCTCGTTGGCCAGGGCATCGTCGAGCAGTGCCGTGTACATCCCGCCGTCCGAGCCGCCGTCTTCGGCGGGCACCGTGGCCCGCATCTCCCGGAACAGCTGGGCGATGAACACGCCTTCGAAATCGTGCGCCGCCTTGCGGAGCCGCTCCGCCTCGCCGGTCTGGGGCGGAGTGCCGCCGGCGACGCCGGGCCGGAACTCGATCACCGGATCACCACCTCGGCGCGCACCGCGCCGGCCGCCCTCAGGGCGTCGAAAATCGCGGCCACCTCGGCCGGACGGACCCCGGCCGCATGAAGACCGGCTACGAGCGTCTGCACGTTCGATCCTGCCGTGGCCCGCACCAGCCCGCCCGCGGTCGAGTCCGCCGGGGCGGCCGCCGCGGCCGTATCCGCCGCCGCGCCGACCTGCACGGTGATGCCCCGATGACTCACCAGGGCCTGCCCGATCGCGATCTCACCCCCGACGACCACCGTGCCGTCCCGGGAATCGATCACGATCCGCGGGGTTTCCAGCACCGTCACCGGGATGGTGTCGATGGCCGCGAGCCACGCACTGAGACTATCGGCACTTTGCTGCCCCGGGTTGAGCAGGATGCTCCCGGGGTCTTCGGCCCGGGCGGCGCTGTCGCCATTGGCCGCCTTGATCGCGGCCGCGATCCGGCTCGCGGTTCTGAGATCGGGGTGGCGGAGCGCCAGCCGGGGCGGTCCCGAGGGTGCCACGGCCGGCTGATCGACTTCGAGCACGCCGCCCTCGGCGATCCGGCCGGAGTTGCCCTGCCGGGCGCTGATCCGGCCGGTGCCGTCGGTCGTGACGAGCAGCGGCCCCTGTGCGGTCGCGAGCGGCGGCTGATTCGGATCGGCGACGAGCGGCGTCATCCAGAGAACGCCGCCGCGGAGCGACGTGGCGTCGCCCATCGCGGCGACCTGCACTTCGAACCGGCCCCCGGGGCGCAGGAACGGCGAGAACTCGGCCGTGACCAGCACCGCCGCCACGTTCCGCAGCCGGAGCTGCTCCGGCGGCACTTCGACGTTGAAACGCCGCAGCAGATTGATGACCGACCGGACGGTCATCGAGCTCGATGTCTGCGACCCGAAACTCCGGTCGCCCGACCCGTCGAGACCGACGACGAGGCCATAGCCGACCAGCCGCCGCGGCACGACGCCCTGGTGGACCGTCAGGTCCGCGATCCGCGCGGGCTGCTGCGCGCGCAGGCTGCCGACGGCCAGGATCAGTCCGAGAATCGCGAGCAGCAGGAGCCGCATCGCCACCGCCAGACGGGAAGAGCCGACCTGCTCCATGACGTGCCTCACGGCCAGAAGATCGAAAGCAGCTTGCCCAGGATCCCCGAGCGCGGTCCGATCTTCTTCCCCTGATAGGTGATCACCGCGTCGGCCACCCGGGCCGACGAGACCAGATTGCTGGGCGAGACGTCCTCGGCCCGGACGAGTCCCTTGAGCTGCACGAGTTGGGTCCGGCCGTCGACGACCACGCTCTTGGTGCCTTCGATGGTCGCCATCCCGAGGGCGTCGATGCCGGTCACCCGGACCGTCAGGACCGCGGTGAGCTGGCCCCGGCGGCCGCTCTCGCCGATGTCGCTCGACGCGTTCTGCATCCCGGTACTGAAGTCCTTGGCCGGGCCGAGGCGGACGGCCTCGTCGATGCCGATGCCGAGTCTGGCGCGCTGGCTGCGGTCGGCGGACGCGGTGATCGAGACCCGCTCGCTGGCGGCCGTGGCTTCATCCACGACGACCGTGAGGAGATCGCCCACCCGGAGCGGCAGGCGGTCGGACAGCCAGCCCGCTCGGGGCGGCGGTGGCGGCGGCGCAGGCGGTTGCGCCGCGGCGCTGTCGGCCGCGGCCGCCGGCGGTGCCTGCGCGGCGAGAGGAACGGCCGCCGCCCCGAGGGCGAGCAGCGCGAGCAGCTGTCTCATCGGATTCCCTTCCCTTCGATCCGGGCCGTACCCGGGCCGGTTACGATGCCGTAGAGTTGGTCGCCGGTCCGCTCGTCCCGGAGGGCGACCCGTTCGCCGCGCCGGGCGCGGCTGGTGGCGAGGCCGGTCCGCACCACCCGGAATCCCGGCCGTTCCCAGACGAGGCTGACCTCGTCACCGACCTCCACCAGCGGCGGCTCCGCCACGACCGGCGGCACCAGCGGTTCACCCGCCCGGAGATTCCGCCGGAGTTCCCACCCGACCGGGTTGCCGGCCTCGGCCGCAGGACCCCACACGACGCGCTCGCCGGGCTGGACGTCGGCGGCCTCGAGCCGCCGGCCCATCGGCAGCGCCCGCGCGGCCACCCAGGTCGTTTCCCGGATGCCGGCCCGGAAGGCGAGCGCGGTTTCGCCCGATCCCGTCCGGATCGCCGCGACGAACCGGCCGCCCCGCCCGGTCCCGAGGAGCCGGACCGACGCGCTGTCGGCGACCGCGAGGTCGTCCGGAATCCGGCCCCATTCGACCACGACCCGGTCCGCGGCCACCGCCCAGGTCGCCGCAACGGCGTCCCGGACCCGGTCGACGACCGCCTCGGGCAGCTCGCCGCCTAACGCGGCGGCGAGGAGGGCGAGTTCACCGCACCAGGTCATTGGTGCTCTGCATCATGTCGTCGGTGGCCCGGATCGCCTTGGCGTTGATCTCGTAGGCCCGCTGGGCCGCGATCATGTCGGTCATCTCGACGACGATTTCGACGTTGCTCGACTCGAGGGCGCCCTGCACCAGCCGGCCGAATCCGGCTTCCTGGGCCTGGCCCGTGATCGGCTGCCCGCTCGCGATCGTCTCGGCGTAGAGGTTCTCGCCCAGACTCTCGAGGCCGGTGGTGTTGGCGAACCGGACCAGTTCGATCCGGCCGATCTCGACCGGCGCCGAGCCGACTTCGCCGGTCCGGACGGCCACGATGCCGTCGGGCGAGATGGTGACCTCGGAGGCGTCGGCGGGGATGGTGATGCCGGGCTGGAGCAGATAACCGTTGCCGGTGACGAGCGCCCCGGTGTTGGACAACGTGAAGCTGCCGTCGCGCGTGTAGCCGAGCCCGCCGTCGGGGCGCTGGATCTGGAAGAAGCCGTCGCCCTCGATGGCGAGGTCGAACGGCCGGCCGGTCTGCGCGAGGCTCCCCTGCTGGTGGAACCGGAGCACGTTGGCCACCCGAACGCCCTTGCCCACCTGGACCGGCGCCACGGTCTCGTTGCTCTGGTAGTTGACGAGCGACTCGCCCTGCAGGGTTTCGTAGAGGACGTCCTCGAACGCGGCCCGGCTCCGCTTGAACGCCGTCGTGTTCACGTTGGCCAGGTTGTTGGCGATGACGTCGATCATCCGCTGCTGGGCGATCATGCCGCTGGCCGAGGTGCGAAGGGCGGGATTCATCGGGACTCCTTCAGTAGAGTGACGCGGATCAGACGCGGGCGACGTCGGTGGTGACGCTGCCGAGGACGCCGTCCATGGTGCGCAGCGTCGTGACGCTCGCGGCGTAGGCGCGCTGGATCTCGACCAGCGATACCATACCGCCGATCGAATCGAGGTTGGCTTCCTCGAGCTGGCCCTGGCGAACCATGGTGCCGGTCGCCCGGACCGGCTCGGCGGCCGTCTGGTACCGGCTGGTGCCTTCCTTGAGGAGCTGGCCACAATCGTCGAGCTGAACCAGCCGGAGCGTGTCCACGGCCACGCCGTCGTCGGTGACCGTCCCATCCGGCGCGATCTCGATCCGGCTGCCGGTCAGCGCAATGGGCCCCTGTTCGCCGAGCACGGGGCTGCCGTCGTCGGTAACGAGGATGCCGGCACCGTCGAGGCGGAGGCTGCCGCCCCGCGTCAGGCGCTCGCCCTGCGGCGTGTCGACGACGAGGAAGCCCTGGCCTTCGAGGGCGATGTCGAGCGGCCGCCCGGTGAGGCGGAGGGCGCCCTGCGACAGATCGGTGGCCGCGACCGGAATCGGCGACTCGAGGTCGCCGGGCCGGTGCGCCACGATCCGGTCGGCCTTGAAGCCGGCGGTCGTCGCGTTGGCGAGATTGTTCGCGGTGATCTCCTGGCGGCGCGAGTAATAGGACAGCGTGCGCGCCGCCGTGAGCAGACCGGAAAACGTGATCATCGGTCACCTCCTCCGATCCCGGTCGGGCAACCGATGTGCCGGGGCGCCGGCGGCGACCCGCAGCGGGCCAACTCGCGCCCGGCCAACGGCTTCACGACTCGCGCCCTGGCGGGGTCCCCGGACCGCGGTCGCTCCCGCCCGGCGAAGATGACCGGAAGGACTTGCCCGGTGACCGGGTCTCGTCCGGAGCGATGGGGGACAGCATGATCCGCACCGCGTCATGTGAGACGCCGGTGGCCTGGGCGATCTGGGCGGCGTTCCGGCCCGAGCGGTTCATTTCGATCACCGTGCGCCAGGGTTCTCCGAACCCGGACCGCGGGCGGCGGCGGCGGATCGTCTGCAGGGCGCCGATCGCCACGGCGCCCACCGCGAGCCCGGCGATGACCGGCCAGCTGAGGCCGGCCAGGGTCCGCTCCGCCCACCCCGCCGCCGCCATGGCACCGGCGCCGGCGCGCTCCAGGCTTTCCCGGGAGGCCGTGACGAACGACACGCCGCCGAGGACGAAGACCGTTCCGCCGACCGCCTTCCAGAGCTGCCGGTTCACAGGTCCTCCGCGCGCATGACCTGTTGTTCCCGGAGCCGCTTCAGGGCCTGGGTCCGGATCTGGCTCACCCGCGACTCCGTCACGTGGAGCACCTCGGCGATCTGCTTGAGGTTGAGCTCTTCGTAGTAGTAGAGCGACAGGACGGTCCGCTCCCGAGGCGGCAGATGGCGAATCGCCACCTTGAGGCGATCGAACGTCTCGGTGCGGCCGACCTCGTCGAAGCCTTCGCCGCCGGTCGGATCGGCCAGCGTTTCCTCCAGCCGGAGCGCGTCGTCTCCACCGCGGGCCACGTTGCCCGCGAGGGAGACCATGATGCCGCCGTCGACGTCCTCCTTCATCCGGAAGTAGGTCTCGAGATCGATCCCCATCGCCCGGGCCACTTCCTCCGGGCCGGGCGGCCGCCCGAACCGAAGTTCCAGCGCCGAGACGACGGCGGCCATGGCGCGGCCCTTGGTGCGGACACTCCGGGGCCGCCAGTCGCGGCTGCGGAGCTCGTCGAGAATGGCCCCCCGAATCCGGCGCATCGCGTAGGTGCTGAAGGCGAGGCCCCGGCTCAGGTCGAAGCCTTCGAGCGCCTGCACCAGGCCAAGCGTTCCGGCGCCGAGCAGATCGTCGAACTCGACCGCGTGACCGACCCGCCCGGCCATGTCGCGAGCGCAGTGGTGCACCAGGCCGAGGTAGCGGTCGAGGAGCTGCGCCCGGGCGTCCGGATCGCGGTCCTTGCTGTAACGTTGCCAGAGCGCGTCGGTCACGGCGGTCATGCCGCACCTCCCGCCGCGACCGAGGCCGAGCCGTCGCTCCGAGCGAGCGTCTTGCTCATTGCACGTACCTCCCGCCTGAGTCCCTCGAGCCGGAGATCCGAGAAGAGCCCGCCGGGGCGGCGCATCGCTTCGCGCAGCCCGGGTGCCTCGCTGATCCCGCCGAGAAGGTTGAGTTGGCGTCCGAGAAACCGGCCGGCGGCCACGGAGAGCCGCTCGAACGCCCGGGGGACTTCCTCGGGATCCACCGCGCGATTGACGACGACGTCGATCGGCAGTCCCGGGAGCTGGGCGTGAACCAGTTTGATGACCGCATAGGAATCGGTGAGGGCGGCCACCTCGGGCACCGTCACCAGGACCACGCGGGTGCCGCCCATCGTGGCCAGTCGAATGACCGTCTCGATGCCGGCGCCCGCGTCCACCACGATCAGGTCGTAGTCGGCGTAGAGTGCCGCGAGGCGGTGGTGGAGCC
Source organism: Gemmatimonadales bacterium (assembly GCA_050183815.1). Taxonomy (GTDB): domain Bacteria; phylum Gemmatimonadota; class Gemmatimonadetes; order Gemmatimonadales; family GWC2-71-9; genus SHZU01. Next base: position 1,851 of record JBFXAY010000133.1, on the reverse strand, counting down.
GGGCCTGATCCACGGCCGGCAGCGCGTAGAGGGCTTCCGCCCCCGAGTCGCTCGGCAGAAGCCAGAGGCGCTCGGTCACCGGCACGACCAGCGACGCCGGATCCGTCTCACCCCGAAGCACCTGTTCGAGGCGCCCGCCGACCGCAACCCCGGTGAGCACGTTGAGGTGGCCGAGGTTCTGGGCCCCGTCCACCAGCAACACCCGGGCGCCAGCCGCGGCGAACCCGTCCGCCAGCAGCGTCGCGAGGACCGACTTCCCGACCCCGCCTTTGCCGCTGGCGACGACGTACACCGGCGTGCCGACCTCGTCCGTCGGAGCGACCGGGGCTCCCTGCGCCAGCGCGCGGAGTTCTCTCGCCTGGTCGGTCATGCGCCGGCCCCCGCCATCTCGGCCGCGCTGCGGCGGCTCAGCCGCACGGCCGTGAGCGCCGGCTCGGCCGACTGGAGGTCGAACGGCACCTCCTGGCCGTCGGTCTGCCACCGGACCGGCAGGCCGAGGTCCGCCGCCGTCTCGAACACGCCGGCTTCGTCCGGTGCCTCGTCGCACTTGGTGACGAGGAGGTGGGTCGGCCGGAGGTTCGCGTGATCCCGAGCCGCGTTCTTGGCGAGATGCCGCGCCATGCCGGCCGGGAGGACGAGATGGATCTCGCGCGGTTCGAGCCCCCGGAGCAGTTCGGCGGTGAATTCGCGGTCGAGCCGCTGGCGCGGGCTCCGGCCGGGGGTGTCGACCAGGATGACGTCGCATCCCACCAGCGCGGTTCGGGCCCGGGCCAGGTCCTCCTGACCATAGGCGACCTGCATCGGCAAGCGGGCGATCTCGGCATACGTCCGGAGCTGTTCGATCGCGCCGATCCGATAGGTATCGAGCGACAGGAGGCCGACCTGCCGGGTCCCGAAGACGCGCGGGTGGGTGGCGAGTTTCGCGAGGGTCGTGGTCTTCCCGCCACCGGTCGGCCCCACGAGGGCGATCACCAGCGGGCCCGAGTCCGGCTGCGCCGGCACCATCAATTCGAGCGCGGCGAGGGGCGCCGAACGGACCAGCAGTTCCGGCCGGGCGGCGGAGGCCGGATCGGCCGCGGCCACCTCGAACTGGAGGCCCGCCGCGGTCCGGAGGCGGCGGACGTGGAGAATCACGGCGTCGGCGCCGATGGCCGTCTGGGCCTGGCGCATGAGCACGGCCACGTTGCCGCCGACGAAGGTCCTAACCGGCACGGCTCACCTCCCAGGTGGCGAGGCTGAGGATCGGCGCCTGCGTGGGCAGTTCGCCTAACGAGAGTACCGGCACCTGCGGCAGCACCGGCTCGATCAGGCGCCGGATCCCGACCCGGAGGCTCGGCGGCGCGATCAGCACCGGCCACTGGCCGTCGCGCCGGTGGTTGGTGACAAGGTCGTTGAGCCGGCGGAGCGCGTCGGTGAGCTCGTCGGGGTCCATCGTCCGGGCTCCGTCCCGGGCCGGCCGGGGGCTGAAGAGCTGCATCAGGGCGGCTTCGAGCCGGGGCCCGACGGTGACGCCGCGGATGCTGCCATCGGCCTGCTGGAACAACTGGAGGATCACCGAGCCGAGGGCGCGCCGGACGTGTTCGGTGAGGGTCTCCGGGTCCTTCGTCTGATCGGCCGCGTCGGACAGCGCCTCGAGGATCGAGACCAGGTCGCGGATCGGCAGCCCTTCCTTGAGAAGCCGCTGGAGCACCCGATGGACCGTCCCGAGGGAGAGTTTGCCCGGGACCACGTCGTCCACCAGCGCCGGGTGGCTTTCCTTGATCCCGTCGAGCAGTTCGCGGGTGTGCTGCCTGGTGAGCAGATCGGCCGAATGCTGGCGGACCACCTCCATCAGGTGGGTGGACAGCACGG
>JBFXAY010000132.1:0-8266 GCA_050183815.1 Gemmatimonadales bacterium | reverse complement strand
CCGCCCCGGGACCGGCTCCGCTTGTACCAGCCGCACTGACATTCCCAGTCCTTGACCGGACCGAAGATGCGCTCGCAGAAGAGACCGTCCCGTTCCGGCTTGAAGGACCGGTAGTTGATGGTCTCCGGCTTGGTCACCTCGCCCCAGGACCACCAGCTCCTGAGCCCCTGGAGCTCGAGGCGCTCGCGCTCCTTGGGATCGCGGGGGCCCCGAATCTCCTCGGGGGAGGCGATCCGGATGGCGATGTAGTCGAAACTCGAGCTCTTCGGCTCGCGTCCGCTTCGAAAATCAATCATGGTGCGTTACTCCTCACCTTCCGCGGTTGCCCCCAAGGTGACCTTGAGGCCGAGCGCCTGCAGTTCCTTGACGAGCACGTTGAAGGACTCCGGAATCCCCGGTTCGGGCAGGTTCTGGCCCTTCACGATCGACTCGTAGACCTTGCTGCGGCCGTTCACGTCGTCCGACTTGACGGTGAGCATCTCCTGGAGGAGATGGGCCGCGCCGTAGGCCTCGAGCGCCCAGACTTCCATTTCACCGAACCGCTGGCCGCCGAACTGGGCCTTGCCGGCAAGCGGCTGCTGGGTGACGAGCGAGTACGGTCCGATGGACCGCGCGTGGATCTTGTCGTCGACCAGGTGCGAGAGCTTGAGCATGTAGATCGTGCCCACGGTCACGTCGCTCTCGAACGACTGGCCGGTCCGGCCGTCCCGGAGGCGGACCTTGCCACCCGGGGTCAGACCCGCGCGCCGGATCACCGCATCCGCGGCCGCGCCGATCGTTTCCGCCGTCGCCTTGCCGCCGACGATCGCCGCGAGTTCCGGCAGGCCGGCATCGGTGAGCAGCTCCGCCTCGCCGCTGCCCTTCCCCTCGAGCCCCTTGATGGCCGCCTCGAGTTCCTTCTTCCGGGCGCCCTCGGCCCCCTCGAGCGCGGCCCGATGGGCGGCGACTTCGTGGGCCCGGTTGGCCTGCTCCCGCCCCGCCAGTTCCGTGGCGGCGGCGGCCAGGAATGCCTTCACCTCGTCGCCGAGTTTCCGCGTCGAGGCCGACACGCCGTCGTGCATCAGCTCGGCAATGCCGGCTTCCGCGAGGTTCTTCTTCGTCAGTTTGAGGCGCGACAGGTCCGTCGCCAGGGTCCGCACCACTTCGACCGACGGCGCCGGGCCCTTGACCTTGAGGTTGAGCGACTCGCCCGCCCAGTGGAGACCCGCGAGGCGGAGGAGGAGCCCGATCTCGCCCTCGTCGGCACCGCGGAACACCGGCGTCTTGGCCTTGAACCCGAGAATCCGGGCACACCAGCCGAGGTGGGTCTCGAGGATCTGACCCACGTTCATCCGGCTCGGAACGCCGAGCGGGTTGAGCACGATGTCCACCGGGCTCCCATCGGGGAGGAACGGCATATCCTCCTCAGGGACGATCCGGGCCACGATACCCTTGTTGCCGTGGCGCCCCGCCATCTTGTCGCCGACGGAGATCTTCCGCTTCTCGCCGAGATAGACCTTGACCAGCTGGATGACGCCGGGAGGCAGCTCGTCCGGCTGGAGGATCTTGTCGATCTGATCCTCGGCCTTTTCCTCGACCTTGGCCCGCTCCCGCGCGGCCGAATCGATGGTGAGGCGGACCCGCTCGTTGGCACCCTTGTTGGCGAGCCGGAGCGTCTTGAGGTCGACGTCGTGGAGGTCGATGTCCGCGAGGCCCGCGGCCGTCAGCTTGGTCCCGGCCGGGAGGAACTCCTCCACGGTACCGGCCTTGAGCATCAGGGCCACGTCCTGGCCGGCCAGCAGCTCCTTGAGCTCGCTCACCATGACGTCGTTGATCCGGCTCTTCTCCTCATGCTCGATCCGCCGGACCTCGCCGATCCGCTCGCCGCGGTCCTTCTCGACGACCTGATCCTCGACCCGCGAGAAGATCTTGACGTCGATCACCGTGCCCTTCATGCCGGGCGGCACCTTGAGCGAGCTGTCCTTCACGTCCTTGGCCTTTTCGCCGAAGATGGCCGTGAGGAGCTTCTCTTCGGGCGAGAGCTCGGTCTCGCCCTTCGGGGTGATCTTGCCGACGAGGATGTCGCCCGGCTTCACGTGGGCGCCGATCCGGATGATCCCCCGCTCGTCGAGATCCACCAGCGCCTCATCGGAGACGTTGGGGATTTCCCGGGTGATTTCCTCCTGGCCGCGCTTGGTGTCGCGAACGTGGAGTTCGAGCTCCTGGATGTGGATCGACGAGTAGACGTCGTCCTTGACCAGCCGCTCGGAGAGGATGATCGCGTCCTCGAAGTTGTGTCCGTACCACGGCATGAAGGCCACGGTCACGTTGCCGCCCAGGGCCAGCTCACCATGCTCGGTGCCCGGTCCATCGGCGATGACCTGCCCCTGCCCGACCTGATCGCCCACCTGGACGAGCGGCCGCTGGTTGATGGCCGTGTCCTGGTTGGTGCGCCAGAACTTCTTGACCCGGTACCGGTCCACCTGGGCCAGCCGCGCGAGCGGCACGTCGGTGGCGCCGTCGGTCCCGCAGTCGACGATGATCTCGTCCGCGGTGACCCGGGTCACCACGCCGGCCCGCCGGGCCGAGATGACGGCCCCCGAGTCGGAGGCGACCTTGGCCTCGAGCCCGGTGCCCACGGTCGGGGCATCCGGGAAGAGGAGCGGGACCGCCTGCCGCTGCATGTTCGAGCCCATGAGCGCACGGTTCGCGTCGTCGTGCTCGAGGAACGGGATCAGGGCCGCCGCGATCGAGACCAGCTGCTCCGGACTCACGTCCATGAAGTCGATCCGCGACGGCGTCAGCAGCGGATAGTCGTCACCCCGCCGGCAGAGCACCATCGACTCGGTGAACTTGCCGTCCTTGTCCACCGCGGTGTTGGCCTGAGCCACCGCATAGCCCTCTTCCTCGCTCGCCGACAGCCACCGGTACTCGTCGGTGACCCGGCCGTCCTTGACCACCCGGTAGGGCGTCTCGATGAAGCCGAGTTCGTTGATCCGGGCAAACGTCGCCAGGCTCGTGATGAGGCCGATGTTCGGACCTTCCGGCGTCTCGATCGGGCACATCCGGCCGTACTGCGAGTAGTGCACGTCGCGGACTTCGAAGCCCGCGCGCTCCCGGGTCAGACCGCCCGGGCCGAGGGCCGAGAGCCGCCGCTTGTTGGTGAGCTCCGCCAGCGGGTTCGTCTGGTCCATGAACTGCGAGAGCTGGCTCGACCCGAAGAACGCCTGGATGACCGCACTCACGGTCCGGGCGTTGACCAGGTCGTCGAGCGAGATCTTCTCCGGATCGGAGTTGATGCTCATCCGCTCCTTGACCAGGCGTGCCATCCGGGACAGGCCGACCGAGAACTGGTTGGCGATCAACTCGCCTACCGACCGGATCCGGCGATTGCCGAGATGGTCGATGTCGTCGGTGTGGCCCCGGTCGTCGTGCAGGTCGATCAGATACCGCACGATGGCGATGAAATCGTCCTCGGTCAGGACGGTATGGTTCATGTCGGTCTTGAGACCGAGCCGGTGATTGATCTTGTACCGGCCCACCCGGCCGAGATCGTAGCGCTTCGGATTGAAGAAGAGCCGCTGGAGCTGGGCCCGGGCGGTCTCGAGGTTCGGAGCGTCACCGGGCCGGAGCAGCGAGTAGATCTGCTGCAGCGCCTCGGTTTCGTCCTTGGTCGGATCCTTGGCCAGGGTGTTCTTGATCAGCGGAGACTCGGACCGGCCGGGCGGCAGCAGGACGTCGACCCGGCTGATGCCGGCATCGAGGAACTTCTTCCGCAGCTTGTCCGTCAGCTCGGCGCCGGCCTCGGCCACGACTTCGCCGGTGGCCGGATCGGCCGCGTCGAAGGCCAGCTGGGGCACGTGCCGATCCCGCGTGGTCGTCGGCTGCTCGTCCTCGCGGAGATCCAGCGAGGTGTAGCCGGCGAACACCACGACTTCCTTGACCCCGACGTGGCGCATCGCGTTGAGCCGGTCCGGGGTGAGCTCGTCGCCCAGGCGGCCGAGCGGATCGCCGCCCGGATTCTCCGGATCGGGCACGTCCGCGGCGAGCAGGGCCCCGACGACCTCACGCCGCTCCTGACGGGCCTCGAGCTTGCCCGCGATGCTGATCGTCTTGGTCGCGAAGAAGAGCTTCAGGATGTCGGCATTGTTGCCGTACCCGAAGGCCCGGAGCAGTGCCGTAGCCGGGAACTTCTTCTTCTTGTCGATGTGAACGTAGATCACATCGTGGATGTCGATCGTGAACTCGACCCAGGAGCCCCGGAACGGGATGATCCGGGCCGAGTAGAGCAGCTGGCCGTTCGGGTGGGTCTCCTCTTCGAAGACCACGCCGGGCGACCGGTGCAGCTGGCTCACCACGACCCGCTCGGCCCCGTTGATCACGAAGGTGCCGAGGGGGGTCATGATCGGCAGCTCGCCGAGGTAGACCTCGCGCTCGATCTGGTTCTTGAGCCGGCGCTGGCCGTCGACGTCCTCGAAGACGTTGAGGGCGAGCTTGGCCTTGAGCGGCGCGGCATAGGTCATGTCGCGCTCGATGCACTCCTCGACGGAGTACTTCGGCTCGCCCAGCGAGTAGCTCTTGAAATCGAGCTCGTATTTCCCGTTCACGTCGGTGATCGGGAAGAGATCGCGAAAGACCCGTTCGAGCGACACATCCTGCCGGTCGCCCTCGATGTCGTCGGGGTTGAGCAACGCCGAGAACGCCCTGGTCTGGATATCCAGCAGGTGCGGCATCGGCATCGCGCTTTCGCGCTTGGAGAACGAGATGACCGGACGGGTTTGAATCATCGCTTACCTCGGTGCCCGGACCCGCAACGCCCCGCGTCGGCCGAATGCCGACCGGAACACTCCGGATAACGGGAAAAAGCCACGCCTCCGCGGGGCCGCCGTTCCGAAGAACGGAACGCCCCGCAGTCGGCCTGGAATACGAAAATTCGAGCTACGACGCAATCGCGCATGTCGCCTCACTGAAGCAGGGTTGGGTCGGTCCGCCGCGCCGGCGGACCGCTCGCCAGACCCCTACTTCAGTTCGACGGATGCGCCCTGCTCTTCGAGCTTCTTCTTGATCTCTTCGGCCTCGGCCTTGGTGGCGCCTTCCTTGATCGTCTTCGGCGCGCCATCCACGATGTCCTTGGCTTCCTTGAGGCCCAGGCCCGAGACGATCTCGCGGATCACCTTGATGACCTGGATCTTCTTGGCCCCGCCATCCTTCAGGATGACCGAGAACTCGGTCTGCTCTTCGGCCGCCGGCGCCGCCGCGCCGCCGGCGCCCGCCGGGGCAGCCGCGGCCACCACGGACACGTTGAACTTGGTCTTGAAGGCGTCGATCAGCTCGGCCAGTTCGACCACGGTCTTGCTGCCAATCGCCTCGAGGATCTGCTCGTTCGTCATCGTCGACATTGTATTGATTCTCCCGCTCCCTTAGGAAGCCGATTCAGCTTGACGCTTGTCCTTGAGCGCCTCGAGGGCGCCAACCACCTGATAGAGAACACCGTTGAGGCAACCCGCGAACTGACCCAGCAACTCGTCGCGCGAGGGCAGTTCGCCCAGGCGCTTGATGTAGGCCGCATCGACGGTCTTGCCGTCGACCAGGCCGATCTTGACCGACGGCTTCTGATGCTCCTTGGCGAACTGCCCAAGCACCTTTGCCGCCGCCAGGGGATCCTTGCCGGCCAGCACCAGCCCGGTGGGTCCCGCCAGGTGTTCGTCGAGCCCGGCGACCTGACTGGCCGCCAGCGCCCGCTGCGCCAGGGTGTTCTTGACCACCACGTAGCGCGCCCCCGCCTGCCGGAGCCGGCGGCGGAGATCCGTCATCTTCGCGACATCGAGCCCCGCGAAGTCCGTCAAATAGATGTTCGAAACCGACCCCTGGACCGCGGTGGTCAGGGTTTCGACCATTTCCTGTCGCTTGCCCTTGCTCATCGGTACACCGCCGTATCCAGCCGGACGCCCGGCCCCATGGTGCTCGACACGGTGGCCGAGCGGAGGTAGACGCCCTTGGCCGCCGACGGCTTGGCTTTCACGATGGTGTCCATGAAGGCCTTGAGGTTCTCCTCGAGCTGCTGCTCGGTGAACGACACTTTGCCGATCGGGGCGTGCACGTTCCCGGTCTTGTCGACCCGGAACTCGATCTTACCGGCCTTGATCTCCTTGACCGCCCGGCCGACGTCCATCGTGACCGTACCGGCCTTCGGATTCGGCATCAGGCCGCGGGGGCCGAGGATCTTGCCGAGGGTACCGAGCTGGCCCATCACATCAGGCGTGGCGACGATCACGTCGCAGTCGAGCCAGCCGTCCTTGAGCTTCTGGACGAACTCGATCCCGACGAAGTCGGCGCCGGCCGCCTGGGCATCCTTGACCCGGTCGCCCTGGGTGATGACCAGGACCCGAACCGACTTGCCCGTCCCGTGGGGCAGCACCACCGTACCCCGGACCACCTGGTCGGCATGCCGGGGGTCGACCCCGAGCCGCACCGCGACGTCGACGGTTTCGTTGAACTTGGCGAACGACGACGCCTTCACCAGCTTGACGGCGTCCGGGATCTCGTACTGCCGCGTCCGGTCCACCTTGGCCAGGGCCGCGGAAAACTTCTTGCTCGCGGTTGCCATCAGTCCGCTACCTCCAGCCCCATCGACCGGGCGGTGCCCGCCATCATCCGCATGGCGGCCTCGATCTCGGTGGCGTTGAGGTCGTTCATCTTGAGCTCGGCGATCTTCTTGAGCTGAGCCCGCGTCACCTTGCCGACCTTGTTCCGGTTCGGCTGGGCGCTGCCCTTGTCGATGCCGGCCTCCTTGAGCAGGAGGTTGGCCGCGGGCGGCGTCTTGGTGATGAACGTGAAGGTGCGGTCCTGGTACACGGTCACGACGACCGGAATGATCATCCCGGCCTGCGACTGCGTCCTGGCGTTGAACTGCTTGCAGAACTCCATGATGTTCACGCCTTGCGGACCCAACGCGGTACCCACGGGGGGTGCCGGATTGGCCGCTCCAGCGGGACACTGGAGTTTGACCATCGCAACGACTTTCTTAGCCATGCCTCCCTCGTAACGGTGACCTCCACCCTGCCGGGACCCTCCGTCGGTTGCCGACGGCGGCCGCGGTACTGCTCCGGGTGAAGGCGGAAGACCCTGTCGGGCCGTCCGTGCCTGCCGCGATTACCCGCGCGGTCGCGGGGGTCCTGCGATCTAGTGGCCGCGCAACTGGAGGTAGTCCAGCTCGACCGTGGTCGGCCGCCCGAAGAGCGACACCGACACCTTGACCTTGCCCTTGTCCGCCAGCACCTCCTCGACCGTGCCGCTGAAGTCGGAGAAGGGACCGTCGGTGATCTCGACCGCCTGACCGACCATGAAGGGGATGTCCTCCTTCGGGCCCGCCTCGGCGGTTTCCTCGACGATCCCGAGGAGCCGGTTGACCTCTTCCTGCCGGATGGCCTGGGGCATCTTGCCCGTACCGACGAACTTGATCACACCCTGCACGCTGTTGACCAGGTGCTGGGCCTCCTGGCTCATCGTGGTCTCGACCAGGACGTAGCCCGGGTAGAGCTTCCGCTCGACCAGGACCTTCTTCCCGTTCTTGATCTCGATCGCCTCCTGCACCGGCACGAGCGCCTGACGGACCAACTTCTGCTCGGCCGGGCGAGGATCTTCCTCGATCCGGCGCAGCAGGAGGCCCTTGACCTTGTTCTCGTGGCCGGCGGTGACCTGGATCGCGTACCAGCGGTAGTCCATGTCGTTACCGCGTCAGCGCCGCGACGCCGTCAACCAGAATCTTCTTGAGCGCCAGGTCGAGCAGTCCGATCACGGTGCCGATGGCCACCGTCATGAGCAGCACCCGCTTGGTGGCGTCGATGAGTTCTTCCCGGGTCGGCCAGGTGACCTTCCGCATTTCGGCCTGGACGTCGAGCAGGAACTGGCGGGTGCCCCGGAGGCCACCCACCAGCTTGTTCGACGATTCCGCCGGCTGAACCTGTTCCATGACTACTTCGTTTCCTTGTGCGTCCGGTGCGTGTTACACCGCGGACAGAACTTCCGCCGCTCGACCCGCTCCGGATGGTTCCGGCGGTTCTTGTCGGTGAAGTAGTTCCGTTCCTTACACTCGGTGCACTCGAGAATGATGTTCTCTCTCGGCATCTGTCCTGCTCCTCCGGTCCGGCCGGTTCGGTGCTACTTGATGATCTTGGTGACGACGCCCGCGCCGACCGTCCGGCCGCCCTCGCGGATCGCGAACCGAAGCCCCTCATCCATCGCGATCGGCGTAATCAGCTCGATCTTCATCTGGATGTTGTCCCCC
>JBFXAY010000131.1:6668-8436 GCA_050183815.1 Gemmatimonadales bacterium | reverse complement strand
AGGAGCCGCCATCCCAGGTCGAACGCGTTCCGCCGAACGAGCAGCTGCTCGGGCCCGGTGATTCGCTCCCGCCAGAACGCCACCAACGCCTCGCCCACCGCGGGCCAGTCCGGCACCCCGCCGTTCGCCGCGGCGGACCGGGCGGCCCGGCTCACCAGGAACGCCCCATTGAGCGCCCCGACGGAAATCCCGGTGATGATGCCGGGCCGAAGCCCGGTGCGGAGCAGGGCCCCGATGGCCCCCGCCTGGAACGCCCCCTTGATGTTCCCACCGCTCAGAACCAGTGCCTGCATGGCTCGCCTCCCCGGTTAGACGGCCCGAACCGTCCCACGGCGGCCCACCCGCCCGCCGTGGGGTTCGGGTCACCGATTCTCACGCCGCCAGCTCACCTCCGGCCGGGTCGGCCGGCGGGGCGGGGGCGTCGGCCGGCGCCGGCAACAGACCGGCCGGCCCGCCCGTCCCGGCGTCGGCCACGGGGTCGGTCGCCTGACCCTCGGCCTCCGGCCGCCGGCTGTTTCGCCGGATCGGCCCGCTCGACCCGACGGCCAGGATCCACGCCTCGGTCCGGGTGGGATCGGTGGCGAACTGGTGCCGGTAGAGCGCGTCGAGCCGGGTCACCAGATCCATCACCCGGTGCCCCGCCCGGTCCAGATCGAGCCGGGCCTGCGCCCGCACCCGGCGCCCCTCGGCGGCCCGGGTATCGAGCCCCGCGAGTTCGGCGATCAGCTGGTCGGTCTCGTCCACGGTGGCCTGGGTCACCCCGAACGGCAGCAGCACGTCGAGGTTGGTCCGCGCCGCCGCGGCGAGCGACCGGGCCGCCGCCAGGAACTCGATGGCCGAGAGCCGCGGACTGATGGGAGAGAACTCCTCGAGGAGCGCCGCGTTGTCCTCCGCGGCGGCGAGCCCGGCCTGGCTCAGCGCCCGGAGCAGTGTCCGCCGGAGCCGCGACTTGAGCTGCTCCCGCAGGACCCGGGAAATCTGCGCCTGGTTGTCGGCCTCGCCGCGGGCCCGGGTCAGGGCCTCGCCGTCTCCCAGCGCCGACGTGAGCTGACCCACCAGCAACTGCACACCCGGGTCGGTGGTGGGGGTGGTCGACGCGAACGCCAGCGCGGCCTTGCCCCGTGCGAGTTGGTTCCGAACGATTGCGTGCATACGGCCCTCCAGCCGTGGACGCGCCCCCGACGGAATCAGGGCCCCACGCGCAATTCGTGCCAGCCCCGCGCCGAGCATCGGCCGGCGGTGACGCCGTCGCCGGGTTTCGGCGTCGGCGCAACGCCGCCGTTCGGGCGGGCGGACCGCCGCGGCCGGCGGGGGCCGGGCGACGCCGTGTCGATGCGCTGCCTAACGGTTGCTTCCCCTCGGAAAACGAACCCGGCCGCGGGCGCGGCGAACAGGGGTCCGGACCGCCGGGTTGGCGTCCCGGTCGGGACCCCCGGTCGCCGGCCCGGACGAGCCGGCCGCCGGCTTCCGATCGGAGCGGCGGCCGGCGGCGGGATCGATCGTCGCGCCGGAGCCCCTGGGCCGAAAAGTGTCCACTCCTGAGGACACCTGGTGTCCTCTTTTGGAGACAGATCTGGTGCCGCCGCCGGCAAGCCGGGTGTCGGTACTCCCATGCCCGACGACGGGGTCGGCGGGCCGAATGGCCCTGCCCATGAGCACGCGCACGATGTCGCCGGGCACGATGCCGATGCCGATGGGCATGATCGCGATGTCGGTGGGCCCGATGACGGTGCCGATGGGCATGATCGCGATGTCGGTGGGCACGATG
>JBFXAY010000131.1:0-6568 GCA_050183815.1 Gemmatimonadales bacterium | reverse complement strand
CGACGGCGCCGGGCCTGATGCCGATGTCGGCAGGCATGATCGCGGCGCGGCTGGGCTCGGTCACGATGGCCCTGCGCACGATCGCGATGCCCCCGGGCACGATCGCGATGTCTCCGGGCACGATCGCGATGTCGCCGGGCACGATCGCGCGGCCGCCGGGCATGGTCCCGACGTCGGTGCGCATGATCGCAGTGTCGGCGCGCACGGTCGCCTTGTCGCCATGCATGACGACCACGCCGCAACCCTCGGCCACGGCGCCCCCGCGCCCGACCCGCTCGGCCCGGCGCGCGGCCGGGCCGTCACCCTCCGTGGTCTAGTGGTTCACGTTCAGGCCGAGCCGGACCGGAAACGCCACGCTGCCGTGCGTCGGCGTGGTCCGCCCCAGGTACTGCACGTCAATGAAAGCGCTCGACCGGAACACGGTGAACCGGAGCCCGACCCCGCCGCCGAACACCGCGGTCGTCGCGTCCGTGCCCGCGGGGAAGGTGAGCTGGTCAACCTGCGCTTCGTAGTCGACCCGGGTATTCGCGAGGCCCGACGTGGCGATGAGGTACGGCGCCACCCGCCGGTCGCCCAGCCGCCGGCGCATTTCGACGTAAAGCCCCCAGGTGCTCGAGGCGAACTTTCCGTCGGGGCCGCGGGCCTTTCGCTGGACGCCGTTCAGCTTCACGCCGCCGTCCCACTGGAGGCCGAGACGGTGGAGGAGGAGGAGGTCCGCGCCCACCATCGCCGGCGAACGGGTCGGTGACTGGAGCCCGGCCAGGTCGGCCACCCCGACCATCCAGGCCTGGGTCCTGGACTCCCCCGGCCACGCCTGGGCCGAGGCCCCGCGGGGGAAACAGAGGACGACGACCAACTTGAGGACGACGCTGCGGGAGAACAGTCGGTGGGCCATTGGGGCCTCCGGGCGGGGGTCCGCCGTTTGAGGGTGCGCTACTGCGGCGCGGTGCCCCGACGCGTCTTTCGTGCCAACCCGTTTCCCCCGGGCAATGCGCCTCAGGCCCCCGAAAAGTGTCCTGATTTGTGGACAGAGTGTCCACGTTTGAGGACAGATCGGCCCGCCGGAGCCAGCGCGGAATTGACAGACCGTTCCGGTCATCCATAGGTTCCGCGTCCTTCGACCGCCGCACCATGAACCTCGCCGACCATCTCGAGCCCGCCGACATTCACCTGTCGCTCATGGGCACGACGAGGGCCGCCGTTCTGTCCGAACTGGCGGATCTGCTTGGTCTGGGCGCCGAGAACGGACTCGCGATCCGGCGCATGCTGAGCCACCGGGAGGAGTCCGGTTCGACCGGCATCGGCCGGGGCGTGGCCGTGCCGCACTGCCGGACTCCCCTGGTCAAACGACTTCGCGTTCTCTATGGACGGCGGCTCGGCGGCGTCGACTGGGGTGCCATCGATGGCGCCCCGGTCGAGCATTTCTTCCTCCTCGTGGCGCCGCCCATGGAAGGATCGAACGAGTACCTCCCGGTGCTCGGCCGGATCGCCAGGTTGGCCAAGGAGCCTGACGTTCCGGCCCGCCTTTCGGCGGCGGCTTCCGCGGCCGACCTCCGCCGGCTTCTCGAGGAACGAGGGGGCTAGCGCCGGTGCCACTCGAGACGGTGCTGATCGTCGACGACGAGCCGCAGATCCGCCGGGCCGTCCGTCACGCGTTCGAAGACGATCAAGTCCGCGTGGTCGAAGCGGCCACCGGCCGGGATGGCGTCGACCGGGCCGCCGCCGAACGACCCGACCTGATCATTCTCGACCTGGGATTGCCGGATCTGGCCGGCATCGAGGTGTGCCGCGAGATCCGGAAATGGTCCGCGGCGCCGATCGTGGTACTCTCGGCCCGGGATTCCGATGACGAGAAGGTGGCGCTCCTCGACGCCGGCGCCGACGACTACGTCACCAAGCCCTTCAGCACCCCGGAGCTCAAGGCCCGGGCCCGAGCCGTCCATCGCCGGGTTCCCCGCGGCGCCTCAACGGAACCGCGGCTCGCCATCGGCGAAATCGTCATGGATTTGGCCGCCCGGGTCATTACCCGGCGCGGGGAGCCGGTCCACCTCACCCCGATCGAATGGGAACTCTGCCGGGTGCTGATGAGCCACGCCGGCAAGACGCTCACCCATCGCCAGCTGTTCCGGGAAGTCTGGACCGGGCGCGCCTTCGGCGATGCCCAGCAGTATCTCCGAGTCTACGTCGGCAATCTGCGGCGGAAGCTCGAGACCGACCCCGTGCGGCCGAAGTACATCCGGACGGAACCGGGGGTCGGGTATCGATTTGCCACGCAGGGGGAAGTCGAAAGCGCGTCGTGATCCGGATCCGGTGGAATCACTGGGGCATCTGGCTCGTCATCTTCGTGCTGACGACGGCCGGGATGCTCGCGGTCCGCAGCCGGCTCGACAAGGCCCACGTGGCGCTCCTCTATCTCCTCCTCGTCCTCGCCGCGAGCGTCGCCGGTGGCCGGGGGCTCGGCCTGATCCTGGCCGGGGTGGCGTTCCTCGGGTTCAACGGGCTCTTCCTGCAGCCATACGGCACCCTCACGATCGCCGATCCACTCGATTGGCTCGTGCTGGTGACGTTCCTGGTCGTCGGGGGCGTGGCCACCCAGATCGTCCATCTCCTCCGCGCCGAAACGGCGGAGGCGCGTCAGCGGACGGAGGAGGTCGACCGGCTGGCGTCCCTCGGCGCCAGGACGCTGGCGCATCCCCGAGCCGCCGACGCCTTGAACGCCCTGGCCGAGATGATCCGGGGCACCCTCTCGCTCCGCGAGTGCCGGATCCGAGCGTCCACCGCCGACCTGGGGGCGGCCACTGACGAAATCGTGCCGTGGGTGGTACAGAACCGACTCGCGGCGGCCCGATTGGCGGATGGCACGGTTCGCCTGGCCGAGACGGCCGAACCGGATTCACTCCTTGGCGAGGCGGTGACCCTGTGGTTGCCACTCAGTGCCGGCGGCGCGGTGGTCGGCGTCCTGGAGCTGGCGGCCGATCGGCCGATTGCCCTCGATCAGAAACGGCGCCGGTTTCTCGCCGCGCTCCGCTACTACGCCGCGCTGGGCGTCGAGCGGGTCCGCCTCGAGGCGGAGACGGCCAACGTCGCGGCGCTGCAGGCGGCTGACCGCCTCAAGGACGCGGTGCTGGCGTCGGTCTCTCACGACCTGCGCACCCCGCTGACCACCATCAAGGCCGTGGCCGAGGCCATGGCCCAGGACGGCGACGAGCGAGCCGAGACGATCAGCGTCGAAGCCGATCGGCTCAACCGCCTGGTTGCTGATCTGCTCGACCTGTCGAGACTGCGGGCCGGAGGGTTTCCGCTCCGCCTCGAACTCAATCCGGTCGATGAGCTGGTCGGCGCCGTGCTTCAGCGGGTGGCCGGCATTCTGGGTGATCGGCGGCTGGCGGTATCGTTGCCGCCCGATGGCCCATTGGTGGTCGGCCGCTTCGATCTGGGCCAGTCGATCAGGATCCTGGTGAACCTGATCGAGAACGCGCACAAGTACTCCCCTCGGGAGGCGCCGATCGATCTCGCGGTCTCGGTCGACGGCGGCGACATCGTCATGGCGGTGATGGATCGGGGGCCGGGGGTGGCGGAATCGGAACGGGAGCGGATCTTCGAGCCGTTCTACCGTCCCGCCGACGCGCCACCCGACGGCGGCGGCGCCGGCCTCGGCCTGGCCATTGCCCGGTGGCTGGCGGAAGCCCAGGGCGGCGCCTTGCGTTACGAGACGCGCGAGGGCGGCGGCAGCCGCTTCGCGCTGCGGCTGCCCGCGGCTCGGTTGGACCACCTCGAGGAGTCTTTGTGATTTCTTAACGCCCGCGGGCGTTTTTCTTGTCCCATCCTCACGCCGTCTTCCCTACGATTGCTCGTGGTGGAGGCGGCGTTTCGCGTTGACGGAGGATGGATCGATGGGCGACTTGCTCTACCTGCTGGGGACCGTCGGGTTCTTTGCCCTGATGGCCGGCTACGTCAAAGCCTGCGAACGGCTGGGCCGTGGCGCGGATTCGGGAACGGACGGAGCCGGCCGTGACCATTGAAACCGGGGCGGCCGTGGTGCTCGCGATCCTGATCGCCGGGTATCTGGTGTACTCGCTCCTCCGGCCGGAGAAATTCTGATGACCGCCAACGGATGGCTGCAGATCGCCTTCTTCTCGGTTGCCCTCCTGCTGGTGACCAAGCCGGTGGGGGTCTATCTCGTGAAGGTCTACGACGGATCCTTCCAGTGGCTCGGCTGGCTCGAGCGGCCGATCTACCGGGCGCTTGGCGTCGATCCGGCCGAGGATCACCACTGGACCCGCTACGCGGGCGGCATGTTGCTGTTCAGTCTGGCCACCCTGCTGTTGACCTACCTGGTCCTCCGGCTGCAGCACCTGCTCCCGCTCAATCCGGCGGGGCTGGCAGCCGTGCCCGACCGACAAGCCTTCGAGACGGCGGCCTCGTTCACGACCAACACCAACTGGCAGTCCTACGGCGGCGAGGGCACGATGTCGCCTCTCTCGCAGATGACGCAGCTGGCCTTTCACAACTTCGTCTCGGCGGCGGTGGGCCTGGCCCTGGCCGTGGCGCTCGTGCGAGGGATTGCGCGGCGGTCCGGGGGGCGTATCGGCAATTTCTGGGTCGACCTGGTGCGGGGGACGCTGTACCTCTTCCTGCCCTTCTCGCTGGTGCTGTCCCTCCTGTTCATTCAGCAGGGTGTCATCCAGAACTTCGCGCCCAACCTCGAGCTCACCACCCTCGAGGGCGCCAGGCAGGTGATCGCGATGGGTCCGGTGGCGAGTCAGGAGGTCATCAAGCAGCTCGGCACCAACGGGGGCGGCTTCTTCAATGCCAACGCGGCGCATCCGTTCGAGAACCCGACGCCGTGGAGCAACTTCTGGTCGATGTTTCTGATCTTCGTCATTCCGGCCGGGCTCACCTACACCCTGGGCCGGATGGTCGGGAACCAGCGCCACGGCTGGGCGCTGTGGGCCGCGATGTTCGTGCTGTTCGCCGGCGGGGTCACCACGGCGTACTGGGCCGAGGCGCGGGGCAACCCGATCCATGCGGCGCGAGGCGTCGACCTGGCGGCCTCGGATACCCAGCCCGGCGGGAACATGGAGGGCAAGGAGGTTCGCTTCGGGATCGCCAGCAGCGCGCTTTATGCCACCATCACCACGGCCGCGAGCTGCGGGGCGGTCAACGCGATGCTTGACAGCTTCACCCCGATCGGCGGGCTGGTGCCCCTCGTCAACATCCAGTTGGGCGAGTTGATCTTCGGCGGTGTCGGGGCCGGACTTTACGGGATGCTGATGATGGTCATCCTGACCGTGTTCATCGCGGGGCTGATGGTTGGCCGGACGCCCGAGTATCTGGGCAAGAAGATCCAGGCCCGCGAGGTGCAGGTGGCCATGTTGTACGTCCTGGTCTTCCCGGTGGCGATTCTCGGTCTGACCGCCGTGGCCGCGGTTCTTCCCGATGGTCTGAAGGGGCTCAACAACACCGGCCCGCACGGGTTGGCCGAGATCCTCTACGCGTTCTCGTCGACGACGGGGAACAACGGCAGCGCGTTTGCCGGGTTGACCGGGTCGACCTACTTCTACAACACCCTGCTCGGCGCCGCCACGTTGATTGGCCGGTTCGCGATGATCGTGCCGATGATCGCGCTGGCGGGATTCCTGGCCGAGAAGAAGCCGGCCCCGGCGTCGGCGGGGACGTTCCCCGTCACCACCCCGCTGTTCGTGGGGCTGCTGCTCGGCGTCATCGTGATCGTGGGCGCCCTCACCTTCTTCCCGGTGCTCGCCCTCGGACCCGTCGTCGAGCAACTGCTGATGCTCGGCGGGAGGCTGTTCTGATCATGACCGCGTCCCGACGACCCCTGTTCGATCCCCCGATCGTCCGCCGAGCGCTGACCGATGCGGTGCGAAAGCTTTCGCCCCGCCATCTGGTCCGGAACCCGGTGATGTTCGTCGTGTTCCTCGGCAGCCTCTTCACGACCGGCATCCTGGTCCGGGACGCGGCCGCTGGTCGGGAGGGGCTGGGCTTCACCCTCCAGGTCACCCTCTGGCTCTGGTTCACGGTCCTCTTCGCCAACTTCGCGGAAGCCATGGCGGAGGGTCGGGGGAAAGCGCAGGCCGACAGTCTCCGGAAGAGCCGGCGCGATACGGTGGCCAAACGATTGCTCGACCCGGCCACCCGGCGCCACGAGCCGGTCGCCGCGCATGAGCTGCGCTCGGGCGATCTCGTCCTGGTCGAGCCGTTCGACCTGATTCCGGGCGACGGCGAGGTGGTCGAAGGGGTCGCCTCGGTCGACGAATCGGCGATTACCGGCGAGTCCGCGCCGGTCATCCGGGAGTCCGGCGGCGACCGTTCGGCGGTGACGGGCGGGACCAAGGTCCTCTCGGACTATCTCATCGTCCGGATCACCGCCAACCCCGGGGAGACGTTCCTCGATCGGATGATCGCGTTGGTGGAGGGGGCCTCGCGCCAGAAGACGCCGAACGAGATAGCCCTCACGATCCTGCTCTCCGGGCTGACCCTGATCATCCTGCTGGCCGTCGTCACCCTGCAGCCCTTCGCGATCTACTCGGGTGGTCCGGTCGCCATT
>JBFXAY010000130.1:0-8485 GCA_050183815.1 Gemmatimonadales bacterium | reverse complement strand
CTCGATGTACCAGCGGTCGGTGGGAACGATGTAGACGCCGGAGCGGAGTGCCATGCACTACGCTAGGAAAAGAGCCCCCGCTCCGCCAGAGCGAGGGCCCTTCCGCAAGAACTTCTCACCGATTCTTCAGAAACCGGCCGTCAGCGAGTGATCGCCGAGAACCGCTCCTTGGCCGTCGCAAGTTGGTGGCGCAACTCGGCCAGGCGTTCGGTGACGTCCCGCCCCATGCGCTGATCGGCCTGACCGGTCATCGAATAGAGGTAGGCCGCCTGCTCCGACAGCTGCGGCGTCGGATACCGCCCGGGACCGGCCGTGAGGGTAGCCGCCAGTTCGGCCAGCGCCGCGCTCGAATTGGTGCGCCGCGCCTCCGTGACCGAGGCGACGAACTGCCGAACGTCGGACAGGAAATCCCGGGCCTCGAGCGCCACGGCGTGCTGCTGCTGGAGATCGGCCAGCGTGACACCGCTCGCCGCCAGCCGCGGATCGATCAGCACCCGGAACCGCTTCGTGTCCGACCAGCCACCCACGGTGAGCCGCACCTGGTAGCTCCCGGGCAGTACCCACGGCCCGCCCGAGCCCCGGCCCCGGCCGCCGCCGGCGCTCCACGGCCCCGCCATCGAGAAGTCCCAGCGGACCCGGTGGTGTCCGGCCGTCGCGGCGAGCCGCGGCGTCCCGACCCGCTCGAGTTCGGGCCGCCGCATGCCCTGGGTTTCCCGGGTGCGCTCGCCGGCCGCCTCGCTCGAGAACTGCCGGACCAGCTTGCCCGACGCGTCGAGGACATCGAGCGTCACGACACCCTGCGCGGCCGAGCCGAGGTAGTAGTCGAAGTACATCCCGGGCGGCGGGAACGTGGCACCGAGGTCGTCACTCGATCCGCCCAGGCCGAAGCCGGCCGAGTAGCGGAGGCGAAGGGCGTCCTTCGGCGCGAACAGTGCTGCAGGACCCGATCCGGCCGCCTGGTGGAGCGGGGAGAGGTCATCGAGAATCCAGAACGACCGGCCCATCGTGGAGAGCACCATGTCCTTCTGGTGCACCAGGATGTCGGTCACCGGCGTGACCGGCAGGTTTTGCTGGAACGGCCGCCAGCTCGCGCCGTCGTCGGTCGACATGAAGAGGCCGAACTCGGTGCCGGCATAGAGCAGGCCTTCACGGCTCGGATCCTCGCGCACCACCCGCGTCGGAAAATCATTCGGGATCCCGTTGCTGCCGCTGGTGAGCCGGGTCCAGGTCTTCCCGTAGTCGGTCGTCCGGAAGATGTAGGGCTGAAAATCGCCGAGCAGATAGCGATACACCGCGACATACGCCTTGCCGCGGCGATGCGGCGACCACTCGACGTTCTGCACCCGGCCGCCCGGGGGCAGATCGGCCGGGGTCACCTTGTCCCAGGTCCGGCCGGCGTTGCGAGTGATGTGGACCGGGCCGTCGTTGGAGCCGACGATGATCGCACCCGGCTCAAGCCGGGACTCCTGGACCGCGTAGATCGTGCTGTAGTACTCCTCACCGGTGATGTCGCGGGTGATCGGCACGCCCGAATAAACGTGGCCGACCGGATCGTTGGCGGTGAGATCCGGCGAGATCCGCTCCCAGGTCTTGCCCTCGTCGCGGGTCCGGTAGAGGTACTGCGACGCGTGATAGACCGGATACGGCGCGTGGGGGGACACGGCCACCGGCGCCACCCGCTGGAACCGGTCCCGCATGTCCTTCGGGTTGTGCCCGTAGAGATCGCGGGCGCCGACCCAGAACACCTGTTCCTGGCCGGTCCGCTGGTCGTAACGGCCGAACTGGCCCTTGCAGTTGGAATAGGTGATGTCCGGGTTGCCCGGCTTCGGAATCGCGGGGCCGGTTTCGCAGCCGCCGATCTGCTTCCAGAGCGCGGCCGGCTGATCCACGCCCCACGAGTAGGGCGGCAGCGACGGCACCGCGATCGTGGTGTTGTCCTGCTGGCCGGCATAGAGGCGATAGGGCGTCGCGTCGTCCACCGCCACCTGATACAGCTCGGCCGTCGGCTGGTTGAGCTGGCTCGACCAGCTCCGTCCATCGTCGAGGGTGACGTTGGCCCCGCCGTCGTTCGACTGGATCCAGATCGTCGGATCGGTGGGATTGATCCAGACGCCGTGGTTGTCGCCGTGCGGCACCCGGCGCGGCTGCCAGGTCTTGCCGCCGTCGGCGGACATGAAGAAGCCGGTGGCGCTCACGAAGACCCGGTCGGCGTTGGCCGGATCGGCGTCGATGTTGTCGTAG
This sequence comes from Gemmatimonadales bacterium, assembly GCA_050183815.1. Classification (GTDB taxonomy): domain Bacteria; phylum Gemmatimonadota; class Gemmatimonadetes; order Gemmatimonadales; family GWC2-71-9; genus SHZU01. Next base: position 6,244 of record JBFXAY010000130.1, on the reverse strand, counting down.
TAGAACGGTCGGTCGAGCAGGTTGGCCTGGGTACTCAGCAGCTGCCACGAGGCGCCCCGGTCGTCGCTCCGGTACACGCCGCCCTCGCCCTCCGGCGCTTCGACCAGCGCGTAGACCCGTTTCGGATCAGCCGCGGTCACGGCCAGATCGATCTTGCCGATGATCCCCCCCGGCAGGCCGGTGGTCAGCTTGTTCCAGGTGAGGCCGCCGTCGGTCGACTTGTAGATCCCGCCCTCGCGCGCGCCGCTGATGATGGTCCACGGCTTTCGCTCGCCGTGCCACATCGTCGCATAGACCTCCTGGGGATTGTCCGGCGCGAACTCGAGATCGGCCGACCCCGTGGAGTCGGAGACGAAGAGCACCCGGGTCCACGTCCTGCCGCCGTCGTCGGACCGGAAAACACCGCGCTCCGGATTCGGCGCGAACGGATTGCCGATCGCGGCCACCAGCACCACCGACGGATCCGCCGGGTGCACGATCACCGCCCCGATCTGGCCCACCTTCTCGAGCCCGACGGATCGCCAGGTCTTGCCGGCATCCGTCGACTTGTACACGCCCTTGCCGACGATCACGTTGCTCCGGATCCCGTCAGACCCGGTGCCAACGTAGACGATCGCCGGATCGGAGGCCGCGACCTCGATGGCGCCGATCGAACCGGTCGCAAAGAATCCGTCGGAAACGTTGGTCCAGCTGATCCCGGCGTTCTCGGTCTTCCAGACGCCGCCGCCGGACGCCCCCATGTAGAACGTGTGCGGCTGGGTCGGAATTCCGGTGATGGCGGTGACTCGCCCGCCGCGCGACGGCCCCACCATCCGGAAGCGAAGATCGGAAAAATCGATTGAGGCGCCGCCATTTGCCGGGCCCCTCGCCTGGGCCTCGGCCCCGCCGGCGCTGACCCCGAGCAGAATGAGGCCGGCAGCGGCCAGGATCTGATGTCGCATCTCTATTCCCCGCAACACGTTAGGGTTCATTGATTTCGCGGCTGGCGGGATCCGGCCTGCGCCGGCCGATCGGCATGAGTCATGCTTTTCAGCGCGCCAAGCTCCCACCCGGGATGAACAAGATGAATCACGTCGTGGCCCGCTTCCGTGACGGAAAAACCCTCAAAGGCACCAGCCTGAACGTCGACCCGGCTCGGCCGACCTTTCACGTCCGGACCGAAAACGGCGCGGTCGAAGTCAAGCTGATGGACCTCAAGGCCCTCTTCTTCGTCAAGGATCCCCTCGGCAACCCGGCCCACAACGAGGCCACCGAGGCAACCCCCGGCGACCAGCGGCTCCTCGGCGGCAAGCGCGTGGCGATCCGGTTCGAGGACCGGGAAACCATCGTCGGCGTGGCCAACCGGTTCCCGCCGCTCGGGAAGTTCTTCTTCATGCTGCCGATCGACCCGAAGAGCAACAACATCCGGATCCTGGTCAACCGCGCGGCCACCGTCGCGATCACCGAGGCACCGATCACCGCGACCCGCTGAAGCGCCCGCGCCGGCCGCTTCGAGGCGCCGGCGCGGCGGCGCCTGACCGGCTGGTCACGGCGCCAGCATCTTCTCCCGAATCGCCCGGAATTCGCTGCCCGGCCGCCACTCCGGAAACTTGTCGGCCTGCGCCACCCAGTACCCCACCGTGAGCAGCAGCTTGATGTCCTCGACCGCTCCGTCCATCACCCAGTCGGGTTTGACCTCGTCCGACGGCTTGTGATAGTCGTCGGCGACGTACTGCTCCCGCACCTTGAGCCCGTAGTCCGACGGCTTCCCGAGATAGTCCACGCCGCTTTCCGCATAGAGGGCCGGCACGCCCTCCTTGGCAAAATTGAAATGATCGGACCGGTAGTAATACCCCTTCTCCGGTTCCGGGTCCGGGCGGATGGTACGCTCCTGCATCGACGCCGCCGACCGGATGTAATCGTCCAGTTCCGAGGCGCCGAGCCCGATGACGGTCACGTCGCTGGTCCGGCCGGCCAGGTTGAGGCCGTCGATGTTGATGTTGGCCGCCGTCTTGGCCAACGGATAGAGCGGCGTCACCGAATAGTACTGCGACCCGAGGAGCCCCTGCTCCTCGGCGGTGACGGCCAGGAACAGGATCGACCGCTTCGGCGCGGCGGGCAGGGCTTTGAACGCCCGCGCCAGGCTGAGCAGCGCCGCCGTGCCGGAGGCGTTGTCCAGGGCGCCGTTGTAGATCGAGTCGCCGTCCACCGGATCGCCGACGCCGAAGTGGTCCCAGTGGGCGTCGTAGATCACGTACTCGTCGGCGCGGGCCGGATCGCTGCCCGGCAGCTTGGCCACCACGTTGCGGGAGTCCACCGTCCGCAGGGTGTTCTTGATCGTCATCGACGCCGTCACGCCCAACGGCACGGGAGCGAATTCGCGGGACGCGGCCCGGGTCTTGAGCTGGTCGAAATCCTGGCCCGCCATCCGGAAGATGGCCTGCGCCTGATCGAGCGTGATCCAGCCCTCGATCGGCGCGCGGCCAAGATTCTTGTCCGGTGTCACCAGATCGAACTGCTCACCGGTCTTGCCCTGCACCACGGCGAAGGGATAGCCGGCGGGGCCGGTCTCGTGAACGATCAGCACCGCGGCCGCCCGGTGCTTCATGCCTTGCTCGTACTTGTAGGTCCACCGGCCGTAATAGGTCATCGCCTTCCCGCCGAACACCGTCGAGTCGAGCGCGGCCGCGTCGTTGGGATCGGGAATGGGCGGATCGTTCACCAGCATGACCAGGGTCTTGCCCGCCACGTCGAGACCCTTGTAGTCGTCCCACGAATACTCCGGCGCTTCGATCCCGTAGCCCACGAAGACCATCTCGGAGTTGTCGATCGCGGCCTCGGGCGCCACATGCTTGGTCCAGGCGACCACGTCATCCTTGAACTTGAGCGTCCGGGTCGCGCCGCCCTTCCGGACCACGAGACTGGTCCGCGGGTCCGGCGTGATGCCCACCAGCGGGACCTTCTGGATCCAGGTGCCGTCCGGATTGCCCGGTTCGAGGCCGATCTCCCTGAACTGCGCCTCGAGAAACGCCACCGTCCGTTCCTCGCCCTCGGTGCCCGGGCCGCGCCCGAGGAACTCGTCGGAGGCAAGGGTCTTGATGTCCTGGAGGAGCCGGTCGCCGCTCAGCACCGCCGTGGCCGGGGCCGGCACCGCCGGCCGGCTCACGACCTCGCCGCCGGAGGTCTCCCCACGACCGCCGCACCCCGCCGCCACCGCCACTGCGGCCATCGCGGCCGCCAGACGCTTCTGCATCGATGTTCTCCGTTCCTGATCGGCCGCGGCGAACGCGGCGGTTGGTCGTCCCGCTCCCCGGGCCGCACGGCGGCACCCGCCGGCCGCTCCGCCGTGCCCGCCGGAGCGACGCAGGCGGACAGCCGAAACTACCGGGAGATGAGGGCCATCCCCGTATTATGTCCCCGGATTCGCGATCTGTGGAGGGTGTTGCCGCCGGGACCTCGGCGGCAATCGGCTCAGGCGCCGAAACCGCTCGGCGGCGGCGGTGTCTGATCCTCCGCCGGCGCGGTCAGCACCCGCCAGAAGCACCAGATGGTCATGCCCCAGACCGCCAGATTCGCCGCCACCATGATTACCGCACCTGTCGCCGTCAGCCGCATCGATGGGCTCCGCTACGGGCCCGGCCCGCATTCGCCGGTCCCTTCACGCTAGGCGGAACCGGCACCAGCGTCAAAAACCGTTGTCATCAATAGATTTAGCTCAATCCAGCGCCCGCAAACGAAGGGGCCCGGAACCGAACCGGTCCCGGGCCCCGTACGCCCGTCAGGCAGCAAGCCGTTAGGCGCCGAACCCCGCCGGTGGCGGCGGCACGTCGTCTTCCTGCGGCGCGGTGAGAATCCGGCGATACGACCAGATCACGAGCCCCCACACACAGGCGAGCGCCACCAGCATGATCCCCCACCCCATCGGGCTGAGCGGCATCAGTCGTTTCCTCCCTGATCCCCGTCGGCCGGGATCTTGCCGTCGAGATCGAGTCCGGCGGCGCGCCAGCGGCTTTCGCCCATCCGGACCAGCACGATCATGCCCACGATGACCAGACCCACGAAGAGCAGCGGGTTCCGGGCGCCCGGCGTGGCCATCGCGGCCTGGACCGAGCTGATGAAGTTCTGCTTGAGCCACATCCCGAAGATCACCAGCAGATAGATCGGGGCGACGTACTTCATCACGACCTTGATCACCGGCGGGAGCCGGATCGCCGCACCGTAGTGGAGCTCGTCGTACCCGCGGTCGATCCCGAACACCCACGCGAAGCAGATGATCTGGATCATCGCCATCACGTAGATGAGGAACGTCCCGATCCAGAAGTCGACGGTGTTCCAGCCGATCCCGCCGGCCGTGTACCACAGCACCATGGCGGCGCCGACCGAACCAACCAGCACGGTGCCGAGGGTTGCCTTGCCGTGACTCACCCCGAGGGTCTCCTTGATCGTGGCGACCGCCGGCTGGTACATCGAGAGTGAGCTGGTGATCGCCGCCAGGAACAGCATGAAGAACCAGACCGCACCGACCAGGTTCCCGATCGGGCCCATGTGGGCGAAGACCACCGGCAGCGTCGTGAAGCCCAGGCCGAACGATCCCGTCTGCACCGCGGCGATGGTGCCGGACAGGCCGAGGAACACCACCGAGGCGGTCAGCGTGATCATCCCGCCGAAGCCGACCTCGAAGAGCTCGTTCGTGGCGGTCGAGGTGATCGACGCCAGGGCCACGTCCGCCTTCCGCTTCATGTACGAGGCGTAGTTCATGATGATGCCGAACCCGACCGAGATGCTGAAGAAGATCTGGCCGGCGGCGGCGAGCCACGTATTCGAGTTGCTCAGCGCCGAGAAGTCCGGATTCCACATGTAGCCGAGACCGTGAAGGACGCTCTGCTCGGGCAGGCTCGGGTCCGGCGTGCCGAGGGTCAGCACCCGGATCAGGACGATCAGGGCGCAGACCGCCATGATCGGCATCGCGAAGGAGCAGAACTTCTCGATGCCCTTCGAGAGACCGCGAAATACGAAGAAGATGTTGACCAGGAACACCGCGACCCAGCAGATCAGCGTGAAGCGCGAATCGCCGGTGAAGAGCGAGCCGTCCTGACCCGCGCCGATGATGTTGTTGTAGAACGCTGCCGACGTGGCGGTCTGGTCGGCGATCGGCGCCGCGACGTCGATCCCGAGCCCGCCGGTCACGTACTTGAGGAAGTAGGCGACGGTCCAGGACTCGATGAAGACGTAGTAGAACGAGACCGCGAGCGGGATCACCGCGCCGACGACGCCCAGGTAGCGCCAGAGACTGCCCCCGCCGACGACGCCCATGATGCCCGGCGCCGAATGAAAGCCCTTCTTCCCGGCGTAGCGGCCCATCGTCCACTCGGCCCACCCGATCGGGATCCCGAGAAAGACCAGGGCACAGAAATACGGAATCAGGAATGCGCCGCCGCCGTTCTGGGCGGCCTGCCCCGGAAAGCGAAGGAAGTTGCCCAGACCGACGGCGGATCCGGCGACGGCCAGGATCACGCCAAGACGGGTACCCCACTGCTCTTTCTGCTCAGAGGCCATGCGCGGGTCCGGAGGAAAAGGGTTGTCGGGAGCCAGATCGACGACGCCGGCAAGGTACCGGCATGCGGAGCCGGAACGACCCCGCGGGAAAGTCCGAAGAACCTACGGCGCGAACTCCGGGGCGTCAACGTATCTTTGCGACGGTCACACACTCCGGACACCGGCCCGCGCCACTCGATCGATGACACCCGAACGCCCGTCCACCCGCACCCGACCTGACGCCCCGTCGCCGACCTACCCGCAGATCTGGGCGGTGGTGCGCCGGATCCCGCCGGGCCGGGTCCTCAACTACGGCGCCGTCGCGCGACTGGCCGGCCTCCCCGGCCGGGCGCGCCAGGTCGGGTACGCGATGTATGCCCTCCCGGCCGGCACCGCGGTGCCGTGGCACCGCGTCGTGAACGCCCAGGGCGGCATCAGCCGCCGGGCCCGCTCCGGCAGCGAGCTGACCCAGCGAATGCTGCTCGAACAGGAAGGCGTCCGCTTCGGCCGCGGCGGCAAGCTCGATCTCGAGCGCTATCTCTGGACACCCCGGACCCGGTCCCGCCGATGACGTTCGACCACGTCACCGCGCTCACCTTCGACTGCTACGGCACGTTGATCGACTGGGAGGCCGGCATCCTCGCCGCGATCCGCGCGGTCCTCGGGCCCCGCGGCATCGCTCGCAGCGACGACGAACTCCTCGGCACGTTCGCCGAGGTCGAATCGCCGA
>JBFXAY010000129.1:0-8492 GCA_050183815.1 Gemmatimonadales bacterium | reverse complement strand
GAATGTCCACCGCCGGGGAATCCTCCATACGACGGTCGTTCCCGCTCAGGTCCCGTCGGCGGTCGCCGCGACGGCCTCGGCGACGGCCATCCGGGTTGCTCACGCACTGGACTATGTTGGCGTGCTCGGAGTCGAGATGTTCGTGGCGGCCGGCGGCAACATCTATGTGAACGAGATCGCGCCGCGGCCCCACAACTCGGGGCACTACACCATGAGCGCCTGCGTCACGGACCAGTTCGAGCAACAGGTCCGGGCCCTCGCCGAGCTGCCGTTGGGCAGCCCGCGGCTACTGTCGCCGGTGTGCATGATCAACCTGCTCGGAGAGGTCTGGTCCGGCGGTACGCCCCGCTGGGAAGCCGCCCTTTGGCTTCCGGGTGTTTCGCTCCACCTCTACGGCAAGGGAGAGGTCCGCCCGGGCCGAAAAATGGGGCATCTGAACTGCTTGGCGGAGTCTCCAGCTGCAGCCTTGGCGCTGGCCGAACGGGCATACACTGCCCTTCGGCAATAGGGCGGGCCGGCAGCAGGGCGCCCCAGCGTGCCGTCACCGAACTTCATACAGCACTGCAACCTGCTCGCAATGAGATCATCCAGTTTCACCTCGCCAAGCGCAATCGTTACGGTCGTAGCGCTACTGGCAGCGCCACGCGACATTGGCGCCCAGCGCGCCGACTGCCGCTCGCCGGAGGCCGTGGTGAGGCTCGACCACGCCATTCTCGCGGTTCCGAGCCTCGATGCGGCGGAACGGGACATCGCGCCCCTTGGGTTCCGCTTCAAGGGTGGCCGGGTCCACCCGGACAGCGTCGCCAACCGGCATATCAAGTTCGGAGATGGGTCGGGCATCGAACTGATGACGGTCGTGGGCCAGCCGGGCTCGGCCCTTGCCCGCGACTACGCCACGCTCCTCGGGGCCGGCGAGGGCGGCGCGTACGCGGCCCTGTGGGCTGACGACACCGCCCAGGTCGAGCGGGCGGCCGCGGGCATCGGGACGGTCCGGATCACCCGGTCGGGCCCATGGCGATTTCTCACCATCACCGGGCCCCCCGGGCTTGGCGGCGTCTTCGTAGGGTCCGGGGCCGCTTCCGCCGCCGATCCGGACTCGGTGCTGGCCCACGAAAACGGGGCGGACGGCCTGCGGGCGGCCTGGGTCGAGGGCGGGCCGTCGCTTGGCGCCTTCCTGAACCGCCTCGGCGCCCGGCCCTGCGGCGAGGCCCGGCTGCCGGACGGCACCAGGGGAAGCCGTTGGGGCCTCCGCCGGGGCTCCATCGTCGTGGTGCCCTCCGATGCGGACGGCCTCGACCGGCTGCTCGCGGTCGAGATCAGCACCTGGGGGCGCGCGCCGGGTCAGGCCCCGCGTCGGATCGCCGGGGTCTGGTTCCTGATCGACTGAGCACCGCCGCCGATCCCAACCAGGGGCCGCACCCGCCTGGCTTGGAGGGCCGGCACGCAAGACTACCGCCTGGAACCGCGATCGCTTGAGATCCGTAACGCCAACTGGCGGCCGACCAGCCCGACGACCATCTTACCTGCCCCCATGACGCGACGACTCACCCCAACCACCCGGCCACCGACCTTGCGGTCCCGATCCCCCGGCAGACTCCGGTGAGCAGCCCGCCCCCCCGCAAGACGTTCGACCGGTCCCTCATCGAGGGCCCGATTCCCGGCGCGGTGTGGAAGCTCGCCTGGCCGACGATGCTGCAGAACATCATCGGCGGGCTCCAGGGCATCATCGACCACGCGATGGTCGGCCACTACGTCGGCTACACCGGCAACGCGGCGATCGGGGTGTCGTGGCAGATCTTCCTGGTCGTCATGGTGTTCATCGGATCCCTTTTCAGCGGGATGGGGGTCCTGGTGGCCCGGTTCGTCGGCCAAGGTGATCACGACAAGGTCAACCGGACCGTCTACCAGGCCTTCCTGACCTCGGCGGTGCTGGCCGTCGGCATCCTGGCACCGATCGGATACTTCATCGCGCCAACCCTTCTCGGGTTCATCAACGCCGCGCCCGAGGTGCAGGTCCAGGCGCTCGCGTATCTCCGCATCATGTTCGTCTTCAGCTTCGGCATGATGACGTTCTTCATGCTGGGCGGTGCCCTGCGGTCGGCCGGAGACGCCAAGACACCGCTCCGGTTCGGGATCGCGCTGACGGTGATGAACATCGTCTTCAACGTGATCCTGATCCGGGGGCTCGGCCCAATTCCGGCGCTGGGCACGACCGGCGCCGCGATCGGCACGGTCCTCGCCGGCGGGATCCTCTGCCTGGTGGCGCTTTACCGCCTGATCCGGGGCGGCTGGGTCGTCGCGTTCCCCCGCGGCGGCAGCTGGGCTCCGGACTGGGAGATCATCCGGGCGTTGTTCCGTTTCGGTCTGCCCACCGGACTTCAGGGCGTGGCCATGAACGTCGGCGGCGTCTTCCTGCTCCGATTCGTCGGGTCGCTCGAACAGAGCGCGGCGGCCCAGGCGGCCTACGCGATCTCCTACACCGAGCTGTTTGCGCTGATCACCTGGACCTCGGTCGGCCTGATGGGCGCCACGGCCGCGGTGGCCGGCCAGAATCTCGGCGCCGGCCGGCCGGACCGGACGATCGAGGCGGTCCATGTGGCCGCGAAGATCGGACTCGGCGCCGCCGGTGCCGTCGGTGTGCTCTTCCTCCTGATCCCGCGGGTGCTCCTCGCCGCCTTCGGCATGACCGATCCCGAGGTGGTCCGGTTGGCTGCCCAGTTACTGGCCTTCCTCAGCCTGTCGGGACTCTTCATCACGGTCGCGCTGACCTACACCGGCGGACTCCAGGGAACGGGCGATACGAAGAGTCCTTTCTACATCTCCCTGGTCTCGCAGATCGTCGTCCCGCTCGGGCTCTGCGCGATCATCCAGACGTTTCGCCCGCTCCGGCCGGTGGACATCTGGCTCGCTATCGTCCTCGGCCACATGACGCGGTGCGCGCTGTCGGTGATCCGGTTCCGCCAGGGCCGGTGGCGGTCGATCACGGTGGACATCGGAGCCACCCCGGCCGCAAAGACCTGATCTCGACCCCTGCCCCTTCCTCCGCCGGATCGGGGCGAATTAGGTTGTTTCGGCGAGTTCACTGAACTCGTCCCGCCGTCGGCCTTCTCCGGCCGTCCCCCAAGCCAGCGCAGTTCGCCATCGCCGCGTCCCCCGCCCGCCCGATCACATCCCCACACCGCCTCAACCGCAAATCAGGTATCCCATGAGCAACCGTGATTACACGTCGATCGGCCAGTCGGCCAGGTGGCTGGCCCTCACCAAGGCGACCACGAACATACCCTATGCGAGAGCGGCGGCCGTCCTGCTCTTCGGCGAAGCCACCGTCCTGCAGGCTGAGACGGCGGCCGCCACCCTGGGCCCCCATCGGCTGGCCCACTTCGACCACCGCTACCGCAGCATCGACGAGGCCCTGGGCCTCACGGCGCTTCGAAACATCGTGGAGATCGGAGCGGGCCTTTCGTTTCGGGGCCTGGCCCTGTCCCAGACCCCTGGGGTCCACTACCTCGACACCGACCTGCCCGACATGATCACCGTGAAGGCCGACTTAATGTCCCGGCTCGACCATCCCCAGCTCGAGGGCACCCTTCGACTCGAGCCGCTCGACGCGTTGGCGCCTGGCGCCCTAGCGGCTGCGGTACGCCGGTTCCCGGCCGGTCCGGTGGCCATCGTCAACGAAGGTCTGCTGATGTACCTCGATGCGGCGGAAAAGGAACAGCTCGCCGCGACCATCCGGAAGATTCTCAGGGAACGGGATGGCAGCCGCTGGATCACGGCCGACTGCTACGTCCGCGAGGCCCAGCGGCCGACCGGCGGCAGGCCCGAATTCGAGAAGTTCATCGCCGACCACCGCGTCGAGGAACAGAAGTTCGCGAGTTGGGAATGCGCCGAGCGGTTCTTCGAGACGCAGGGGTTCACGATCGAGGGGCGACTCCAGCCGGACGAGGCCCGGCGCATCCGGGAGACGTGGATCCTTCGGGTGGCGCCGTGAAGGGCGCCGGCCCTGGTACACTGGCCCGACAGTCCGGAATCGGCAGGCGGCCGGAAAAACCGACGCCCGACCGGATGGTCGGGCGTCGGATGGAGGCGCAGGGAATCGAACCCTGGTCCGAATCAGCATCCAGCAGAGCCACTACGTGCGTAGGTCGATCTTCCTGCGCTAGCCCGCTGCCGGCGACCGACCAGCCTGCAACGAGCCGAGCCCTCTGTTTCTCACCCGCAACGCGAGAGCGACGTTACGAGCCAGCCTGGATTTTCGATTCCGGTTGGGGCGCCCCAGGCAGGGCTCCTTTCCCCGGTGGTGCGAAGCGAGCTTAGCTCAGCTTACGCAGCCAGCGCCAAATCAGAGTTGGCAGTTAATGCTTTCCAAGTGTTTTACCAGGTGTCCTGGGACCTGGGCACGCGTCTCCACCTTCACCTGACCCGTCGAAACCAGTCGCCCCCGGGTCGAATCAAAGCTAGTGAGGCGGCCATGCCGGAGCAATAGGCCGGCATCGCCGAAGGCCGTAAAACGCTATCGGTCAACCGGATACCACTTCCCAGCTAACAGGAGACCTCAGCTGCGCCCGGGATCGTGACACTCTCCTGGCCAGCAGGACCGCCTCCGCCGCGGTTCAGCGATTGCCGCCCAGCCACCCCCGCCGCCGGAACCACCACGCGATGACGCCGCAGACGACAGCCATCGTCAGGACCACCAACGGGTACCCCATCCGCCAACTCAACTCCGGCATGAACCGGAAGTTCATGCCGTACACCCCGACGATGAACGTGAGCGGCAGGAAGAACGCCGAAAACACGGTGAGGACCCGCATCACCTCGTTGGTCCGGTGGGACGAGAGGGCCACGTGGATCGACAGGAGGTTGTTCAGCTCCTCGACCAGCTGGTCCGCGTAGAAATAGTAGCTCTCGACGTTTTCCCGGACGTCCTGGAACACGGCGCCGTGCCGGTCCTGCGGGGGCACCAGCCGCTGGGTGACCGCCATCGTTTGCCACAGGAGCCGCTTGACGACGTTGACCCGCTGCTTGAGCTGATGGATCGCGCCCAGGTCCGGGTCCCGGCGCCGGGCGTCCAGGAGCGCTTCCTCGAGCAGGTCGACTTCCTTGTCGGCCGCGTCCAGCGGGGCCTCGTAGGAGTCGAGCGCCCGGTTCATGAGGGCCCCGACCACTCCGATCTCGTTGCAGGACTCCCCGGGGGCGAGTCGCTGAAAGTGATCCCGAACGGCACTGACGACGCCGAGATCCACGCGGTGGATGGTGACGACCAGGCCGGGCCGGGCGAAGATCGCGATCTTCCGGGTCAGTTCCTGGACGCTGGCTCCGTCCGGGGCCGCCTTGCGGTCGTAGCTCCGCAGGATGACGAAGGTGGTGTCGCCGAACCGCTCGTGCTTCGGCAGGTGCCACGGGTCGAGGCAATCCTCGACCGCCATCAGGTGAAAACCGAACTCGAGAGCCAACTCCGTCAGTTCCTCGCGGTCCGGGCCCACGACGTCGACCCAGAGAAACGGCGGATCCTCGGTCCGGATGACCGTCTGCCTCACGCCCCCGGCCTTTCCGCGGCTGCCGGCAGGTTCGGCTGCCGGAGGATCCGGTCCGCGGCGGCGGCGGCACCGAACCCGTTGTCGATGTTGACGACCGTGACGCCATCGGCGCAGGAGTTGAGCATGCCAAGGAGGGCCGCAATCCCGCCGAACGACGCTCCGTAGCCGACACTCGTCGGCACCGCGATGACCGGCTGCCCGACCAGGCCCCCGACCACGCTCGGCAACGCGCCTTCCATGCCCGCGGCCACGATGACGACCCGCGCCCGATCGAGTTCCGGCCGGGCCGCCAGAATCCGGTGCAGCCCGGCAACGCCCGCGTCGAACACCCGGATCACCTCGATCCCGAACGCCTCCGCGGTGGACGCCGCTTCCTCCGCAACCGGAATGTCGCTTGTTCCCGCCGTCACCACGGCGATCGGACCCCGCGCAGCATTGTCGGACGCTCCGGGTAGCCAGGCCGTTCGCCCGGCCTCATTGATCCGAACGCCGGGAAACCGGCGCCGCAAGGCACCGGCCTGTTCCGTGCTCACCCGGGTGCAGAGAAACCCGCCGTTGACCGCGGCGATCCGCTCGGCGATCGTCACGACCTGCTCGGTGGTCTTGTGACTGGCGAGAATGACTTCGGGGCGCCCCGACCGGAGCGTGCGGTGGTGATCGACGCGCGCCATGCCGAGGTCTTCAAGGGGGAGATGCCGAAGGCGTTCGAGCGCCGCCGCCGGCGCGAGCGACCCGGCAGCAACCGCGTCGAGCAACTCGGCGAGTTGGGCCTTCACACCCCGACCGTCGTGCGTTCGAGATACTCCCGGAAGATCGCCTCGGCCGCCGCCATCGTTTCGACCTGGAAGAGCCGCTGGCGCAACGAGGCCGCCTGCGGCAGCCCCTTCGTGTACCAGCCGAGGTGCTTGCGGAATTCGATCACCGTCTGCCGGCTGTCGCCCTGGAGGCGCAGGGCCAGCTCCGCGTGCTCAAGCGCCACGAGAAACCGCTCGGCGGCTTCCGGCCGGGCGGGAACCGGCAGACCGTCCAGCCGGGCCCGGCCGTCGCGAAAGAGCCACGGGTTGCCGAAGGAGCCGCGGCCGATCATGATCGCCGCACAGCCCGTGTGCTCCTTCATTCGGACCACGTCGTCGGCCGTCGCCACATCGCCGTTGCCGATCACCGGGATGTCGAGCGCCTCCACCACCTGGGCGATCTCGTCCCAATTGGCGGCACCGGTGAACATCTGGCTCCGGGTGCGGGCATGGAGCGTGAACGCGCGAGCGCCGGCGTCCTGCATCCGGAGGGCGATCTCGACCGGTTGCCGGGTCGGTTCGCTCCAGCCGCTCCGCGTCTTGACGGTCACCGGCAGGTTGGTCGCATCCGCCACAGCCCGAATGATCCGGCCCACCAGATCCATGTCCCGGAGACACCCGGAGCCGCCGTTCCGCTGGACGACCTTCTTGACCGGGCACCCGAAGTTGATGTCGATGAAGTCCGGCTGGTAGGCCTCGGCCACGATCCCGGCGGCCCGCGCCATCGCCTCGGCGTCGGCGCCGTAGATCTGGATCCCGACCGGCCGTTCCGTCTCCTCGAACTCCGCGCCCTCGAGGGTGGCCCGGATCCCCCGACGAATCGCCTCGGCGGCCAGGAACTCCGTCATCAGGACGTCGGCGCCGAACCGCCGGCAAATCTGCCGGAACGGGGCCTCGCTGACCCCAGCCATGGGGGCCAGAATCAGCGGAGTCTCGATCGACGGCGCGTACGGTAACCGCATGGATGAAAAGTACTTGCGAGCAGCGGCCGAAGCCAGCGGCCGGTCGGCCCCCGCGCCGGGCCGCCAACCTTTCCAAACGGGCCTCAAAATCCTAGACTTACGCCGCCATGCGTCTCCGCGACTTCTTCGACCCCCGAGCCGTCCTGCTCGATCTGCCCGGCACCACCCGGGACGATGTCCTCGCGGAGTTGCCCGCCATTCTCGGCCTCGATGACCGGGCCCGAACCTCGGTTCACCGGCTCCTCCAGCGTCGCGAGCAGCTCGGCTCGACCGGGATCGGCCGGGGCGTTGCGGTCCCGCATTGCCGCACCCTCGCCGTGTCGCGCCTCCGGCTGGCCTACGGCCGCCATCGGGCCGGCATCGACTTCGAGGCCATCGACCACAAACCCGTCCACCACTTCTTCCTGATCGTGGCCCCGCCCGCCGAGGTGGCCAACCAGTACCTGCCGGTGCTGGCCAAGATTGCCCAGCTGGCCAAGGAGCCGGACGTTCCCCAGCGCCTCGACGCGCTGCGCACGGCCGAGGAGTTCTTCGAACTGCTCGATCAGAAAGCCGTCTAGTCCGGCGCGCCCCCTACTCCCACTCGATCGTGGCGGGGGGCTTCGAGCTGACGTCGTAGACGACGCGGTTGACGCCTCGGACTTCATTCGCGATCCGGTTCGACATCCGGCCGAGTACCTCGGGCGGGAATGGGAACCAGTCCGCCGTCATGCCGTCACGACTCGTCACCGCCCGAAGTGCGACGACTTGTTCATAGGTCCGGCCGTCGCCCATGACGCCGACGGACCGGATCGGCAGCAGCACGGCGAACGCCTGCCAGATCGCGTCGTAGAGGCCGGCGGACCGAATCTCCTCGAGGTAGATCGCGTCCGCCTGCCGGAGGGTATCGAGGGCCGGCCGATTGATCGCGCCCAGGATCCGGATCGCCAGGCCGGGGCCGGGAAACGGGTGCCGCCCGACAATCTCTTCCGGCAGGCCGAGGTCACGCCCGACGGCGCGGACCTCGTCCTTGAACAGCTCCCGGAGCGGTTCCACCAGCGCGAACGGCAGGCGTTCCGGCAGGCCCCCCACGTTGTGATGCGTCTCGATGGTGACCGACGGTCCGCCCCGGGGAGAAAACGACTCGATGACGTCGGGATACAGGGTGCCCTGCACCAGGAACCCGACCCCCTCGCCGACGTCCCGCGCCGCCGCCTCGA
>JBFXAY010000128.1:0-8559 GCA_050183815.1 Gemmatimonadales bacterium | reverse complement strand
TGCGCAACGGGCGTTCGCTGCTGTTCGACAACGCCCGGTTGGCAGCCGCGATGAGTGCGGCGCGCGATACCGCATACGACCCGGCACGCCTGCCGTTCGCCCGCTTCGAGTTCGGCAACGACGGCGTCGACGAACGCAACATCGAATTCACGGCGAACCGGAAGCGGTTCGTGTGCGACATCGCGGTCTACCGCTGCACCGTCGGCGACACGCTCAGGAGCCGGGTCCCGTACGTCAAGAGCCCCGACGGCAAGCTCGAGGCCTTCATCCGCGACTGGAACGTCTGGATCCGTCCGGCCGGCGGCGGCGATTCGACCCAGCTCACCACGGATGGGGTCGAATACTGGAGCTACGGAGAAACCGCCCCGCGGCCCAACCAGGTCGTCCGGCCGGCGCCGCGCCGCCCGCAGATTCGTTGGAGCCCCGATTCGAAGCGGCTGCTCGTGGCCCGGCAGGACGAGCGGCGGGTCGAACACATGCACTACATCGCGTTCTCCGGCCAACGGCCCAAGCACTACAGCCAACCGTATGCTCTCCCGGGCGACTCGGTCGTCCCGCTTCCGACGGTTCATCTGATCGACGTGGACTCGAAGCGGAACACCGAAGTCCGGCTCTCGCCCCGTCCGTTGTCGCTCTCGAGCGGCGGGTCGTCCGTCGACTCGGTCTGGAACGAAGCGTCCGACCGGGTCTACCTCGCCTCGCTTTCCCGCGGGTCGAAGCGCGCCTGGCTCACGTCGGTCGACGCCAACACCGGCGAGCAGACGATCGTCGCCTCCGACAGCTTCGCGACGTTCGCCGAAATTTCCCCGCCCACCGACCCCGACAGCTGGTACGCCTCCCGCGACGGCCAGGACGTCTTCTGGTGGTCGGAGCGCGACGGGTGGGCCCACTTCTACCGGTTCGGACCCCGCGGCGAACTCAAGAACCAGGTAACCAGCGGCCCCTGGTTCGCGAGCGCCATCCAGCACGTGGACGAGACGGCCAGGCAGATCTACTTCACCGCGCGGGGCCGCGAACCGAATCAATTCATCTACTACGCCAAGCTCTACCGGGTGAACTACGACGGATCCGGCCTCACGCTCCTGACCCCGGAGGACGGTCACCACGTCATCGACTTCTCGCCCTCGGGCCGGTTCTTCGTCGACACCTGGTCGCGGATCGAGAGCGCCCCGGTCACCGCTCTTCGCGCGGCCCCGGACGGCCGCGTCGTCCGGCGCCTCGAGGAAGCCGACGTGAGCCGGCTCAAGGACATCGGCTGGAAACCGGCCGAGGTGTTCACCGCCAAGGCGCGGGACGGGGTGACCGATCTCTACGGCGTGGTCTATTTCCCGCCCGGCCTCGACTCGACCCGGAAGTACCCGGTCATCAACAACATCTATCCGGGGCCTCAGGTGGGCAGCGTCGGCCAGTGGGCGTTCAAGCACGGCGGCGACGCGTTCGCCCTTGCCCAACTCGGCTTCGTGGTGGTCCAGATCGACCACCTCGGGACGCCGATGCGGTCAAAAGCCTTCCACGACAACTACTACGCCAACTTCATCGACAACGGCCTGCCCGACCACGTCGCCGTGATCAAGGAACTCGGCGCCCGATGGCCGTTCCTCGACCTCGACCGGGTCGGCATCTTCGGACATTCCGGCGGCGGCTTCGCCTCCACCGACGCGATGTTCCGCTATCCGGATTTCTTCAAGGTGGCCGTGTCGAGTTCCGGCAACCACGACAACCGGAGCTACAACATCTACTGGGCGGAGAAGTACCAGGGCCTGTTCCGGCGGGACAGCGTTCGGAAGACCGACAACTACGCCACCTCGGCCAACGGTTCCTATGCCGGGAATCTCAAAGGCAAGCTCTTTCTGATGCACGGCGACATGGACGACAACGTTCACCCGGCCATGACGATTCAGGTGGTCGATGCCCTGATCAAGGCGAACAAGGCGTTCGACCTGCTGATTCTGCCGAACCGCGCGCACAGTCTCAACGAACCTTATGTGATCCGCCGCCGGTGGGACTACTTCGTCCAGCATCTCCTCGGCGCCACGCCGCCGGACAACTACGAGATCGTCCGGCCGGCCAATCCGTGGCAGCCGGCGGCCGGCAACCCGGATCCCGAACCCTGAGAGGCGGTGGGCATGCCCGACGCGCTGCTCGAGCCCTTGCTCGACACCTGGACTCGAAACAACCTCATCCTCCGGAATCTGCTGTTCGCGATTCCCGACGACGCGCTCGACCTCCGGCCCGCACCGGACAGCCCGACGATCCGCGGCCTCTTCGCGCACATGCACTACTGCCGGCTGGTGTTCGTCGAAGAAAATGCGCCGGAGCTCGCGGTGCCGGTCCCGACCGGCGAGTGGCGATCGACCGCGACCGCCGCCGACCTCGCCGCGATGCTCGATGAGAGCGCCGCGGTGCTGGCGCGCGCCGTCCGGGGCCGGCTGGGAACCGGTCGGCCGATGGACCGGCACTACGACCACCCGATCCTGATGCTCCAGCACTTCGTCTGGCACGAGGGATATCATCACGGCCAGATCAAACTGACCCTCAAGCTGGCCGGGCGGCCGTTCGATGACGAGGCGATCGGCCCGCTGACCTGGGACGTCTGGATGGACAAGGCGGGCCAGGAGCGCCCGGGCCGGGCCTAGCCCGGCGGCCCCGATCCGTGCAGAAGGCGCCATCCGCCCCACCGGGACCATCCGGACGCCATCACGTAACGTTTTGACATAAAACAGCTTACAGCAGGTGCGTTGAAGCCGTTCCGGTGGGCCTCAACCTTGCTACCAAACGGTCGGACCCCGGTCATTCACACGGCGGATACGACCCATGCGAACCTTCCTCAAGAACTTTGGCCGGAACCCGGCAGAGGACGCGGCCAAACTCGAGGAGCTGAGCGTGACGCTCGAGGCCCAGCGCGTGAGCCTCGAACAGCTGACCGAGCGGGCCGCCGGCGTCCTCGCCGACTTCCAGAAACTCACCGGCCTCGCGGACCGGATCGGCGTGGTCGAACGGAAGGTCAACGTCATCGAAGCGCTCTCCGCCCAGCTCGATGCCGCCGAAAGCCGGTTTGCCGGACTCACCTCGAGCAGCACCCGGATCGAAGCGAAGGTCGGCGAAGCCGCCACCTCGGCCAAACGGGTCGCCGACGAGGTGTCGGCCCTCAACGCCTCGCTGGTCGAAGCCAAGCGCCTGTCGGCCGAAATCGCGCCGACGGTGGCCTTGATCACCGAGACCACCAAGCGGCTGGCCGCCACCAAGGCGTCCGTGGACCAGCTCGATGAGCAGATGTCCGTCCTCGAGCGCCACCGCGAAGCGATCGACCTCGCGGTGTCGAAGGTTGGCCAGCTGGCCGAGATGTCCGCCCGGACCGATTCCGCCATCGAACGGCACACCGAGCTGGCCCGGCAAGCGGGCGAACTCAAGACGGCGGTCGAGCAGGTCGGAACGGCGCAGCAGGAATTGCTGGGCCAGACCCGGAGCCTGACCACCGACGTCCAGCACCTCACCGGCAGCCGGGATGAGATCCGGAGCGCGCTCGACCGCGCCCGTGCCGAACTCGACGCCCACTCGGAACGGGTCGCGGCGGAGGTTCGGATCCTCGACGCGACGGCGGCCCGGGCCACGGCACTCGAGGAATCGCTGGCGGAAGCGGACCAGAAGCTCGCGAGCATCGGCGAACGGACCGCCACGCTGGGCAACACGGCCGCCGAGGCGGACCGGCTCGCGGGTCAGGTCGCCGGAGTCACGAAGGAACTGGGCGAAGCCGCCGAACTGGCCAAGCGGGTTCGGGCCGAGGCCGAGTACATCGACTGGCTCAAGAAGCTGCTCGAGGAGTTGAATGAGCGGGTCGGCAAGATCGAGGAATCGCGCCCGTCGCTCGAAGCGGCGATCCGCGACCTCGGCTCGCTCGGCAACAGCCATGACGCCGTCCGGACCGCTCTCGACGACCTCCGCGTCGGACGCCAGGAAATGAACCGGACCCGCACCGACCTCGGTGCGGCGGCCGCGTTCCTGAGCGACACCCGGCGGGCCATCGCGTCCTTCAAGGAGGATATGGGCACCCTCGAGACCGCGCGCCGCGACATCGCAGCCCTCAAGGCCCAGCTCGGTGACGTGTCCACCCGCCCGGCGGCGCCCGCCCCGATCGATCTCGACCAGCTGCGGACCGAGATGAAGCAGCTGCTCGCCCAGGATCCGCGCCTGGCGGAGGCCCGGACCGAACTCGATGCCCTCATGGCCCGCCTGGGCGAATTGAGCGGCAGCGAAGAGCGGCTGGAAACCCGGCGGCGCCAGATCGATTTGGCCGAGGAACGCCTTGGCAAGGCGGACGGCCTCCTGGCCGACCTCCGGCAGAGCCTCGAGGGCCTCATCGCCCAGAAGGTGGAGGTCGAGCACTTCTTCGACCGGGCCGCGTCATTGCCCCAGGAAACCCGCAAGGTCGAAACCCTGATCGAAACCCTCCGGGAAGAGCGGCGGCTCACCGACCGGGTTCGGAGCGCGATCGCCGAATTCCGGTCGGAACCGGCCGCCGAACTGCCGAAGGCGCCCGCCGACACCCCCGCCGGCCGTTAGCCGGGGCCCCGGGACCCGCCGTTAGGCGACCCCGGGCCCCCAGTCGTCGTCGTCCTCGAGCGTGCGCGGGTCGGCATCCTCGGCCAATTCCCGCTCCGCCGCTTCCAGTTCGTCGTAGTCGACCGGCGTCGTGACGTCGTCCTCCGGGGCCGGCACGGCCCGCTGCCGTCCCCCGCCGAAGACCCAGATCAGCACGCCGACCACCGCGATGGTCCCGAGAATGGTGAGCATTTCCTCCAAGTTGCCGGGCGGTCCCCCGGAGCGGAAGGGCCGAGGCCGCTCTGCGACGGGACGACGTTCATCTGGTCTCCCGCGGTCGGCCGGGGTACGATTCGCGTGCCCGTTGCCCAGTGACCACGAGGATCTGCCATGCGTATCCGACTGCTCGCGCCCGCGCTGCTGGTGGCCGCTCCCCTCGCCGCCCAGACCCCCGCCGGCGCGCTCGGCTTCTATCGGTATCCCGCCCTGACCGGCGGGACCATCGTCTTCGCCGCTGAGGGCGATCTCTGGACGGTCCCGACCGCCGGCGGTCTGGCGCGCCGGCTCACCTCCCATCCCGCCGAGGAGTCCGAGCCGGTCGTCTCGCGCGACGGCCGGTCCGTGGCGTTCACGGCGCGGTATGAAGGCCCCGCGGAGATCTACACGATGCCGATCGCCGGCGGCCGGCCGGAGCGGATCACCTGGGAAGCCGAAGCCTCGACCCCGACGGCGTGGGCGCCCGACGGCCGGCTGATCTACGCGACCACGCACTACGCGACCCTGCCGCTGCCCGAACTCGTCGAGGTGAACCCCGCCACGGGGGTCCGTTCGCGCATCCCCCTCACCGGGGCGACGGAAGGCAGCTACGACGCGAGCGGCCGGACGCTCTACTTCGCCCGGCCGGGGTTCCACCGCAACGTCACCAAACGCTACACCGGGGGTACGGCCCGGCGGATCTGGAAATACCAGACCGGCGCCGCCGAGGCGGTCGAGCTGACCGGCGACTACCGGGGCGAGTCGCACTCGCCGATGTGGTGGAACGGCCGGGTCTATTTCGTCACTGACCGGGACGGCACCATGAACGTCTGGTCGATGACCGAAGCCGGCGGCGATGCCCGCCAGCACACCCGCCACAGCGGCTGGGACGTGATGCATCCCTCGCTCGACCAGGGCAGGATCGTCTACCAGTGCGGCGCTGACCTCTGGCTCTACGACATCGCCGCCGACCGGGCCACGAAGCTCGAGATCACGCTGGCCACCGATCTCGACCAGCTCCGCGACCGCTGGGTCCGCGACCCGATGGCCTCCCTCACCTCCGCCCATCTCTCTCCCGCGGGCGATCGGCTCGCCCTGACCTCGCGCGGGCGGGTGTTCGTGGCGCCGGTCAAGCAGGGACGGCTGGTGCAGGCCAGCCGCCAGGACAGCGTCCGCTTCCGCGACGTTGCCTTCCTGCCCGATGGCCGGTCACTGGTCGGTCTGAGCGACGCGACCGGGGAACTCGAGTTCGTCCGGCTGCCCGCCAACGGCGTGGGCTCGGCGGAGCGGCTCACCCGGAACGGGACGG
The DNA here is from genome assembly GCA_050183815.1 of Gemmatimonadales bacterium. Lineage (GTDB taxonomy): Bacteria > Gemmatimonadota > Gemmatimonadetes > Gemmatimonadales > GWC2-71-9 > SHZU01. The sequence continues at coordinate 2,456 of JBFXAY010000128.1, read as the reverse complement.
TGCTTCGCTTTGCCGGTGTGCCCTCGCCGGACGGCAGGTATCTCGCCTACGACGACAACAACAACGACCTCTGGGTCCTCGAGCTGGCGACCGGCCGCGAGCGGCGGGTGTCGGAGAACCGCGAAGGCGTGAGCGACCGGTCCTGGTCTCCCGACGGCAAGTGGCTCGCCTTCACGATGACCGCGGCCAATGCCTTCAGCCAGATCAAGCTCTTCAATGTCGACGACGGCCGCACCGTGGCGCTGACCAGCGACCGGGTGAACAGCTCCGACGCCGTCTGGGACCCGAAGGGCGATTTCCTCTACTTCCTGTCCGACCGGAACCTCCAGACGCTCGTCGGCGCGCCGTGGGGCAATCGGCAACCCGAGCCCTATTTCGACCGCTCGATCGAGGTCTATCAGGTCGCGTTGCGGAAGGGGCTCCGCTCGCCGTTCCAGCCCGACGACGAGCTGATGACGCCGACCGGCCGCCCCGATACGTCGACGGTCGTGCGGGTCGACCTCGACGGCCTGACCCGGCGGATCCGGAAGGTGCCGGTGCCGTCGGGGAACTATGCCTGGCTCGCCGTGAACGCGGAGGCTCTCTTCGCGACCTCCCGCACCACGGGTGTCGGGGCCACGACGAACCTGGTGGCGTGGAAGATCGGCAACGACGGCGGCGAAGCGGTCACCCTGGCCGAGGGCGTTCGATCACCGGAACTGTCGGCCAACGGCAAGAAGCTGCTCTTCCGCCGGGGCAACACGCTGCACGTGGCCGACGCCAGGGCGGCGCGGATCGCGAACCTCGCCGACACCCGCGTCGACCTGAGCGGCTGGAGTTTCCCGATCGACGTCCGCCAGGACTGGCGGCAGATCTTCGTCGATGCCTGGCGGCTCGAGCGGGACTACTTCTACGACCCGGGGCTCCACGGCGTCGACTACCGGGCCATGCTCAGCAAGTACCTGCCGCTGGTCGACCGGATCACCACCCGGGAGGAGCTCTCGGAACTGATCGGCTGGGCCGTCGGGGAGCTTTCCGCCCTGCACACCTCAGTGCGGGGCGGCGACACCCGGACCGGACCCGACGCCGTCCAGGTCGCCTCGCTGGGCGCGCGGCTCTTCCGCGATCCGGCGGCCGGCGGCTACCGGGTCGACTACGTCTACCAGGCGGAGCCCGATTTCCCCGATGAATGGTCCCCGCTGGCCGACCCCGAACTGGACGTCCAGCCGGGCGACGTGATCACCGCGATCAACGGGACCCCGGCGCTCGGCGCCGCCGGCCTCGGGGAGTTGCTCCGCAACCAGGTGGGCAAGCAGGTCCTGGTGACCCTCAAGCGCGGTACCGCCTCGCGCGACGCGATCGTCACCCCGATCGGCAACGAGGCCAACCTCCGGTACACCGACTGGGAATACACCCGTCGGATCCGGACCGAGGAGCAGGGGGGCGGCCGGATCGGGTACGTCCATCTCCGCGCCATGGGCGGCAACGACGTCGAGCAGTGGTACCGCGATTTCTATCCCGTCTTCAATCGCCAGGGGCTCATCATCGACGTCCGGAACAACCGGGGCGGCAACATCGACAGCTTCGTCCTCGAGAAGCTCCTCCGGAAGGCGTGGATGTACTTCAAGAGCCGGGTCGGCGAACCGTACTGGAACATGCAGGGCGCCTTCCGGGGCCACCTGGTGGTGCTCGTCGACCAGCAGACCGCCTCCGACGGCGAGGCGTTCGCCGAAGGCTTCCGGCGACTCGGCCTGGGTCCGGTGATCGGGGCGCGCACCTGGGGCGGCGAGATCTGGCTGAGTGGTGTCAACACGCTGTCCGACGGCGGGATTGCCCGGGCGCCGATGAACGGGGTCTACGCGGACGGGAAGTGGTTGATCGAACAGGAGGGCGTCATCCCGGACATCGAGGTCGACAATCTGCCCCACGCGACGTTCCTCGGCGGTGACGCTCAGCTCGACGCGGCGATCGGCTACCTCGAGAAGAAGATTGCCGAAGACCCCCGGACGGTGCCGCCCCCGCCGCCCTACCCGAAGAAGGTATTCGCCTACCCGAACCGTTAGGCCGGCAGGCGGCGGCGGCCCCGCGGGGCCTGCTCCCCGCGCCCACCGGGGCCCGGCCCGCCGGCCGGCCGGCGGCTCCAAACCGGCTCCCTGTCCAAAACCGCGCCGGAACGGCGCCCAGAGAGGGGAACCCCTTTTGGAGCCGTCCCATGCGCCGGGCACTCTCGCTGCTGGCCCTCATCGGACTCGCCGCCTGCGCGGGCGGGCCGACCGAAACCTCACCGCCCCCGCCGCCACCGCCCCCACCGCCGACCCTGTCCCAGGAGGCGACCGCGACCCACCACCTCACGGTGGACGGCAAGGACCGGGAATTCATCGTCTACCAGCCGGCCGGCGTGCTGTCGACCGCACTGCAGCCGACCGTCTTCATGCTCCACGGCACCAGCGGCGACGGCCAGAAGTTCTACAACATCT
>JBFXAY010000127.1:0-8594 GCA_050183815.1 Gemmatimonadales bacterium | reverse complement strand
GGCCCGCCTTGACCCTCCCGCTCCTGGCCGTCTCGCTCACCGGCTCGGCGCCGCGCCCGGCGCCCCTGTCGCCCCGCTTCAACCACGTGATGCTCTACGTGGGCAATCTGGACGCCTCGATCGCCTTCTACACCCGGGCCTTCGACGTGCGGGTCAGCGAACGGATCGATACCCTGCGGGTCACCCGGCCGAACGGAACGGAAGCCACCAACGCGGTGCGGATGGCGCTGCTCCGGTTCCCCGGCCAGGAGTTCGTCCTCGAGCTTGCCGAACGCCAGGTCCCGAACGCGGGAGCGCCGCCGTTCTACCAGCATCTGGGCGTGGACGTGGCCGACATCGACGCCGCGGCCGCCCGGGTGCAGGCCGCGGGCGGCCGCGACTTCACAGGCGTCTCGACGGTACGCACCAATCGCGGCACCGTCGCCCGGAACGGCTTCTTCCGGGGCCCCGACGGCGAACTGGTCGAATTGATGCAGGTCCTCGAGGGCGAGTTCTGACCGGAATCGGCTGCGACGTTCCGACCGAGCTGGTCGGGTTGCCGGGTCAGCGAGCGCGGCGCAGCGTCATTTCCATGATTCGGGTCCAGGTGGCGCCGTCGGTGCTGACCTCGCCCCGCTCATGCCACGTGGTCGAGTCGAGGGCGATGGTGAAACGGACCGTCACCGAACCGGCCGGATGGATCGACCACTCGACGCCGTCGGCAAGGAGGGTGGCGTCGGTGTCGACCAGGCCAGTGGCCGCTTCGTGGCCGTGCCACCGGTAGTGTCCGGCCGCGCCCGGGAAGATGAGGGAGATGCCGTCGTGCGTGGTTCGGCCCCGGCCGACGGAGTCGGTTCGGATGCCGTGCCCGTCGAGGAGGAGGACCGTCCCGCCGGCCTTCTCGCTGACCGACTCGGCCAGGTCGAACTCGACCCGCTCTCCCGCAACGGTCAGCAGCCACCCGCTTCCGCGCCACTCGCCGGCCCACTGGCGGAGCATGCTTGGCAGGGCGGGAGGCCGGGCCGGCGCTGCCTGGCCCACGGCGGAACCGGCGATCATCGACGCGGCGACCGCGCCAAGGGCAAGGGACCATGAGCGCATCATCGGGTTCACCCTTCTTCGGGGGCGCGCAACCGGTTGTCAGCCGCGCACGCGGCGGTAGTGCATCGCGACCGCGCCGCTGCGGAGCGGTTTCGCCGAAACCAGCTCGAGCCGTCGCGTGCTGGGCAGCCCGCTCTGGTACAACGTCGGGCCGTGGCCGGCAATTCTGGGGTGGACGAGGAATTTGTACTCGTCGATCAGGTCCAACCGATCCAGCTCGGTGGCGAGCTTGCCGCTACCGAGCAGCACGCCGGCCGGGGTCGCGTCTTTCAGCATTGTCACGCCCGTGCGGAGGCTCCCGGCGATGTGGTGGCTGTTGATCCACGGGAAGTGCGTTCGCGTCGACGACACCACGTACTTCGGCTTGGCCTCCAGCTTGACCGCCCACTCGCGCATCACCGGCGGCGCCTCCTCGTCGCCGCGGACAACCGCCGGCCAGTAGCTCTCCATCATCTCGTAGGTGCCCGGCCCCACAGCATCGCACCGCTCTCGTCCAGGAGGCGGGTGAAGAAGGCGTGGGTCTCGTCGTCGGCGATCGCCTCCCGATGATCGACGCAGCCGTCGAGGGTGACGTTGATGCTGAAGGTCAAGAGTCCCATGGTGGCGGATTCCTCGTGGTGGCTAACGGGCTCATCCTTCGTCGAGAATGGCGGCGAGGCGGTCGAACCGGCGTTCCCAGAGCGACCGCTGGGCGGTAACCCACTGGGAGAGGACCAGGAACCCGGCGGGTTCGACCCGGCACTGCCGGGTCCGGCCAACCTTCTCGGTCCGCACCAGGCGGCAGTCCTCGAGCACATGCAGATGTTGCCGGACCGCGGTCAGCGTGACCCCCAGCGGTTCGGCGAGGGCCGTGACGGACTGCGGGCCTCGGCCCAGTCGTTCGACGATGGACCGGCGGGTCGGGTCGGCAAGGGCCGTGAGCACCGAACCGACAGTGGCGGTGGAGCGCGCCATCACTCCGCCTGACGGTCGAGCGCCGAAGCGAGCCGGTCCAGCAGGGTTTGCCAGCCCATCTCGCGATAGCCGGGCCCGTCGGCGCCTTCGAAGAACACGCCCTGGTGGGTGAAGCGAAGCCGGGTGCCGCCGTCGGACAGGTCACTCAGCTCGAAGGTGACGAGCGAAACCGAGATGCGACGGTCGCCGGCGGTCATCGCCGTGGCCGAGACGATTCGTTCGAGCGGCACGATGTCGAGATAGTGGCCTTCGTTGACGAACGGAACGCCATCCACCGGCGTCCCGCCCTTGTGCCGATAGGTGGCCCGTTCCACCCCGCCGACCCGGAAGTCCATGTCGAAGGAGTGCAGGTCCTTGGAGTCGCTCTCGAGGTACCAGCGCCGGACCGTGGCCGGGGTGGAGAGGGCGGCGAACACCCGGGCGCGGGGCTTCGGAAAGGTGCGTTCGATGACGAAGGTGTGATGGTCAGCGGCGAACACGGGAACTCCAGGAGATCGGGGCGCAGTCAGGTAACAGTGAAGCCGTTACTTCAGTATTAGCCGAAACCGTTCTTTCGTCAAGGGAGGGTGTCTGGGGCAGGACGGAGATTACCTTTGGACCTCGCCGTTACCCCGGGCCGCGAACCGGCCCCTTTACCACCCGCGATCGGATCTCATGAACGTCCTCGACACCATCCGCGCCCGCCGTTCCATCCGGAGCTTTGCCGACACGCCCGTTGCCCGGGACCAGGTGGAGGCGCTGCTCGACCTCGCCGTGATGGCCCCGAATCACCGGATGACGCAACCGTGGCGGTTTCTGGTGCTCGGCGCCGAGGCGCGGCGCGCCTACGGTCAGGTCCTGGGAGGCCGCAAGGCGAAGAAGGTCGCCGACCCGGAGGCCGCGCGGACGCTCGTGGAACGGACCGTGGCCGACGCGGTGGCGGCGCCGCTGATGATCGCGGTGACCCAGACCCTCGGCGACAATCCGGAGGTCGTGGAGGAGGGCTTCGCCACGTGCTGGATGGCGATCCAGAACATCCTGCTCGGGGCGGTCGAACTGGGATTGGGCACCCACCTGCGAACCGGTGCCGTCTTCAACGATCCGGCGGTCCGGTCGGGCTGGGGTGTGGCCGACGGAGAGCGGGTCATCGGCGTGCTGCTCCTCGGCCACCCGCAGGGTCCCGCCCCCGAACCCAAGGCCCGGGTCGCGGCGGCCGAACGGACGACCTGGCTGCCGTAGACCGGTATCCCGAGCCGGAACAGCGCTCCCTCTTCCGCGGTCCCGCCCCGCGGTGCCATCATTGGCCGGTCTCCACCGCCGTCGGCCCATGAGCAGGACGCCCCATCCGGTCGTGATTCTGACCCCGGTCCGCAACGAGGCCTGGATCCTCGACCGGTTCCTTGCCATCGCGGCAGCCTGCGCCGATCACGTCATCCTGGCGGACCAGGGCTCCACCGACGGCTCCCGGGAGATCGCGGCCCGGTATCCGATGGTCACGATGGTCGCCAACGAGGGCGACGGGTACGACGAAGCGGGCCGGCAGCGGCTGCTCCTCGAAACGGCGCGCCGGATCGTTCCCGGCCCCAAGGTGCTCCTCGCCCTCGACGCCGACGAGCTGATCGCGGCCGATGGGCCGAGCCGGCCCTCGTGGCAGACGATGCGAACCGCGGCACCGGGAACCGTCGTCTGTTTCGAACGGGTGGACCTCTACCTCGGCACCGAACGCTGTCTCCGCCACGACGACTGGCGGCCCCTCGGCTACGTGGACGACGGGGCGGCGCACGAAGGCCGGGCGATCCACAGCGGGCGGGTGCCGCTGCCCGCCGGAGCGCCGCGCCTCAAGCTCAACGACGTCCGGATTCTCCACTACGCGGCCCTCCGGACGGCCGCCTTCGCCGCCAAACTCCGGTTCTACTCGGTCACGGAGAACGTGCTGGGCACCTGCCGGCCGCCGCTCAAGCGCCGGCTCCGCTACCTCAACCATCTCGATCTGGCCCTGGGCGGGCGACTCGAGGCGAGCCGGCGCGAGTGGTTCGCGGGGTGGGAGGAGGCCGGCCTCGACATGGCCACCGTGGACGATCCCGAATTCAGCTGGTACGACGCCGAGGTGCTGCGGGCGTTCGGGCGCTACGGGACCCGGCGGTTCTGGCTGGACGATCTCTGGCGGTTCGACTGGGAGGCGGCGCGGCAGTGGGCCATCGCGGCCGGATACGAGGGCATGCCCGAACGGCCGGTCCGCCCCTGCCCCGACTGGCTCGTCTGGCTCATGCGGGTCGTGGCCGTGGCACATCGACGCCAGGTGTTGGTCCGGCAGCGGCTTTCGGGCCGGCGGAGCCGGCGTTTCGAGTGAGCCCGATCGCTCCGGCGGCCCGGCTGCCTAACGGGCGCTGATGATCAGGGCGTCGTAGTCCGCGTCCGGCAGGAAGAGCACTTCAATCTCGTCGCCGGGGCGCCAGCGATCGGCCACCCGGACCGGGACCCGGTCGCTGCCCCGGTGGATGCCGCCGTCGGCCAGGAATTGGAACCGGACCCGGCCGTAGCGCACGCCGAATTCGTCCTTTTCCTGTTCGATCGAGGTGATCTCCGCGACCGCCGGCGTCCCCTCGGTGAAGAAGTGCCGCAGCCGGCGCCGCTGGGCGCTGGCCTGCGCAAACAAGATGGCGGGCACGATCCCGAACGTGATCAGGCCGAGGAGCACCGACAGCGGTCCGCTCGTGGAGGACCCATCGGCGTTCTTCATGCGCCACAATGACGGCGCCAGGCGCCGGTACCGCTCGCCGGCCCGACCGTCGAGCGGGCGCGGCGCGGGCGAAAAGTCCACCGGGCTGGCCACGGAGCGAGTCCCGGCGACCGACGGAAGGTTCCGGGCGGTTGCGACCGGCAGCGCCCCGGAGGCCATCAGTGCCTGGCGGACCTCCCGGGCGCTCTGGAACCGCGCCGTCGGCGCCGGGAGGAGCATCCGGTCAAGCACCTGTCGGAGGCGCTCGCCGCCGGGCAGGGACTCCGGCACGGCGATGCGTCCTTCGGCGTTCATGAAGTCGGGCGGGACCGTGCCCGTCAGCAGGTGCAGGAACGTGGCCGCGAGCGCGTAGAGGTCGCTCGCAGGCGAGGCCTGCCCCATGTGCTGCTCGTACGGCATGTACCCGTAGGTCCCGACGATCGTCGACCCGTCGCTCCCCGGTGCGGCGATCGACGCGCGCACTGCGCCGAAGTCGACCAGCGCGGGGTATCCGTCGGGGCGGACGATGATGTTGGCGGGTTTGATGTCCCGATGGAGAATCGGCGGAACCCGGCTGTGGAGATAGTCGAGGACGCCGAGCAGTTCGAGGAGGAGATGACTGACGTCGGCCGGGTCGAGGTGCCGCCGCTCCTCGATGATCGCCGCGAGCGATTGTCCGTCGACGAACTCCATCGCCAGAAAGGCGGCCTCCCGGTCCTCCCACGGCGCCCGGAACGAATCGAAGATCATCGGCACGCCGTGGTGGCGCACCGAGCGGAGGACGCTTGCTTCGCGCTCGAAGAGTTCGAACCCTTTCCAGGTATCGACCCGGCTCGTGTCGAGCACCTTGATCGCGACCTCGCGGCCCGCCTCTTCGTCGCGGGCGAGGAGGGTGCGCCCGAAGGCTCCCTGCCCCAGCGTGCGGAGGACGGTGTAGCGATCGGCGATCCGGATGCCGGCGGTGTCGGACATGCCCGCCAATCTAATTCGGCCCGCGCCCCGCTACCGGCCGTGGTGGCGAGCGATCTCGGCCGCGCTCAGGCGGAGGAAACGGGCCGCGTTGTCGTAGAAGATCGCCCGCTTCTGTGCCTCGCTCAGGAACGGTGCCTCCTCGATCGTCCGGATCGCCGCCGGGATTGCATCGGGCCAGACCATCTGGTCGGATCCCCACATGATCCGCTGTTCGAACCCGGCGTCGATGAGCCGCCGGAGCTGGCCGTAGAAGTGCGCTCGTGGGAAGCCCCAGTCGTTCTGGGCGATGTCGACGTAGACCTGCGGATGGGAGTAGAGCAGCGCGATCATCTCGTCGACCAGGGGCGACCCGTAGTGCATCACGTACAGCCGGAGCTTCGGATGCCGGACGAGCACACCTTCGAGCTGCAGCGGACTGGTGAGCGCGGCTCGATAGGGCGATTCGGCGGGGCCGCCCATCAGGTGCGCGCCTCCGGGCGGTCCTTCTCCGAGGTGGACTCCCACCGGGATGTCGAGCTCTTCCGCGAGGGCGAAGTAGGGATCGTACGACGGATCGTCAAGCCGGAGCCCCCGATATTGCGCCGTGATTTCGGCGAAAACGGCGAATTCCCCGGCCTCGAAGCGACGGCGGTACTCCGCGGCCGGCGTGGTCGCTTCGGAAAAGGCCGCCGCCCGGATGATCCGGCCCCGGGCAGCCCGGCTCCACGCCGCCACCCGGTCGGCCGGGCCGGCGGTCACCGCCCAGATATTGTAGCGATCGAGCATGGCCAGCGACTGCCGCATGACCTCATCGTCCGTCGCCGGCGACCGGATCGGTGCTGGGCACGTCACCGCGTCAGGCAGCGTCAACGGCGTCCGGGGGTCCCATCCGGGGAAAACGATCGGTTGGTCCGACGTGCAGAGGGGCCCGCCTCCGACAAACGCCTCGAGCGGCTCCGCGTGCAGATGCATGTCGATGATCGGCGGCCGGGTCTGCGCGGTAGCCGCCGTCGGGGCCAGGAGCACGACGAGCGCGGCGGCGCCCGTCCTCAATGGGGAGTGGCTCCGGTCGGGATCGACGGTCTCGCCGAATCCGGCCGTTGCTCCACCTGGCGGGAGACCAGTCTCCCGAAGAACTGGTGTTCCTCGCCAACCAATCCCTCGGCGCGTCGCGCCCGGGCCGCGGCGCTGAGCCAAGCGGCAGCGAAGCCCGCCGCCACGAGCGCCATGCCGCAGGTCGTGAGGAAGAACAGCATCACCTTGTCCATGGTGGTCGCTCCCTGGTGGGCGGAACCCAAAGCCCCGAACCGCCGCCAAAGGTAGCGCCGCGGCGAACCGCCGCCGAGGGCTTCGGGGCTGGTGGGAGGCAAGATCGGGCGAGGGGGACCGCTCTGGTCGGCCGGGTCGATGTGCCGCGGGCGATCCGCCCCTCTCAGTTCGGCAGGGACTGGGTCCTCGCCCGCTGGCGGGACGAGGACGACGTCGACCACATCCGGCTCTACCGGCTCGTCGCGCCGTCGTCCTGAGGCCGCCGGACCAACGCGCCGCCCTCCACCGGCCAGTACGTCGCGGGGAGCTGCCACCGGCCGTCCGGATGTCGTCGCAGCACCAGCACGTGCACCGTGCCGCCCCGCGCCTGGTCCCTGAGCCACGCCAACTCCTCAGCCCCGGCCTCCGGATAGCGCTCCGCCAAGAGCCCCGATACCGTCCCGGCATCGGTGACGACTCGCCGATACACGACAAACGCCTGGTCGGACCGGACCAGACAGCCGACCGGCTCGAACCGACCCGGGTCGAAGGCCGGCACGGCCGCTTGCTCGATTTCGGGATGCTTGGCCAGGACCCGGCGGGACTGCGCCTCGATGGTGTGGGCCTCGAGCCACCTCGCGTAGGCGGCAACCGGCTCGAGCGCCGCCAGGTCCCCCGGTGACGAAACGCCCGAAAATTCCGCGTCGATCTCGCCCACTCGCCTCGCCAGCGACTCGTTCATCGCGGCGGCCTCTCGCGCCGCTTCGGCCTCGGCCAAGCGGGGGTGCACCCGGCGGAGCCCGGCCGCGGTGACGACGGGCGCGGGCTCCGTGAATCGGCGAATGGCGTCGAGGTGAAACACCCGGAGCGAGGCGGGATCGCACCGGCTCGCCACCGCGAGCCAGTCCCCGCGATCGAGGGCCTCGACCGCCGCCCGGAAGACCGCGAGCGGCTCCGGGTCACCTGGGAGATGACCCGGAACCTCCGGCGAGCGCGGCGGCTCGTCGGCCGGACGGTCCGTCAATTCCCCCGGGGCGGTCGGGGCAACGCGGTCGGCGGCAGAATCCCGTTCAGCCGCATGTAGTTCGCCAGCTGGCTGTAGTGGTCCGAGAGGTCGAGCGCGTGACCGAGCACCATCTGCGCCCGGCCCACCTTCCTGCTGTTCCCGTTGAACGAGATCTCGACCTGCTCCGCCAGGCTCGCGTCGGTCACCTGGCCGATGGCCGCGTCACAGAACGCGAACGAGGCCTTGAGGTTCTCGACCAGCCGCGCCTTGGGCCAGGCGGCCCGGACCGAATCCGGGGTGCCGGAGTTGTCCTGTTCCGGCGTGGCTTTCATCGAGCCGAACTGACTGCAGAAGAAGTAGTTGTCGCTGGCCACGTGCTGGGCGATGTAGCCGATCGACAGCTGGGCCGGGGTCGGCTTGTAGCTGAACTTGGCCTCCGGGATCGAGTCGAACGCCTGGGCGAGATTCCGGTGCATCCCGGCGATCCGGCCCTTGAACGCGGTCGTGATCGGGTCGGCGGGCGGCTGAGCCGCAAGGAGACTGGGGACGACGAGGGCGGCGGCGACGAGCGAGAGACGCATGGGGACTCCAAGTGGGACGGTCGGGGGAGCCTGAATTCTGGAGCGGCCCAGCGCTGCGCGCAAATCAGGCCCCCAG
>JBFXAY010000126.1:0-8637 GCA_050183815.1 Gemmatimonadales bacterium | reverse complement strand
GCTCGCCGAGGATCCCTACGTCGGGGCCACCATCGCCAAGGGCCAGATCCGGCTCCCGGACGGCCCCGGGCTGGGCGTGACCGCCCGGGTCAGCGGGTAAGCGGCGACCAGGCGACGCCGTCGGACCAGACGCCGGTCGGCAGCACACCCACGATCGCGCCGGAGCCGAGATCGATCGTGGCGACCTGGTTGCGGCCCTGGAGGGTGACGAACGCGAACCGCCCGTCGGCCGACAGGGCCACGCCTTCCGGCGAGGGCGATCCCGGCACCTCCGCCGTTTCCACCACGCCTTCCCGCGGGACCACGATCACCGAGCGGTTCTTCCGCGTTGCCGCATCGACGATCCGGATCTCGCCGCGGACCGGATCGGCGATCACCACCGTGCGGCCATCCCGGGTCCAGCCGAGCCGATAGGGCATTCCGAATCCGCGCAGGGTGTCGATCGGCGTCCCGCGCTCGAGATCCACCGCCACCACGACGCTGTCGCCGTTGCTGCCGACCCAGGCGGTCCGTCCGTCGGGACTCACGGTGATGCCTTCGACGAAGCGGGCCACCGGGATGACGGCGGCCGGGCCGCCGGGCCGGCGGAACGAGGTGATGGTGCCGTCGACGATGTTGGCCGTGACGATTCGATGGCCGTCGGCGGAGACGGCAAGCATGTGCGTGGCCCGGCCGCGGGTCCCGAGCGAGTCGACGATCCGGCCGCTGGCAAAATCCACTTCGAGGACCTGCTGGGCGCCCTCCGAGGTGACGAGGAGGGTCCGGTCGCCGGGCAGAAAGGCGACGCCGTGGGGCCGCTGGTAGGGGGCCACGTCGATCGTCCGGACCACGGCGGGCTGCCGGAGGTCGACCACGGACAGGGTGTGGCCGGGCCGTTCCCGGACGCCGTAGTTGGTGACGACGGCCCAGCGGCCGTCGTGCGAGACCGCGGCCTCGTGCGGCGCCTCGCCGGTGGCCAGCGTGGCGAGGGTGCGGCCGCTGGCCAGGTCGAGAATGGTGGCCGTATGGTCCCGCATGTTCGTCACGACCAGCGTGCCGGTCGGCCCGGCGGCCGGCTGGGCGGCGCCCAGCGTCAGGACGAGGGCGGCGGCGAGCGATCGGACGGGATGCATCGAGTCGGTTCCGGGCGTCGGGACCCTCGAAAGTGCGGGGGCGGCACGCCGGGCGCCAGGGGATCGGGCCGTGGTGTACATTGCGCCCGATGTCATCCCCGCTCTTTGCCCACGTCGCGGTTCCGCTGCCGGTCGCCACCCCGTACACCTATTCCATCCCCGAGGCGCTGGCCGACCGGGTGGTGGCGGGTGCCCGGGTGGTGGTGCCGCTCCGGAAGCGGGAGATGGTGGGGATCGTGTCGGCGGTGGACGACCAGGCGCCCGCGGTCGCGACCCGGCCGGTGCTGGCCGCCCCCGATCCCGAACCGGCCGTGCCGCCTTCGCTCCTCCGGACCGCGGAGTGGCTGGCCGGCTACTACGGGTCACCGTTAGGCATCGCCTTCAAGGCCATGCTGCCGGCCCCGCTCTGGGGGGAGAGCCGGGTGATCGTCGCGCTGGCCGGCGGGGCGGCGGTGGGCGGCGGCACGGCGGGCGATCTGGTCCGGTGGCTCGAACGGCGCGGCGGGCGGGCTCCGCTCGCCACGGCCGAGCGGGCGCTCAAACGGTCGCTCTGGGCCGCCGCCGACCGGCTGGTCCGGGTCGGGGCGGCGACCCTCGAGGTCGAGCCCGCGGCGGCCACGCCTTCGCGGGCGAACGTCCGGGCGCTCGAACTCGCCGGCGAGCCCCTCGGCCTGCTCGACCGGGACCAGGCGTTTGCCCGGCGGCGGCGCCAGCGGGATCTGTACGAGGCCATCGAGCAGGCCGCCGGCCCGCTCGCCGTGAGCCACGTGCGCGAGACCCTCGGGGTGAGCGACAGCGTCATCGGGGCGCTCGTGGAACGAGGCCTGATCCGGGTGCTCGAACTCGAACGGTACCGGGATCCCTTCGCCGAGCTGCCGACGAGCGCGCCGCCGGCGACGCCGACCGTACCTCAGCGCGAAGCCCTCGCCGCGATCGGCGGGCTCGCCTCGGGCGGCGCCGGGCTCATCTTCGGCGTGACCGGCAGCGGCAAGACCCTCGTCTACCTCGAAGCGATCCGACGGGCCGTCGACTCCGGGCTCGGCGCCATCATCCTGGTGCCGGAGATCGGGCTCACCCCGCAGACCGTGAGCCGGGTGCGCGGCGTGTTCGGTGATCGGGTCGCCGTGCTCCACAGCGCCCTGTCCGACGGCGAGCGGGCGGACGCCTGGCGGGCGCTCCGCCGGGGAGAACGGCTCGTGGCCGTGGGGCCGCGTTCGGCGGTGTTCGCTCCGATTCCGAAACTCGGGTTCATCGTCGTGGACGAGGAACACGAGACGACCTACAAGAACGGCGAGGCCCCGCGCTATCACGCCCGGGACGTTGCCGCCGTCCGGTGCCGGCTCGACGGCGCCCGCCTCCTCCTCGGCAGCGCGACGCCCAGTCTCGAAACCGCGGCTCGCCTGACCGGCGACCTCGCCCTGATCCGGCTGCCCGAGCGGGTCGGCTCGCGGCCGCTGCCGCCGGTGGAGTTGATCGATCTGAAGACGGCGCCGCGGATCCGCGAGGTGGGCGGGATGCCGTGGACCGAGGTCCTGGACGAGGGCCTCCGCCGCGCCGTGGCCCGCGGCGAGCAGGCCCTGTTGCTCCTCAACCGGCGCGGCTATTCGGCCTTTCTCCAGTGTCCCACCTGCGGGGCCGTGCGGATGTGCCCGCACTGCAGCATCTCGCTCACGATTCACCGGAGCCCCGCCGCACTCAAGTGCCACTATTGCAGCTACACCGGACCGCTCGAGCCGGCCTGCAGTGAGTGCGGCAACCCCTCGGTGCGGGGCCGGGGCGTCGGAACCCAGCAGGTCGAGCAGGTGGTGGCGGAGCGGATTCCCGGGGCGCGGATCGCGCGGATGGATCTCGATACGACCGGCACCAAGTGGTCGCACCACCGGATTCTCGAGCGGGTCGGGCGGGGTGAGGTGGACGTGCTGGTCGGCACGCAGATGGTGGCGAAGGGGATCGACTTCCCCAACGTCACCCTGGTCGGTGTGATCGACGCCGATACCGGCCTGCATCTCCCGGATTTTCGCGCGGCCGAACGGACGTTCCAGCTGATCACCCAGGTTGCCGGGCGGGCGGGGCGAGGGACCAAGGGCGGCCGGGTCCTGGTCCAGACGAGATCGCCGGAGCACCCGGCGCTCCGGTTCGCGGCCCGGCACGACACCGAGGGTTTCTGGGGGTCCGAACTCGCCAACCGGAGCGATCCGCCGTACCCGCCGGCCACGTCGCTGGTGAATCTGATCTGTTCGGGGACGGTGGAGGGGCCGGTGTCGCGGGAGTGCGCCGGAGTGGCCGACTGGCTGGCGGCGCTCGTGGAGCAGCACCGGTTGGACGTGCAGGTCCTCGGCCCCGCCCCATGCCCGATCGAGAAGGTGAAGGACCGGTTCCGCTGGCACGTGCTGCTCAAGGGGCCGGACCAGGCGTTAGGCAGGATCGTCCGCTACGCCGCGCCGCGGCTCGAGGGGACCACGCGGGTGCGGGTCGCGATCGACCGGGATCCGGTCTCGTTGCTCTGAGGCCGGGTCAGAGCCGGAAGCGCGCGTCGATGCCGAGGTGGAACCAGCGGCCGGGCGCCGGTTCGAAGGTTCGTCCCCCGAAGCCGTTGACGGTCGCTGCCGCCACGTAGTCCCGGTCGAACAGGTTGCTCACGCCGGCGAACGGGGTCATGGCCAGGCGCTCGCCGCCGGGCAACGCGAGGCGGATCCGGACGTCGGTCACCCCGGCTCCCTGGCCGGGAATCTCGATCGCATTGCGATCGTCCGCGAAGAACGCCGCGACCAGCTGCTGCTCCCATTCCAGCACGACCGGGCCGATGCTCCCGGTGGCGACGCCCCGGAAGAGGTGGCGCGGGACGCCGGGAACCGCGTTGCCGTCGAGTGTATCCACGGTGGCGCCGGAGCGGATCCGGTAGTCGCGAAAGGTCGCGTCCGTGTGGGTGTAGGTCAGGCCGACCGTGAGGCCCCGGGCGGGACGCCAATCGAGGCCGAGTTCGACGCCCTGGATCCGGAGGCGGCCGGCGTTCTCGAAGACGGCCCGACCGTCCTGCTCGCGGGCCTGGATCAGGGCGTCGTGGACCGCCGACCGGTAGACCGCGGCGGTCAGGCCGCCCCGGGTGCCGCGCAGCCGGATCCCGGTCTCGATGCTCGCGGTGCGCTGGGGACCCAGGTTCGCGTTGAGGCCGACCCGCCCGGTGGGAAGGGCGACCAGTTCGGTCGTCGTCGGGGTTTCGAAGGCGGAGCCCACGTTGAGGTACCACGCGCCGGCCGGAAGCGCCCAGCTCACGCCGCCGCTCGCGCTCACGGCACCCATCGACCGCTCGCCGCTGTCGTCGGAGCCGTCGGTGAGGAAGCGGTCGGCCACGGTGAACCGGACCCGGTCGTATCGGATCGTGCCGGTGAGCAACAGGCGCGACACCGGCTCGAGGTGAAGGCTCGCGAACGGACCGAACTCCGTGGCCCGTTCGCGCTGCTCCGCGACGATCGTATCGCTCGGGGCGCCGCCGTTCGACCGCCGGTTGATCCGGTCGTCGCGCATGGTCTGGGCGTCGAGACCGAGTGCCAGGCGGGTGTTGGGGCCGCCGAGCCGCCGGCGCCAGGCGAATCGCGCCCCGCCGGCCACCCGGTCGATCGCGCTGAAGGTCCCGACCGTCGGCCCCGCCGGTCCGGGCGGGGCCGTGGCGAGCGGGTTCACCAGGTCGCGGGTGAGCCCGAACACGGTGGCCTCGACGCCGGAGCCGTCGTCCCGCTCCTCGGTCAGGGTCAGGCCGAACTGATGCTGGCGGACCGCCTTGTCGGCGCCGCGGAGGATGTTGTTGGCCGCCGCACTGTCCGGTGCCAGCCGGTACTCGGCCAGCGTCAGCGCGCCGGGGTTCTCGGCCCGGGGCGCGTCGGTGAAGTAGTAGCGCGCCCGGGCCAGCCACCGCTCCCCGATGATCCGGTTGAGCCCCAGCGTGAGTTGGCGGGTGTCCGACGTGCTGTGCTGCCGGAAGCCGTCGCTGTGGGCACTGGTGAAGCCGGCCGAACCGCTCCAGAGGCCGGCGGCGCCCGCCAGTTGTCCCGCGACCCGGGTGGTCCCGAAGCTGCCGGCGGTGACCCGCAGCCGGGCGGCGGCGGGTCCCGCCGGCAGGGCGGAGGCCAGCGAAATCACCCCGCCGCCCGCGTTGCCATACCAGGCCGAACTCGGTCCGATCAGGACTTCCGCCCGGTCGATCAGGCCGAGATCGACGTTGGTGAGCTGGGACTGTCCGTCGGGGAGGGTCTGCGGCAGGCCATCGAGGAGGATCTTGATGCCCCGGACCCCGAAATTGGCGCGGGCGCCGGCCCCCCGGAGCGCGAGGCGCTGGTCGAGCGAGGGATTGAAGCGGTTCGCGACGTAGACGCCCGGGATCCTGCCTAACGTTTCGTCGAGGCCGCCCTGGAGCCGGGCGCCGCGGAAGGCCGCGCTGTCCACCACGCCCACCGCGGCCGGAATCCGGAGCGACGCCTCGGGCGCCCGGGTCACTTTGATCTCGAGGGTCTCGAGCCGGGTGGTGTCCGGGGCTGGGCTCCGGGTCTGAGCCCGGGCCGGCAGCGCGGCCAGCAGGGCGGCGATCGCTACGGTGGCGTGGCGCATAACCACAAGCATACTCGATGGATAGCGCCCTCGAAACGGCCCCGCGCGGCTTGTATCAGGCTCGGGGGAGGGCCTACTTTTCTCTCGCAATGACCCCTCAGCAGCCCGATTTCAGCCGGCCGCCGTTCGCGGGGGCCCCGGAAGCCCGGTTCGTGCCGGCCCCGGCGGACGGGGTCATGCCCGAAGGGTTCTTCACGACCTCGAACCTGCCCACCTACGTTCACCACGCGGGATCCTGGCAGCTGCCCAGCCGCCCCCGGATGGACGGCGCCATCGTGGCCCGGCCGGCCGGGCTGGAAACGGTCGAGCCGAGGCGGGTCAAGCTCGGCGAACCCGTCGTGGTCGGCCTGGCGGAAGACGGGACGGACGGGGTCGTGGTGTACGCCGAGGGATTCCTCGGCGGGTCGGTGAGCGGGAACGAGTTCCGCTTCATGGCCACCGAAGTGAGCCGCGAGCGGCCGGCCAACTACGAGGAGCTGGCGCAGCGGGTCGAGGACGAGCGGACCCGGGGCGGGTATCTGGTCTGGGTCGTCGGCCCGGCCCTGGTGCACTCCCGGGCCCGGGCGGATTTCGAGTGGTTCATCGCCAACGGGTACGTGAACGCGGTGCTGGTGGGGAACGCGGTCGCGGTGCATGACATCGAAGCCGCGATCTACGGGACCACGCTCGGGATGAGCAACACCGGCAAGGCGGTAATGAGCGGGCACGGCCTCCACATGCGCGCCATCAACCGGATCCGGGCGGCCGGGTCGATCGAGGCGGCGGTGTCGCAGGGGATCGTGACCAACGGGATCATGCACGCGCTGGTGACCCGGAAGGTGCCCTACGTGCTGGCCGGGTCGATCCGGGACGACGGCCCGCTCCCGGGGGTCATCACCGACACCGCGCAGGCCCAGGACGCCATGCGGGAGCACACCGTCCGGGCCACGGGCGCGGTCTTCATCGCCACGGCGCTGCACGCCATTGCCGTCGGCAACATGCTGCCGGCCTTCCACACTCACCGCGGCGGTCCGGAGCCGCTGATGACGATCTGCGTCGACCAGACGGAGTTCGTGGTGACCAAACTCAAGGATCGCGGAACTCACCAGGCCTACGGGGTGGTGACGAACGCGCAGGATTTCATGCACGTCTTTCGCCACTATCTCGAACGATGCCGCCCGTCATGACCCCCGAGGGCCCCGGTACCGGGGACAGCTGGCTCCGTCTGGCCGACGCGGTGCAGGGCCTGCTGCCGGCCGCGGAGATCGACGGTGTCTGGGTCTTCAAGACGATCCGCCACCAGACCCGCGATTTCGGCACCGCGATCCTCTCGCGGGTCGAAGGCGACCGGCGCCGGATCTACACCGCGCGCTTCATTCACACCGTCAAGGGCAAGACCCGGGGCCAGTTCGAGTCCGCCCTCGAGGAGGTCGGCAGCGGGCCGCTCGAAGCGCTGGCGGAGCTGCTGGCCCTGGTGCCCAAGCGCGCCGAGGACGAGGAGCCGCCGGTGCCGGTGCCGGTGGAGCACTGGTTCCCGCCGGCGGCCCCCGACGATGCCGAAGCCCTCGCCGAGTCGGGAGGCGCGGACGACCTCGATGCGGAGTCCGTTGCTGACCCGGGCTGAGAGCGCGCCGCTGGTCGAGCGGTTTCGCCGGTACCTCCGTGACCGGCGGCTCCCGGTTACCCGCCAGCGGATCGCGGTGGCCGAGATGCTGCTCGCGAGCGACGACCACCCCTCGGTGGACGTGCTGCGGCGGCGGCTCGAGGAACGGGGCGACCGGGTCGGCATGGCCACGCTCTACCGCTCCGTCGAGGCGCTGGTCAAGAGCGGACTGGTCCGGGAGCGGGACTTCGGCGAAGGCTTCAAGCGGTACGAACCGGCCCGCGAGTCCGCCGAGCACGCCCATCTGGTGTGCGACCGCTGCGGCTCGGTGGTCGAGTTCGGACCCGACCGCCTCGAGCGGATGTTGCGTCTGACCGCGGACGAGCATCACTTCCAGTACGACCGCCACCGGGTCGAGATCCACGGCGTCTGCGAAAGCTGCCGGACCCGGGAACTCGGCGGCGACCGGCGGGCCCCATGACCGAGACCGGGGCCATCGGGCCCGTGGTGGCCTTCATCGGCGGGCTGCTCAGCTTTCTCTCGCCGTGCGTCCTGCCGCTGGTGCCCTCGTACCTCGGCTTCGTCACGGGGTTCACCCTCGAGGAGATGGGTAATCGCCGGCGGCTCGCGATGATCCACGCGGTGCTCTTCGTGCTCGGCTTCTCCCTCATTTTCATCCTGCTCGGCGCGAGCGCCACCGCGCTCGGTTCGGCGCTCAAGTACTACAAGGACGTGATCATGCGGGTCGGCGGCCTGCTGATCATCTTCTTCGGCCTCTACTCCCTGGGCGTCGTCCGGCTGGGGTTTCTCAACCAGGAACGCCGGATGCACCTCGAGGAAAAGCCGCTGGGCTATCTCGGGTCGGTGCTGGTCGGGATGGCGTTCGGGGCGGGGTGGAGCCCCTGCATCGGCCCGATCCTGGGCGGGATCCTCGGGCTGGCCGCCACCGAGGCGGATCTGGGCCGGGGTGTCCTGCTCCTGATGGCGTATTCTGCGGGCCTGGCGGTGCCGTTTCTCGTCGCGGCGGCGGCGGTGGAGCGGTTCCTCGACTGGTTCCAGCGCTTCCGCCGCCACATCCATCTCGTTCAGAAGGCGAGCGGTATCCTCCTGATCGCGGTCGGTCTGCTGATCGCGACGGGCCAGTTCACCCGGCTGGCCGGCTACTTGCAAAAGCTCACCCCCGATTTCCTGTTCAACCTGCTCTGACGACAGCCGGGCACCGTCGCGTTCTTTGACGGCGGCGTGTCGGCGGGGTGGGGCTCGAACGTCCCCTGTGGGCAGGCACCGCTTACATTGACGCGAACGATTCGGGGCTTTTCGGCTCCCTGGGAAGGAGGCGCT
>JBFXAY010000125.1:0-8665 GCA_050183815.1 Gemmatimonadales bacterium | reverse complement strand
GCCCCCGACCAGGAGACCCACGCTCGAGAGCGCGAGCATCACCAGGAAGAACCCGCCGGTGACCTTGTTGAAGGTCTCGAGGAGCTTCTCCTGGGTGACGATCGAGAAGTTGTTCTCCTGGCTCGGCTTGAGGCCGCGCTTGACCCGAAGGGCCGAGATCACCTGATCCTGGGCGTCGGCGACGCTCACCGAATCCGCCGGGCGAACCATCAGCGTGAGCCAGCCGCGGTAGTAGTCCGCCACTTTCTGGAAGGTGGAATGAGGCAGGACCGCGATCGGGCTCGTGGCAGCATCGCTGAAGAGGCTCGCGGCCTCGGCGTAGATCCCGACGACCGTGCAGGGAATCCCGTACACCTTCACGATCCGGCCGAGGGGCGGCAGGCCGGGGAAGAGGGTTTCGGCCAGCCGGTCGTTGATGATGGCGACGTAGGCGCCGCTGGCCCACTCGACGTCCGTGAAGTTCCGGCCGGCTACCAGGGTGCCTCCGGCGGCGGCCAGCATGTTCGGCGTGGCCCCCACGACGGTCACCGAGGACAGGTCGGTCCCGCCTCCGGACACGGGCCCGTTGGCGTCCTCCCGCCACGCCACCTGAGCGATGCCGGGCAGCGTGCGGAGCAGCTTGCCGTCCTCGACCGTGAGGTAGGGGTTCCGCTCCCAGGGGCGCTCCGAGCCGTCGTCGATGTTGACGCCGCCGCGGAAGTAGCGCATCACCATGAAGGTCTTCGGGCCCGCCTGTTCCAGCATTCCGCTCACGGCCCGGTTGATGCCGGTGATCATCGATGCCATCGCGATGACGACCATGACGCCGATGGCCACCCCGAGGATCGTGAGCGCCGCGCGCGCCTTGCTCGATTTGATCGACTCGATCGCGATCCCGATGCCCTCGAGGATCCGGGCGGGGTCGAGGAGGCTCACCCGCCGGAGCGAGCGGTTGGGCGACGGCGGGGTGAGCCGCTGCCAGGGAACGGTCGCGTCAGTCATTCGGCTCTCAGCGCGGCGATGGGATCGAGTTTCGAGGCCCGGCTCGCGGGATAGACCCCCGCCACCATGCCGACGAAAATGCCGAGGAAGACGCCCACGCCGATCGACCACGGGGCCACGGCCGCGGGCAGGGGCGAGACCGCCTTGACGACGTAGGCGAGCAGAATGCCGAGGCCGATGCCGATCGTGGCGCCGACGGTCGAGATCGTGGCCGACTCGACGATGAACTGGGCCAGGATGTCGCGGCGCCGGGCGCCGAGGGCCTTGCGGATCCCGATCTCACGGGTCCGCTCGCTCACGGCCATCAGCATGATGTTCATGATGACAATGCCGCCCACGACCAGGGAAATCGCCACCAGGCCGGGCAAGGCGGCGAACATCACCGTCGAGATCTTCTTCCAGCCGGAGAGCGCGCCCTCGGCGGTCTGGAGTCCGAAATTGTTCTCCTGGCCGGGCCGAAGCTGGCGGCGGATCCGCATCAGACCCTCGGTCTGGTCCAGGGCCTCCCGCATGGCATCCACCGACGCCGTCTGGATGTGGAACTCATCCATGTAGGCGAGGCGGCAGGCCAGCCGGCGGGAGGGGGATTCGTACGGCGTTACGATGAAGGCGTCGAGGGAAATCCCGAACAGGGTCCCCTGCTTGGCCACCACGCCCACCACCCGGTAGGGGATCCCGCCGATCGCCACGTTCCGGCCCAGCGGATCGATCCCGGGGAACATCTTCTCGGCCACGTCGGCGCCGATCACCGCGACGGTGGCCCCGGCCCGCCCTTCCTGCGGCGAGAAGGGCCGGCCGCCGGAGAATTCCCAGTTCTTGATCTGGAAGTACCCCGCGTCCGCGACCGTGACCCGGATGCTCGAGGCCGTCTTGCCGTTGGCCGACACCGGCACCTGTTCGTCGCAGGTGCGCGAGTAGGTGGCCGGGATGTCGAGCTTGGCCTGGACGAAGTTCGCATCCTCGTTGTTGATCCGCGGCCGCCGGAGCCACTCCCGCCAGGTCTCCTCGGTGATGTTCCCCATGTTCATGCCGGGGAACCGGCGGATCTGGAACGTGTTGAGACCGATCAGCCGGTTGGCGAACTGATCCTCCATGTACACGTTCATGCCCTGGACGATCGAGACCACCGCGATCAGAAAGGTGACGCCGATCAGCACCCCGATCAGACTGAAGAAGCTCTTGAGCTTCTGGGTCCACAGGGTGGCGAGCGCCATCCGGACGGCTTCGAGGAGAGGCATCGGCTCAGGCCGCTTCGATCTTGTCCTGGGCCACGTCGCTCGCGACCCGGCCGTCCCGGAGGGTCACTACCCGGGCGGCATGGGCGGCGATGTCCGCCTCGTGGGTCACCAGGACGATCGTCTGGCCCTGGGAATGAAGCCGTTCGAAGACCCGCATCACGTCGGCGCTGGTGTTGCTGTCGAGATTGCCGGTCGGCTCGTCGGCGAGGAGGAGCGACGGCTCGTTCACCAGCGACCGGGCGATCGCCACCCGCTGCCGCTGGCCGCCCGATAACTCGTTGGGCCGATGGTCCATCCGATCGCCGAGGCCGACGCGCTGGAGCGCCTGGCTCGCCCGCTCCCGCCGCTCGCGGGCCGCAACGCCGGCGTACACCAGCGGCAGCTCCACGTTCTGCAGCGCGGTGGCCCGGGGCAGGAGGTTGAAGGTCTGGAACACGAACCCGATCTCCTTGTTCCGGACCCGGGCCAGCGCATCATCCGCCATCCGGGAGACTTCCTGGCCGTTGAGCCAGTATTCGCCCGAGGTCGGCGTGTCGAGGCAGCCGAGCAGATTCATCATCGTGGACTTGCCGGAGCCGGACGGCCCCATGATGGCCACGTATTCGTTCCGCCGGATCGACAACGACACGCCCCGGAGCGCCTGGACCCGCTCCGCGCCCATCTGGTACTCGCGGGTCAGGTCGGTGATCTGGATGACGAGATCGGTCACGGCTTCTTCCCCTTCACCTCGCGGGTCGGGCGGACGCGGGCGGAGTCCTTCATGTCGCGGACGGCCTGGTAGGGGCCGGCCACGATCGAATCGCCCTGCTGGAGTCCGTCGAGGACCTCGAAGTACTCGTCGCCCGCGATCCCGACCTTGACCGGCCGGAAGGTGGCGATGCCCTTCTCGACGACGAACACGCCCTCGCGGTCCTTCGGCTTCTCGCCGACCCCGGCGCCGGCCCGCTCGCCTTCCTTGAGCTCGTTGGGCAGTTCCTCGTGCTGCCGAACCGTGAGCGCGATGATCGGGATCGAAAGCGAATTGTCCCGGGTGTCGGTGACGATCCGGGCCGTAGCACTCAGGTCGGGCCGGATCGTGGCCGGCGGCGCGTCGAGGGTCACCTCGACGTCGAAGTCCACGGCCCGGTCGGTGGAGCTGCCACTGGCCGCCGCGGTGCTGGCGCTGTTCGAGATCTTGGTGACCCGCCCGACGAAGGTGCTGTCCGGGAAGGCGTCGATCGAGACCGCGACGGAGTCGTTGAGGTGGACCTTGACCACGTCGGTCTCGTCGACCTTCACCTTGGCGAGGATGGTGCCGAGGTTGGCGATCGTCATCAACCGGCCGGTTTCCCGGGAGAAGGTGCCGGGCACCGCGACTTCGCCGACCTCGACCGGGAGCCGGACGACGCGGCCGTTGATCGGGGAGACGATCCGGGTCTTCGAGAGCTGGTCCCGGGCCTCGGAAAGCGAACCCCGGGCCTGCTCCACGTTGGCGGCGGCCGCGTTGAACGACGCCACGGCGACGTCATACTGCTGCTGCGCCTGCTCCACCTGCTCGGCCGACACCAGCGCGGCGTTGATCTTCCGCATCTCGGCCCAGCGGTCGAGCTGGCGCTTGAGCTGGTCGCGGTTGGTCTGGGCCTGGACCTGGTTGGCCTGGCTGGACGCGAGCAGGCCCTCGAGCCGTTTCACGGCGGACTCGTACTGGGCCGGGTCGATCTGGACCAGGAACTGGCCCTGCCTCACCAGGTCGCCTTCCTTGACGCCGAGCTGGACGATCCGGCCGGTGATGTCGGCCGAGATGTCCACCTGGACGTCGGCTTCGATCTTGCCGCTGGCCGTGACCGCCGAGACCAGCGACCGCCGGCCGACGTCCTCGAGCTTGACCTCGGTCGCCTTGTCCTTGTTGGCGGCGGTCAGGGAGAAGAGGGCGAATCCCAGCCCGGCCAGGATCACCACCGCGAGACCCCATTTCGTCCGTCGCGACATCCTTGCGTACCCCGTCGGTTAGCGGAGTGGGCGGCCCACGGCAAGCTCCAGCGCCGCGATGGCCTTGTGATAATCGTACACTGCGTTCACGTAGTCGCCCTCGGCCCGCTGCACGTTGTTCTGCGCGTCGGTCACGTCGAGAGCGCTGCCGCTGCCCAGGCGATAGCGGTCCTGCGCCAGCTGGAGCTGGTCGCGGGCCGCGTCACGGCTCGCCGCCTGCACGGCAATCGCCTGGAAGGCCGTCTGCACGGCCAGGTACCGCGCCTGCACATCGCTGCGGGTCTGGAGCTCCCGGGCGCGGAGCGCCTCGCGGAGGTCGTCCCGCTGAGCCCGGCTCTGGGCCACCGCCAGATTCCGGTCGAACCGGTCGAAGATCGGGAGCGAGATCTGGACCCGGGCCCCGAACGGCTGGTTGGTGAAGCTGAACGGGAAGACGTTGTTCTGGCCGATCAACTCGGCCCGCTTGTCCGCGGTGAGGGCGTCGCCGGTTGCATCGAGGTCGGCGAAGGCCTTGCAGTCCGGGATGACGCCGGCGCCCGACACGCCGCCGATGCCCCCGCCCGGGAGGCTGCGGATCAGGCTGTTCTGGAAATCGCAGTTCGAGGCAACGCCCTGCGCGTTCACCAGCGCCCGACCGAGGAGCACGTTGGTGTTGGTGAACTCCTGGGTGAACCCGTTCCAGTTCGCCGAGAAGCTGAGGCTCGGCAGGTAGCGCGACCTCTGGGACCGCAGCGCGGCGCCGGCCGAGGTTTCCCGGGCGCGCGCCGACCGGATGGCCGGGTTCTCCTCGAGGGCGAGACTGGTCAACTGGCCCAGCTCCCAGGTAGGGCTCGCCACCGGAAACGAATCGCTCAGCGCGATGGTTCCGAGGTCCGCCGGGGCGTTGACACCCATCCGGCGGAAGAGCTCGAGCTTGGCCTCGCTCTGGGTCTGGTTGGCCCGGAGCAGTGCGACGTCGGCCTGTCCCTTCTGGACCTGGGCCTGCTTGACGTCGAGGATCGTGGCCTGGCCCACCTGGAACCGGGCCTCCGCCAGCGCCAGGAACTCGGCGTTGCGGGTGACCTGCTGCCGCGCCACCTCGGTCTGGGCCACGGCCTGGAGCGTCGTCAGGTACTGGTTGGTCACGTCGAAGCGAAGGGACTGCTGCGCGGTGTTGATGTCTTCGCCGATGGCGCGGTTGCTGGCCCGCTGCTGCGCCGGCGCCGACAGGCTCGAGCCCGACAACTCCCAGTTCAACTGGACGCCGTACCCGGACGACAGCGAGGGCGACGACTGATTGAACACCGACCCGCCGAAGGTGGCCGAACCGGAGCCGGTATACGAGAGACTGCCGCCGACCGACAACGACGGGAGCAGGGCACTCGCATAGGCGTTGCGTACCCCCCAGCGGGCGGCGTCGGCATCGTTGAGCGCCTGGCGGTAGGTCGGGCTCATCCGCTGCGCCATTTCCAGCGCCTGCGCGAGCGAGACCTGCGCTCCAACCTGCTGTGCCTCGAGCTGCGGCGGCACGGCGACCAACAATGCCAAGAGCACGACGGACGGCCTCATCGATCGGAATCCTTTCGGAGTCTTGTTTCGCGAACAGGCCCTTCTACGACCCGTTCGTTTCACAGGTTTCAAATTGCGACAAGAACGGTCCAAATGACCGCTCCATCTCGGCTTGCCCGGTCGATCAGCCGCAAAACGGATCGCCGGGACAGCCGCCCCGAATGCCAGCTTCGGGCCTCGCGCTGCGCAAATCTAACCTGTTGTGGCAAAATTGCTTAGATACGATTGGTCCGAGGGGGAATCGGGGCGCGAATGACCGGTTGTGGGACGACTGTCCGGTCCGGGGATTTTCAGCCGCCCGGCCGGTCCTCGTCGATCATGCGGCGGATCCGCTCGGCCGCGCTGGCGAGAATCGCCGCGTACAGTCGGGAAGCGGCCCCCTCCGGCGCTCCGCCCGGCGGTCCCTGGCTCCGGTCGATCAGTTCGGGTGCTACGGCCTCGAGGAGCAGCGTATCGGCCGGAAGATCCCGGAGGTCGTCGGGGACCGCGGCCGCGTAGATGTCGATGAGGGTGACCCGGCCCGCCGAGCGGATGGTCGAAAGGGCTTCGAGATGGGCGTCGGCCGCATGGGTGGTGAGGATGAAGACGTCCCGGACTTTTGCTTCGGTCTCCCAGGCGGCAATAAGTTCGTTGAGCAGTCGGTGCAGGGTCTTCCGGGTGAGGCTCGCACTGCCGGGGGCATCGGGGTCCCGCCGGGAGTGCACGCCGAACGGGATCACCGGAGCGACGGCGATCCCCAACTCGGCGGACAGGTCGTCGGCGAACCGGGTGAGCACCTCGGCGTCGCAACCCAGGGGCAGGTGGGGCCCGCGGGCAATCATGGTGCCGACCGGCACGAGGAGGCGAGGATTCGAGCCGAGGAGCCGGCGGGCCTCGAGGGCGGTGAGGTGAGCGAGGCGGTGGGAACCGACGGCCCGGGCCCTGGGGCGTTCGGTCGTCACGGCCGGTTGACCCGGTACGGGTGGATCGTCGTCCTCACGGTCGGCTTTCTCCTGCTCGCGATCTGGGTCCGGTCTCCCCGGCCCGTCCTGGCGGCCGGGGCGGTGGCCTGCTGGCTCGCGGTGGCGGTCGCGCGGCTGCGGACCGGTGCCTCCGCCCGGCTCTTCGGCATCGCCCTCATCGCGCTGTCGCTCCTCCTCGGGTATTCCCAGTACCAGCTTCATCGGATCGGGACCGCGTGGCCGGCCGTACGGGAGGCCCGGATCACCGGCGCCGCCGATCGATGGCTCAAGGAAATCAAATATGCCCGCAGCGTGATCGAGCGCACGGCGGCGTTGGCCGTCGGGCTCGACTCCCTGCCGCGCGAAACCGTGTTCGACCGGCTGGCCCGGGCGATCGACCGGGAACGGTTCGAGGTCGGTGTCGTCGTCGTGGAGGCCGACGGGACCCCTTACGCCTGGGCCGGGCGGCACCGGCTCGCCCCCGAGGCGCAGGGCGACTCGATCGATTTCCGGCGCGACTCTCCATACTACGCCGTGCTGGAGGCGCGCCGCCACCTGCCGAACGGGCGAACGGCGGTCGCGTCGCTGCTGCTGGCCGCCGACCCGGCCGTGCCCGACCAGGGCCGATCGCTGGCGCGGCGGTTCGAGCGGCGCACCGGGGTCGCGGTCGAAGTGCTGCAGGGCGGCCTCGCGCCGGAGAGCTCGGACGTCTATGACTACCTCGAGCCGACCGTCTCGGGCGGCTCGCGCCTGCTCTTCAGCATCCAGCTCAAGCCGCCGACCCAGGCCGCCGCTCACGAACTGGCGTTCCGGGCCGCGGTGCTCCGGCTCCTCGGGATGGGCGCACTGGTGTTGCTGCTCGCGCTGGTCGCGGCCCCGCCGGGGGGCCCGCGGCTGGTGCTGGCGGCCGTGCCGGCCGCGGTGCTGACGGTCGCCCCGGTCGGCGATCTCATCGACGCACCGGTGCTGTTCTCGGCTCGGACCTTCTTTCACCCGCTGCTCGGGCCGGTGTCCGCCTCGGCGGGCCCGCTCCTGGCGCTCGCGGTGTTCGCGGTGGCCCTGGCGTCGGTCTGGCTTGGGCGCCGGAGCCGGCGGGGCTGGCTTGGCCTCCCGGTGGCCGCCGTGCTCGCTCTCGGGGCGCCGTATCTGGTCAGCTCGCTGGGTCGCGGGATCCAGGTGCCGGCGGGCGGGACCACGCCGGAGCTCTGGATCGTCTGGGAGGTCGTGATCTTCCTGGTGACCGCCGCGATGATCGCGGGCGCCGCGGCCCTCGTTCCGCCGCGCACCGGCGGCCGCGGCGGGGTCCTGGCCGGGGCCGCGATCGCGGTGGTCGGCGCCGGGGTGGGACTCGCGGTCTGGAACGCCCGGTTCGGGTGGCCCGACTGGTACCCCCTGATCTGGGCGGCGGCGGTCGGGCTGGTCCTGTGGTCGTCCCGGCGGCCGGCCACGCTCGCGGGGATCGGCATCATCGGCGGCAGTGCGGCCTCGCTGATGATCTGGGGTGCGGAGATCGAAGACCGGATTGCGGCGGCCCGAGCGGATCTGGCCGGTCTCGGCGCGCGAGCGGCACCGCTGGCCGTGCCCCTGCTCGACGCCTTCGTGGACCGGGTCGAGATCGGGGCGGCGCCCCGCTCGCCGTCGGAACTGTTCGCGCTGTGGCGGTCGTCGGCGCTGGCGCGGCAGTCGTTCCCGGTGGCCCTCGGACTCTGGTCCACCAGCGGGGAACCGCGCGCCCAGCTCAAGCTGGACGAACTCGACCTCCCGGACTCGCTGGTGAGCCGGATGGCGCGCGAGCTGCCCGCCGAGGTCGAACGCGCTGTCGTTCCTCTCCAGCGGATTCCCGCAGTGCACTACCTCGCCCTGGTGCGGCTCGATCCCGGTACGGTGCTGTCGGTCGGTGTCGGGCCGCGCACCGCGCTGGTACCGCCGGCCCGGCTCGGGCGGCTGCTCGACCCGGAGCCGCCGAACCCGCCGCTCTACCGGCTCACC
>JBFXAY010000124.1:0-8707 GCA_050183815.1 Gemmatimonadales bacterium | reverse complement strand
TGGGTGGCCCACTGGACCGGCCGGGAGATCTGGTTCGCGCCCCATTCCGTCCGGAGCGATACCCGGGTCCGGTCGCCGGCCACGTCGCGGCCCCGCTTGGTCTTGATTTGAATGACGCCAGCTGACGCGCGCGAACCGTAGAGCGAGGCGGCGGCCGCTCCCTTCACCACCTCGATGCTCTCGATGTCGAGGCCGCTGATGTCCGCTGTCGAGGCGGCAAACGACGAGCTGAGCAGGACCCCGTCCACGACGAAGAGCGGCGCGTTGCCCTTGCTCACGCTGGTGGGACTCCGGAGCTGGATGTTGACGCCGGCTCCCGGTTCCGGGTTCGTCACCACCTGGACGCCCGCGATCTTGCCCTGCAGGTTGTTGAACGCGTTGCCGGAGGAGACCGGAATCTCGTCGGCATCGAGGCGGCCCACTGTGAACGGCACCTTGATGCCGGCCGTCGGGTCCGTCACCCCGGTCACCACCACCTCCTCGAGCTGCAGGGTGATGGCGGTGAGCGTGAAGTCGAGGCTGACCGCCGCCGCGGCGACCTGGACCCCGGTGGCGGTCTTCTGAAGGAAGCCGATCCGGCGGGCATCCACCGCATAGGTCCCGGCCGGCACGGCCGTGATCGAATAGCTGCCGTCCTCGCGAGTCACTGCGGTCTTCCGGAAGGCGGGCCCGGTCAGGGTCACCTCGACCCCGGGGATCGCGGCCCCGCCTGCGGCCGCGGTGACCCGTCCGTTGACGGCACCGGTTTGCGCAGCCAGACCACCGGGCAGGCCAAATACCCCGGCCAGCACGAGGCTCGCTCGAATGAAGCGTCGCATTGGTTCGTTGCTCCTTGAAGGGACCTGCGCCTGCTGACTGCGGTGAGATTTCGGCAAGCTAGAGGCGAGCGGTGTTTATGGGAAGGCATCGGATGGGGATAGGAACTACTGGTCTCCATCCCTGTCCAGCTTGTGTTCAGGTGGGAGTTGGGTTGCGGGTTGTGGCGGTGGGGGCCTCGGCGCAGGTTCGCCCGGAGCCGCCCCCGACTGGTCAGCCGGGGCAGTCTGGTATCAGCTGACCGGAACGACACCACTCCAACGTTGGCAGGCCTGGGTCGTGCAGCGGCGATTCACAGGGGCTCCCAGTGGACCAGGCCCGCGTGAATGAAACATCGCTTCGAGAAAACGGTCAGGTCCACCGGATTGGGAAGCCTCACGTCGGCCACGGCCGGCATGGGCCGCCCGGTGTCTTCGAAGGCCCGGTCGATCTGCGCGAGGCAGACGATGATCAGGTCGCGGCGGCGGGCCAGGGTCCGAAGCGAGGCGACCTGCACCGACAACGGCGGATGCTCGCGCCGCTGGTCGAGCAGCTGCAGGTAGTCGACGACCACCAGGGTCCCTGGATCGGCGGTCGCGAGCTCGCCCGCGATGTGGGTCGCGCTGATGTGGTCCGAGGTCTCGATCCGGAGCCGGTTCCGGAATCTGGCCGGGTCCTTTTCCAGGCTGCCGATCCGCCGCCGGACCTCCGCCTCCGAATACTCGAGCGTGAAGAAGGCCACGGATCCGCCCCGCCGGAGGGCCGCAACGGCAAGTTCCAGGCTGAACGCCGTCTTGCCCTGACCAGGCCGGGCGGCCAGCAGGACGAGGTCGCCCGGCACGAGCTGATTCAGGATCGTGGCCGGGAGTCCCTCCGCCCGGGAGGCGCCCGTCGCGCGTTGCCCGGGATGGTAGGTGTGGCGGGACATTTCCATCGGCGCAGTATCGGGGGCCGAACGGTTCCCGCGCAAGCCTGGGTTGGGTCAATCCGTCGTTCGTCGCCGGCCTCGCCCTCCTCCGCTGCGGCGTGTCGCCGGCGCCTGCGTCGGGTTCAGTCGGCCTTGAGCACCGTCATCGCATCGACCCGGGCCGCCCGCCTGGCGGGAAGGAGCGCCGCCAGGGCGCCGGCGCCCAGCAGGGCGATGGCGGTCGCGGCGAAAATCCACGGTTCGGTGGCCGTGACCCCGAACAGCATCGACGCCACCAGACGCCCGAGGGCCAACGCCACCAACGTGCCCAACCCGATGCCGAGGGCCACCGGGCGAACCCCTTCGGTCACCACCTGGCGGAGGACGTCGGCGATTCTGGCGCCGAGCGCCGATCGCACGGCGAACTCATGGGTCCGCCGGCTCACGGCGAACGACACCGAGCTGTAGATCCCGAGCAGCGCGACGAGCAGGGCGAGGCCGCTCATGGCGGCGAACAGGCTGGCGCCGCGGCGCCACGGCCGGTACTCGGGCTCGAGGTTGTCGGTCATCCGGCGGGTCACCGGGAGTCCGGCGGGAAAAGCAGCCGCTAGATCGCGCCGGAGGTCGGCCGCGATGCCGGGCAGCCGCTCGGGGGCCGCCCGAACCGTCAGGACACCGGCGGTGGCAAACGGCGGGACCCCGAGGGGCAGGTAGAACTGCGGCTCGGGACGCGACTCGATGACGTAGTTCTGATTGGCGTTCTCCACCACACCCGTCACGATGTGGCAGGGATTGGTCCGCAGCGTGATTCGGAGACACTGGCCAAGGGCCTCGCGTCCCGGCCAGACCAGGACCGCCATCGCCTCGTTGACGACGACCTCCGCTCGAGGCTCCCCGGCGGTGAAGCCCGCCCCGCGCCGCAGGGTCAGTCCGGCGGCCGCAAAGAACTCCGGGGTGACGCCCGACGCGGCGGGAAACTGCGCCTGGAATGACTCCGAGGAATCGGTGTCGGTGAAGAACCGCAGGAACCTGAAGCCCATCATCGGTTCCCACGCCGTGCGGGCGACGGCCTCGACGTCGGGGCGGGACCGCAGTCTGGCCATGACGTCGCGATACACCGCGGTCAGGTTCGCCGCCGGGGGCGCTTCGCCCTCGGCGAAGTCGACGCTCGCGAAGAGCAGGCGGTCGGGATCGAGGCCGAGATCAACCGCGCGGACGTTGGCCAGGCTCTGCACGAAGAGCGCCGCGCCCACGAGCAGGATCATCGACAGGCCCGCCTGGGCCACGACGAGGCCGGCGGCGAGCCGGGATCGTTGCCGGCCGCCGGCCGTCGCGTTCCGGAGGGCATCGGTGAGGCCTGGCCGGCTCGCCTGCCAGCCGGGGACGATGCCGGCCGCCAACCCCGAGACCAGTGCCACCGCGCCGGCGAAAGCGCCTACCCGCCACCCGAAGGCCGGGAATGTCCATTCAATGCCGGGGAGCAGCAGATCCCGCAGGACCGATCCTCCGGCCCAGGCCACGAACACCGCCGCGCCGGCGGCGGCACCGGCAAAGCCGAGGGCCTCGATGACGAGAATCCGGATCAGGCGGGCGCGGGAGATGCCGAGGGCAACGCGCAGGGCGATCTCGCGGCGGCGATCGAGCGCGCGGGTCAGGAGCAGGTTGACGACATTGGCCCAGGCGATGAGCAGGACGATCGCGGTCACCGCGGCCAGCCGGGTGGCGATGGTGGTCTGGTGGCCCGGGCGTGCCGGTCCGCGCGCTTCGAGGAGCGGCCCGGGTGCCGCCCGCATGAGCGTGTCCGGGTTCGACTCGCCGCTTTCGCGGTTGTGGCGCCGGACCAGGTCCGTGGCGCGGGCCGCCACCTCGGCGGCGTCATGTCCTCCCCGCTCCACGAGACGGAACGCGTTCATGTTCACCGACTCCCACCACGGCTCCCGCATCCACGCCGGCTGCGGGAGGGCGGCCAGCGGGAGCCAGACGTCGGCCGGCTGCAGATCGAGGCCGCGGAACGCCGGTTCGACCATGCCGATGACCGTGTAGTCGCGCGGTCCAATGGTGATCACCCGGCCGATGATTGGCTGGTCGCCCAGCTCGCGCCGGCGGAACGCTTCGGACACGAGTGCCACGTTGGCCGCCGCGCCGAAACGATCCTCGGCTTCGGAGAACCTCCGGCCGGCCGTCAGCCCGACGCCGAGGACCGCGAAATAGTTGGCCGAGGCAAACACGACCCGGACTCGCGGACCACCGGGACGGCGGCCGAGGTGCAGGGCGTTGTCGGTCGTGAAGGCCGCTACGGAGTCCGGACGGCCGCTGGCCTCGCGCAGCACCCGGGCCGTCGGGTAGTTCATCGAACGCGACCAGAACGGCTCGCCGTCGGCGGTCCGGGTGTACTGGATCCAGTGGGTCCGGAGCGTACCCGGGTCCCGGACGCCGGCCGGGGGTCTCAGATAGAGCAGGTCGAGGATGCCGAATGCCGCTGCGTTGGCCCCGATGCCCAGGGCCAGGGTCGCGATGATCACGCCGGACGTCCACGGTCGGCGGACGGCGGCGCGCCACGCGGTGCCCACATCCTGGCGGAGCGCGTCCAGCGGCCGCAGCCAGGTGAGATCCCGGGTCGCCTCCCGGTGGCGCAGGCCGCTGCCGAACCGGCGGCGGGCACCCTCGGCGCCCTGGTACCGGACGTCCCGGGCTTCATGGTCGGCCATCTCTTCGAGGAGCTCCTCGTGGTAGCGACCCGGGCGAAGCAGCGTGCCGAGCCGGTGGCGAAGACCATGGAGCCAGGACATCAGGCAGGCTCTTCGCGGCCGAGCACCTGGCCGATGGCGTGGACGACGCTGTCGAAGGCGGCGATCTCCTGGCCCAGTTGCCGGCGGCCACTCGCCGTGATCGTGTAGAACCTTGCCCGCCGGCCGGTCGGCGAGGGGCCCCATTTCGAGGTGATCAGGCCGGCGCCGAGCAGCCGCTCGAGGGCGGGGTAGAGCGAACCCTGTTCGACCCGGAGGACGTCCTCGGACAGGCGGGCGATGTGCTGGGAGATTCCGTAGCCGTGGCAGGGGCCGAGGCTCAGGGTCCGGAGGACCAGGAGGTCGAGGGTGCCCGGGAGGAGGTCGCGGCGGGTCATAGCCACCTGTAGACTGTCTACTGTTAACCAGTAGACTATCTACCTATCATGGGTCGCGCAAGGGCACCGACTCGGCGCCGAGGCGGACCGGGGGCGCGCGGTGGCTCTGGTGGCGCGGTCGCCGGCAACCGACCGAGGAACATCCGCT
Source organism: Gemmatimonadales bacterium (assembly GCA_050183815.1). GTDB lineage: Bacteria > Gemmatimonadota > Gemmatimonadetes > Gemmatimonadales > GWC2-71-9 > SHZU01. The sequence goes on along the minus strand of JBFXAY010000124.1, from coordinate 3,733 downwards.
CCTTGCAACGAGTTGACCGAGCGGTGGCCCTTGCGAGTGGTCAGGCCGAAGGGGCCACCGCCTGCATCGGTCTGGACCAGGCTGCGTCGGCGTGATGGGCCGTCGGGTCGGCGTTGTCCACCCTGGTCGGGCGAGGGGCCGACGACGTCAGGTCCCGTCGTTCGGGCACCGCACGGTCCCCTCCAGTCGGAGGCCGTCCTTGGTCGTTCCCCGAAGGATTGCTACCCGCCGAGTCGGTGTCATCATGGCAGTCTCGGGAGCGTGAGCCGCGCCAGGGTCTGGAGCCGCGGCTTGGTGACGGTGAGCTCTTCGCCGGTGTTCGCATCGATGGTCAACTGCAGGATCGTCGATCCCTGATACACGGCCAGCAGGCCGAGGCGCCGGTACTTGTCGTTGGGGTAGGGGATCATGAAGAACGCTCGATCACCGAGGCCGGACACGGCCGTGCGGGGCTCGTGACCGACCTTCATGCGCTTCAGCATGTCCGCGAAATCAGCCTCCGCCGATTTGCCCCGATAGACCTGGATCGACCCGCCGTCAAACTCGCAGCGCCAGCCATCCAGCTGGGATTCCGGCACCGAGAGGTTCTGGGCAAACTGGGCCGGGATGGCCGCGATGCGGGCGACCTCCTCCTTGGTGGCGAGCGCGCAGGCATCCACCGGCTTGGCCCCGGCGGTGCCGCCGGTCGAGGTGTTCAGTGCGGTCCCACCCGGTGCCGCTTTCATCCCGAGCGAAAGGACGCGGGGCGCCACGTCGGCGGGGAGGGCCAGGTCCTCGAAGAGGTTGTGCTCGATCTCGACGTCGTACAGCCGCCCCTGCGAGACGACCGCCGCCCGTTTGAGCCCACGGCTCGCGTATCCCCAACCCCCTTCGCCAAGCGAGAGGCGGTCCGCGGCCGACCCGCGGATGGCCTTGGACTGGCTCCGAATATCCGAGTACACATCCTCCGCGCGGCTGGCGGGCTGGTACGACAGGGTGATCATGACGCCCGTTCCCGTTGGTGTCGGACCAGACGAAATTCGCCGATTTCGCCGGTCGAGGGCGCGGTGAGGACGAAGCCTGGTTGGACGTCCTGGTTCGGGGCGGCGGGTGTCTCGCCGGCGCAGCCGGCGAGGGCAGCCGCGAGCGCAAGGACGCCGAGACGTGGGAGGATCTGGTGGGTCATGAGGTTTCCCGGCTAATGGACGAGGCGACCGGCCGGGCCCGATGACGAGCACCGCCCGGTGCACTACCAACGGACGATTCTTCTGCAGTGCGGGTGTTGCTCGTTCGGGGAGCCGTTGTCCAGGAAAGCGAAGAACCGGGAGGAAACCCGCCAGGCGCCGCGGCCGGCGGGTCGTTCCGCCGGCCGGCACCACGGTCCCTCAGGGCACCGGACCGACCAAGAGCTCGCGCGCCGTCCGGGTCCAGGCGTGGTCGGGCCCGTACCCGTTGGCGAGCGCCACCGCTGCCCGGCCGGCCGCCGCCCGTGCCGCCGCGGAGTCGCCCTGGGCCGCCAAGGCCCGGGAGCGGAGCAGCTCCGCTCGCCCGACCGTGGCGCCGCGGGTGAGTGCCAGGGAATCCATCGCCCCGGCGGCGATCGCCAGCCGGGCCAGCGAATCGGCGGCCCCCGCGTCGCCCCGCGCCAGGCGCCATTCGCCGGCCGTGACGAGCGGCAGCGCAAAGTGCGGCAGGGTCTTCGGCGCCTCGCGGTAGACCGCCGCGAGTTCATCTTCGAGCAATCGTGCCGCCCGGGCACGGTCGCCTCCGGCGTCGAGCAGCCGGGCTCGGACCAAGGCGTAGTAGCTGCGCATCCCGCGGAACGATCGATCGACCCGCGCCAGGTTGGCGGCGGCCGCACGAGCCTCGGCCAGCCGTCCCTGCTCGAGCCGAAGCAGCGCCACGGCCGGCGGCACCCAGTATTCCCGGGTGGGGTCCTCCCGGAGGAGTGTGGTGGTGGCCTGGGCGATCCACCGGTCGGCCGAGTCGGCCGCGCCGAGGCGGCCTTTGTTCTCGCCGTACCGGAAGGCGATCAGCCCAGGGACCCGGGCGGTGCCGGGACCGGCCTCTCGCCGGCGGATCAGGGCCGCCAGCAGCGAGTCCTCGACCCGATATTCGCCCAGGTCCGTGAGGGAGGCGGTGACGAACGAGATCACGCTGGCCAACTGATCGGTGTTGGCGTAACCCGTCTCCTCCAGGTCGTTCACCACCTCGAGCTGATAGGGCAGCGCTTCGCGGGGCCGGCCGGCCAGGCGGAGGAACTCGGCCAGCCCGATCACGATCGTGTTTCGGTAGGTACTCTGGCCGGCGGAGTCGAGGGCTGCCAGGGTCTGCCGTAGCAGCGTGACGCCGGAGTCGCCCTGGCCGCTTTCCTGAAGCAGCCACGCTTCGGCCTCGGTGCAGATCACCCGGGTCATCAGGTCGATCGGCGGCCGCATCCGGGCCAGGGCGGCGCGGGCGTCCGCCAGATCGGCGCGGGCCGAGTCCTCCCGGGTCTCCTGGTTCGACTGGATGAAGAAGCGGCCCCGGTTGCAACTGGCGGTCGCTTCAGCGGCCGCATGGCCGGCCTCCCGGGCGATGGTCCTGGCCCGGGTCGTCATGGCGATGGCGCCGGCTAGATCGCCGGCATCGAGGACTTTCCCGGCGAGATCGACCAGCATCTCCGCCACCAGCCCCGGTTCGCTCGCGAACCGCCGGCGCACGAGGTCCTCGGCATACGCGATGCGTTCGAGCGACGAGAGCGGCTGGCCGTCGGCGTCGCGGAGATCGCTCGCGAGGGCGGTCTGCATTTCGGAGAACGCACTGGAGCGCCGTGACTCGGCGAGCGCCAGGTCGCGTTGTTCGGTGGCCCGCCGGGCCTGGACGAGCGAGTAGAAGGTGGCGCCGAACAGCACGAGTGCCATCAGGGTGCCGCTTGCCACCGCGACCCGGTTCCGGCGGACGAACTTTCCAGCCCGGTAGGCGAGGGAGTCGGGCCGGGCGCTGACCGGCTCGTGGTTGAGGTAGTGGCGCAGATCGTCCGCCATGGCCGCCGCGGTCTGGTATCGCTCGCCCGGTGCCTTGCGGAGCGCCTTGAGCACGATCGTGTCGAGGTCGCCCAGACCGAGGCGCCTCGGTTCGGTCTCGAGGATGGCCCGAAGGCTGTCGGCGGGCGATGCGTCGGGTCCGCGGGTCGGATGGCGCCCGGCCAGCAGGAGGTAGAGCAGGACCCCGATGGCGTAGACGTCGGTGGCGGTGGTGATGGGATCGCCTCTGATCTGTTCGGGCGAGGCGTAGTCCGGCGTGAGCGCGCTGCCGGCCTCACGGGTCAGCGCCGTGCGATCGTCTTCGCCCTCGTCCTGGAGGAGTTTTGCGATCCCGAAGTCGAGGAGCTTGACGCGGCCGGCCGGCGTGACCAGCAGGTTCGACGGCTTGAGGTCGCGGTGGACGATCAGATTGGCGTGGGCGTGGCTCACCGCGTCGAGGACCTGGAGAACCAGGCGGATTCGGTCGTCGCGGGAGAGGCCGGCCGCATCCGCGTACTGATCGAGCCGCTCGCCGTCGACGTATTCGATTACGAGGTACGGCTGGCCCGACGGCGCGACGCCCGCGTCGAGGAGCCGGGCAATGGCCGGGTGGGCGAGGCGGGCCAGCGCGGTTCCTTCCCGCCGGAATCGTTCCTGGCCGGTCTCGGTCATGAGGGCCAGGTTCATGAGTTTGACGGCGGCGTGGCCCTCGTAGCGTCCGTCGGTGCGCCGGGCCAGCCACACCGAAC
>JBFXAY010000123.1:0-8859 GCA_050183815.1 Gemmatimonadales bacterium | reverse complement strand
TCCCTCGGCAGCCTGAGCGACGAACCCACCACGCTCACGCCGCCGCGCGGTCCGCTCGACGGCCTCGGCGCCGACCTGCGGTTTGCCCTCCGGCTCCATCGCCGCCGGCCCGCGGTCACCGCACTCGTCATCGGAACGCTCGGCCTCGCCATCGGCGCCTCGACCGCCATCTACAGCGTGGTGAAACCGACGTTGCTCGATGCCCTCCCGTACCCGTCCGCCGACCGGCTGGCCATGGTCTGGGAACGGGACGAGGCGGGCGACAACAACGTCGGCTTCACCACCTTCGCCGACCTCCGCGACCGCCTCACCCAGGTGGATGCGATGGCCGCGCTGAGTTTCTGGTCCCCCACCTGGCTCGGCAACGGCAATCCGATCCGGCTCTCCGGCCGCTCGGTCTCGGCCTCCTTCTTCGGCCTCCTCGGGGTGCCGCCCGCCCTCGGCCGCGACTTCACGCCGGCCGACGACCACCCCGGCGCGGAACGCGTGGCGATCGTGAGCCACCGGCTCTGGACCGCGCGGATGGCCGCCGATCCGCGGGCGGTCGGCACCGCGATCTCGCTCGACGGCTATCCCTTCACCGTCATCGGCGTCCTGCCCGAGACGTTCGAAAGTCTGATCGCCCCCGGCACGGACATCTGGCGGCCGCTCCGGTACGACGTGTCGCTCGACTACGCCTGCCGGGACTGCCGCCACCTCCGTGCCGTGGCGCGCCTGGCCCCCACCGCCACCTTCCGCACCGCCGGCGACGAACTCGACCGTTTGGCCGCCGGGCTCAGGGCGGAGTATCCCAACGTCTACGGCACCCACGGCATGCGCTTCGAGCCGCTGCGTTCGTTCGTTGCCGGGAACAGCCGCGCGGCGCTGACCCTGCTGTTCGGCGCCGTCGTGCTCGTTCTCGGCATTGCCTGCGTGAACGTGGCCAACGTCCTGCTCTCCCAGGCGGTCCAGCGGCATCACGAGTTCGCCGTGCGAATGGCGGTCGGCTCGGGCCGGCAGCGCCTCGTTCGTCAGGTCCTGCTCGAGTCGGTGACCCTGGGCCTGGCCGGCGCGGCGGTGGCCGTGCTCCTCACCTGGCTCCTCTTCGACCCGATTCGGGTCGCGGCCGCCGTGGTGCCGCGGGCCAACGCCGTCGCGATCGACTGGCAGGTGCTCGCCTTCGGCGGCGGAGCCGGGCTCCTGGCCGGGATTGCCTTCGGCGTACTCCCCGCGTTCGCGAGTCTCGAAAGCGCCGGCGCCGGCCTCCGCATCGGCGGGCGGGTCACCGCGCGGCATGGCATCCGGCGGAGCCTCATCGTGGCCGAGGTGGCCGTGGCGGCCGTGCTGGTCCTTGGGGCGGTGTTCCTGACCCGGGCAATGCAGCGGGTCACCGCGGTGGATCCCGGCTTCGAGAGCACCGGCCGCCTCACCGCGAACATCCAGGTGGCCGGCCAGGAGTTCGGCGCCGACTCGGTGGTCTGGTCCTACTGGAACCGGGTTCGCGATCAGGTGGCGGCCGTCCCCGGCGTCACCAGCGTGGCGCTGGTGAGCCAGCTGCCGATGGGCGGCAACTTCGACGCGTGGGGTGTCCGGTCGGAGGACCGCGCCCGGCTCGACCCGAACGACGCGGTCTCCGCGGACCGTTATGCCGTGACCCCCGGGTACTTCGAGACCATGGGCATCGCCCTCCGGAAGGGGCGCTTTCTCGGCGAGGCGGATCGTGGTGGCACCGAACCGGTGGCCGTGGTCGGCGAAACCCTGGTCCAGACGTACTTCCGCGGCGCCGACCCGGTCGGGCAACGAATCAAGATCGGCGGCGGCGATCGCCAGGTGTGGCGGACCGTCGTCGGCGTGGTGGCGGATGTCCGTCACCGGGGCCCCGATGCGCCGGCAAGCCCGCAGGTCTACCTCCCCACCGAGCAGTGGATCTTCGCGGACGGGACCATGGACCTCGTGGCGCGGACCGCGGGGGCCCCGGCCGGCCTGCTCGAACCCGTGCGTGCGGCGATCCGGACGGTGAACCCGAATCCGACCATCGACGGCCTGCGGCCCCTCGACGCGGTCATTGCGTCCGCCCTGGAGCGGCGCCGGCTGGTGCTCGGTCTGTTTGCCGGCTTCGCAGCGCTGTCGCTGGCCCTGGCCGGCATCGGGATCTACGGCGTGATGGCCAGCGGCGTGGCGGAGCGGACCCGGGAGTTCGGGGTCCGCGCCGCCCTCGGCGCTTCCGCAGCCCGGCTCCGGCGGGCGGTACTCCGCGAGTCGCTCACGTTAGGCGGGATCGGTCTCGGGTTCGGCCTCGTCCTGTCGGCGATCCTGGCCCGCTGGCTGGCCGCCGCCGACCGGCAACTCGACCTCGGCGATCCGGTGGCGTTCGGGATGACGGCCGCCGCACTGGGCACCGCCGTGCTGGTCGCCGCGTGGCTCCCGGCCCGGCGGGCGGCCTCGTCCGATCCGGCCGTGACGCTCCGCGGCGACTGAGCAGGTCCGCCCGGATCGGCGGCGAGGCACCGCGGCGAGTGCGCGGGTCCGTCCGGATCGGCGGCGAGCCACCGCGGCGAGTGCGCAGGTCCGTCCGGATCGGCGGCGAGGCACCGCGGCGAGCTGCGCGTCAGGCGGTGACCCGCCGCTCCACGGTCCGATACTGGACCAGCAGCGTGCCGCCCCGCGCCACGTAGTAGAGGACGAAACCGAGCCAGAGACCGTGGACGCCAAGGCTCGGGGTGAGGAGCCGGTCGGCGGCGATGTACAGCACCACCGCCGCGAGCGAGGCGTTCCGCATCGCGGTCGAGGCCATCATCCCCACGAAGATCCCGTCGAGCTGCCACGCCCCGGCCCCGAGAAACGGAATGACGGCGCAGTACGGCAGGAACCGCCGCGCGGCCGCCGCCGTCTCCGGGTCGGCGATCCACCAGGTGAGCAACGCCGGGCCGCCCAGCAGCGTCAGGAGCATGAACACGGCCCCGCTCCCGACCGCGAGTTCCGTCGTGACCCGAATCGCCCGCCGCAACTTCTCCTGTGATCGTGCCCCGACCGCCAGGCCGACCTCCGCCTCCGCGATGTAGGCGTACCCGTCGAGCACGAACGCCCACACCGTCACGATCTGCAGCAGCACATGGTTCGCCGCGAGCGTGGCCGTGCCGAGGCGGGCTCCCGAATTGGTGAACCAGGCGAACCCCGCCAGCAGCGCCCAGCTCCGGATCATCATGTCCGAGTTGACGGTCACCAGCCGGCCCAGGGCCGCGCGGTCCCAGAGCCGCGCCCGGTCCCCGACGGCGAACGGGATCCCGAGATCGCGCCGGACCACCCGCACCGCGACCCAAACCGCCAGTGCCGCACTCAGCACATCGGCGATGGCCGTGGCCGACGCCACGCCCGCCACGCCCCAGCCGAGGCCCAGGACGAACCAGAGGTCGAGCAGGATGTTGGTAACGCTGTAGGCGATCTGCACGGCCAGCACCGCCCGGGTCCGCCCGACGCCGATCAGCCAGCCGGTCACGGCGAAGTTCGCGTAGGCGCCGATCGCGCCCCAGGAGCGGGTCAGGAAATACACCGCCCCGGCCGCCTCGACCCGCTCGGTGCCCTGAAACACCTGGAAGCCAAGCGCCGCGAACGGGTGGCGGATCGCGAGAGTCAGGAGCCCGAGCACCAGGCCGAGGCCCAGCGCCCGGAGGAGCACCTGGAGCAGCTCGTCGAACTGGCCGGCCCCACGGGCCTGCGCCGCGAGGCCGGTGGAACTCATCCGGAGGAAGTAGAAGCTCCAATAGAGGAGATTGAACAGCGTGCCGCCGAGCGCCACGCCGCCCAAGTCCGCCTTGTCGCCGGTGGCGCCGATGACGGCGGTATCCACCAGACTCGCGAGCGGAATCGCGGCATTGGCGAAGAACATCGGCCAGGCCTGGGCGAAGGCGTGGCGGCGCGTGAGCGGCTGGGAATCGGCGGGGTCCACGGTGGGGTACAAAGTAGGGGGCGGCGCCGGGGCCACAAGACGGCGCTCGACACTCGTCCGGCGGACCCATACCTTGGTCGGGTTCCCGCACCCGCCAACCCGCTGTTCCCGAAGGAGCCGCCGATGACGCCGTCGCTCCGCGCCTGGCTGTCGCCGCTCGCCGCCGCCGCACCCGCCGGCAGCGCGTTCGCCACGACCGCCACCGCGTTCGCCGCCACCGCCACCGCGTTCGCCATCACGGCCACCGCGCTCGCCACTACCGCCGCGGCCCAGGTCACCGCGATCCGGGCCGGGCGTCTGGTCGACCCCGAGGCCGGCACCATCGCCACCAACCAGGTGATTCTCGTCGAGAACGGCCGGTTCACGGCCGTCGGCGGCAACGTGAGCATCCCGCGTGGCGCCACGGTCATCGACCTCTCCGGCCTCACGGTGCTGCCGGGTCTGGTGGACGCGCACAACCACCTGGCCCTCACCTACAAGGAGGAGCCGGAGAGCAATCTCTATTACCTGACCTACGTGATGGAGGGCACGCCGCTCCGCGCCATCCAGGCGGTCTCGAACGGCATCCAGATGCTCTCGAGCGGCTTCACCATCGTGCGGGACATGGGGAACAACGGCAACTACGCCGACGCCGCCCTTCGAGTGGCCATCGAACAGGGCTGGATCCCCGGCCCGACGATCATCAACTCGGGGATCATCATCGGCGGCATGGGCGGCCAGTACTACCCGACCCCGGAAATGGCGATCGGCAAGTCCATTGTCTATCCCGAGTACCTCGACGCCGACACGCCGGACGAGATCGTCAAGGCGATCCGGCAGAACCTCCTCTTCGGCGCCACCGTCATCAAGATCTGCGTCGACTGCAAGCCGTGGGGCTACACCACCGACGAGATCCGGCTCATCATCGCGGAGGCCGCCAAGTCCGGCGTGAAGGTCGAGGGCCACGTCCAGACGGTGGACGGCGCCCGCCGGGCCATCGAAGCCGGGATCTGGTCAATCGCGCACGATCGCGGCCTCACCCCGGAAATGCACCGGTTGATGGCGGCCAAAGGCATCTGGCGCGCTGGCACCGAAACGCCGATCTCCCTAACCGGGCACACCACCCCGGAGCGTTATGCAGCCACGGTCGCGGGGCTCAAGGACGCCTACGCCCAGAAGGTGAACCTGACCTTCTCGACCGACGCGGACTACTTCGTCCCCGGCAAGACCCGGGGTGAGGTGGCCATCGAGTTCATCGAGACGTGGAAGGCCGCCGGCATCCCGCCGGTCGACATCCTCCGCGCCATGACGATCGGCGGCTATCGCGTGAGCGAGACCTACGACAAGCGGGGCCGGATTGCGCCAGGCCTCGCGGCCGATCTGATCGCGATCCCGGGCAACCCGCTCGAGCGGATCGACGCGCTCCGCGAAGTCCGCTTCGTCCTGAAGGACGGCAAGGTCTTCAAGCGCGACGGCGTGATGACGCCCGAATCGTTCTTCAACCCCGGACCGGTGAACGGCTGGCGGATCCGATGACGGCGAGCGCGGCACCGACGGTCCGCGAGGGCACGCCCGCCGACCGGGACGCCGTGCTCGCGCTGCTCCCCCGGCTCGCGGCCTTCGAACTCCCGCCGAGCCGGGTACCCGAGCATCTCTGGGAGGGCGACGCGGAGCTGGTCCGGCGCTGGGCGGCCGGCCAGGAGCCGGGCTGCCTGGTGCATCTGGCGGTGGAATCGGATGGCACCGTAGCCGGCGCGGCGGTGACCCGGATGCGCCCCGAACTGCTGAGCCACGAACCGAGTGCCCATCTCGAGGCACTGGTCGTCCGGGAAGGCGCCGAAGGCCGCGGGATCGGCGGCGCGCTGATGGCCGCGGTCGAGGCGGGCGTCCGCGGCCGCGGCGCCCGGACCCTCACCCTGCACGTGTTCCGGACCAACGAATGGGCCCGAGCCCTCTATTCCCGCCTCGGCTTCGACTGCGAATTGCTCCGGTACCTCAAGCAGCTCGACTGAGGTACCCGCGGCGGTGCGAGCCCACCCGTTGCTGCTTCAGAGCGTCCCCTCCGCCACCATTGCCGCCACCGACGCCACGACCGCCTCCGCGGCCAGGTCGAGGTCGGCATCGGTGTGCGCGGCCGACAGCGCCAGGCCCTCGCCCCGCAGGGTCGCGATGCCTCGGGTCAGCAACTGGAGATCGAGCCGCTGATAGAGCGGCGTCCGGGTGGCATCCATGAGTTGCTCGACGGCCGCCACGGGCGGCAGCCGGTCGTCTTCGCGCTCCGCCGCGCCGAGATAGACATGAAGGACCGACCGGCCGTAGAGCCGCGCGGGTAACCCGGCCTGACGCAGTTGCCCGTTGACGTTGGCCAGCAGCCGTTCGGCCGACGCGGCCATCTGCCGTTGCGGCGCCCCGCCCCGGTACTCGCCGCACGCCGCGATCCCGGCGGCGCACGCGAGCGGCCCCGCGTTCCAGGTGCCGCCGTGCATCACCCGCCGTTCGACCGGCACCTCGACCCCGAGACCCGCCATCACGTCGGCCCGCCCGATCAGCGCGCCGCTCGACACGCCGCCACTCGCCGCCTTGCCGATCGACGCCAGGTCCGGCGTCATCCCGACCACCGACTGCCAGCCGCCGGGAGCCTCCCGAAAGCCCGTCACGACCTCGTCGAGCATCACGAGCGTACCGAAACGCGCACCGACCTCGGGAAGCTGCCGGAAGAACCCGGGATCCGTCGGCACCCGCCCGGACAACCGGCCGCCGCCGCCCTCGATGAGCACGAGGGCATAGGCCCCGGACGCCAGAGTCCGCTCCACGAGGCCGATGTCGTTGGCCGGAATGACCGTCACGTTGTCCGACGGCGATCCCGCCGAGCCCGGTGCGCACAACTCGTCGCCCCAGCCGTGGTAATTGTGGGCAAAGCGAAGCAGCCGGCGCCGCCCGGTGAACGCCCGCGCCACCCGAAGCCCGAGATGGTTCGCCTCCTGCCCCGACGCGGTGAACTCGATCCGCTCGGCGCGGGGCATCAACTCCCGGATCAGGGAAGCCCACTCGACCTCGAGCGCATGGTTGTCACCGAAGTGGATGCCCCGGCCCGCCTGCTGGCTCATCGCCGCCACGACGGCGGGGTGACCGTGGCCCAGCACCAGGGCGCCGTGACCCATCACGAAGTCGACGTAGCGGTGGCCGTCCACGTCCCACTTGGCCGCACCGGCCGAGTGGCTGATGTAGGGCCGGAAGGGCGCCTTGACCCGGGCAAAGTGGGTGGCCCCGTTGGCGGGAAAGAACTCGCGGGCCCGCGCGTGCAGCGCCGCCGAGTTCGGGCGTTGCGCGACGTACCGCTCGGCGAGCGGATCCCGGGAAGTCATGACGTCGGTTCCGGCTGGAGTGAATCCAATTTGCCCCCCTCCCGCCGATTCGAAAACCTCGGGCCGCCGCCTACCCTCGTCCCCCGCCAGACCGTATCTTCGGGATCCGCTCTCGCCGCTGCACCAGCCAATTCAACGGAGTCCCGGTCGCATGACTGTTCTGCCGCCGTCCCGCTCGGCAATCTCCTTGGCCGCCTTCGCTTTCGGACTCGCGGCGCCGCTCGCCGGCCAGCGTGCTCGGCCGGTGCCCCCGACGAACGCGGCCCCGCTCCGGTTCGAATGGGTCGGCCCGGAGCCGGCGGGCCGGATCTCGGCGGTAGCCGGCGTGGCGGGCGACACCTCGACCTACTACTTCGGCGCGGCCTCCGGCGGCATCTGGAAGACCACCGACGCCGCCCGCACCTTCGCGCCGATCTTCGACGACCAGCCCGCGCAGGCCATCGGCTCGCTCGCGGTGGCACCGTCCAACTCGCGGATCGTCTGGGCCGGCACCGGCGAGGCCTGGGCCATCCGCGACAGCGACGTGATGGGCGACGGGATCTACAAATCCACCGACGGCGGCGCCACCTGGAAGAACATGGGCCTGCGCGAAACCGGCCGGATCGGCCGGATCGTGATTCACCCGACCAATCCCGACATCGTCTACGCCTGCGCCCTCGGACGGGCCACCGGCCCGCAGGAAGAGCGCGGCGTGTTCCGCACCACCGACGGCGGCACCACCTGGAAGCGGGTGCTCTTCGTCAACCCGAACACCGGCTGTTCCGGACTCAGCATCGACCGCAAACATCCCGAGGTGCTGTTCGCCGGGACGTGGGAAGTCGTGATGCACACCTGGATCATGGAGAGCGGCGGGGCCGGAAGCGGCGTCTACGTGTCCCGCGACAGCGGCTCCACCTGGAGCCGGGTCACCGACGGGATGCCGCGGTCGCCGGTCGGGAAGATCGACGTGGCCGTCGCCCCGTCGAACTCGAAGCGCGTCTACGCCCTGATCCAGACGCCGGACCAGGGATCGCTGTGGCGCTCCGATGACGGCGGAGCCAAGTGGAAGGTCGTGAGCTGGGACCGGCGGCTGATCGGCCGGGCCGGCTACTACATCCGGGTGGACGTGAGCCCGGACAACGACCTCGAGGTCCTCGTCGCCAACAGCAGCTTCCACCGCTCCTACGACGGCGGCGAGACGTTCCCGATCACGGGCGGCGGCTGCGGGGACTGCCACGACATCTGGATGGACCCGGAGAACCCGTCCCACTGGGTCGTGACCGGAGACGGCGGCGCCGGCATCACCCGCGACCACGGCCACCGGTTCAGCCAGCTCGTGCTCCCGATCGGCCAGATGTACCACGTGGCGCTCGACGACCGGCCGGTCTACTGGATCTACTCGAACCGCCAGGACGACGGCACCATGCGGGGGCCGAACAACCGGCCCTATCCGGTGCCGTCGGTGCCGACGCTCGCCCGCGCGGGCGGTGGCGGCCGCGGCTTCCTGCTCGGCGCACCCGAAGGCAGCCGGGGTGATTCGGCGGCCCGTGGTGGTGGCGGCGGCGGCCGAGGCGGGGTCGGCGGCTTCGGCCGGGGCGGTGGTGCGCCGGC
>JBFXAY010000122.1:0-9043 GCA_050183815.1 Gemmatimonadales bacterium | reverse complement strand
TCGTCACGCCCATGTCGTTGACGTACAGGCGAAGCACCGGTGTCTGCGCCGACCACGGCACGTCGGTCGGCGTGTCGATCGACTCGCGGAACCAGTCGAAGCTGAGGCACTCGAGCTGGCTCAGCAGGCCGAAGGAACCCGACGGCGCCTCGTGACGGTAGAAGCCCCAGTCGAGGAGATCGCCCGTGGCGGCCAACTCGAGCGATCCGTTGCCGGAGCGCGGATTGGCGGTGGTGATCGCCGCCGTGGCACTGCCGCGGAGGTCTGCGGTCCACGATGGATCGTTCTGATAGACCACCCGGGGTGCGCCGCCCGCGCTGCAGGCCGAGAGCGGCCAGGTAAACGCGAACAGATCGTTAGGGGTGGTGGCGGCGATCGTCGCGGCGATCGCAAAGACGATTGACTTGCGCATTCGAGGTACTCTCCTGGTCCAATTCGAGAAATCGCAAGTCGTATGCCCAGAACCTTGGCAGTGTCAGTTTCTTGACGGCGGGGGTGTTGGCGGGTGTCGGCACCTGTTACGGAGGTGCCTAAGTCTTTGGTCTTGATTGCCTTGTGAAGCCGGTCCCCGGTGGTCTGCGACGTCGGGCGACGCCCTGAGGGGCACGGGTGCGGCAGGCGTGGTCAGTCCGGTGATGCGACGACGACACATCAGGTCGGCTTGGTGATTCCTCCCAGACGAGCGGTGACCTGTCCGAAAATCGTCACGCCCGGCCGCAGCGCAACGAATTCGGCGGAAACGGTTGTCGGTGCCGCGGCCGTACCGATCACCGAGCCTGGCCCGAGAACGATCGCCGACTCGGCGATGACCGGCCCGGCCAGAAGGCATCCCGCGTCGGCGGCGATCGAGCGGCGGGCGACGAGGGCGCCGCGCAGTTCCACGTCCGCGCCGAGGCCGGCGTCGCCGTGGACCTTCACGCTGCCCCGGATCGAGGCGCCGCGTTCGACGGTTAGGCTGCCCATGACCACCAGATTGTCGCCGACCACCGCACCGGCCGGGATCACCAGATCGCCGGCGATGCGGGTCACGTTGCCGACCCGCCGGGCCGACTCGGGCGCGGCGAACGGGACGGGTGTCGGCGCGGGCGACCGCTCCCGGTCGACCGTCCCGCGGACGGTGATCTCGGGGGCGCCGATCCGGTCGAACGTGACCTCGGCATCGAGCACCACGCGCCGGTCGGACGAGGCCCGGCCCTGCAGTACGCTGCCGGGGCCGACTTCCAAGGGGCCGGCGGCGTGAATCCACCGGAGCACCCGCGACCGGCCGCCCAGCAGGACGCTCTGCTCGCCCAGGACGGCCCGGTACACCGACCCCGCGCCGGCAACGAGCGGGCTCGCGGCGTGGAGTTCCTGGAGGAACGTCTGCTCGCCGGGGAGCGTGGTGGCCGAGTCGTACTGGACGACGCGGTCGTGCCCCCGCCCGCCGGGTGCGAGGGCGGCGGCGGTGCGGGTCACCCGGGCGAAGCGAGTTCCGTCGGGAAGCTTGCCGAGGTAGTCGGTCGGGGTGTCGGCCGGCAGTCCGGCGACCTGGCGGCCGAGGTACTCGCGGAACCGGCGCGCGAGGAAGGGCACGTCGCCGGCGTCGCGCGGGACGACGGACAGCGGCGTCAGGTCGGTGGGCCGGACGAGTTCGAGCACCGCCGGAATGAGCGGCAGCAGAAACCAGAGGAGCGTGAGGGCCACGAAGCCGAGGGCGGCCGCGGTGTTCATCGGTCCTCCCCGGCAGGCAGCGCGGGCGCGTCGCCGCCGCCGTTGCCGTTCCGATAGCGTTCGGTCTTCTCCCAATGGTGGTCTTCGCCGCGGAGCCACTGGAACAGCTGCGTCACGGTGGCGGTGCTCACCGACGTCAGACTGACCAGGAAGCCGAACAGCAGGAACGGCAGGAGCCGGATCCGGTTGCGGGAGCCGTCGAGCCGTGCGGCGGTGGCCACCTCGAAGAACGCCGCGAAGTTGCCGAGGGTGCTGTAGGTGGCGATGCTGAGGACGGGAAGGATGCCGTACTCGATCGGGAAGCCGACGTAGTAGAGCGCCGTCGCGAGAAACCAGCCGATCAGGAGCAGCGGCCCCACGGCGAACACGCCGAGGAGCAGCAGGCCGTCGACGGCCACGAGGGCGCGGAGATGGTCCGGCTTCCGCGCCATTCTCGAGGCATACGCCGCGAGTGCCTGATTGTGGCCGCGGGCCCAGCGCTTGATCTGGCGGATCCGGGTCGGCCAATTCTCCGGCACCTCTTCGTAGCACTCGCTCCGGTTCTGATAGACGACCTCCCAGCCGGCGAGCACCAGTCGGTAGGTCACGTCGGTGTCTTCCGCGAGCGTGTCTTCGCGCCAGCCACCGACGGACTCGAGGGCCGAGCGCCGGACCCCGCCGACGGTGCCGCCGTACTGGGGCACGAGGCCGAGGTTCATCCGGGCCTGCTGGTCTACCTGGTATCCGCCGGAGCGTTCGAGGTCGAGCAGCCGGGTGAGCAGGCTCCGGTTGAGGTTGAGCGGGACGACCCGACCCATCACGGCACCGACCTCGGGATCGAAGAACGGAGCGACGAGCTGCTTGATCAGGCCAGGGCCGGGGAGATAGTCGGCGTCGAAGACGAGGTGGATCTCGCCGGCGACGGTCGGGAAGACTTCCGCGAGCGCCGCGGCCTTGCCGGGCCGTCCACCTTCCCGGTGGTGGGGGCGAACCCGGCCGGGAAAGCGGGCGGCGTAGTCGTCGAGGATCGCCCGGGTGCCGTCGGTGGACCGGTCGTTGACCGGAACGATGAAGAGGCGGTCCGCCGGGTAGTCGGCGGAGAGCAGGGCGTCCAGCATACCCGCGATGACCTTCTCCTCGTTGTGCGCCGGAACCAGCACGGCCACGTCCGGCCAGTTGGCAATGCCGATGTCGACGTACGGCTGCCGGTGAGTGCCGAACAGCCGGTTGAGCGTGAAGATGTAGTGCCGGACCGTGTAGATCATCACGATGCCGACGATCACCAGCAGCGGAACGAGCAGCGCCGTTCTCATCGGCGCGCCTCCTCCCACAGGCTCGACGGCCAGCTCATGCCCCAGCCGTAGAACGCCACGAACACCATCACGTCGAGCAGCAGGCCGAAGAGCAGGAACGCCACCGGCATCGCGACCAGGGTCCACTCGGACACGAGCCACGCATGCAGGAGTCCCTGGAGCGGCAGGAACACCACGAGGTGTCCCATGATGAGCGCGGTGAGCAGCAGCTTCCGGGCGACCGTCAGATCGAACAGGTAGAAGGTCAGTCCCAGGACCACGGGGACCAGGCCGGTCATCACGAGGCCCGCTTCCAGGTGGCCGACGAGGTACTGCGGCAGCCGGTAGGGGTAGCGGTCCGGCCAGAGCGAGAAGTAGAGGATGGCGGTCCCGAGGACGACGACCACGGCCCGGACGAAGTAGGCCAGCGGAAGCCATCGGCCCCGCAGCCCGGCGCTCGCGAGAAGGAGCACCGCGGCGACGGCGCCGGTGATCAGCAGGCTGTTCCGGTCGGGGACGACGCC
This sequence comes from Gemmatimonadales bacterium, assembly GCA_050183815.1. Lineage (GTDB taxonomy): Bacteria > Gemmatimonadota > Gemmatimonadetes > Gemmatimonadales > GWC2-71-9 > SHZU01. The sequence continues at coordinate 5,538 of JBFXAY010000122.1, read as the reverse complement.
GTCGAAGGTGATCGTCGGCACGGCGAAACGGATCAGGCCGAGGACCGCCTCGGGCCGTTCGACGATCGCGCCGGGCATCCCGATCCGGGCGTGGACTTCGGTCGCGATCAGGAGCCAGAGCCGGCCGATTGCCGGCAGCAACGCCAGGTAGCCGGCCAGCACCCCGAGTGCGAGCGCCGCGCTGGCCGCGAGCCGCCGCCCCGGGTTGGGCAACCGGAGCATGGCCCGATGGGGATCGATGGTACCGCCCCGGACCCCGCGACGACTCAGGTCGCGGAGAAACCGCTCCTGGGCGCGGGCCTCGTTACCAGTGACGGGCGACGCCAAGGCGTCCTCCGCCCCGTTCGTAGTACGGGCTGTGGTAGTACTCGCCGCCGACCACCAGGCTCCAGTTCGGCCCGAGCCATTGCTGCCATTCGACGCCGGCCTCCTGGCTGGCGAACGACCGCAGCGCCCCACCGGCCGTCACCAGCTGATAACTCTCCCGGCCCGCCGAGCCGCGGAGGACGAAGCGGCGCCCGCCGTCCCGCCCGAGGGTGAGCGCCGCCAGGCCGCGCGCCGACGCCTCGGCGCCCGGATGGCTCCAGTTGATCCGGCCGCCGACTTCGAGGGCGGCAGCCGGCCAGTAGTAGGTGAGGCTGACGAGCGCGGCCCGGTCGCGGTAGACGTCCTTCGAGCGCACCAGCGTCAGGCCGGCCGTCGCGAGGAGGCGGCGGGAGGCGAGAAGCTTGCGGTGCAGCGCCAGGTCCGCGCGGAGTTCGGGCAGCGCGAACCGGCCCGAGCCGCCGCCGACGGTGGCGGTCGCGAGCCAATCGGCGCCGAACGCGTGGCGCAGGCCGCCCGCGCCGTAGACGCCCTCGTCGCCGAAGGCCCGCTGCCAGCGGACTTCGCCGAGGAAGAGGTCCCGGGCGCTCAGGACCGTCGCGGTGCGGGCCTCGAGGCTCGTCCAGTCGTCGTAGCCGGCGGACACGCGGTCGGCCCCGGCGGTGATCCGGAACCAGCTCCGGCCGAACGGATTGCCCTGGGCGGCGACCGGCGCGCCGGCCAGCAGCAGCGCGGCAGCCGCCAGGGCGGCGGCGCGAACGGCGCGGAGCGTCGGGGCCGTCATGGCGTGCCTAACGGGCTCCGGCCGCGGCGGCCGGCTCCGGGAACCGGTCCCGCCGGGAAAAGAAATCGAGCAGGGCGTCGGCGATTCGCTCGCTGGCGCGGCCATCGCCGAAGGGGTTGGGTCCGCTGGTCATCCGCTGCCGGGCGGCTTCGTCCCCGAGCAGCCGGTCCACCGTGGCGACGATCCGGTCGGGATCGGTCCCGACCAGCACCCCGAAGCCGCTCTCGACCACCTCGGGCCGCTCGGTCACCTCGCGGAGGATCACGACGGGGGTCTCGACCGACGGCGCTTCCTCCTGGATCCCGCCGGAGTCGGTCAGGATCAGGACGCTCCGCCGCATCACCTCGACCACGTCGCCGTAGTCGAGCGGCGGGAGCAGGGCGATGCGGTCGTGGCCGTCGAGTTCCGGCAGCACGACCTCCTGCACCTTCGGATTGAGATGCACCGGGAAGACCAGCTGAAGGTCCGGATGCCGGTTGACGAGGTGCTTGAGCGCCCGGCAGACGCCGTGGAGGCTGTCGCCCAGACTCTCGCGCCGATGGGTGGTGACGAGGACGACCCGGCGGCGCTCCCAGTCGATCTGTTCGAGGGCCGGTTCGGCGAATCCCCGGCCGGAGCGGATCGAGCGGATGGCGTCCACGATCGTATTGCCGGTCACCACGATGTCGCGGTCGGGTACCCGTTCGACCAGCAGGTTCTGACGGGCCCGCTCGGTGGGCGCGAAGTGAAGGTCCGTCACGGCCGTTGCCATCCGGCGGTTGGCTTCCTCGGGGAAGGGGCGCCGGAGATCGCCGGAGCGCAGCCCCGCTTCGACGTGGCCGATGGGAATGCCGTTGTAGAACGCGGCGAGTGCCGCGGCGACCACCGTCGAGGTGTCTCCCTGGACCATCAGGAGGTCGGGCCGGATCGATTGGAGGCCATTGGTCAGCGCGAGCAGCGCCTGGGCGGTGAACTGGGCCAGGGTCCGGTTCGTATGGGTCAGGCCCAGGTCAACGTCGGGATCGAGATCGAACGCACCGAGTGCCTGGGCCAGCATCTCCCGCTGCTGCGACGTGGTAATTACGACCGGCTCGAAGCTGCCGGAACGACGTTCGAGCTCCCGTACCACCGGCGCCATCTTGATGGCTTCGGGGCGGGTCCCCACCACGATCGCGATGCGGTAACGCCTTGCGGATGAAATAGTTAGGCTCCCAGCGCCAGTTTCGCTCGCCAACCCTTCCGGCCCGCATCGAAGGCAAGGAGGATGCCAGTGACCGGCGGCTCAGGACTCCAACGGGTGCGTGTCGGCGTCGGCGTACAGGGCGTCGATCGCAGCCTGATAGTGCGCTTCCACGACCTTTCGCTTCACCGAGAGCTTCGGGGTCAGCTCGCCGGACTCGATCGAGAAATCCCGCGGGACCACCAGGAATTTCTTGGGAACCTCGTACCGGGCGAGGTCGCGGAGATGCTTTCTGGCCTCGGCCTCGAGGTGCGCCTGCACGGCGGGCAGCCGCACGAGGTCCTCCCGGGCCTGCCACGCGAGTCCCGCCGCCCGGGCCCAGGCCTCGAGTTCGGGGAACGCGGGCGCGAGGAGCATGATGGGGAACTTCCGCCGGTCGCCGAGCATGACGGCGTTCGAGATGAATTTGTTCTGGCGGAGGAGACCTTCGATCGGCTGCGGCGCGATCTTCTTGCCGCCGGCCGTGGCGATCAGGTCCTTCTTCCGGTCGGTGATCCGGAGGTAGCCGTCGGCGTCGAGTTCGCCGATGTCGCCGGTGTGGAACCAGCCCTCGGCGTCGATGGCTTCGGCGGTGGCGTCGGGCTTGTTGAAGTAGCCCCGCATCACGTTCGGGCCGCGGACGACGATCTCGCCGTCCTCGGCGATCCGGACGATGACGCCGGGCACCGGCCGGCCGACGGTACCGATCCGGTGGTGGGTAGGGGTGTTCACCGTGATCACGGGAGAGGTCTCGGTCAGGCCGTAGCCTTCGAGAATCGGGAGCCCCGCCGCCGCGAAAAAACGGGCGATTTCCGGCGACAGCGGGGCGCCGCCGGAGATGAAGTACCGGAGCCGGCCACCCACCCGGCGGCGAAGCTTGGCGAACACGAGCCGGTCGGCGACGGCCCGGGAGGCGGCCAGCGAGGCGGGGATGGGTCGGCCGCCCAGGCGGGCGTCGATCCATCGGTCGCCGACCCGCTTGGCCCAGAAGAAGACGGACCGGGTGAACGCGTTGCCCTGGAGCGCGGCCTCGAGGACCCGGGCGTAGATCTTCTCGTAGAGGCGCGGCACCGCGGCCACGACCGTGGGGCGCACCTCGATCAGGTCGCTGGTGACGGTCTCGAGGCTCTGGGCGTAGTTGATGATCGCGCCGGATGCGAACATCGCGTAGTGGCCCGTCATCCGCTCGAAGATGTGCGAGAGCGGCAGGAGCGAGAGGCACTCGTCGGTGCCGGTGACGGGCAGGACCGACATGCCCGCCTGCACGTTGGAGGCGATGTTGCCGTGGGTCAGCATCACGCCCTTCGGCTCGCCGGTGGTGCCCGACGTGTAGATCAGGGTCGCGAGGTCGTCGGGCACCGCGGCGAGCGCCCGGGCTTTCCAGTCCGGATTCGGCCTGGCGCGGCCCATCTCCTCGAGGGCCTCGAGCGGCATCTCGGCCGGGCCGGCAATGCCGGGATCGAACGTCACCACCGCCTTCACGCCGGGCAACTGCCCGCGGAGTTCCGCCACCTTGGCCAGCTGCGCCGCGGTGGACACGAACACCACCCGGGCGCCGCAGTCCTCGAGCAGGTACTTGATCTGCTTCGGTGTGAGCGTCGGATAGATCGGCACGTCGACGGCGCGCGCCGTGAGGCACGCGTAATCGACGATGGCCCACTCGGGCCGGTTTTCGGAGAGGATGGCGACCCGGTCGCCCGGCTCGACGCCGAGGGCCCGGAGGCCGTTGCTCACGGCCTCGACCCGGCGCGTCAGTTCCTCGTAGGAGATCGGCCGCCAGACGCCGTCCCGCTTGGCTCGGAGCGCCACGGGCCGGCCGCCCCATCGCTCGAGCGCGGTGAAGAAAAGCTCGGTGAGGGTGGCGCCCGTCATCACTGGTGGAGGAACCTCACGACCACGAGGCGCTCGGACCCGGGGATCAGGGTTCCGTCGGCGCGCCGGGCAATGATTTCGACGACCGCGCGATCGGGAATCGGACGGCGGCGGTTGCCGCGCACGGTGGCGGACACGGTCCCGGTGGCGGACGTCATGACCGAGTCCGCCGCCCGGCCGTTGCTGAAGATGACCGCCGGCGTGTCGGCCGGCGCCGGGTCGACGATGCGGAAGACTACCGGCCGGCTGCGCACCCCCGCGGCGGGATCGCCGCCGAACATGGTGAGGTCGATCCGGGCGTTGTCCACTGTGTCGCGGGCGATCGTGACGGAATCGGCGGTCGTGAGGGTCAGCGAATCGGCCCGCCGGGTGAGCGTCAGGAGAAGTCCGCTCAGGCTGGTGAGGACGGTGTCCTGGCCGAACACGCCGACCTGGATCCGGGCGGTGCCGCTGTCGGCGGCGGGGGTGACGAGCCCGGTTTCCTCGAGGACGACGGTCGTGTCGGGGGTGAGCCAGAGCAGGGGAACGCCGACGCTGTCACCGGCGGCGTTGCGGGCCACGGCGGTCAGCTGGAGCGAGGCGCCGAATTCGAGAAAGGTGTTGGCCGGATAGCGGATTTCGAGTGACGCCACGCCGTCGGCGTTGTCGGTGAGGCCGCTGCAGGCGGCCAACACCGGCACCAGGAGCGCGAGACGCCTCAGGCGGAGCCGAGAGCGGCGCTCGGTTCGGCGGCGTACTCCAGATCGCGCAGGGTGGCTTGGGCGTGCTGGGTCCAACGCTCGGCGTCCGGTCCTCGGGGTGGTCGGGCCAGGAAGGCGCGCAGATGATCGGCGGCCTTGTCCGCGTCCCCCCGTTTGAGGAGGAGGAACGCGAGTCCATAATGCGCGCCCGAGAGCGTGGAGTCCAGATCGAGGGCCCGGCGATAGTGGCGGATCGCCTCGTCCGGTTGGCCGGTCTTGGTGAAGGCGATGGCCATGTTCTGGAGGATCCGCGGATCGCTCGGGTTCTCGCGGAGGCCGAGGCGGTACGACGTGATGGCGGCGGTGTAATCGCCCTGCCGTTCGAGGGCGAGGGCTTCGTTCAGGTAGTCGAGCCGGCGGGGCTCGGATCCGGCGGGTTTGAGTTTTTCGACGACGCGTTGCCAAAGACTCATGATCGCTCGGGGCTCTCGAGGGTTCCTTCCGGGCTCGTTATGGCGTTCGGGAACGCCACCCTAACAACATAAGAACCTCGTTGAACGTGTGCAATACAAGTCGTTGTGGATTCTGGCGAATCGGCGCCACCTTGAGGCCGACTTTCGGACCCTTCGGGGCTCCGGTTAGGTTTCGCCCAGGTCCCCATCACCTTTCGCGAGGAGCCA
>JBFXAY010000121.1:0-9048 GCA_050183815.1 Gemmatimonadales bacterium | reverse complement strand
CCTAGCGCCTCGGCCGCGTGCCGGCGGAGTCGGTGAAATTCCAGGGCGCCGACCTTGTAGCCGAGTGCCTGGCCCGGCAGGTCCACCGAATAGCGGAGCGTCTCGGAGCGAATCTCCGATTCGGCCATCATCGTGTGGGCTCGCATGAAGGCCATCGCGCTGTCGCGCGACCAGCCGAGCAGGTTCATGCCGGGGTCCACCACGAGGCGGGTCGTCAGGAACGCCTCGCTGATGAGGCGCCCATAGGCGTCGTACGGATCGGCGTACATGCCCAGCTCGCCGGCCAGGGAGGAGGCGTACTCGGCCCAGCCCTCCGCGAAGGCGTTGGCGTTGAACTCGCGCCGGAACGGCGGGAGCGAGTCGTTCTCCATCGCGAGGGCGATCTGGAAATGGTGGCCCGGCACCAACTCGTGGAACGCGATCGTGCCGACCGACGCCAGATTCCGTTCCCTCAGATTGCTCGCATTGTAGAAGTAGATCCCGACCGGGCTCGCGGGGCTCGGCGGCTGGTAGAAGCCGTAGGTGGACGCGGCCTCGAGTCTCGGGTCGAGCCGGCGGAACTCGGCCGGCGCCTTCGGCTCGCGAAGGAACAGGGTTCCGAGATGAGGCTTGATCGCCTCGTAGTACTTCTGGTAGCGGGCCCCGACCTCCTCCGGCGTCCTGGCCAGGAGCCGCGGGTCGCGGCCCATTGCCGCCTGGAACTCGCGCCGCGTCCCGGTGAACCCGATGACCGCGAGCAGGCTGTCCATCGAATGCTCCAGCTGCGCGAGGTAGGCGAGGCCGGTTTGATGAATATCCTCCGGCCGGCGGTCGAGCGTCGTGTTTCGAGCCGCGAGAAACCGGTAATACGCTTCGCCGCCCGGGTACTGGGCCAGCCCTACCGTCGTCGGCGCCGCGGCGAGATAGTCGCCGGCGAGGTAGCCGATCAGCCGGCCGAGCGCCGGGTTGATGGACTGGTCGACGGCGGCCGTCACGGCCGCGACGAAGGCCGGGCGCGCCGAGTCGGGCACCGACGCGATGCGGGCCGCCGCCGGGGCGTAGGGACTGCCGAGTCCCGGCGTCCGGAGGGCGCGAAGCGTGCCGAGGATCTGCTCCACTTCCGGGCGGGGGACCCGAATGCCCTTCGAGGCGCGGACCTCGAGCCCCGAGCGAATCGAGTCGACGAGCGGGCCGATGTCCGTGAGGCGGGCGGCAAGCCGGTCCCGCTCGGCGGGCGTGCCGATCGGCAGGTCCCGGCCCAGCAGCAGCAGGTCGTTCGTCAGCGGACTCTGGTACGGCGTGATCGACGCGAGCGAGAGCCAATGATACTTCGGCGATTCGACGGCGCCGTCGAGCACCCACTCCAGCAACTCGGCGCTCACCAGGTCCGACTCGGACAGGCGGTCCCGGGGAATGCCGGCCAGGCCATGGAGCAGCGATCTCGCCAGTTCGGCGGCGGCTTCTTTCTCGGCCAGGTCGCCGAGCGGCAGGTGCTCGATCGTCCGACCCGCCCGCAATTGGGCCGCGACGCTCGTGCGGAGGCCCTCTTCGGCGGCGGTCGCCAGCAGCTGGCGCAGGGTCGCGGCGGGGTCGGCGGTGGGCGCGGCCTGGCCGCAACCCCAGCAGGCCGCGGCCAGCAGCAAGGCGAATCTCGGTTTCATCGGATGAGCCCGGGTCGGGGTGAGCGGGTTGCCGCGAATCGAGTATGCGCCGCCGTCGGACGATCGGGAAGGGGAGGCTTGGACTTGGCGGGCCGGTCAGTCCGACCCGATGGCCTCCAGCGGATGGATTCGCGCCGCCCTCGCGGCCGGGAGCCAGCATCCGATCAGAGCGGCCAGGCCAAGCGCCAGCAGCGCGGCGACGATGGTCCCGGGATCGGTCGGTCCGATGCCGTACAATTGCGACGCCAGCCAGCGCGACTCGACCGCCGTGAGGCCCAGGCCGATCGCGATCCCGGCACCGGCCAGGCGCATTCCCCGGCGGATTACCAGCAGGCGGACCGACGCCGGGTCGGCGCCGAGCGCGATGCGGACGCCGAGTTCCCGACGCTCGCGCCGGACGGCGTAGGATACCAGTCCGAACACGCCGATGGCGGCAAGGAGCAGTGCGATGGCCGCGAAACCGCCGACCAGGCCGGTGCGCCGGAGCGGATCCGCGAGCTCGGTGTCGAGCCGGTCGGACAGCACGGAAACCGTGGTGGGGAGCGCGGGATCGAGTCCGGCGAGGAGTTCCCGGATGTCGCGGGCGGCCGCCCCGGCGTCGGTTCCCCGGACGAGCAGGTAGCCGCTTGGCGGTGTGGCCTGCGCCATCGGCAGGTAGACAGCGTCCGCCTCGCGGTCGAGGCCGAGATACTTCACATCGCCGACGACACCCACCACCGTCGTCGGCGGGCAGGTGGTGCAGCCGCCCTCGAAGAACTCGCGGCCAAGGGCGCGTTCGCCCGGGAAGTAGCGGTCGGCCCAGGTCCGGCTCACCACGACGACGGCCGGTGCGCCGGCCGAATCGGCTTCGGTGAAGAGGCGGCCTTCGAGGAGCGGGACCCGCAGCGCGGCAAATGAACCGCTGGTGACCGCAATCCAGGGCGCCGTCGGTTGCGAAGCGCCCTGGGGCACCGGCTTGTCCCGAAGGTCGAAGTTGTTGATCGCGTTCTCGCCCTCGTCCGGCGGCAGGGCGGTGGCGAGCCCGGCCACCGTAGAACCGGGGAGGGCGCCGGCCCGGGCTTCCGCCTGGCGCCAGAACGCGGCGACGGCCTCGCGGTCCGGGTATCGCGCCGCGGGGAGCGACACCCGGACCGCGGCCACGCCTTGGGCGTCGAAGCCGGGATCAACGGCCCCGAGGCCGAGATAGCTTCGGAGGAGGAGACCGGCGCCGACGGCGAGCGGAACAGCCAGGGCGAACTCCGCGACGACGAGCGCCCCACGTGCCGCCGACCGGCCGGTGCTGCCCCGGCGTCCGGCGGTGGCCAGCTCCGACCTCGTCAACGCGCCCGAGAGGACCGTAGCGACGGGCGAAAGCGCCACGAGCATGGCGCTCGCGAGCCAGGCCGCCGTCGCGAACAACGCGGTGCGGGCCCCGAAGTGCACGGTGTCGATCCGCGGCAGGTCCGGCAGCATGGCCGGCGCGAAGGCGATGCCGAGTCGGGCGATGCCGACGCCAAGGAGGCCGGCCGCCCCTCCGAGGACCAGGCACTCGACGAGGACGAGTCGGGCCAGCCGCCGGCGCCCCGCACCGATGGCGGTGCGGACCGACAGCTCGACCGCACGGGCGTGGGTCCGGACCAGCAGCAGCGTGGCCACGTTGGCGATGGCGATGAGGAGCAGCAATGCCACCGCCCCGACGAACAGCGCGACCCGCGACGGCGCGTCCCGTACGATGGTGGCCTCGAGACCCACCGGCGTGATCCGGGCCGCCGCGTCCTGGAAGCTCGATTGCCAGACCGGAAAGATGGCCCGGCTGATCCGATCGAGGTCGGCGGTGGCCGAGGCGAGCGTGGCGCCGGGTGCGAGGCGCGCGATGCCCTGCATCCAGAACGGCCCGCGCCGGGTAGGAGGGCGGATCTCGAGTCCGGTCCAGATCGCGGCCCGGAAGCCGGCGAGCTGGTCGACCCCGGATGGCAGGACGCCGATCACGGTGTGGCCGACCCCGTCCAGTCCGATGGACCGGCCCAGGGCGGCGCGCGGTTCCGGGCCGAAACGCCGGGCCGCCTCGTGGGAGAGGACGGCAACTCGCGGCGCGCCGGCGCCATCGTCGGCGGCTTCGATCCCGCGCCCGACCGGCACGCGCACGCCGAGGGCCAGGAAGAACCCCGAGGTGACCCGGCCGACCGTGACCCGTTCGGCCGAACCGGTACCCGAGAGTTCCGCATCGGTACGGGAGACGGCGCCGAAGGCCGAGAAGCTCTGTTGCCCGGCCCTCACCGCTTCGAAATCGACGGTCGAGAGATTCCAGGAGCTGGCGGGCGAGTTCCGCTCGAACAGCCGAACCAGCCGGTCCGGCTCCGGATACGGCAACCGGGCCAGGACCACCGCATCCGCCACCGCGAAGACGGCCGTGGCGGCACCGATGCCGATGCCGAGGACCGCGACCGCCGCGACCGCGAAACCAGGATGCCGGCGGAGGGAGCGCACCGCATAGCGGATGTCCGCCACGACATCGCGAAGGGGGGCGATCCCGGTGGCGTCCCGGACCGCCTCCTTCGTCTGCTCGAGACCGCCTAACGCGAGGTGCGCGGCCCGGCGGGCGCCGGCCGGGTCCTCGCCCCGGGCCACCCGCGCCTCGACTTCGCGTTCGAGATGATCCCGGAGTTCGTCCGCGAGCTCCTGCTCGGCCGCTCCGGGACGAAACCACGAGCGGAGGCGGATCCGGAGGTCGGCAAGGAAGGTCATGCCTCGCCGGGCCCCGTCCGCACCGCCAGGATGCCGTTCACCGCGGTCGAGGCCTGGCGCCAGGTGGCCATCGCCGCGTCGAGTTCGCGGCGGCCCTTGGTGGTGAGCTGGTAGTAGCGGGCCCGGCGGCCGGCTTCGGTGACCCGCCACTCGGACCGGATCAGGCCCCGGCGGAGCATCCGCATCAGGGCGGGATAGACCGAGCCCTGGGGCACCTGGAAGACGTCGTGGGAGAGCTGGGTGAGGCGCTGGCCGACGCCCCAGCCGTGGAGCGGCTCGAGCGAGAGCGCCTTGAGGATCAGCATTTCGAGGGTGCCCTGGAGCAGGTCGACCGAGTCGCCCATGGAGCTCTCTTCTAGATCGTCTGGAAGAAGCTAGGGGTTCTCCTCTAGACCTGCAAGGGGAAGGCGGTCAGCTGCCCTGGCCGGTGGCGGTCTCGGCGGGGAAGGGCGGGGCGGCCTCGAAGCCGAAGAGGTCCGGCTGCTCGCCGATCACCGCCGCCGCGAGAATCCGGAGGACGTAGTCGTAGGTCTCCTGCGGGACCGCCGCCCGGTGCCGGGCCAGCAGGGACCACCAGTTGCGCTCCGCGGGCGACTCGGGGAGCGACCGCAGCAGGCCGCGGAGCCGGGTCTCGCCCATGTTGTACGAGGCGAGCACGAGGAGTCCGGACGCCTGGGCGTCGGCGGAATAGATGTCTTCGAGGTAGCGCGCGGCCGCTTCCGTGGCCTTGGCCGGATCATGGCGCTCGTCGAGCGGGTCGTAGGTCCGGTCACCCTGCAGCGGCCCCATTCGCAAACCGTAGGCCTCGGCGGTGGAGGGGATCATCTGCCACAGCCCCTTCGGCACGCCGAACCGCCCCGACGGACCGATCGCCCGGGGATCGAACTTGCTCTCCTGCAGGGCCACGAAGAAGAACTCGCGGGGCAGGTGGTGCCGGCGGAAGACATCGGTCACGATCGGCCCGAGTGCGTTGGCCTCCGCCCGGGCGAACGCCGTCTCGATGTCCGCCTTGCGCCACTGCCGGATGGTGCGCTGGACTTCCTTGATGAAGCCGCCCGGCACCGTGGCCTCCGACTCGCCGAGGCGGTGGATGGTCCGGTAGATCAGCCGGACGTCGGCAGGCGTCCGGTCGCTGTAGATCCCGAGGGTCTTGATGAGGTCGTTGTACTGGGCTTCGAGCCGGGCCCGGCGTTCCTGGACGGTCTGGTCGGGGCCCGCGTTGGCCTCGATGCGGCGGATATCGAGCTCGAGGGACTTCATCGTGTTGAAGATCTCGCCTGCGGTGGCGCGGAGGGCCCGGACCCGGCGCGCCTGCCAGACGGCGGCGGTGCCGGCCACCGCGGCCACGAGGACCGAGACGCCGACGACGACGCGCATCGACCGGAGCCGCTGGCGCCAGGTCTGGGTCGTCTGGTCGTGGTGCGCCCGGAAGGCCGCCCGGATCATCGCGGTGCGGCTCGACATGTTCTCGGGATCCTCGTCCGAGAAGTACCGCCCGGCGATGTCGGTCGCGAAGGTGAGCGGAGTCCAGCCCTTGGTGGAGAGGCGCGGGATCGCGAGCCGCAGTTCGGGGCCGGCCGGCCCGAGGCGGACCGTCAGGAGTCCGCGGATCGGGACCCGGGTGACCCGTTCGCCGTTGACGAAGGTGCCGTGTTCGCTGCCGAGGTCCACGAGCTCCCAGGTCCGGCCCTCGCGGTGCAACTCGAGGTGCTCGGCGCTCACCTGCTCGTGATCGAGTACCACCGCGTTGGTGGCGGCGCGGCCGATCCGAACGGTTTCGGTGAAGCGGCGAACCTCGGGACTGGTGCTCGAGGTCACCTGAATCTCGTTGGACGACATCCCGCTCCCGGAACTCGAGCCGTCCCAATTGTACCCGTCGGCCGGGCCGCCATCCAGAGATCCAGGGAGTGGAGCGAACTGCGTCCCGGGGAATCGGTCCTCGTCGGGCCGGTGCGGTCAGGATCCGGGGCCAGCCATGATACACGCGGGGGCGCCGGCACGAATGCCGGCGCCCCCGCGGTTGCGAACGCAACGGTGCGTTACGCCTTGGCTACCCGAGCCACGTTCTCCGCGGCCGGGCCCTTCTGGCCCTGCACCACATCAAACTCGACCTGCTCGCCCTCGGCCAGGGACCGGAATCCTTCGCCCGCGATGGCCGAATGATGCACGAAGCAATCCTTCGAGCCGTCCGACGGGGTGATGAAACCGAAGCCCTTGGCGTCGTTGAACCACTTCACGGTGCCGATAGTACGCATTGTCCTACTCCTTGAGTTGCTGCGGGACGATCAAGCGTCCCGCGGGTGCCGCGATGCCAACCCCGCGGCGGGGTGTTCCCAGGAACGATGGGAACCTCCCCATGCTGCCTGTGATCGTGAGCAAACAGAAAGGGGCCCGGCGTCGCTGCCGGGCCCCTTGTCGTTTGCTCGGAACGGTTGTCGATCGGCAGGAAAGATGACCGGGCGGGCCGCGGCGCGCAAGGGGCCGGGTTGGAGGCGACCTCCACGAACTTGTTTCCGGCTCGCGCCGGCCCGTCACCCGCCGGTCACTCGCCGGTCACCCCCGCGGCCCGGCCGGTGCGAAACCGGGTTCGCGACCCGAGCGTACCGCGTGCGATCCGGACCCGCGACCGCGGGGATCCGCTCGCTCTCGGGAGGTCAGATGTCCGACGCCGCTCAGGCTCGCCGCGGGATCATCCTCTACCTGGGACTCGTGATCGCCGCATCGGCGGTCGTCGAGGGCCGCATCATCACCTCCGGCGGAGGTCTCAGTGACCACGGGCTGCTGCTCCTGTTGCTGATGTGGGTGCCGGGCCTTTCGTCGCTGGTGTGCCGGGCGGTGCTGCGGGAAGGCGTTGCCGACGTGTCGTTCCGGCTCGGAGGCCGCGCCGGCGCCGAATCGCTCGCCATGGCGTGGCTGTTTCCGGTGCTGGTCGGGTTCGTGGCGTACGGGATCGCCTGGGGGACGAGGCTCGCCCGGTTCAGCCCGCCGCCGCTCCCCGGGCGCCCGGACGCCGGCCCGGTTCTGGCGTTAGGCGGACATCTCGGCCTTGCCCTCACCGCCGGCCTGCTGGAGCCGGCCTTTCTCGGGTTCGGGGAGGAACTGGGCTGGCGGGGGTATCTCCTCACGCGGCTGGTCCGGGCCCGGGTCCCCGTGCCGCTCGTCGTGAGCGGGCTCATCTGGGGACTCTGGCACACCCCGCTGATCCTGAGCGGCCAATACGCCACCGGGCCGAACCGGTGGCTCTCGGCCGGTCTGTTTCTGCTCTCGGTTGCCGGCGCGGGGGTGCTGATCGGCTGGCTCCGGCTCCGCTCGGGAAGCGTCTGGCCCGCGGTACTGGCCCACGGCTCCTGGAACGTGGTGATTCAGGGCGTGTTCAACCGGGCGACCGTCGGTGCCGAGCCGGGCGGAGCGGCCGCCCTCTGGATCGGTGAATCGGGGGTGCTGGTGATCGCGGTGCTGCTCACGGCGGCCGGGCTCGTGCTGCGTCGTTTCCGGCCGGTCGGCGGCCCCGTCGCGATGGGCGAACGGCGCGGGAGCGGCCGCCGGAAACCCGCGCCGAGGGCCCTCTCGTAGGGAACGATGGTCACACCGCGTCCTCACATCTCTCCGCCGAGGTCATCCGTTCCATGCGTGCGTTCGTTCTGCTCGCCGCCGTCGCGGCGCTCGCGCCGGTCCGATCCGCTGCCGCTCAAGCCAATCAGCCACCCACCTGGGAACAGGCCACGGCGCGCCAGTGGAAAGCGCTCCACGACAAGATCCTGACGATGGCAAAGGACGCCCAGTTCCCGGATGCGAAGCTCGAGACCCGGCCGCATCCAGACTCGCGGACGGTGCTGGACGAGTTCCGGCATGTCACCATCGGCCTCGAGATGTCCACCGCCCAGCTCACCGGCCAGCCGTTCGACTACCAGGCCCGGGAGAAGGCCGACGAGAACAAGCCGCGAACCCGGGCCTCGGTCGTGGCCGAGATGGAAGCCGCGATCGCCGCGTCGTATCCGGCGGTGGAGACGAAGGCGAACGCTCGTTTGCTGTTCTGGCTCGAGCATCAGGCGGAGCACTACGGCAAGCTGGTGTCCGACTACCGGCTCGCGGGCATCGTCCCGCCGGTGAGCCGGCCTCGCTAGCTCCACTCCTGGACGGGTGCCGCCGCCGCCGTTCGCGGGCGCCGGCGGCCCCGCCCATGGCCAGCGCTCTATTCCGCTCGGATCGCCACCAGCGGGTCGACCCGGCTGGCCCGGCGCGCCGGCAGCCACGCGGCCAACAGTCCGACGGCGCCCAGGACCAGGGCGGCGCCACCGAACACCGCGGGATCCCATGGACTCATCTGGTAGAGCGACGCCCGCAGCATCCGGGCGACCGCGACCGACCCGCCGAGCCCGACGGCGATGCCCGACGCCACCCGGAACGCCGCCTCCCGCAGCACCAGGCGCCGGACGCCCTGGGGAAGCGCGCCGAGGGCCAGGCGGACGCCGAACTCGTAGTGCCGCTGGCGGACCGCGTAGGCCACCACCCCGTACAGACCGACCATCGCGAGCGCGAGCGCCAGCACCGCGAACCAGCCGACGATCGCGAGCGTGAACCGGTCGCCGGCGAGTTGCCGGTCGAGCAGCGTCTCGAGCATCGCGGCGGACTGGATCCGCATCGCGGGGTGAACGTTGCGAATCGCCCGGGTGGCCTCGCCGAG
>JBFXAY010000120.1:0-9662 GCA_050183815.1 Gemmatimonadales bacterium | reverse complement strand
TCTGCCGGGCATCCGCCGGCAACGTCTCCGGCGGGCGCTCGAAGGCCTCGTCGTTGGTTTCGATGACGTCACCGATGGCATCGACCAGGAGGCTGAGGGCCCCGTCGTCGGTCCGGACGACCACGTTCATCGGCGGCTCCTCGTTTTCCCGGATGGGCAGGCCCAGCCGGGTCCGGAGGTCGATGGCCGTCACGATCTGGCCCCGAAGGTTGATCAGGCCCTCGATGCACGGCGGCGCCAGCGGCACCCGGGTCATCTCGAGGGAACGGATCACCTCCTGGACCTGGAGCACCTCGATGCCGAAGAAGAGGTCGGCCACCTGGAAGGTGCAGAACTGCTGGCTCGCCATGGTCAGACCCCTCCGGCCAGCGCTTCGGCCGGCTCATCCCACTCGAGCCCGGCCTGCTCAACGGCGGCGGCAAGATCGAGGAGATCGGTAACTTTGTCCTGGATGACGGCGGAGCCGGCGAGAATGCCCTGGCGGCCGCGGCGTTCGACGTTGAGGTGCTGCTCGACGATGTCGAGGATCTGATCGACGACCAGGCCGACGCTCCGGCCGTCCCGGGTATACACGACCACCTGGCACATCTCCGGGCCGTCCGCCTCGGCGCTCCCACCGAAGCCGCCGAGCATGGTCTCGAGCGAGACCAGCGGCATGATCTCCTCGCGGTACTGGACGACCTGGCGACTGCCGCTGTGCTCGATCGTGGACCGGGGGAACTCCTCGAGCCGCGCGATCGCGGAGAGCGGCACGGCCAGCCGGCGGTCGCCGACCCGGAAGAGGAGGAGGGTCACCCGCTCGTTCCCGCCGTTGGCCCCCGCATCGTTCGTGACCATGGGCCGGTCCTTGTGGCTCGTGGCCACGCCGGCCTGCTGGGCCAGTCCGTTCACGTCGAGGATCAGGGCCACCCGTCCGTCGCCGAGGATCGTGGCGCCGGCGAAGGCGGCGATGCCCTTGAGCTGCTTGCCGAGCGGCTTGACGACGATTTCCTCGGTGTCGTTGATCTCGTCCACCACGAGTCCGAAGGTGACGCCGTCGGCCTGGAGGACGACGATGTTCACGGTCTCGAGCTTGGCCGGCCAGCGGCGGTCGCTGAAGCCGAGGGCGTGGGAGAGCAGCACCAGCGGGAGGATGTTCCCCCGGAGCCGGTACACCGGCGAGTCGTAGATCATCTCGATCCCGGCCTCCCCTTCGCGCCCTTCGAGACGGACCAGCTCGAGCAGGCTCACCTGCGGGATCGCGAAGCGATCGCCGTTGGTGGTGACCATGAGGCCCGGGATGATCGCCAGGGTAAGGGGGATCTTGATCTTGAGGGTGGTGCCCTGGCCCTTCACGCTCGAGACATCGACCGTGCCGCCGATTCGCTCGATGTTGGTCCGGACCACGTCCATGCCGACCCCCCGGCCGGAGACGTTGGTGATCTTCTCCGCGGTGGAGAAGCCGGCCGCGAAGATCAGATTGAGCGCCTCGCGCTCGCCCATCCGCGACGCCTGCTCCGCCGTGAGGATGCCCTTCTGGACCGCCTTGGCCTTGAGCTTCTCGGGGTCGATCCCGCCGCCGTCGTCCGTGATCTCGATGTTGACCTGGCCGCCCTCGTGAAAGGCGCGGAGCTGGAGCCGGCCCTCGGCCGGCTTGCCCGCGGCCACCCGCTTGGCCGGCGATTCGATGCCGTGGTCAACCGAGTTACGGACGATGTGCGTAAGGGGATCCTTGATCGCCTCGATGATCGTCTTGTCGAGCTCGGTTTCCTTCCCCTCCATGTCGATCCGGACCTGCTTCTCGAGCGAGAGGGCCAGGTCGCGGACGATCCGGGGGAACTTGCTCCAGACGTTGCCGATCGGCTGCATCCGGGTCTTCATGACCCCTTCCTGCAGCTCGGTGGTGATCAGGTTGAGCCGCTGGGACGTCGCCCCCAGGCTGTTGTCGGCCGTCGTGGTGAGGTGCTGGAGGATCTGGTTGCGGGCCAGGACCAGCTCGCCGACCAGGTTCATCAGCTTGTCGAGGAGGCCGACGTCGACCCGGATCGTGCTGTCCGCCACCCCGCCGGCGGCGGGCTTGGCGCCCTCCGCATGCTGGGACTCGAGGACGTCGACGATCGCCTGCGGCGGCACGTGGGCCTGTTCGACGAGGATCTCGCCGATGTGGCGGGGATCGCCCTGCCGTTGGGCATCGGCCGCGGCCTTGACCTCGTCCGCCGTCACCAGCCCCTTCTCGATCAGCTGGTCGCCCATGTTCTTGACGGGCGGCGCCGCCGGAGCCGCCGGCGCGGGCTCGGGCTCGGCCGCCGCCGGGGCGGCCGGGACCGCACCGTCCTCCGCCTGCAACCGGGTCAGCCGCTCGATCAGCTCGCCGTAGTCGACGTCGCCTTCCTCGCCGCTGGTCTCGATCTCGCCGAGGATCTGCCGGACCGCGTCGACCAGCGCGAGCAGCGCGCTGGTGCGTTCGGGCGTGAGGTTGCGGACGCCGTCACGGAGCAGCGAGAGCAGACTCTCGCCCACGTGGGTCACCGACTCGAGCTTCGAGAAGCCGAGGAAGCCGCAGGTGCCCTTGACGGTGTGGATGCAACGGAAGATCCGGGCGAGCAGATCCCTGTCGTTGGGCGTCTGCTCCAGCGCCACCAGATCGCGATCGAGCTGATCGAGGCCTTCGTTGCTCTCGACCAGGAACTCCCGAACTACCTCGTCCATCTCGCTCACGCGGGACCTCGTATTAGTCCGTTTCGAGCCCTAGGTATCGGCAGCGAAAGCCGGACCTTGAAGGTTCGGCTCCCGGGACGGTCTCCAGCGCCGTCGCGAGATGACCGGAAACGCATCTGCCGTGCCGCGCCGGGAGGGCCGGTCGGCCGTCGCTTGAGGACAGGGGTTTTCCGAGGGAAACGCGTCCCGGCCGGGAATTCCCGCGGGACCGGGGTCGCGCCGGCCATCGGCGCGGCGGGCAAACCGTGCCGCCTCGAGCGGAAGGAACCTCCGGCGGCCCGGCAGCCCTAGTGGGTCATGATCCGGGCCCGCTCACCGATCGAGCCGACCTCGCCCAGGACCCTGTCGCGCTCGTCCGCGGGGATCTCCAGGCGGTCGAACACCTCGACCGGCGAAACCTCGGCGATGCCCTCCTGAGCCAGTTCCAGGCCCGACGCGGTGCAGAGGGCTTCGGCCGCCCACAGCATGTGAGCGAGTCCCTCGGCCTCGGCGGGGGCGTTCTCGGGCTGATGGTGGAACGCGACCGAGCTCTTCACGTTGGCGGGCAGTTGCCACCGCTCCAGCACCCGTCCCGCGATGGCGCCGTGGTCCAGGCCGAGGCGGCCGGTCTCCGTGCGCCAGCGGGCCACGCCGTCACCGTCCATTTCTTCCTGCACGGCGGCGAAATCTTCCGGAAAGAACTGGTCGACGATGAGGAGCCCCACGTCGTGAAGTAGGCCTGCCGTATAGGCTTCCGCGCCGTCGACCTGGGCATATCGCTTGCTCACATCGGTCAGACGTTCGGCGACCATACCCACGGCGGCAGAGTGTTCCCAGTACCGCTTGTGGTCGAGCCGCTGGCTCGAATCGCCGAAGGCGCGAACTACCCCGACCGCGAGACACAGCGACCGCACGTGACCGAGACCGAGCCGACCTACCGCCACCCCGATCGTGGTGATCGGATCCCCGCGAGAGAACATCACCGAGTTGGCGACCCGGAGGACCCGGGCCGTCAAGGCGGGGTCGCGCTCGATGATTTCGCCAATGTCGCGAAGGCCGGACATCTCGTTGGCGAGGGCCCGTTGGACCTGCAGGACGAGGGTCGGCAGCGTGGGGAGCTGCTTGCCGCTCGTCAGCAGGGCGTCGAGAGCCGCCCGAAACTCCGTCACACGCGTTTCCATCCGTCCATCCTTCCACGACTTGGGGTCCGTCGTTCTCTCAAGATGACCCCCGCGGGGTCCGATACTTCTCCCTCGACACGGCACCTCGGCCGTGGGCCGAGAGGGGAGTGAGAGGACTCGTTCATGCTCGCAATCGTCGGTTTGCTCGTCGTCATCGGCTCGGTCCTGGGCGGCTTCACCATCGCCGGCGGGAGCATTCCCTCGCTGTTCCACATTTCCGAGATCGTCACCATCCTGGGCACCGCGCTGGGCACGGTGCTGGTGTCGACGCCGATGCCGGTCCTGAAGGGTATGATCGGGAAGTTGGTCGGGGTTCTGAAGGGCGGCGGGATCAAGGCGGCGGTCTACCTCGACACCCTGAAGATGCTGTACGAGCTGTTCCAGATCGCCCGGAAGGACGGTCTGGTGGCGATCGAAGCCCATATCGAAGGCCCGGACAAGAGTGCCGTGTTCAAGAAGTACCCGGACGTCCTCCATCATCACCACGCCGTCCAGTTTCTCTGCGACAACCTCCGGCTGGTCCTGGTAGGCAGCGTCCCGCCGCACGACCTCGACGGCCTGATGGACGCCGAGATCGAGGCGCACCACCACGACGAGGAGGCCATGGCCGGCGCCCTCCAAAAGGTGGCTGACGCCCTTCCCGGCATCGGCATCGTGGCCGCGGTGCTCGGCATCATCGTGACGATGGCCGCGATCTCGGGCCCGGTGGAGCAGATCGGCGAGCACGTCGGCGCGGCGCTCACCGGCACGATGCTGGGCGTCTTCTTCGCCTACGGCGTCTTCGGCCCGCTGGCCACCGCCATCGAGCACTCGAACCGGGCCGAGGGGAGCTACTACCAGGTACTCAAGGCGGCGATCGTGGCGTTCGCCAAGGGGTTCGCGCCGATCGTGGCGGTCGAGTTCTCGCGCCGGGCGGTCCCGGCGGACTCGCGCCCGAGTTTCCAGGACATGGAAGCGGCCTGCAAGTCGATCAAGGCCAAGTAACCGGGGATCGCGAGCGCCATGAGCAACAAGGACCGGGAACAGCCGATCATCGTCGTCAAGAAGAAGGTGGCCGGCCACGGGCACCACGGCGGGGCCTGGAAGGTGGCGTTCGCCGACTTCATGACCGCCATGTTCGCGCTCTTCCTGGTCCTCTGGCTGGTCAACCAGAGCTCGGATGTCAAATCCGCGATCGCCGGCTATTTCCAGGATCCCCTCGGCCGGGCGGACGAATTCGGCTCGTCCATCGTGCCGGGCGAGGGCGCCCAGACCCAGATGGCCCGGCCCCTGGCGCCGACCCAGATCGTCGACATCCGGATCGACCGGCTCCAGCGCCTCGCCGAGCGGCTCAAGGAGAAGCTCGGCAAGGTGCCGCTGCTCGACTCGCTCAAGAATCACGTCGAGATCACGATGACGGAGGAGGGTCTCCGGATCGAGCTCCTCGAGGACACCACCGCCCAGTTCTTCCAATCGGGCAGCGCCGCCATGAGCGACCGGGGGCAGCAGTTGCTCGGGGTGGTGGCCCAGGAGATCGCCACCGACTCCAACGCGATCATGGTCGAGGGCCACACCGACGCCCGGCCCTACGTGAGCCCCACCGGCTACACCAACTGGGAATTGTCGGCCGACCGGGCCAATACCGCCCGCCGGATCCTGACCGGCGGCGGCGTGCCGGCGGTCCGGATCGCGGAGATCCGGGGCATGGCCGATCGCCGGCTCCGGTACGCCGATGCCCCGTACGATCCGCGGAACCGGCGGATCACGATTACGCTGCGGCTCGACCGGATGGTGGACGGGGTCGAGGTCCCGGCCGACAGCGTCCGGAAGCTGCTGGCGCCGCGATGAGCGACGCGCTCGCCGGCACGGTCCTGCTCGTCGACGACGACGACGCGGTCCTCGAGGGACACGCCGGGATCCTCGGCCGGTTCCCCGGCCTGCTTGTCCTCACCGCGCCAAACGCGGCGGCGGCGCTCGAGACCGCCCGGATCCACCGGCCCGACCTGATCCTGTCCGACCTGGCAATGCCGGGAGGCAGCGGCCTCGAGCTCTGCGCCCGGATTCGGGCCGAACCGGACCTCGACGGCACGCTCTTCGTCATCGTGACCGGGGTCCAGGATCCGCATGCCGAGACCGGCGCCGCGAACGCCATCGACGACATTCTGATCAAGCCGGTCGTGGCCGCCGAGTTGATCGGCAAGGTCCGCTCGATGCTCCGGCTCAAGCGGGTTCACGATGAGCTGCGCGCCGACAAGCTCGAACTCGAGCGGCTCCATCTCGCGGTCGAGAAGCGATCGGAGCAGATGCTGTCGCTGCTCGTGCACCTTGTCGACCTGTCGGTGCCCGGGAGTGCCGCGCGGGCCGCCGAAACGGCCCGCCTGGCCGCGGCGATGGCCGAACGATTCGAGATCCCGCCGGTCCTGCACCGCGACCTCGATACCGCCGCCCGGCTTCAGGAAATCGGCCGGCTGCTGCTCCGGGCCGACCGGATCGACGGCGAGGGGCCGGAGGACGTGATCGAGGGCGACAACTGGCGCTACGCGGTGGCCGCGCAGGAGTTGCTGCAGCGGACCGAGGGACTCGAAAATGCCGCCGAACTGATCGGCGCGATCTTCGAGAATTGGGACGGGACCGGCCATCCGGGCCGGCTCCGGCAAGGCCAGATCCCGCTCCGGTCGCGGATTCTCCGGATCCTGATCGACTATCAGGGTCTCCTGGCCGCCGCCAACGATTCGGCCGACGAGGCCATGGCGCAACTGCTCCATCATGGCGGTACCCGTTACGACCCGCTCGCCCTGGCCTACTTCGAGGCCCTGATCCGGGACACTCCCGACGCGTCGTGGCGGGAGTCCCGCCTGCGAGTCCCGGTCTCCGAACTCGAGATCGGGATGGTACTGGCCGAAGATCTCTGCACCAGTTCCGGGGTGAAGCTCATGGCCAAGGGGGCGACGCTCAACGGCGCCACCCTCGAACTCGTGATGCGCCGCCATCGAAGCGATCCGATCCCCCACGGCGCGTGGGTCGAGCGGCCGCCCGCCTGACGGGCGGCAACGGACCTACCCCGCGGCGACCGGACCGGGTATCATCCCGGCCCGTTCCGACCTCACGAGCAGCATGGATCTCACGGGCCCGACCCCGGACCAGACCCGTCGCCTGATCACCCTCAATCGGGCGCTGATGACCCAGCATTTGCTGCGGGGCATCGCGCACGATCTCCGGAACAATCTCCAGGTCGTGGCGCTGGGCGCGAGCCTCGGCGACGACGCGGGCGGGATCTCGGTATCGGTCCGGGTGGATCGGGCGCTCGACGAAATGACGGCGGCCCTCGACCTGCTGAGCCGGCTCGGTCGCACAGCGGCGAACGAGCCGGCGGAGACCGATGTCGGGGAGGCGCTCTCCGAGGCGGTGCATCTCGCCGCCCTCCAGCGGAACCTCCCGACCCTGGGGCTGACGATCGAACCGCCACCGGCACCCGCGGCGGTCCGGATGCCGCGCTCCGAACTCGTCCAGGTGGTGCTCAATCTCGTGGCCAACGCCAAGGATTCCGGCCCGCTGGCCACCGACCCGGTCACGGTCGGCGTCTCCGCCCCGATGGACGGCGAGGTTGCCCTGACGGTCGTGGATCGCGGGAGCGGGATCCCCCCGTCGGCGGGCGCGCCCTTCGCCAGCACCAAGGACCCGGCCAACCACGCGGGGCTCGGCCTCTTCGTGGTGCGGGCACTGGTGGAAGGACGGGGCGGCCGCCTCGTCTGCGACCGGCTCCCCGAGGGAGGCACCCGGATCCGGGTGGTCCTGCCGGCAGCCGGTTGCCCGGCCTAACGACCCAGGTTGATCAGTTCGCGAAGCATCTCGTCGGCCGCCTGCACCAGCCGGGCGGCCGCCACGTAGGCCTGCTGGTGCTCGATCAGCCGCACCATCTCCTCGTCGATGTTCACCCCCGACACGTCCTGCCGCTGGGCCTCGAGGTTGGCCACCAGGATGCTCTGGGCGGAGGCCCGGGTGCCGGCATCCCGCGTGGTCACTCCCAGGCCGGAGACCGCCGCGGTGTAGTACTCGCCCAGAATGGCGGTCGGACCGGCGGCGACGGCGGGCGAATTGGCGCCGGCACCGGTCGAGCCCGGAATCGCGACGGCGAGCTCGCGAAGTTCGGCCAGCCGGAGGGCGATGCTGTTGTCGCCGGCGTTGGTGCTGTATCCGGCGGCGATCTGGGTGGAGTCGGCGAGCACAGCCGAGTCGAGCCGGATCGACCCGGCCGTGACGCCGGCCGGATCGAACAGCGGCCCGATCGTCCGCAGCGGGCTCGGCGCCGGCGTCAACGTCGGCTGGAGCGCCTTGGTGCCCGGATCGTAGTCGCTGTGGATCTGGTTGACGGCGGCGACGATCCCGAGGGCCAGATCGTCGAGCTGGCCGCGGAGCCCCGTGGCTCGGGTGGCTGGGGTCCCGCGCGCACCGATGGCGTTGAAGGAGTCGAACAGCCCTTTGATCTGCCCACTGCCGACGCCGATGGGCACCGGCGGATTCCCGAGCTGGAGCTGATACGGCCCAGACCCGGACACCGACAGCTGCTGGGTGCCGCCGCCGCTGGTGACCAGCTGGAGGCCGCCCAACAGCACGTCCACGGTGCCCTGCCCGCGCTCGATGATCCGGACGTCGACGAATTGGGCCAGCTGGTCGAGCGCCGCATCACGGCGGTCGAGGAGATCGGCCGCATTGCCGCCCGCCTGCCGAATCTGTCCGTTGAGACCGCTCAACTCGGTCACCAGACCATTCACGTTCCGGATCACGTCGGCCAGCTGGGCACCGATGTTCTGCGACACCGCCTCGAGCCGCGAGTCGATACTGCGGAACTTGTCCGTCAGGGCGGTGGCGTTGGCCACCACGAGGGCCCGGCCCGCCGGATCGACCGGATTGCTCGCCAGGGTGTGGAACGAGTCGATCAGGGCGTCGAGCGAGGCGGCGAGCCCGGAGTCGCTCGGTTCGCCGAGGATCCCGTTCGCCTGGGCGAGGGTCTGCTGGATCGTGTCGTACTGGGCTCCGACGCCGGCCTCCCGCCGCCAGTTCTCGTCGTAGAAGGCGTTCCGAAGCCGGTCGATGCTGACCAGTTCGACCCCGCGGCCGATCTGGCCGATCGGCGGAAAGGCCTGGGGTTCGGCGGCGGCGAGGGTCACTCGCTGGCGGCTGTACCCCGGGGTTTCGGCGTTGGCGATGTTGTGACCGATGACGCCGACGGCCCGCTCGTGCGCGATCAGGGCGCCCTGGGCGATCGAGAGGAGGCTGGTAAGCGACATGGTTCAGGCCCGTTGGTTGAGCAGGAGACCGGCTTCGGGTCGGTTCCCGGGGTCGCCGGGACCGGGGATCGTCAGGAGCGAGTGGAGGAATTGCTCGCCCGACTCGATGGCGCGACGAATGGCCGTCTGATTGATCTCGAGCTCCCGCGCGGCGCCGACCGCGGCCTCGTGCAGGTCCCGCCCCAGAGTCCGGAGCGCGGGGCGCCCCGGGGCCACCCGCGCGAGGAGGGCCGCGAGGCCGATGCCCGGTTCCCCGGTCACCATCTCCATCAGAATCGCCCGCTGGCGCCGGGCCTCCCGGAGCGTGAGGAGCGTCCGGCCGATCTGCTGCACGACCTGCTCCAGCGCCGCGGTGTCGTCGGCGGCGAGCGCCGCCCGCTGCTCGGCGAACTGCCCGACCAGATCGCGCAGCAATCCCAGCTCGGAGCCGAGGCTCCGTTCGAGGGCTTCGACGCCGTCATCGGGATCTCGCGCTCCGTCCGTCATCTGCCTCGCCTCAGCGACCGCCGTTGCCATTGCCCAGATCCTTCGGTGCCGG
>JBFXAY010000119.1:0-10354 GCA_050183815.1 Gemmatimonadales bacterium | reverse complement strand
ACCGATCGGCATCACTCCGCTTCGGCGATCTCCAGGCGCGCGAGATCGCCCGCCTGGGCGGCACCCCGGATGGCCTGCCGATCAACAAGCCGCCCTACGGCACCCTCACCGCCATCGACCTCGCCACCGGCGACCATCGCTGGCAAGTGCCCGCCGGCGTGGACCGTACCATTCAGGACCACCCCCTCGTGCAGCCGCTCGGGCTGGGCCGGTTGGGCAGCGCCGGTGCCCCCGGGCCGATGGTCACGGCCGGCGGGCTCGTGTTCGCCACCGGCGGCGGTTCGGCGCTCGAGGCCTTCGACGCCGCGACGGGCGAGTTGTTGTGGAGTGCGGACCTCGGCGGGCGGGGCTACGCGAATCCGATGACCTACGCCACTCGCGACGGCCGGCAGTTCGTGGCCATCGCGAGCGGCGGCGGCGCCGACGCGGTGCTCAAGGTGTTTGCGTTGCCGGTCCGGTAGCCTCTGCTATTGCTGGCAGGCCGCCTTCGGCCCCAGACCGGGGCGATCCACCTTGAGCCGGTGATCGAGGTTCGCGATCCGGCCAAGCAGGTCGGCGATGAAGCGGTCCACCCGGGTCATGTGATCGTAGTTGATGTACTGCGGTTCGTCGGTCACCTGGTGATAGTCGGAGTGGCCGCCGGTCGTGAAGAAGATGACCGGAATGCCGTACCGGGCGTAGGAGTCGTGGTCGCTCCGGCAGTAGATGTTCATCGGGTGCCCGTTCGCGTCCATCGCGTAGTCGAACGACAGCGCGTGCCCGCCCTCCTGGTTCACCGTCTCGGCCAGATCGCCCAGTTCGGCCGAGAGCCGGCGGGAGCCGACCAACTGCAGGTAGTCGGGGTTGCCGCGCAACGGGGCGCCGTCCTTGGTGGCGCCCGTGACGTCCCAGGTGTCTCCCCGGCCCACCATGTCCATGTTGAGCTGGGCCACGATCGAATCCCGCGGCACGGTCGGATGGTCGGTGAAATACTTCGACCCGTAGAGACCCTCCTCTTCACCGACGTGCCAGATGAACAGCAGGGACCGCCTCGGCCGCGCGGAGGCGACCGCGAACTTTTCGGCGATCTCGAGCACGCTCATGGATCCCGAGCCGTCGTCGTCCGCACCGTTGCTGATCGAGTCGGGCCGCGCGGTGCCGGGGTGTGCGGCGCGCCAGGCCGCCAGTTCCGCGTTGACGCGGGCCTGCTGCACCCGGCTGGCCTGCCGGCCCCCATCCTCCGCGCCACCCGGGCGGACGATGTGGTTGAAGATCCGGAGCGAGTCGTGGTCGACCGGTTCGTTGGAGAAGCCGACGTGGTCGCTGTGGGCCCCGATCGCCACGTACTGGCCCCGGAGCGCCGGATCGCTGCCCGGCAGGATGGCCACGACGTTCCGCGCGGGGAACTCGATCGGCACCATCTCGACGTTGAGATCGAGTTGCACCGTCTTGCCTTCGCTTCCGGGCGTGAGTTCGGTCACCGGCGTGGGAAAGAGCTTCTGCACGCCGGCCCCCGTCACGGCGAGGAGCGCCGGCTCGCGCTCCCCCGTGGGCGTGTCGTTCAGCATGTCGGTCGGCCGGGTCACGAACTCCAGCACCTGGTCCGGCAGCACCAGCGCCACGGCCACCGCCCCGGCAAACGCCGTCGGGGCCAGACCGATGCCCTCGTATCCCGTCCGGCCCAGCAGGGCGATCACCAGCTTGCCGGCCGCGGCCTCGGGCGCGATCCGCCGGGCCGAATCGTCAACGACGCCGCCGAAAACGATCCCGCCGTCCTTGAGGTGGACGCTCTGCCCCGCGAAGCTGCCCCACTCCGTGCCGTACCGAAGCGCCGTGCCGCCCGCGATCAGGTTCGAAAGATCCGAAACCCGCCGCGTGACGAACGGCAGCGTCTGGAACCAGGTGCCGTTCTCGCCGGCGGGCTGGAAGCCGAGGCGCTCGACCTCCCGGGCGATGTAGTCGGTGCCCTTCACGTGGCCGGCCGTGCCGGTCCGCCGCCCCTGCATCGAGTCGTCGGCGAACTGGTAGAGCCGGGTCATCAGATCGGCGGCCGTGATCTCCTGCGTCGTGGGACGCGGGGCCAGCTTGGCCGGCAGCTTGGTGTCCGGCTGCGGGATGATCGGCGTGGTGGCCTGAGCGGCCAGTGGCGATGTGGCGAAAGCGGCAAGCAGGAGAAAGCGCATGGAACCTTGAGAACGTGACGGGGAACCGAGTACCTGCCGAAAGGTACTCGGTTCCCGCCCCGGTCAAGGTTTGAACTCGTAGCGGACGTTCATGGTCTTGACCACCGTCGTAGGCCCCAAGGTGAAGGTGTAGGTGACCGGCCCCTCCACCAGGAACCCTGCCGTCTGCAGCATGGTACAGAGGTCCTCGGTGAACGGAATGAGCGTGTGGGACCAGGGGTTGACCGGCCCGGGCGCCGGAGCCAGGGTGCCGGACGTGATCGTGGTGCCGAAGGCTGGAATTCCCTCGGTGATCTCGAACTGGACCGGCCCGGGCGAGAAGCTCGAAATCTGGCCGGTGAACGCCGGTCGCGGGCACGGGTCGATGGCGGGGAGCCCGTTGACCACGACCTTGAAGTCGCCGATGCCGCCGATGCATTCGAAGCCGAACCGGCCGATGAGCCCGATATGTCCGGTCCGGGTGGCATCCGAGTTGGCGGACACGCTGCCGGCGGGCCCCGAGTTGCCGGCCGGCTCACCGTTGTTGCCGTTGCCGCCATTCCCCGCCTCGCGGAGTTCACCCGTGCCATCCACGCCGCCGGTGGCACCGAGACCGCCGATGCCGTAGGCCAGGTCGAGGTCGCCGCCGCGGCCGCCGTTGCCCCCGTGGAGGAAGCCGAGTGGCAGGTCGCAGCGGGCGGCGCCGTGGCCGCCGTTCGCGCCCTGAATCAGCGCGTCGCCGCCGCTGCCCCCGGCACCGAACAGCTGGCCGTCGAGATCCTTGAGCTGGGCATCGCCGCCGAATCCGCCGAGCGCCCGGGCCGCGCCGCCGGCCGCGCCATCCGGCTTTTCGGCGAAGCCGTTGCCACCGACGCCGGCGAGCGCCTCCGCATGGCCGCCGAAGCCCCCGGCGCCACCGTGAAGCCGGACGTTCTCGGGTTGGATGACCACGAGGTTGGTGGGCTTGAGCTGCTTGTTCGGGGTGCCGGCACCGAAGCCGGCGGTCGCCAGGGCGCGGCCGCCCGCCTCGGCCGGGGAGGTCAGCCCGGCGGCGTCGAACCCGTCGGATCCCGTCGCCTTGGCGTTGCCGCCGTCGCCGCCGTTCCCGACGAAGAAGTCGGTTGGGCTGTTGAACTCGACCCGGGCCACGGCCTCGATGGTGATGAGCCCGGGCTCGCCGCCGGTGCCCCCGGTGGCTTCGGCGCCGGGAGCCACCAGGCCGCCCGTCGGGAGACCAACCGCGGTGGCGCTGCCGCCCCGGCCGCCGTTGCCGCTGCGGAGCTCGTTGCCGTCACCCTCGAAGATCACCGCACCGGTGGAGCGGACCCGAAGTGCGCCGCCCTTGCCGCCGTTGCCACCCTCGGCGATCGCATCGGACGCCTGGACCACCGAACCGTCGCCGCCGTTGCCGCCGTCCTGGGCCCGCACGGTGAGCTGGCCCCGCATCTTGAGGAACCCGTCGCAGTCGAGCCGCCACTCGTGGGCCGAGGCGCCGGCACCGCCCTTGGCTCCGTTGGCCCCGTCGGCGGCGCGGTCCGGTACGGCCCGAAGCTGCGACGAACGCAACAGGCACTCGCCCGGAGCGAGGGCGCCCGAGGCGGCCGTCCGGGCGACCGCGGAGGCCGCCGAGGGTTGGAAGGCCCCGTCGGTCAGCGTCGGATCGGTGGTCAGAACCAGCGCGCCCGACGTTTCGACGACGGCGCTGTCCACGTCGTAGCCCCCGCGGCCGATCAGCGTGAGCGGAGCGGCGGCACCGGCCGCCGGGCACGCGTTCCGGACCGTCCCCTTGATGGTGAGGAGTTGTTGGCCGTCGATCCGGACCGGCACACAGTTGCCCGCCAGGGTGCCTCTGATTTCCACCGCACCCGAGGCACTCAGCACCAGACTGTCCACCACGGTCACGGTCACTCCGGCCGGCACCACCAGCCGGGTGACGGACACCACGCCGGACATGGCCGTGTCCGCCACCGGCTGGATCAGGACCTCCTCTCCGGTCGCCGCGAACGCGGCAGGACTGCCTGTCGTGGCGCCGGTCACGGTGGCACTCAAGCCATTCGCACCGACGGCTCCGAGCGTCCAGGACCCGACCGCCGCAATCCCATCCGAACCGGTAGAAGCCGAGGCGCCGCCAACGGTCCCCCCGCCTGCCGTGACGGCGAAGGTGACGGACACGCCGGCCACCGGGGCGCCGGTGGAGTTGGTCACCCGCACCGACGGCGGCACGGCGACGGCCTGCCCGACCTTGGCCGTCTGATTGTTGCCCGCCTGGATCGCCACGTTGCGGACGTTGTCGACTGGTGGCGGGGGCGGCGGCGGGGGCGGACTGGTCGGTTCGCTGCCGCCGCCGCAGCCGGCCGCGAAGAGGACACCGAGAGCCCCGAGCACGGCCAACGGGCGATTCCGGAACGAAGACATATGGGAGACTCCGCGGGAGTGAACGGCGAACCACCCTCACTCAGCTACGCGAAGAAGCCCGACGGAGGCGGCCAGACCCCTCTTGACCAAACCCCTAGCCAGCTATATATAGATAGCTAGGTATCGTCGGAATCGAGCTCCAATGGCCAAGCACGACGCCCTCCAGGGCACCCTCGCTCTCGTCGTCCTTCGGGCCCTCTCCCGCGGCCCGCTCCACGGCTACGGGATCACGGCGAGCATCCAGCGAGTCTCGAACGAACTGCTTCGGGTCGAGGAGGGATCCCTCTACCCCGCCCTCCACCGAATGGAGGAAGCCGGCTGGGTCACCTCGGAATGGGGTCAGACCGACACCGGCCGGCGCGCCCGCTTCTACTCGATCACCGCGGCCGGGGAGCGTCAGTTGGCGGAGGAACGGGCCCAGTGGGAGCGGCTCACGTCGGGGGTCGAAATGGTGCTCCAGTGGAGGACGGCATGAGCGTCTGGCGGCGGATCCGGAACGCCTTCCGGAGCGATCCGGCGATGGACCATCGGATCGACGAAGAGATGGACTTTCACGTCGAGATGCGGGCGGCCGAACTCGAGGCGCGGGGCGTGGAACCGGCCGAAGCCCGGCGCCGGGCGCGGATCGCGTTCGGGAACCGGACGGCCCAGGCCGAGTCGGCCCGGGAAGCCCATCTGGCCGAGCGGCTGGCGGGGCTCGTCCGGAACCTCCGGTTCGCCGGCCGGAGCCTCTCCCGCCGGCCGGTCCTCGTGGTCACGGCCGTCCTGTCCCTCGCGTTAGGCATCGGTGCCAACGTCGCCCTGTTCAGCGTGCTCGATGCGGTGGCGCTCCGGCCGCTCCCGATTCCGAACCTGCCCCGGATCCACGCGATCCGCGAAACCAAGGGCGGCGAGGCCACCGGCGGCAATCCGCTCCGGCTGGCCGACTTCGGCGAGCAGGTGAGTTCCTTTCAGGCGGTGACCGGGTATTACGGCGAGTCGCCCCTGGCCCGCGGGACCGACGGCCCGGTCCGGGTGCCGGTCCTCCGGGTCTTCGGCGACTACTTCGGAGTCACCGGGGAAGGCCCGATCGCAGGCCGGCTCTTCACGGCGGCCGAACGGAGCGGCGAGCCGGTGGCCGTCCTCCGCCGGGCCGCCGCGATCCGCTGGTTCGGCGCCGCCGATTCGGCGCTGGGCCGCACCCTCGAACTCGACGGCGCCGGCTACACGGTGGTCGGCGTCGTGGGCGACGGCGCCTACCCCGCGGACGTCGATGCCTGGCTGCCCGCCGGGCGGGACCTGCAGGCCGGCCCCCGGGCGGCGAGCTATCTCTTCACCGCGGCCCTCCTGGCCCCCGGCCGCACCGCGGCCGACGCCGCCGCCGAACTGACCCTGGTGCAGGCCCGTCTCGGCCGCACCTATCCCGACACCGACGCCGAGCGCACGGCCCGGCTCGAGCCGCTCCAGCAGACGCTGATCGGCGAGACCCGCGGCACCCTGCTGCTGGTTCAGAGTGTCGCGGCGGCTCTGTTGCTCATCGCCTGCCTCAACCTGGCGGGCCTGCTGCTCGCCCGCTCGCTCGAACGCCGGCGCGAGTCCGCCATCCGGTCGGCGTTAGGCGCCGGCCGGGGCGGGTTGATCCGGCTCTACTTCGCCGAGAGCGCACTGCTGGGCGGCGCGGGCAGCCTGGCCGGCATCGGCGTGACCGCGCTCTGCCTCCGGCTGCTTCGGTCCGCCTCGCTGCCGATCGACCTCCCTCGCCTGGCCGAGGCCGGCCTCGATGCCCGGGCCCTCGGTGCCGCCGCGTTCCTCGGCTTCCTGGCCACCGCCGTCTTCGGCACCGCGCCGGCGTTCGCCGCCGCGCGGGGCTCGCTCCTGCCCGCGCTCGAGCGGAGCGCGTCCGCCAACCGGGGGCGGAGTGCCCTCGTGACGCTCCAGGCGGGACTCGCCCTGTTGCTGCTGCTCGCGGCCGGCGCCCTGCTCGGCGCCGTGCGCGGGCTCGAACCGATGCCGGGCTTCCGCGCCGAGCGGATTGTGGCGGCGCGGATCGCGTTCGGCTGGGGCACCCCGGATGCGACGATCCATCAGTTCAGCACCCGGGCACTCGAGAGTTTCGCCGCGATTCCCGGGGTGCGCGCTGTCGGCCTCACCGACCGGCTGCCCCTCGGCGGCGGCACTCAGTCGAGCCCCGTCACCGTCGTCGGCCGGGATCTGCCTCCCGAACTCGACCTCCAATCGGTGGGCGTCCGGGCGGTGAGCCCGGGCTACTTCACGGCCCTCGGCATTCCGATCATCTCGGGCCGCAATCTCGGCGAACCGCGGACGGCCGTCGTCAACGAGCCCTTCGCCCGCCGCTGGCTCGGCGATCAGCCCCTTGGCCGCCGGGTCACCTACTTCGGCGACAACACGGTGGAGGTCGTCGGCGTCGTGCCCGGCATCCGGCAGTCGGCCCTCGTGGCCGACGCGGAGCCGGAGCTCTTCATCAACGCGGGGGAGACGTACTGGCCGCTGCTCAACTTCGTCCTCGCCGCCGGGGCCGATCAGGATCTCGGTCCGGCCATCCGGGAACGGGTTCGGGAGATCGCCCCGGAGCAGATCGTGGACTCGGTCGAGCCGCTGACGGCGGCGCTGTCGGGAGCCACCCGCACTCCGCGCCTGATCAGCCGGCTGTTCGGCATCTTTGCGGCGCTGGCCATTGCGCTCGTGGGGATCGGGCTCGCCGGCCTGCTGGCGAGCTACGTCGGCCAGCGCACCCGTGAGCTTGGCATTCGGCTGGCCGTCGGCGCGCGGCCGGGCCGGATCGCGAGCCAGGTGGCGTGGCAGGGCCTTCGTCTGGTGCTCATCGGCGCGGCCGCCGGTGCCGCGGCGTGGATCTGGGTTCGCCAGGCGCTGGCCAGGCTTCCCGTCGCCATCGACCTGGACGATCCGGTGCTCCTCGGTGGCGGTCTCATGGTCCTGCTCGGGATCGGCATTGCGGTCAGCCTGATTCCGGCCTGGCGCGGCGCCCGGATTGACCCGGTGACGGCGCTGCGAACCGACTGAGGGCCGCGGAAGTCGGACGCGCTTTCCAAGCGCCGAACATCCCGGCGGCGCTGCGGTTCCGGACTCGTTGGTTCCGGCGGCGCGGCTATCCGGCGGCAGGCCGCCGCCGCGCCAGCATCCCGTCGAGGCTCCACGCCCCGGGACCGGCGGCGGCGAAGAACAGCCACACGAACGAGTAGAGCATCGGGAGTTCGCCGCGGTTGGCCCACCACCAGATCGATCCGCCGGCGCTGTGCACGAGGAAGTAGGCTACCGCCATCTGGCCCGACGCGAGGAAGGCCACGAGGCGGGTGCCCAGGCCGAACACCAGGGCCATGCCGCCCGCGAGTTCGATCACGCCCGCCACGCCGTACCGGCTCATCAGCTCGGCCGTCCCGCCGCTGGGGCCGAACCCGCCGAACCACCCGAGGATCTTCTGCGCGCCGTGCGAGGTGAAGGCGAGGCCGGCTGCGATCCGCAGGATCGCCTGGACCTGATCGCGGTAGCGGTCGGTGGTCGGAATCATCGTGGTCTCCGGGTGAGGGAATCGAGGAGGCCGGCGCACCACCAGCGGCGCAGAGATCGCCAACCCCCAGGGCCATTCGCATGTTGGCCCGCCTCGGCGGGTGGCGCAAGCTTCGAGGGCAGCCATTCGCGAGCCCGACTCGAAAGCGGTCACCCGGCCGGTCCGGATTTCACGCACCCCGGCGCTCGTTGACCGCCTGACGGCGGGCTCCCTAGCTTGCAGGCACCCTTCCCCTGGTAGAACCGGATGGCCACCAACGTCGAGATCAAGCGGTACTCGTATCACTTCTGGTCCTCCCGCGACGGCGTCGACATCGACCACTCGATCGCGACGATCTCGCTCTACGACGACACCGAACTGATCGGGATCGTCCAGTTCTACGACGAACTCGATCCCCTGCCGCCGCCGGAACCGGCGTCGGACTTCGGGGTCCGGCTCTTCTATCGGATTCGGGAACTGCCGGCGGTGATCGACATGCTGCGCAACGAAAAGCCGGTCCGGCTCCAGGCGTTCGACGATCCGCAGTACGCCCGGCTCCGTACCGGGCTCGAGCCGGTCGGTGAGGGAGAGGTCGGACCCTAACGTGCCACCCGGTGACCGATCGGGCTGAGCCGGTCGGTCACCGGGAAATCACCATCCGGGTGAACGGCGCCACGTAGGCCTGCAGCAGCACCAGCAGGCCGACCAGCATCGCCAGCGCCAGGCTGTGCCGGAACACGGCCCGGAGGATCCGGCCCTCGTGGCCGTACCACCGCGTGGCGGTGCTCGCGACCACGATGCTCTGGGCATCGATCATCTTGCCCATGACGCCGCCCGAGCTGTTCGCGGCCGCCATCAGCGTCGGGCTCACGCCGACCTGTTGCGCGGTGATCGTCTGCAGGCTCCCGAACAGCACGTTGGACGCCGTGTCGCTTCCCGTCAGCGCCACCC
The DNA here is from genome assembly GCA_050183815.1 of Gemmatimonadales bacterium. GTDB lineage: Bacteria > Gemmatimonadota > Gemmatimonadetes > Gemmatimonadales > GWC2-71-9 > SHZU01. Next base: position 1,342 of record JBFXAY010000119.1, on the reverse strand, counting down.
CGAGCCAACCCAGGAGCGCGCCGAAGAACGGGTAGAGGAACCCGGTCTTGGCGAACGCCAGCCCCAGCACGGCGTCGAGGCCGGAGTAGCGGGTGACGTAGCCGAGCGCCAGCATGGCGGCGATGGTGACGAGCGAGTGGCGAACGAGCTTGAGGGTCCGGAGGTACACCCGGCCCATTTCGCCGATCGAGTACCCCAGGAGGAGACCGGAGACCACGGCGGCCAGCAGGATCGCGGTACCCGTCGCCGAAAGCCAGTTGAGGGTGAAGACGGCCCGCTCCGCCGTCGGGGCGGCCACCACGGGCGGCGCCCGCAGCACCGCCTGGTCGAGTCCCGCCACGGGGAATGACGGTGCCGAGATCCCGTTGAGCCACGCCTTCACCTGCGGCACACCCCAGGCGAACACCAGGACGCTCAGCACCACCCACGGCAGCACGGCGCGAACCACCTCGCCGCGAGAGGCCGCCGTGGCCGGCTCAGCGGCTCCCGCGGTGTCGGACGCTTCGCCGGGTGGCCGCCAGACTTTAAGGAACAGCGCGAGCGCCGTCATCGACACGATGGCGGCAATGATGTCCACCAGCCAGGGCCCGTGATAGTTGGCGACCAGGAACTGCGGAATCGCAAACCCCGCACCCGTCACCAACAGGGCCGGCCAGACCTGCAGCATGCCCCGGAACCCGGCGAACGCCGCGATCAGCCAGAACGGCACGATCAGCGAGAACACCGGCAGCTGCCGCCCGACCATCGCGCTGAGCGAGCCGAGGTCGAGACCCGTCACGCCCTGGAGCGCGATGATCGGCGTGCCGAGGGCGCCGAAGGCCACCGGTGCGGTGTTCGCGATCAGGGAATACACCGACGCCTCGAACGGTGCGAAGCCCAGCCCGATCAGGAGGGCGCCCGTGACCGCCACCGGCGTTCCGAAGCCCGCGGCCCCTTCGAAGAACGCGCCGAAGGCAAACGCGATCAGGAGGAGTTGCAGCCGGCGGTCGCCCGTCACGGACGTGATCAGCCCCTTGAGTACGACGAAGCTGCCGCGCCCGTCCGCGAGCTGATAGAGGAAGATGACGTTGAGGACGATCCAGCCGATCGGAAAGAGACCGTACGCAGCGCCGAATCCGGCGGCCCGGAGCGCCAGGCCGCCCGGCATCCCGACGGCCAGCACCGCCACCAACACGGCCGCCGCGAGCCCGGCCAGGGCCGCAACGTGCGCCGGGATCCGATGGCTCGCCAGGAGGCCGAGCAACACGACCAATGGCAGGGCGGCCACCAGCGTGGAGACCACCGGGTAGCCCAGCGGATCGTACGTCTGTGTCCAGGTCATCGGGACCGGCGGAATCGGGGG
>JBFXAY010000118.1:0-10405 GCA_050183815.1 Gemmatimonadales bacterium | reverse complement strand
CCAGGACCACGGTCTCCGTCCCAAAACAACGCGTAGCCTCGAGGGCGTCCCACTGGCCGGGACGCCCTCGGTGCTTTGGCGTGTCCGGCGTCCGGCATTGGGTCGGCGCCGCCAAGAAATGAGGAAACAAGTGCATCGTATCGAAACCACGTTTGCCGGGCGCCCGATGGTGCTCGAAACCGGGCGTTTGGCCCGTCAGTCGGCCGGGTCGGTCCTGGTCCAGTTCGGGGAAACGGTCGTCCTGGCGGCGGTCACGGTGAGCCCCAAGGAAAGCAACCTGCCGTTCTTTCCGCTCACGGTGGAGTATCGCGAGAAGACCTACGCCGCCGGCAAGATTCCGGGCGGCTTCATCAAGCGGGAGGGCCGCCCGTCCGACAAGGAAATCCTGGCCGCCCGGATCATCGACCGCTCGATCCGGCCGCTCTTTCCGGAAGGCTTCAAGAACGAAGTCCAGGTCTTCGTGACCGTGGTGTCGGCCGACCAGGAGCATGACGCCGACGTCCTCGGCGCCTATGCCGCTTCGGCCGCGCTCTCGATCTCGCCGATTCCGTGGAATGGTCCGCTGGCGACCGTGCGGGTTGGCCGGGTCGAAGGGAAGTGGATCCTCAACCCGACCTTCCACCAGCTCGAGTTCTCCGAGATCGACATGTCGGTGAGCGGCAGCGGCGAGTTCGTCGACATGGTCGAGGGCGGTGCCCTCGAGGTGTCCGAGGAACTCGTGGTCGAGGCGCTCAAGGTCGCCCAGAAGGGCATCAAGGAGCTGCGCGGCCACATCGAGACGCTGGTCAAGAAGATCGGCGCGAAGAAGATGGAATGGAACAAGCCGGTCTACGACGCCGCCGTCGTGGCGCGGGTCCGGGAGCTGGCCGAGAAGGACATGGCCAAGGCGATCAACCACAAGGACAAGGCGGGGCGGGCCGGCCAGATGAAGGCCGTGCGGGACGCCACCCTTGCCGCCATCGCCGGCGAGTTTCCCGAGAAGATCAAGGACGCCGAGCACGAGATCGAAGAGATCGAGTACCGCACCATGCGGACCCAGGTCCTCGACAAGGGCGAGCGGATCGACGGCCGGGACCTCGAGACCGTCCGGCCGATCACGATCGAAGCCGGGCTCCTGCCGCGGACCCACGGGTCGGCGCTCTTCACCCGCGGCCAGACGCAGTCGCTCGTGGCCGTGACCCTCGGCACCTCCGACGACGAGCAGCGGATCGACTCGATCGACGTGCCCGGCGAGGCCACCAAGTCGTTCATGTTGCACTACAACTTCCCGCCCTACTCGACGGGCGAAGTTCGGCCGGTTCGGGGCACCAGCCGGCGGGAGATCGGGCACGGGGCCCTGGCCGAGCGGGCGCTGCAGCCGCTGTTGCCGGCCTTCGATTCGTTCCCCTACACCCTGCGGGTGGTCTCCGAGATCCTCGAGTCCAACGGCTCGTCCTCGATGGCCTCGGTGTGCGGCGGCTCGCTGGCCCTGATGGACGCCGGGGTGCCGATGCAGGCCCCGTGCGCCGGTGTGGCGATGGGCCTGATCAAGGAAGGGAAGAAGGTCGCGGTGCTGACGGACATCCTCGGCACCGAAGACCACCTCGGCGACATGGACTTCAAGGTCGCCGGCACCGAAAAGGGCATCACCTCGATCCAGATGGACATCAAGATCGACGGGCTGACTCTCGAGATCATGGCGGACGCGCTCGATCGCGCCAAGCGGGGCCGGCTCCACATCCTCGGCGAGATGAACAAGGTCCTCTCGACCGCGCGCCCGGCGCTCTCGCCGCATGCGCCGCGGATCTTCACGATGACGATCAAGCCGGACAAGATCGGCGACGTGATCGGACCGAAGGGCAAGACCATCCGGGGTATCCAGGACGCCACCGGGGCGAAGATCACGATCGAGGACTCCGGGCTCGTCACCATTGCCGCCGTCGGCGGCGAGGCGGGCGAGAAGGCTCGCGAGATGGTCGCGGCCCTCGTGGCCGAGCCCGAGGTCGGCAGGATCTACGAAGGCCCGGTGAAGAGCACCACCGCGTTCGGTGCCTTCGTCGAGATCATCCCGGGCGTCGAGGGTCTGCTCCACATCAGCGAGCTCCAGCACGGCCGGACCGAGAAGACCGAGGACGTCGTCAAGAAGGGGGACATCGTCCGGGTCCAGCTCCTCGAGGTCGATGACCGGGGCCGGATGAAGCTGTCGCGGAAGGCGCTGCTCCCGAAGGAGTGAGCGTGGTAACGGAGCAACTCGACGAGCGGCTCCATCGCACGACGGCGCCGAACGGTCTGGTGATCGTTTCGGAAGCCCTCCCGGGCCTCCGCTCGGTGGCGGCCGGCGTCTGGGTTCGCTCGGCGAGCGCCCACGAACATCGCGGGGAGATGGGCCTGGCTCATCTCCTCGAGCACATGGTGTTCAAGGGCACGGCCCGGCGCACCGCGAGGGAGCTCGCCCTGGCACTTGAAGTCCGGGGCGGCTCCCTCGATGCGTTCACCGGCCGGGACCAGACCAGCTACCAGGCTCATGTCCTGGACCAGGACCTGCCGCTGGCGCTCGACATTCTCACCGACCTCGTCCGCCACCCCCGCCTCGACCCGGCCGACCTCGACCTCGAGCGCAACGTCGTTCTCGAGGAGATCAAGGGCGTCGAGGATACCCCGGACGACCTCGTCTTCGACCTCTTCAGCGCGGCGCTCTGGCCCGAGCACAGCTACGGCCATTCGATTCTTGGCACACCGGACACCGTCGGACGGCTCGGCACCGACGACCTGCGGCGGTTCCATGAGGCCGGGTACTACCCGGGAAACATGGTGATCGCGGCGGCCGGCAATCTGGAGCATGACCGGCTGGTGGCGGACCTCGACCGGCTTGGCTGGTTCGCCCCGGCGGAACGCCGGGCGGCGCGGGCTTCGGTCGCGCCGGTCCCGGCTGTCCGCGGGCGGGCCCAGGTCGTGGCCCGCGACACCGTGCAGACTCATATCGTCCTCGGGACCGACACCTTCGACGCCCGGGACGACCGGCGCTATCCTCTGGCCATTCTGGCGAATATCTTCGGCGGCGGTATGTCGAGTCGGCTCTTCCAGCGCGTCCGGGAGGAGTTGGGCTTGGCGTACGCCGTGTATTCGTTCCAGCAGGGCTTCCGGTCCACCGGCGTGCTCGGGGTCTATGTCGGGACCCAGCCGGAGACGGCCCCGGCGGCGCTGGAGGCGATCCGCGGGGAATTCGCGGCGGTCGCGTCCGAGGGGCTGGAGCCGGCGGAGCTGGCCGGCGGCAAGCAGCAGCTCAAGGGGCAGTTGATGCTGGCGCTGGAGAACCCCGGAAGCCGGATGAACCGGCTGGCGGGCTTCGTGCTGAACGACGATCGCTACCGCCGCCTGGACGAGGTGCTCGCCCGGATCGATGCGGTGACGGACGACGAGGTGAAGGCGGTGGGGGCGGAGTTCTTCGAGCCGGGCCGCCTCACGATACTGGAACTGGGCGGCAACTAGGTACGGGCTTCTATCGGCGGTCGAGGACCGCGGAGACGGACATGATCATCGGCGTGCCCAAGGAGATCAAGACGAACGAGAACCGGATCGCCCTCGCTCCGGCGGGGTGCGAGGCGCTGGCCAGCATGGGGCATAAGGTTTTCGTCGAGAAGGACGCGGGGGTGGGCAGCGGGTTCGTTGACCAGGACTACGTCGCGGCGGGCGGCAAGATCCTCGCGACGGCGGACGAGGTCTGGGCCCAGGCCGAGATGATCATGAAGGTGAAGGAGCCGATCGCGGTCGAGTGGCCCCGGATGCGGGCCGGCCAACTGATTTACACCTACTTCCATTTCGCGGCGTCGGAGGAGCTCACCCGCGCCGTGATCGCCTCGGGGGCGATCGCGGTGGCCTACGAAACGGTCCAGCTCCCGACCGGGGAGCTGCCGCTGCTGACGCCGATGTCCGAGGTGGCCGGGCGGATGGCCGTGCAGGAGGGGGCGAAGTACCTGGAGAAGGTGCACGGCGGGCGCGGCGTGCTGCTGGGCGGGGTGCCCGGCGTTGCGCCGGCCGACGTGGTGATCATCGGCGGCGGGGTCGTGGGCATCAACGCGGCCAAGATGGCCGCCGGGATGGGCGCCAACGTCACGATCCTGGACCTCTCGCTCGACCGGCTCCGGTATCTCGATGACGTCCTGCCGGCCAACGTTACGACCCTCTATTCCAACCGCCACAACATCCTCGGGGCCATCCAGCGGGCGGACCTGGTGGTCGGCGCGGTCCTGATCGCCGGGGCCAAGGCGCCCCGGCTGGTCCGGCGGGAAGACCTCAAGCAGATGAAGGACGGGTCGGTCATCGTGGACGTTGCGGTTGACCAGGGCGGCTGCGTCGAGACCATCAAGCCGACCACCCACGAGAACCCGATCTACTTCGTGGACGGGGTCCTCCACTACGCCGTGGCGAACATGCCGGGCGGGGTGCCCCGGACCTCGACCCTGGCGCTCACCAACGCCACGCTGCCGTACGGGATCAAGCTCGCCAGGCATGGCTGGCAGGAGGCCTGCCGCCAGGACGGCGCGCTGCGCCTCGGCCTCAACGTGGTTGCCGGCAAGGTGGTCTATCCGGGCGTGGCGGAGGCCTTCGGGCTGCCGTTGGTCCCGGTGGCCGACGTGCTCTAGCCGCGGATGGTCACGGTCGACATCCAACGGCTCCCCCACGGGGAGGGCCTGCCGTACCCGACGCCCCAGACCGAAGGCTCGGCCGGGGCGGACATCGCCGCGGCCGAGGGAGCCGTCCTCCAGCCGATGGAGATCCGTCTCTTTCCCACGGGCTTTGCCGTGGCGATTCCGCCGGGCCACGAGATCCAGATCCGGCCGCGCTCCGGGCTGGCGATCAAGCACGGAGTCACCTTGCCGAACACCCCGGCCACGATCGATTCGGACTATCGGGGCGAGCTCAAAGTCGGGCTGATCAACCTCGGTCGCGAGCCGTTCGAGGTGACCCGGGGCATGCGGATCGCCCAGCTGGTGGTAGCCCGGGTCGAGCCCGTGCAATTCCGTCCGGCTGACACGTTACCTGCCACGGTGCGGGGAACGGGAGGGTTCGGCAGTACCGGCCGGTAGCCGGTCGGGCCCGCTCCGGCGGACCCGGGAACGGCCCCGGGCCCATTGTGGAAACCCCTTGCCAGACATTAACTTGCGCTCTCGCAGGGGGCCTTGGCTAACCGATGAAGTTTCCGTTCAAATTCGATTCGTTCCTGCCCGCGAATGAGATCGCGGTCGATCTGGGCACCGCCAACACCCTGGTCTATGTCAAGGGTGAAGGCATCGTGCTCAACGAGCCGTCCGTGGTGGCCATCGATCGCGGATCCGGCGAGCCGAAGGCCTACGGACTCGACGCGAAGCGCATGTTAGGCAGGACGCCCGAAGGCATCGTGGCGGTCCGGCCGCTCAAGGACGGCGTGATCGCCGACTTCGAGCGGACCGAGAAGATGCTGCGGCATTTTCTCGGCACGATCATCAACAAGCACTTCTTCCGCGTCAAGCCGATGGTGATCGTGGCGGTGCCGTCGGGCATCACCGAAGTCGAGCGCCGCGCGGTGCGCGATTCGGCGGAAACGGCCGGTGCCAAGGAAGTGTGGATGGTGGCCGAGCCCATGGCGGCCGCGATCGGGGTCGGGCTGCCGGTGGAGACGCCGACGGGCAACATGGTGATCGACATCGGCGGCGGCACCACCGAGATCGCGGTGATCGCGCTCTCGGGCATCGTCTGCGATACCTCGATCCGCACCGGCGGCGACGAACTGGACCAGGCCATCGTCCAGTTCATGCGGAAGAACTACAACCTCCTCGTCGGCGAACCGACGGCCGAGGCCATCAAGATCAAGATCGGTTCGGCGTATCCCTCGGGCGACGAGCGTGAAATGGAAGTGAAGGGCCGGGATCTCGTCTCGGGGATTCCGAAGACGGTCCGGGTCCATTCCACCGAGGTGCGCGAGGCGGTGCAGGAGCCGATCCAGCAGATCGTCGACGCCGTGCGCCGCGCGCTCGAAATCACCCCGCCCGAACTCGCCAGCGACATCGTCGACCGGGGCATCGTCATGACCGGCGGCGGCGCGCTCATTCGCGGGCTCAACCTGCTGCTCTCGCAGGAAACGGGATTGCCGATTCACGTCGACGAAGATCCGCTCACCTGCGTGGTGCGGGGTACCGGCCGGATCCTCGATGAATACGACAAGTATCGCAACGTGCTGACGAGGTGAGATGAGGCCGAGCGCGGGACGGTCGCTTTCGAAGAGCGACACGCTCCTCCTGGTCGCGTGTCTCGTCCTGTCCCTGGCGCTCCTGATCATGCCGTCGGCGTGGTCGAACGCGTTCGCCAGCGGGGTCCGCTCCACCGCGCTCGCCCCCGCCGTCTGGCTGCAGGCCAATGCCGAGGAGCAGCGCACCAGCCGGCTCCGGCTTCGGTCGATCGCCGCCGCCCGTGACTCGCTCGCCCTGCTCCTGCAGGGCGTGTCCGAGCTCGAAACCGAAAACGATCAGCTCCGCCAGCTCCTGGCCCTGCGGCCCCGGGCGCCGTTCCGAACGGTGGCCGCCGAGATCCTCCATCAGGCGTCCGCCACGGATGGCCGGACGTTGCTCCTCGGCACCGGCGAGAAGGAGGGGGTCCGGGCGGGAACGCCGGTGGTCACGCCGGAAGGCCTCCTCGGCCTGGTCATCAGCACCGAGGCCGCGTCCTCGGTCGCCATGACCTGGGCCCACCCCGATTTCGCGGTGAGTGCGGTGACCGAGCACGGCGGCGTGCTGGGCATCGTGGCGCCGCCGACCGGACCGGGGGCCAGCGAGTCGTTTCTCGAGCTTCGCGGCGTCCCCTACCGCGATTCGGTGGCGGTCGGGACTCTCGTCGTGACGTCGGGTCTGACCGGGGTCTACCCGCAGGGGATTCCGATCGGGACCGTGGCCGGGATCCGGCGGGAGGAGGCGGGGTGGGAGCGGGTCTACCGCCTGACCCCGCTCGCCAATCCGGGGCGAGCCTCCCACGCCCTCATCTACCTCGTACCGCCCGAGCGGTCACGGCCGGTGCCGGGGACCGATTGATGCGCCAGTCGCGCCGGGCCCGGCGGTGGCGGGTGGCCGTGGTCATTGCCATCCTGGTGGCCGCCCATTTCTACGTCCGCCCGTGGCTCGGGACCCGGGCCGCCCCGGATTTTCTCCTGCTGGCCATGATGCTGGTCGCGATCCGGAGCCGGCCGGGCGGGGCGGCGGTGGCCGGGTTCCTGTTCGGGCTGGCGGCGGACGTGCTCACGCCGGCGCGGTTCGGGGCTGGGGCGCTTGCCACCACGGTGGTTGGTTACCTTGCAGCGTGGGGCCGGGCGGTCTTCTTTCCGGACAACCTGCTCGTCAACGCCGGGCTGTTCGCTGCCGGCGTGTGGGCCCGGACGCTGATCCAGTTGGTCGTGAGCGGCGCGCCGCTGGGAGAACTCGGTGCCGGGATCCTGATCTGGGCCCCGCTGCAGGCGCTGGCGACCGCGCTCGTCGGTATCGTCGTTGTCGTGTTGTTTCGGGATTGGCTTGCGATCCGGTTGGACGAATGAGTACCGCCTTCAGCACGTTTCGGGTCCGCGAGCGGGTGGTCGTCACCACCTGGGTGCTCGCCGGCGTCTTCCTGGTCATCGCGACGGCGTTCTTCCGCGCCCAGATCCTCGGGAACGAGGATTTCCGCCGGATGTCCGACAACAACCGGCTTCGCCGGCTGACACTCACCGCGCCGCGCGGCCTGATCCTGGACCGCCACAACCAGCCGATCGCCGAGAATGCTCCGGGCTTCACCGTCCGGATCCTGGCGCCCTCGGAGGACTCGCTCAAGGCCATGATCCGCCGGATCGGCACGGTCGTGCCGGTGAGCGCCGATCTCGAGACCCAGGTGATTCGCCGGTATCAGCTCGCCAAGTACCAGCCGGCCCTCCTGTTCTCCAATGCCAGCATCGAGACGGTCGCGGCCCTGGAGGAACGGCGCTATCAGCTCCCGGGGCTCGTGATCCGGACCGAGCCCCGGCGGCTGTATGCGTCGGAGAGCGCGGTGGGCCACATCGTCGGCTACGTGTCGGAGGTTTCCGCCGAGGATCTCGAGTCGAGGCGGTACCGTGGGGCGAAACCGGGCACGCTGGTCGGGAAGGGGGGGCTCGAGGCCCGCTACGACTCGATCGTCCGCGGCCTCGAGGGCGAGGGTGTCGTCGAGATCAACGCCCGCGGGCGGCTGGTGCGGGACGAAACCGATTCGCCGACCTTCAAGCCGATTCCGGGCGAGCAGATCAAGACCACGATCGATCTCGGACTGCAGGTCTACGTCGACAGTCTCTGGCGGGCGGAACGGCCCACGACCAAGGGCGCCCTCGTCGCGATGCAGCCGGACGGCCAGGTCCTCGCGATCTATTCCGCACCCTCGTTCGACCCGAACAGCTTCATTCAGGGGCTCTCGACCGCCGAGTGGGCGGCACTTCGGGATCCCGAGGAGAAGCCGTTGTTCAACCGGGCGGTGAACGGGTTCTTTCCGCCCGGTTCGCCCTTCAAGCTCGTGACCGCGGCGGTGGCGCTTCGGCGCGGCCTGGTGACGTTCTCGACGCGAATGCCCCAGCCGTGCACCGGCGGCTATCGTCTGGGCAACCGGGTGTTCCATTGCTGGAATCGGTCGGGCCACGGTTCGCTCGACCTCACCGGCGCGATCGCGAACAGCTGCAACGTGTATTTCTATCAGCTGGGCCTCCGCATCGGCCTCCAGAACTTCCTGTCGGACGTCACCGACATGGGCCTCGGCGACCCCACCGGGATCGATCTCAGCCCGGAACAGAGTTCGACCTTCCCGGCGAACGTGGCCTATTATGACCGGACATACGGGCCCCGCGGCTGGAGTCCGCCGGCCGCCTCCCTCAATCTGGCCATCGGGCAGGGAGAGAACGCCCAGACCCTGATCAGCATGACTCGCTTCTACGCGGCCCTGGCAGGCGACGGTCCGATTCCGGTTCCCTACCTCTACCAGCCGCCGACCGGCGTCAAGCCGCGCAGTCTCGGCCTGACCGCCGAGCAGCTGGCCGGCCTCCGGGACGCGATGGGGAAGGTGGTGTCCGAAGGGACCGCCCGGAGCAGCCAGGGGCGGGATCTCAACGTCGCCGGCAAGACCGGCACCGCCCAGAATTCCCAGGGCCCCGACCACGGCTGGTTCATCGCCTTTGCGCCGGCGGACCATCCCCGGATCGTGGTCGGCAGCATCATGGAAAACGCGCTCCATGGAACGGCGGTCGCGCCGTTCGTGGTCAAGGTGATCCGCCGCTACCTCACCGGCGGCGATCCGCTGACCGAGAAGGAGCCCATCAAGGTGATCGGGCCGGCCGACTCGGCGACCACCGCCACCGAGCTGCCGCCGGACACGCTGGTGACCGGACGCCGTTAGGCGGATGCGCAACTCGATCGACCGACCGCTGGCCGTCACCCTGCTGCTGCTCTGCGGCTACGGCCTTGCCATGGTGTATTCCGCGGGTCAGACGGATGTGCCGACCGTGTTCGAGGGCGCCTGGGTCCGGCAGGCGATGTGGATGGTGGTCGCCGGCCTGGGCGGGTACCTGGCGTACCGCCTGTCGTTCCGGATTCTGGAGTGGGCGGCCCCGTTCCTCTACGGCTTCGGCCTGTTGCTCCTGGTGGTCGTGCTCGTGGTGGGCACCGGCGCGGGTACGGCGGCGTCGAGCAAGAGCTGGCTTGCCATCGGGGGCGTCCGAATCGGCCAGCCGGTCGAACTGGCCAAAGTCGGGACGGTACTGCTGCTGGCCCGCTATCTGTCCGGCTTGCGCCAGCCCCCGGCCAGCCTTCGGGAACTGATCAAGCCAAGTCTCATCGCCGGCGTGCCGTTCCTGCTGGTGATGCGGCAGCCGGACCTGGGCAGCGCCATCGTCTTCGTCGGCATCCTCTTCTCGATGCTGTTCTGGGCCGGGGTCAAGCCGTCGCTGCTGCTGCTCCTGGCCTCGCCGGCGGTGAGCATGCTGCTGGCGGTCGACAACCGGTGGTGGGGCGCCTGGATCCTGCTCCTCACCATGCTGCTGCTGGTCTGGCGAACCTACGTGGCCGAAGGCCTGATCGTCTGGTTCGTCAATTCCGCCATGGGCGTCCTGGCCATCGTGCTGTGGAACCGGCTCCAGCCGCACCAGCAACGACGCCTGATCTCGTTCCTCAACCCCGAGGCGGACCCCGGAAACACCGGCTATCAGGCCATTCAATCCAAGGTGGCAATCGGCTCCGGCGGCTGGTTCGGCAACGGCTGGCTCGACGGGCCCCAGAAGCGCCTCGCGTTTTTGCCGGAGCAGCCCACCGACTTCATCTTTTCCGTCGTTGGCGAGGAGCTGGGCTTCGTGGGCGTCGTGACCGCGCTGGGCCTCTTCCTGACGTTGTTCCTGGTCATGCTTCGGATCGCCCGC
>JBFXAY010000117.1:0-10435 GCA_050183815.1 Gemmatimonadales bacterium | reverse complement strand
CTGTTCGGCCGCGTCGGACAGCGCCTCGAGGATCGAGACCAGGTCGCGGATCGGCAGCCCTTCCTTGAGAAGCCGCTGGAGCACCCGATGGACCGTCCCGAGGGAGAGTTTGCCCGGGTCCACGTCGTCCACCAGCGCCGGGTGGCTTTCCTTGATCCCGTCGAGCAGTTCGCGGGTGTGCTGCCTGGTGAGCAGATCGGCCGAATGCTGGCGGACCACCTCCATCAGGTGGGTGGACAGCACGGTCGACGGTTCGACCACCGTGTAGCCCGAGGCCTCGGCGTCGAGCCGGAGTTCCGGGGTGACCCACACGGCCGGCATTCCGAAGCTCGGATCCGAGGTCTGGATGCCTTCGATCGGCAGGGCCCCGCCGGTCGTATCGAGCGCCATCAGGAACCGGGGCATGACTTCGCCGCCGGCCACCTTGATGCCGCGGAGCTTGATGACGTAGTCGGTGGCCGGCAACTGGATGTTGTCCCGGATCCGGGCGGAAGGAACGATGATGCCGAGTTCCATCGCCAGTTTCTGGCGGGTGAGCGAGATCCGCTTGAGGAGGTCGCCGTTCTGGCCTTCGTCAACGAGCGGGACCAGCGCGTAGCCGATCTCGACCTCGAGCGGTTCGACCGCGAGCAGCTCCTTCATCGGCGCGGCCGGCACCGGCGGCCCCGCGGCCGCCTCGTCCGCTTCCCGGGCCTCCGCCTCCTGCGCCTCCGCCAGCGCGGTCCGGGCCACGTACCCCGCTCCGCCGGCGAGCGTCGCCAGGAACAGGAACGGCACCGTGGGCAGGCCGGGCACCAGGCCGAACACGGCCAGAATCCCGCCGGCGATGAACAACGTCCGGGGAGACTGGAGCAACTGCCGGCGGATGCTCGATCCCATCGCGGGATTCGAGGAGCCGTAGGTCACCAGCATGCCGGCCGCGGTGCTCACGATCAGCGCCGGGATCTGGGTAACCAGGCCGTCGCCGACGGTCAGCCGGGTGTAGGTGGCCAGCGAGTCCGAGGCGGAGAGCCCCTGCTGGGTCATCCCGATGACGAACCCGCCGACCAGGTTGATGGCGGTGATCACCAGGCCGGCGGCCGCGTCGCCGCGGACGAACTTGGCGGCACCGTCCATCGAACCGTAGAAATCGGCGTAGCGGCTGATTTCCTCCCGGCGCGAGCGGGCTTCGTTCTCGTCGATCAGGCCGGCCGAGAGATCGGCGTCGATGCTCATCTGCCGGCCGGGCATGGCGTCGAGCGTGAACCGGGCCGCGACTTCCGCGATCCGGCCGGCACCCTTCGTGATCACCATGAAGTTGATGACGACGAGGATCAGGAAGATGACCAGGCCGACGACGTAGTTGCCCCCGATCACGAACGTCCCGAAGGCGTCGATGACCCGGCCGGCCCGGCCCTGGCTCAGGATCAGCCGGGTGCTGCTCACGTTGAGGCCGAGGCGCAGCAGGGTGATCAGGAGCAGCAGGCTCGGAAAGACACTGAATTCGAGCGGGTCGTTCGACGACACGGCCACGAGCAGCACCAGGATCGAGAGCCCGATGCTCAGCGCGAGCAGGGTGTCGAGGGCGATCGACGGCAGCGGCACGATCAGCAGCCCGACGATCACCACTACCCCGATGGCGAGGTAGGTCTCGGCCGAGGCAGCCATGATCGACCGGCGCGGCGTCCGGCCGCTGCCGGCCTTCGCGGCCCCGGAAGCCCGCTCGGTCGCGGGCGCGGCGGTCGGCTGGGGCCGGACCGGCGCGGCGCCTGAGAGCGAGGGAGCGGTCACGCGGTCACCACCTCAGGGCGGCGCTGGAAGAACCCGCGCTGCCGCATCCGATAGACGTAGGCCAGGATCTCCGCCACTGCGACGTAGAGCGCCGGCGGAATCGGCGCGCCGACAGTGCAGGTCGCCATCAGCGCCCGCGCCAGCGGTCTGTTCTCCACCATCGGGACCCCGGCCGCGCGGGCCAGCTTCTTGATCCGCTCGGCCAGCTTCCGTTCGCCCATGGCCACGACGACCGGAGCGCCGCCGCTGCCGGCGTCGTAGCGGAGCGCCACGGCCAGGTGCGTCGGGTTGGTGATGACGACGTCGGCGTGCGCCACGCCGGCCAGCATCCGTTGCCGGGCCCGCTGCCGGGCGATCTGCCGGATCCGCGCCTTGATGTGGGGGTCGCCTTCCTGGTCGCGATGCTCCTGCACCACTTCCTGGCGCGACATCTTGAGGCTCTTCTCGAGCCGGAAGAACTGGACGGCATAGTCGAAGCCGCCGATGACCATGAACACAAAGGCCAGCGTGAGCGCCAGCCGGAACGACGAGGAAGCCAGGACCGCGACGATGTCGCGCGGACCCTGGTCGATCAAATCGATGAACTCGGGCCACGACCGACGCAGCACCGAGTAGGTAACCAGGCCGAGCAGGGTCAGTTTGAGCACCGACTTGACCAGGTTGATGACGGCGTCGGCGCCGAGAAGCCGTTTGAAACCGGTCAGCGGGCTGATGCGGCTGAGATCGGGCTGGACCGGTTTCCAGGTCGCCACGCCGCGGGTCTGGGCGAGGCCCGCCGCGATCGCCACCAGGGCCAGGCCGATGAAGAGCGGCCCCATGGCGGCCAGATATTGGAAGACCACGCCGCGCAACAGCGCCGCCGCCGCCGTCAGCGATGGCCGGTCGAGCAGCAGCCAGTCCGCGGAGGTCGCGAAGAGCGCCTGGGCCCGGCCGCTGATCGAGCGCCCGGCAACCGAACTCATCAGCATCGTCCCCGCCAGCAGCAGCGAGGCCGCGGCGAATTCGGTGCTGCGGGCGATCCGGCCCTCGTCGCGCGCCTTCTGGCGCCGCCGTGGAGTAGGATCCTCGGTCCGGTTGTCGGACGGTTCCTGGTCAGCCATCGGTCAGGGAGCGGTTCCGGTCATGGCGCCGACGAGGGCGCCCGCCGCCGTCGGGGCGGCTTCGAGCCAACGGGTGGTGAGCCGGACCATGAGCGGCAGCGAGGCCCCGAGAATCAGGAGCCCGACGCCGAGGGTCACGGCAAACGACATGGCCATGGCGTTGAGCTGGGGCACCGCCCGGCTCAGAATCGCCATGGCGATATTGGTCACAGAGAGCGCCGCCATCACCGGCGCGGCCACCTGGACGGCATAGGCGAAGAGCCGGCCGGTCACCTCGAGCAGCGCGGTCGCCCCGCCGCCGAACGGCAGCGGCACTCCCGGCGGGTACTGCCCGAGCGAGGCGGCGAGCCCGTCGAGCATCATGACCGGCCCGCCGATGCCCACGAACACCGCGATGCCCAGCAGGCCGTAGATCTGGGCCACCGGGGGACCGCCGAGGTCGAGATTCGGGGTCAGCACCTGACCGAGGGAAAGGCCGGTCTGGAGCGAGACCACCTCGCTGGCCATCGTGAGCGACTGGGTCACCACCGTCGCGGCCAGGCCCAGGGCCAAGCCGATGGTGAACTCCATCAGGAGCGGGGCCGGCATCGCGATCACCTCGGCCGGGAAATCCGGGCGCGGCACGCCGGGCACCAGGACCCCGGCGATGACGACGATCGCCGCCGCCTTGCTGCTCCGCGGAATCGCGAGGAGGGACCAGAAGGGCGCCAGCATGACGAGGCCCGTCACCCGGGCCGAGATCAGAACGAAGGCGGGCCAGTTGCCCGGCGCGAACATGCCGAAGAGGTCCACGTCAGCCTCCCATCGTCCCGATGGACTGGAGCGCAAAGACGAGGAACTGGGTCAGCTTGCCGAGCATCCATGGCAGGACCAGCACGAAGATCAGCGCCATCGTGAGCAGTTTGGGCAGAAACGTCAGCGTCTGTTCCTGGAGCTGGGTCACGGCCTGCAGCAGCGTCACCAGCAGGCCCACGACGACCGCGGCGACCAGCAGCGGGGCGCCGACGACGAGCGTCAGCATCACCGCCTTGCGGATCAGTTCGGTGGCGAGGACGGCGTTCATCGGCCTACCGCTGGAAGCTCGAAACGAGATTCTGGCCGATCAGCGACCAGCCGTCGGCCAACACGAAGAGGAGCAGCTTGAACGGGAGCGAGATCATCACCGGCGGCACCATGAACATGCCGAGGCTCATCAGCGAGGTGGCCACGATCAGGTCGACGACCACGAACGGGATGTAGATCACGAACCCCATCCAGAACGCCGTCTGCAGCTCGCTCGTCACGAAGGCCGAGACGATCGTCAGGGTCGGGATGTCGTCCTCGCTCTGGACGTCGGCGAGGCCGGTCATTTCGGTGAACGACGCCAGGTCCTTTTCGCGGACGTTGGCCAGCATGAACTGCCGGAACGGCACCACGCCCCGCCGGTAGGCTTCGGCCTGGTCGATCTGGCCGTCGAAGTAGGGCTGGACCGCCGTCCGGTTGGCTTCGTCGAGCACCGGGTGCATCACTACGCCGGTGAGCAGAATGGCGATCGCGATGAGAAGCTGTCCCGGCGGACTCCCCTGAGTGCCGAGCGCCGACCGGAGGAAATGAAGGACGACGAGAATCCGGGTGAACCCGGTCATCAGCAGGACGACGGCCGGCAGCAGCGTGAGTGCCCCGAGGAAGACCACGAGGCCAACGGTGCCGCTCAGCCGAAGTTGCTCGTTTCCCTGGCCGATCTTGAGGTCGATCGCGGGTACCTCCGGCGGTTTCACCTGGAGGTTGCCGGGAAGCCGGGTCGTCGGCGGCACCCGGGCCGGGGCCACCGAGGCCGGCGGCGAAATCGGCACGCGCCGTCCGGTGTCCGGCCGGGCCTGGGCGGAGGCAACGGTCGCGGTCGCGAGCGTGAGGGCGAGGCCGAGCGTGAGGCGCGACAGAAGCCGTTTGAGCTCCGGATCGCGTCGGGCGGGGACCGCCGTCTCCGCCGGGGCGTCGCCCAGGGCGGTGAGCCGGTCCTCTCCCTTGAGTTCGGTGAGCAGGGCGGGCCCGCGCTCCGACTGGCCGACCACCAACACCCGGCGCCCCACCCGCACGAGCGACACACTCTGTTTGGCCCCGAGCGGCAGCCGCTGGATCACCGATAGCGGAATCCGGCTCCGGCCCCGGCCCGCGCCCGACCGGTCCAGCCGGTGGAGAAGCCGAAGTGCCAGGAGCAGGAGGCCGACCGTGATGGCGGTGGCGCCGACGAGACCCATGAGACCGTCGGGCATCAGGCGGCGTCGCCCTCCTGGTCGATGATCCGGGTGATCCGGACCGCGAAGTGCTCGCCGATGACGACGACTTCACCCTCGGCCAGCTTGCGGTCGCTTACGAAGACGTCGATCGGCTCGCCCACCATCCGTTCGAGCTGGATGACCGATCCGGTGGCCAGCCCGAGGACCTCCTGGACGGTCATGCTGGTGCGGCCGAACTCGATCGACACCGGCAGCGACATGTCCAGAAGGTTGTCGAGCGGCGCGGCCGCGTCGGTCACTTTCCCGGCAGCAAGATCCTTGAGCTGGGCGGCGCCCGGCTCGGGAGTCGGAGTGGTCATTGAATTCTTCCTCGGCTGGCGCGAACCGTCGGCTGGGCCACCGGCGGCGCCGGTTCACTGATGCGCAGCCCGAGCATCCGGCGGTACTGGCCCAGGTGCCCGATGAAACGCCGGGCACCGTTGACATGGAGTTCGACCGGTCCGTCGACCGGCTGGGAGGTCTGGATGACGTTGCCCACCTTGAGGGCGGCCACTTCGCGCGCCGACAGCCGGAGGGTGGGAAACCGCACGATGAGGTCGACCTGGGCGGTGCGGACCACCGTCTCGACCTGGGCCCGCGCGGCGGGGTTCGCGGCGTGGGTGGTTTTCGCGCGGCCCGCCGTCTTCTCGCCCAGGAAACTCTCGAGTGACTGCAGCGGGATGCACATCGCCACCAGCGAACTGAAGCTGCCGGCCCGGACCTCGAGATTCGCAACCAGCACGTTGTCCTCGTGCGAGGCGATCTGGAGCATGTCCGGCGTGGATTCGAAGCCGGTGATCTCGGGCTCGAAGGGGATATGGTCCTGCCAGGCCTCGGCGAAGAGGCCGAGGAGCTTGTCGGCGAAGCCGCGGGCCACGGTCCGTTCGAGCGGCGTCAGGCCCCGCTCCATCGGGGCCATCTCGCCGGGGCCGCCGAAGGCCCGGTCCAGCATGAAGAAGGCGAGGTCGGTACTGAGGTCGACCGCCCCCTGGCCCTGGTCACCGCCCAACTGGTAGACGAACGCCGCACAGGGATTGGCGATCGAGAGGATGTACTCGGAGAAGGTCGCCTGCTCGACCGAACAGGAGACGTCCATCGGGATCCGGAGCCGCGACGACAGCATCGACTGCATCGCCAGGGCAAACCGGGAGAAGATCGCCTCCAGCTGGACCCGCCGGTCCTTCGAGATTCGCGGGGGCCGGAGAAAGTTGTAGGGAATGACCTCGACCGACGTCTTCCGCCCCCGGGAGGCCGCGGCGCTGCCGGACCCCTGGAGGAGTTGGTCGATGTCCTTCTGGGTCAGCGAATCGGGTTCATTCCGTCCGCCGCCGAAGCCCGGGCCGTTCATAGAGCGCCGAGAGTTCCCGGTTACTGGATGACGAACTGGGGCAGGAAGACCCGAAGCTTGGTCTTCATGCCGGCGATGGCCGTGATCGTGTCGGACAACTCGGCCTTGATCGAATCGCGAATCCCGGTCACCGACAGGTCGTCCATCGTCTTCCGTTCGAGCATCGCGATCACGACGTCCCGGATCTGGGCTTCACGACCGCGGAGCAGTTCCTCCATCTTGCCGTCCGCCGTCTCGACGGCCACGGACACCATCAGGAACCGGCTGCCCTGCGACCCCGACGGATTGACGATCAGGTTGTCGATCTTGAAGGTCGGGCCCCGCTCCCCGCCGCCGTGCTCGCCCCCGCCGTGTTCCCCGCCCTCCTCCGACCCGCCTTCGGCCTCGAGGCCTTCGGCCACGTGGGTGCGGGCGGCGATCATCTTCGGCGCCACCACCATCACGCCGACGACCCCGCCGGCAATGGTCATCAGGGCCACCACCAGGGGCAGCACCAGCTTGTTGGGCTTCTTCGGCTCGGCTGCAGCGCCCTCTCCTTCGGGCGCGGCGGCGGCCGCAGCTTCGTCTGACATACTCACCTGTTTGGTTCGAGGTCGGACCTGTCTGCCGCCCCTGCTAAAGGCAACGCACATACCACCGGAAGCGGCCGTCCCGGTCGAAGCCAAGTAGTTGTGACTGTGCAGGTTACCAAACGGGCTCCGAGAACCGGATGCCCCGGGGGGGAATTCTCTGCCGTAGGGGCGACGGCGATTTCTTCCGGCGGCGCCGGGCCGGCGCCGGATACGGTAAAGGGGTGAGCGGGCCGTCCGGGCCCGCCCCCCCCTCACCGGGACTGCCTCAGGCGATTACCGCTTGAGGTTGACCAGCTCCGTCAGCATCTCGTCCGACGTGGTGATGACCCGGGCGGCGGCCTGGAAGCCGCGCTGGGCGGTGATCATCTCGGTGAACTGCTCGGACAGGTCCACGTTCGAGGACTCGAGCGCCGAGGCGGTGATCGTCGAGGTGATGCTGGTCCCGGCAAAGCCGAGCACCGGCACGCCGGAGTTGGCCGACGGCTCGTACATGTTGTCGCCCCGGCGGAGGAGGGCCGTCGGGTTGTTGAAGTTGCCGAGGGACAGCTGGGCCACCGGCCGGCTCACGCCGTTGGTGTAGAACCCCGTGATGACGCCGGTCGAGTCGATGGAGATGTCCTGAAGGTCGCCGCTGGTGTAGCCGTCCTGGGCGGTGAACACCGCATTCGACGGGTTGGCGAACTGGGACAGACCGTTGATGTCGTTGATCTCGCCCGGATCGAGCAGCACATCGAAGGGCGTGCCGCCGCTGGTCGGGCTGATGCGCACCTTCACCGGCTCGGCCGAGAGGTCGACGACGCCGTTGCTGAAGTCGACCATCTGGCCCTGGGCATTGAAGGTCACGAGACCCTGGTCGGCGTCGAGCGCCCCGGTGGCCGGCGTGGCGGTGTTGTCGATACCCTCGACGGTGGCCGTGGCCGACGTGATCGAGAACGTCCAGGTGTTGTCCGGCGCTTCCGGCGTCCCGGTAAAGACCTGCTTGAAGGTCATCACCAGGTTGTGCGCCTGGCCGGCCGTGTCGTAGACCGTGATCGACATCTGGTGCGGTTCGGACACCGTGCTCGGCGTCGTCTGGACGATACGCTGGTTCAGGTTGAGGTTGCCGGCCAGGCTCACGTTCTGGGTGGCCCGGGCCGGCGACTTGAGGTTGAGGCTCAGGTCGATGTCGGACACCGCCGACGAGGACGAGAAGTTGCCGAGGGGGTCGGCGTTGATACCCTGGACGATGTAGCCGTTGCTGGGCGACACCAGCCGGGCGTTGGCGTCGAACTGGAAGTTGCCGGCGCGGGTGTAGAGCGTCTTGCCGTTGCCCTTCACCACGAAGAAGGCGTCGCCGCTGATCGCCACGTCCGTCTTGACCCCGGTACCCTGGATGGTGCCCTGGGTGAACTTGGTGTCGATACTGGCGATGTTCATGCCGTTACCGATCTGGGTCGGGTTGCGCCCGCCCGAATTGGCCGGCGGTCGGGTGGCCCCCTGCAGGAGCTGGTTGAACGACTCGGCGAACGTGACCCGGGACGACTTGAAGGCGACCGTGTTCACGTTGGCGATGTTGTTGCCGATCACGTCCATCCGCACCTGGTGGTTGCGGAGACCGGACACGCCGGCGAAGAGTGCGCGCATCATGGCTGGGAAGCTCCTGCTTCGGGGGTGATTTCAGTCAACTTGTCGAGCGGTACGCGCAGCGAGCCGATCCGGAGCAGCACCTGGCCGCTCTCGAAGGTCACGCCGTCGACGACGCCCTCGGTGTAGGTGCGGACGCTGACGGGTTCGCCGGCCGCATTCTCGACCGACACCGAGTAGTAGTACTCGCCGGTCGGAAGATCCTTGGGCGGCACGATGGTCCGGGCGCCGCCGGATACCGCCCCGAGTGACCGGCTGGCCACCTCGTTCCCCGCCACGTCGTAAAGCTTCAGCACGGCGGTGCCGCCGGTCCCGGCCACGTCGAGCCGGATCCGGCTCGACCCGTCGCCGCCGACCTGGAGCTGATTCCCCTCGGCGATCACGTGGCGGCCGATGAGGGAGGCACCGAGGTTGGTCTTGTCGAGCAACGTTCGCGCGGCCGAATCCGCCTGCTGAGCCGCGATGGTCGAGTTGAGCTTGGTGAGCTGCTCCACCGACGAGAACTGGGCCAGCTGCGCCGCGAACGCATCCGGTTCGAGCGGGTTGAGCGGATCCTGGTGCTGCAGCTGCGTCACGAGCAGGTGGAGGAAGTCCTCGCGATCGAGGTCCGCCTTGCCTGCCCCGGTTGCCGCCTTCGGCACCACGCCGGAGCCGATCAGGGACACGGGCATCGTCATCGCTGGCCTCCCTGGCGCTCCTGGCGCCGGTCACGCGAACGGTCGAACCGGCCTTCGGGCTGCCGGTCCTGCCGCTGGTCGGGCGACCGCTCGCGACGGGAGTCGTTCGCCTGCTCGCGCGCCGCGGCCTTGGGATCCGCTGCGGCCGGATCCGTCACGACCTCCCGCCCTCCGGCGAGCCAGACGTTCGTTTCCTGCCTGGGCGCCACGACGGTGATCCGCGGCTCGGGAAACCCCCGCTCTTCGAGCGATTGGCGGAGTTCCCGGATGCCGACAGTGAGCCGGTCGGCGAGCACCGGGTCGTTGGGCAGGATCGTCGCCCGAACGGTCGGGCCCGTCACCGAGACCTTGAGCCGACCCAGGTCGGTCCCGCCGTCATTGAGATCGAGCATCAGGTGATCGACCCGGCGCGCGATCGCGTTCCCGGCGTCGAGCTCGACGACTGGCGCCGCCGCCGTCGCGGGCGCGGGTTCGTCCACCACCGCGGTGAACTGCGTCAGGCCGGCCGCCGGCGGCGTCGCGGTGCGGAGATCGGCCGGATGGGCCTCCTGAAACCGCCGGTTCCGGTGACCGATCGCCGCATCCTCGCCCTTGGCGAGCGGCGCGACGGCGGCCGCCGTGACCGCCGACCCGCCGGAGGGCTGTCCGGCGGCGATCGCCGGGGCCTCTCGCGCCGGACCGACCTCGACCGTGGCACCGTTGGCGCGCCGGGACTCGTCGAATCGGGCCACGGCCCGCCCCAGCAGGGCGGCGGCCACCGTGGCGCGAACGGCCTGGGCCGGCTCGGGCGAAGGCGGCGCTGCCGACGGGTCCGGCACGAGAGCGGCGGCTTCCGGATCGGCGGCGGGAATGTCAACCGGGAAGCCGAACCCGCCGATCTCGACGATGGGTTCATGGATCGCCCGCAGGGCCAGGAGGGCATCCGGATCGAGGCCGCCGTCCGCCGGCAGCACCACCCGTCCAGCCGACGACGGCTGCGCGTTCGTCGGCGCCGGCTGAGGCTGGGCGGCAGTCTGGGGACCGGGGGCGTCGGCCGTCAGCTCAGGCCTGGGCAGCTGGCCGCTCCAAACCGTCGTGACGGCGCGCGAGG
>JBFXAY010000116.1:0-11737 GCA_050183815.1 Gemmatimonadales bacterium | reverse complement strand
GCTCCCGGGGCCTGGGACTACCGCCTCGAGGGCGGCGGCGCCGGGCGCCTCGGCGTCGAAGACTACTCCGACGAACTGCTGCCGCGCCCGGTGGTGCTCGAGGGCCGAGAGCCGGTCGTCTCGGCCGTGCCGCTCCGGTCCCCGCTGCGGGAGCGGTGGTGGCTCTTCGGCCTCGCGGTGGTCGCGCTTTCCGGCGAGTGGTGGTGGCGGCGGCGCTCCGGACTTCGCTGACGTCCGGTTCCTCAAGCTAGATTCCCCTTCATGGCCAGCTCGCGCGTTACCGCCGGCAAGAAGCTCTCCCTCTGGGGAAAGATCAAACGCCTCGCGCTCACCGATGTGGGGGCGATGGTTCGCGGCTTCAAAGCCGCCGACATCGAAGAAATCGAGCGGGTTCTGCTCGAGGCCGATCTCGGGATCTCCGCCACGACGGACCTGGTCGACGAACTCGAGGCGCAGGTCCGCCGGGGCACCCTCAAGAGCGAGGCGGACTTGAAGGCGGCCATCGTGGATCGCGTTGCCGCCATGCTGGCCGGACCGGACGACCCGAGCCGGCTCCGGCGAGCCGCCGAGGGACCCACGGTCCTGCTGGTGATGGGCGTCAACGGAACCGGCAAGACGACCACGGTCGCCAAGCTCGCAGCCTTCTACCGCGACCGGGGAGAGCAGGTGATGCTCGTCGCGGCCGACACCTACCGCGCCGGCGCGATCGACCAGCTCAAGACCTGGGCGGACCGGCTGTCCCTGCCGTGCGTATCCGGCGCGTCCGGCGGTGATCCGGCCGCCGTCGCATTCGACGGCATCGAGGCGGCCGCCGCGCGGGGCGCCTCGCTGGTGATCGTGGACACCGCCGGCCGGCTGCACACCCAGGAAGGCCTGATGGACGAGCTCCGCAAGGTCGGCCGGGTCATCGCGCGGAAGGCCCCCGGCGCCCCGCACGAGGCCTTCCTCGTCCTGGACGGCACCGTCGGACAGAACGCGGTCCAGCAGGGCCGGCTCTTCGCCGGGGCGATCGAGCCCACCGGCCTCGTGATCACGAAGCTCGACGGCACCGCCCGCGGCGGCGCGGTCGTGGCGCTCCGCCGGGAACTCGACGTGCCGGTGCGGTTCCTCGGTCTCGGCGAGGCGGTCGGCGATCTCGCCGTCTTCGACCCCCGCCGGTTCGCCGCGGACCTCGTCGAAAGCGGCGACGACGGATAGCGGTGGCCACTCTCCGGCTCGATACCCCGGTCAAATTCCTCAAGGGCATCGGCGAGCGCCGGGCCGAGGCGCTGAGCCGCCTCGGCATCGAGACGGCGCACGACCTGCTCTGGCATCTGCCGCACCGCTACCTCGACGCGTCCTCGGTCACGCCGATCGCCCGGCTGCGCGTCGGCGAGGAAGCCGCCGCCGTGGGGCGGGTCACCGCGAAAGGCATCCTGCCCACCCGGCGCGGGCTCCGGATCTTCCATGCGGTGCTGACCGACGATTCCGGCTCGATCGAATGCGTCTGGCCCGGGCAGGCGTTTCTCGACCGGACGATCACGGTCGGCCAGACCCTGCTGGTTGCCGGCCCGGTGCGCTTCTATCACGGGCGGCAATTCGCTCCCCGGGAATACCTGGTGCTGGCCGAGCCGGAGGATGCCGACGCCGACCCGATCGCCGCCGGGCGGGTCCTCCCCGTGTACCCGGCCACCCAGGGACTCAGCCACAAGATCATCCGCGGTCTCGTGGCCCGGCATCTCGACTCGCTGATCGGTCTCTCGGCGGAGATTCTCCCGACCGACCTCCGCGAACGGTTCGGGTTGCCCACGCTGCCGGAGGCCCTGCGCCAGGTCCACCACCCCTCCTCGACCGCGGAGGCGGAGCGTGGCCGCCGTCGGCTCGCGCTCGACGAACTCATCGACTTGCAACTGATGCTGGGGCGGGCCCGCCATGTAGCCAAACGAGGGCGGCAGGGCGTCGCGTTCGAGGTCAGGAGGGAACTCACCACCCGGCTCAAGGAGAACCTCCCCTGGCCGCTCACCGGCGACCAGCGGCGGGCCCTCCGGGAAATCACCGGCGACATGACGTCGCCCGACCGGATGCATCGCCTGCTGATGGGCGACGTCGGCACCGGCAAGACCGTGGTGGCCCTGTTCGCGATGCTGCTGGCCGTCGAGAACGACTTCCAGGCGGCCTTGATGGCCCCTACGGAGCTGCTGGCCGAGCAGCACTTTGCGACCCTCGCGCGGTTGCTCGCGCCCCTCGGGATCGTACCCGGGCTCCTGGTGGGGCGGCTCACCGCGGGCGAGAAGGAGAAGATCCGGCGCCAGTTGGCCTCGGGGGCGATGCGGATCGTGGTTGGGACCCACGCCCTGGTGCAGGATACGGTGGCTTTCCAGCGGCTCGGTGTCGTGGTGATCGACGAACAGCACCGCTTCGGCGTCGAACAGCGGGCCGCGTTGATGGCCAAAGGCACCGCTCCCGACGTCCTCCTGCTGTCGGCCACGCCGATTCCCCGGTCGCTCGCCCTGACCCGGTACGGCGACCTCGACGTGAGCGTGCTGCGGGAGCGCCCGCCCGGCCGGGGCGAGATCCGGACGGCCGTCCGGGGGGCGTCCCAGCGGGACAAGGTGCTGGACTTCGTCGCCGCCCGGTGCCGGGAAGGGCGGCAGGCCTACATCGTTCTGCCGGTGATCGAGGAGACCGAGAAGGCGGACCTGCTGGCCGCCAAGACCATGGCCGACACGCTCGCCGCCCGGTGGGATGACCTCGAAGTGGGTCTGGTCCACGGGCGGCTCAAGGCCGGCGAGCGGGACGAAGTCATGCGGGCGTTCCGGGAAGGGAGGGTGCCCGTCCTGGTGGCCACCACGGTCATCGAGGTCGGGATCGACGTGCCCAATGCCACGGTCATGGTGATCGAGCACCCGGACCGGTTCGGTCTGGCGCAGCTGCATCAGCTCCGGGGCCGGATCGGACGGGGCGGCAACGAGAGCCATTGCGTGCTCCTCGCCTCGCGCCCGGCTCCCCGGCTGCGGGCGTTTGCCGCCACGACGGACGGCTTCCGGATCGCCGAACTGGACCTCGAGGAGCGCCGCCAGGGCGACCTCCTCGGCCAGCGGCAGTCGGGCACGGCGGACATCCGGGTGGCCCGGTTTCCGGACGACACGGACCTGCTGGGTACGGCCCGGGACCTCGTCCGCATCGTGCTGGACGAGGATCCGGGACTCGAGAAAGGGCGGAACCGGGCCCTGCGCGACCGAGCATTGGCGCGCTATCCCAAGGCCGAGGTGCTATTCCGAGTTGGTTGACCAGCATGCGGATGGCCGCATCCAGGTAGGTGTCTTCTAGGACGGACGTGGATAAGTGGCAATAGTGGAAAGCCCCGTCGTCGCGGCGGAAATCGGATTGGGTCTGGCCGCTGGACTCTTCACCCTGATCTGGCTGGCCAGTCTGGTTCGGACCGACGCCAGTCTCGTGGACCGGTTCTGGGGCGCCGGTTTCGTCGTGCTGGCGGTCGGATACCGGCTGAGCGCACCGCCCGCCCCGGACCGGGCGGCCGAGGTCGCCCGGCTCGTCCTGCTGGTGCTCGTCGCGGTCTGGGGGCTTCGGCTTTCGGGCTACCTGACGTGGCGCAACTGGGGTCACGGAGAGGATTACCGCTACCGGGACATGCGGCAGCGGGGCGGGCGCGCCTTCGCGTGGTTGTCCCTGGTGACCATCCATTGGCTCCAGGCGGCCATTCTCTGGTTCGTGTCACTGCCGCTGCTGGTCGGCCTCCGCGGCGACCGGCCACTCGGCCCGCTGAGCTGGGTCGGCATCGCGTTCTGGGTCGTCGGTTTCGGGTTCGAGGCCGCTGGCGACTGGCAGCTGGCCCGTTTCAAGGCCGATCCGGCCAACCGGGGCCGGGTGCTCTCGACCGGTGTCTGGCGCTACACCCGGCACCCGAACTACTTCGGCGATGCCTGTGTCTGGTGGGCGTTCTTCCTCTTCGCGGCCGCGCAGGGCGGCTGGGCCACCATGGCCAGCCCGGTTCTGATGACCTTCCTCCTGCTCCGGGTGTCAGGAGTGGCGATGCTCGAGAAAAAGCTGACGGAGTCCCGGCCCGCGTACCGGGACTACATCCGGCGGACCAGTGCCTTCATTCCGAGGCCGCCTCGGGACCCTGGGCCGGGCTAGCCTGCGGCTGCTGGTCGCTTCCGGCACGGGCCCAGGTGATCATGAGCGGCATCGCGAACGCCCAGACCGCGGCCAACGCGGCCAAGGAGCGGAGCCGGTGATCCCCGAAATCCACGGCGCCGAGGGCCTCGCCGGCCCGGAATGACAGCGGCCCGCCGACGGCGCCCAGGAGAGCGGCCAACGGACGGCTTCGGAGCCAGCGCAGGGCGTGGCGCAGGACGGTGCCGAACTGGAGCCAGAGGACGAGAATCCAGGGCGGAGCCACCCACGGCAGGCCGGGCCACCCTCCCGGAATAGCCAACGAAGCCCGCGGTGAGCAGCAGCGACTCGAAGCCGAGTCCCAGGACTACCGTGCGGAGAAGGAGCCGGGCTTCCGTTCGGCGGTCGGGCACCGCGGCGAGGTGGAGGGCGGTGATCGCCAGACCCAGGGCCGCTCCGGGGAGAGGATGGCCTCGTCCGGCGCCGACGACGATGGCGAACCAGCCCGCCTGCTGGCCGAAAACGTTCGCGGCGGGGTGGGCCATGAAGCCCACCCCGCCGCGAGGAGTCTGCGCCATGGAGGCGGGACGCGCCTCAGCCGACTGCCACCACCTCTTCGACCGGGCGTTCCCGGAATTCAAAGTGGGCGGCCTGAACCGTCTCATAATCCCGCGACGTCCGAATCCGAGTGATGCGACGCCCAAAGATATCGACCCGCCGCGTCGTGACGCCGGGGAAGATCGGGGAAACGTCGTACCACATGTTCGGCGAGAGCCGGGGATACCGGAGCGTGTGCTCGGGCTTGAGACGGGCCTGCATGTTCTGCGACGCCATCAGCGAACCTCGTGGGGGCCAGGGTTTCGTTCCGGGGGCCTCGACGCGTCTGCCGGAATCACGGTCGGGGCGCTACAAATGTTAGACGGTCGTTCCGTTGCCGCAAGACGCAAAAAAACGTGCGGTGTATTGAAATTAGGCACCCATGACGTCTCGGGGATGCAATAGGTTGACGACCTGGCTGGCGGAGGCTTGCACATCGGGGTTGGGGGGCGGCAATTGACCCTGCCTCAAGCTCCCCGATACAATAGTCGCCGCCTCGGAGGAGTATCGACAATGCAGCATACCGACATTAGCGCCCTGCCGGCCCACGTTGGCGCGGAGGTCACGGTGGCCGGCTGGGTCCTGACCACCCGGGCCAGCGGCAAGGTGGCCTTCGTGGTGCTCCGGGACGGCTCCGGCTACCTCCAGTGCGTGGCGTCGAAGCGCGATGTCGACGAACCAACCTGGGAGGCCCTCAACGGGCTGACCCAGGAGACCAGCGTCGTGGTGACGGGCGTGGTCCGGGCTGACGCCCGCCAGGCCGGCGGCGTCGAACTGGGAATGTCCGCCCTTCGGGTCCTCGGCGAGAGCCACGATTTCCCGATCACTCCGAAGGAACATGGGACGAGCTTTCTGTTCGAGCATCGCCACCTCTGGCTCCGCAGCCGGAAGCAGGTGGCCATTGCCCGGGTTCGGCACCACGTCTTCCAGGCGATCCACGATTTCTTCGACGGCCGCGGCTTCTGCCACGTCAGCACGCCGATTCTCACCGGCAGCATCGGCGAAGAGGCGGGCAACCTGTTCGCCACGGAGTACTTCGATCTCGGCCAGGCGTACCTGGCCCAGACGGGCCAGCTCTACGTCGAGGCCGCCTGCGCCGCCCTGGGCCGGGTTTACTGTTTCGGCCCCACCTTCCGGGCCGAGAAGTCGAAGACCCGGCGGCACCTCACCGAGTTCTGGATGGTCGAGCCCGAGGTGGCCTTTGCGAACTCGGACGACAACATGCGGCTCCAGGAAGACTTCGTGAGCTACCTGGTCGAGCGGGCCATGGAGAAGTGCCGCGAGGAACTCAAGGAGCTCGAGCGGGACACGACCGTGCTGGAACGGGTCATTCCGCCGTTTCCCCGGATCAGCTACACCGATGCCGTCGCCAAACTCAACGGGCTCGGCTCCGACATTGCCTGGGGCAGCGATCTCGGTGGCGACGACGAAACCCTGCTGGCGCGCGAGTACGACCGGCCGGTCTTCGTGAAGAACTATCCGAAGGCGGTGAAGGCCTTCTACATGAAGGAGAACCCCGAGGATCCCCGCACGGTGCTCGGGAATGACTGCCTGGCGCCGGAAGGGTACGGGGAAATCATCGGCGGCTCACAGCGGGAGGACGACCACGACCGGCTGCTCGCCCGGATCATCGAGCAGGGGCTCGATCCCAGCGCGTACGGCTGGTATCTGGACCTCCGGAAGTACGGCACCTTCGAGCACTCGGGCTTCGGCCTGGGGGTCGAGCGCACCGTCGCGTGGATCTGCGGGATTCCCCATATTCGCGAAACGATCGCGTTCCCGCGCCAGATCCATCGGCTCTATCCCTGACGGTCAAGGACTCCGGGTGGTGATGAGAAGCGCCACGCCACCCGGGCAGAGCCGGTAGGCTTCCTCGGCGTCCCGGCCCCTGACGAACTGCACCAGGTCGATCCGCCCGGCGGGCAGCCGCGCGAGCGGCTCCGGGTCCGGTCCCTCCAGCGCAAAGACCTCGGGGAACTCCTGTTCGCGGCGCGCGGCGAGATGCTCCGCCACGACGCGGTCGTCGATCACGACCGAGGCGATCCAGCGGTTGGCGACCGTATCGGCCGGGGGGCAGGGGCGGCCCGCTGTCGGGGTCGCGGCGACCGGTGCGCCGCCTGAGCAGGCCGCAACCACCGCCGCGACGGCTCCGATGCCGGCAGCCCCGAGCCGGCGGTGCCGCGGCCGATCGGACGGTGCCGTGGTCGGTCTCACGACACGGCTCCCGAGCGCTTGACCTCGTCCCAGATCGCGTCGAGCTGCTCCAGTCCCGCCGTGGCGAGGTCGAGATCGCGCTCCGCCGCCAGCCGCTCGACCTGCTCGAACCGGTCGCGAAACCGGCGGTTGGCCCGCGAGAGCGCCGGGCCGGGCCGGACGCCGACCTTGCGGGCCAGGTTCACGACCGCGAACAGGAGATCCCCGATCTCGTGGTCGAGCGCGTCCGCCGGGCCGTCCACCACCTCTTCCACCTCGGCGAGTTCCTCGCGCACCTTGGCCGCCGGGCCGGCGGCGTCCGGCCAGTCGAAACCGACCGCGGCGGCTCGCTCGCCGAGCCGATAGGCGAGCAGGAGGTCCGGGAGGGTCGGGGGCAAGCCGTCCAGCACCCCGCGGACGCCTTCTCGCTTCTTGAGTTGCTCCCACGGTTCGCGCGGGCCCAGGTCGAAGAGGTGCGGGTGGCGCCGCTTCATCTTGGCTTCGAGATCGGCGGCCACGTCGTCCGCGGTGAACTCGCCGTGTTCCTCGCCGAGGACGAGTTGCCAGGCCAGGTGGAGCAGCAGGTCGCTCACTTCCTGGCGGATGGCCGCCGGATCTCCGGTTCCGATGGCGTGGTCGAGCTCGTGCACTTCTTCGAGGAGATAGGGCCGCAGGGTCTCCCGCGTCTGGACCCGGTCCCACGAGCACCGAACGCGGAGATCGGCCACCATCGCCATTGCGCGTTCAAGCGCTGATTTCTGTTGCATTTAGCCTCCGTGGCGCCTTATTGTACTCGGTTCCGTTCCGGGCGGGGAGAGTCCGCTCACGCGCTCTCGAGGACTATGGCATCGCACGGCCCCTGGCTCGACATCGACCTCGACGCGCTGGTCCGGAACGCTCGCACCTTTGGCGGGCGGGTCGGCGTGCCGCTGCTGCCGATGGTCAAGGCGAATGGCTACGGCCTTGGCGCCACGGCGGTTGTCCGCGCCCTCGAGGCCACCGAGCCCTGGGGCTTCGGCGTGGCCTCGCTCGAAGAGGCCGTGTCGCTCCGGCAGGCGGGCGTGGCCCGCCCCATCATCACCTTCTTGCCGCTTCGTCCCGACCAGATCCCCGACTACTACGCCTACGACGTCCGGCCGGCGCTCGGCAGCCGCCCGTTGCTGGAGGCCTGGCTGGCGGCCGGCGCGGCGCCGTTTCACCTGGCGGTGGACACCGGGATGGGGCGGTCGGGCCTGTCGTGGTACGAAACCGACGAGTTGCGCGCAGCCGGTCGTCTGCTCCGCGGGGCGCCCGGCTACGAGGGGGCCTTCACCCATTTTCACTCGGCCGATGCGTCGCTGGCGTCGGTGGAGGAGCAGTGGGATCGATTCGGCGCGGTCCTGGCGGTCGTGGGCCGTCCGCCACTCTGCCATGCCGCCGCGAGTGCCGCCGGCCACTGGGAGCGCCGGTTCGCGCTGGACCTTGCCCGGCCCGGCATCTACCTCTACGGGGGCGCGGCCGGCCCGCTGGTGCCCGAACCGGTGGCCGCCCTGCGGGCCGAGGTCCTCGCGGTGCGGCGGGTTCGCCGGGGGGATACCGTCTCGTACGGGGCGGTGTGGCGGGCCCCGGCCGACGGCGGCGTCGCGACGTTAGGCATCGGGTACGCGGACGGCGTACCGCGGGCCCTGGGTGCCGGGGGCAGCGTCGGGGTCGGGGGCCGGGAGTATCCGATGGCCGGGCGGGTGACGATGGACATGGTGATGGTGGCGGGGCCGGCCGAGGCGTTTCCGCTGGGCGCCGCCGCAACCGTCTGGGGGCCCGGCGGACCCACCCTGGACGTGCAGGCCGGCCGCGCCGGGACGATCAGCTACGAATTGTTGACCGCGGTCGGCCCCCGGGTCGAGCGCCGCTACGGAGGAATGACATGAATCCCCACTTTGCATCGTTGGTGCTCGGCCTCGCTCACCAGGCGGAAGCCGCGCTGGCCGGCAACCTGCCGCCGGGTGCCGAGCAGGCCAAGGCCGATCCGCGGACGATCGCCCAGGCGCTGATCGACACCCTGACGATGCTGCGGGACAAGACCGCCGGCCGCCTCGATGCGGACGAGGCCAAACTCCTCGGCGAGGCGATCACCGCCCTGCAATTCCGGTTCGTGCAGCAGGGTGGCGCCCCGCTCCAATGAGCCGCCGGGCGTTCGTCATCGTTCTTGATGGCCTCGGGATCGGCGCCACGGCGGACCAGGCCCGCTACGGCGACGAGGGGAGCGATACCCTCGGGAACACCTTGGCTGCGGCCCCGCCGGCCTATCGCTTGCCGGCCCTCGAGGCGCTCGGTCTGGGCTGCTGTGCCCCGCTGCCTCGGGTCGACCGGGTCGCCGCTCCCGGCGCGGCGCATGGCACGTTGCACCCGATCAGCGCCGGCAAGGACAGCACGACCGGCCACTGGGAACTCACCGGCCTCGTGCTGGAGGCGCCGTTCCCGACGTTTCCGAACGGATTCCCGGCCCCACTGATCGAGGCGTTCGCGGCGGAGACCGGCCGCGGCGTCCTCGGCAATCGGGCGGCGTCGGGAACGGCGATTCTCGACGACCTCGGCGCCGAGCACCGGGCGAGCGGGAAGTGGATCGTCTACACCTCGGCCGACAGCGTCTTCCAGGTTGCGGCGCACGAGGAAACCGTGGCGGTGCCGGAACTCTACCGGGCCTGCGAGACCGCGCGGCGCCTCTGCCGGGGCGAGTTTGGGGTCTCGCGGGTGATTGCCCGGCCCTTCGTCGGCGCGCCTGGCCGGTGGGAGCGGACCCCGCGCCGGAAGGACTACTCGCTGGCGCCCCCCGCCTCGACGTTGCTGGACCGGCTCGAGGCCGCCGGGATCCCGCGGACCGGGATCGGCAAGGTGGACGACCTTTTCGCCGCCCGGGGCATCCAGAGTACGCATACGCCGACCAACCGGGCCGCCTACGACCTGTTGGCGCGGGCGTTCGCCGAGGTGGCGGCGGGCTTCGTCTTCGCCAACGTGATCGAGTTCGACCAGAGCTGGGGCCACCGGAACGACGTGCCCGGCTTCCTGGCCGGGCTCACCGAACTCGACGGGGTGATCCCCGGCCTGGTCGGCAGGGCGCAACCGGATGATTTGATTATCTTTACGGCCGACCATGGGAACGACCCGACGACCCCGTCGACGGATCATTCCCGGGAGCGGGTCCCGTTGCTCGTTGCCGGCCCGCGGGTGCGGCCGGTGGCGTTGGGGGCGCGGGCCACGTTTGCCGATGTGGGGCAGACGGTCGCCGACTTTTTCGGAGTGACGCCGTTGCCCCACGGGCAGTCATTCCTGGCGGAGGTTTGGAGTGGCTGATTCCCTCGAGGCCCGGGCTCGGGCCGTGCGGGAAATGGCGTACGCCCGGTACTCCGGCTTCAAGGTCGGCGCCGCGATCGAAGCGGAAAGCGGCGAAGTCTTCGCCGGCTGCAACGTCGAGAACGCCTCGTCCGGCCTGACGATCTGCGCGGAACGGTCCGCCGTCGTCGCGGCGGTCGCGGCGGGGGTTCGGCGGTTGCGGCGTGTCGTGGTGGTGACCGACGCGGACTCGCCCACGCCGCCGTGCGGCGCGTGCCGGCAGGTCCTCTGGGAGTTCGGGCCCGACCTGGTGGTGGAGTCGGTCGGGGCCCGGTCGCGGAAGCAGTGGCGGATGCGGGAACTATTGCCCGATGCGTTCGGGCCGGAGTCGCTTACATGAAGCAGTTGGGAGCCGCGCTCGCGGTGCTGGCCCTCCTGGGTTCGGCCGCCTGCCAGGAGAACATCAACTCGCCCGGCGAGTGCCCGGACCTCTGTCCCGGCGAACAGATTCAGGTACGGGACACGATCATCCCGGCGGTGGTCGGTGGGGATTCGACGTACTTCGGGTTCCTCACCCGGGCCACGCTCGCGGCGCTGTTCGTGTCCGACAGTCTGCCCGCGGGCGAGTACCGGTCGTTCGTCGTCTTCCCGGCCCACCGGAGCGACTCGGTCGACATCGACGGCGTCATGTTGCCATTGACGGTGGACACCGTGTCGGTGACGTTCAACCTGCTCCGACGGGACTCGACGGCCACCGGCCTCACGATCTATCTCCACCGCATCCCGATCGCCACCGATACCACGGCCACCTTCGCCGACGTCGAGGACCTGATCGCCCTGGGCGAGCCGCTTGACAGCATCGTGGTGCCCGACTCGGTGCAGTCGGGCCCCGTGTCGGCGCTGATCGCCGATTCCAACCTGACCAGGCTGGAGACGCCCGCGGACGACAGCGGGGCGATCGCCTTCGCGCTCACGGTGCGGGCCAGCAAGCCGACCGGCGTGCTGCTCTCGGTCGACGCGAACAACTCCGCCACGGCACCGAGCTACGCCCACATCGGCCGGATCGAAATCGCCGACACGACCCGGCGGCGCCAGACGGTCACGGTGCGGCCGGACGATTTCGGCAAGTACGGCTGGGTCACGAACGTGACCCGCACCGAGAACGCCGATCCCGACCTGCTCTATCTCGGCGGGCCGACGGGGGCCCGGGTGCTGCTGCGGTTCGCGTTGCCGTCCTTCATTCGCGACAGCGCCCAGATTCTCCGGGCCACGCTCGAACTGACGCCGGCCGGCACCCTCAACGGCCTGCCCAACACCCAGTTCGGCGACAGCATCGCGGCGAGCGGCATCGTCGTCGATCTCGGTGCGAAGTCGCCGCCCCTGGTCAACATCGGCTTGCTCGCCGCGGGCGGGATCACGCTGGGGACGGCCAATGTCGTGTCGCTCGATTTCTTCCGGCTGGCCACCCAGTGGCAGATCACCGGCGGACCGCCGCCGGTGCTGTACCTGACGAGCGGGGAAG
>JBFXAY010000115.1:0-11902 GCA_050183815.1 Gemmatimonadales bacterium | reverse complement strand
GCAACTCCCCCAAGGACCGTCGTGCTCATCCTGGCTACGCTCGTCGGAGCCGTCGTCGGCCTCGGGATGAGTGGCGGCTCCGGTGCCTGGGTCGGCGGCGCGCTGGGCTGGCTCATTGCCCGATCGATCCGGCAGGAACGGTCCATCGCCGCCCTCCGGAAAGCGCTCGACGACCCAACGCCGGACGGCCTCCGCCCGGCGGCCCCGGCCCGCCCGGCGGCGCCGGCACCTCCCGCCGCCGACACCCCGATTGCCCGGGCATATCGGCGCCCTCCGGATCAGGCGGCTGCTGCTGACCCGGCTCCGGATCCGCCGGTCGGCGCCGCGCCCGTCCCGGATCGAGCGGCCTGGGAACCGGCACTCGACGCTGCCGCGCCGGAACCTTCCCTCGAAAGACCGACCTCCGACCGCCCCGTGAAGGAGCCCGGCCGGTCGGACTGGCAACCGCCAACGCCGCCGGTCGACCTGCTGGCCCCGCTCAAGCGCTGGCTCTTCGGCGGCAACGCCATCGTCAAGGTGGGCGTCGGGATCCTGTTCGTCGGGCTCACCTTCCTGGCCCGATTCGCGACCGAACACATCCGGATCCCGGTCGAGGTGCGCCTCAGCCTGATCGGCCTCGCGGCCATCGCGCTGCTGATCTTCGGCTGGCGGCTCCGGGTCCGGCGCCGCGGATACGCCGAAGTGCTGCAGGGCGGGGCCGTGGCGATCCTCTATCTGACGTTGTTCGCCGCCTTCCGGCTCTACGGCGTCCTGGGCGTCGGCCCAGTCTTCGTGGCGATGGTGGCCGTCGCGGCGCTCGCGGCGGCGCTCGCGGTGCTCCAGGATGCCCGGGCCCTGGCCGTCATCGGCGCGCTGGGCGGATTTGCGACGCCGATCCTGATCTCGACCGGTCAGGGCAACTACGTCGCCCTCTTCAGCTACTACCTGGTCCTTGACCTCGGCATCGCCGCGGTGGCGTGGCACCGGACCTGGCCGGCCCTCAATCTGATCGGCTTCACCGGCACCTTTCTCGTCGCCTCGGCGTGGGGCGTGCTGCAATACCGGCCCGAGCAGTTCCTGGTGAGCGAAGGCTTCCTGGCGGCCTTTTTCCTGTTGTTCGTGGTCATCATGCTGATGCCGGTTCGGCCGGGCGGACCGGCGCGAATCTCGCGCGGCCCCGACCGGTGGGTCGCCGGGAGTCTGCTCTTCGGACTGCCGACGATCACCTTCGCGCTCCAGTACGGCCTGGTGCATGACACCGAATACGGCGCCGCCCTTTCGGCGCTGGTGCTGGCCGCCTTCTACGTGGGCCTGGCGCAGTGGGCCCGGCGGCGGGCCGAGTTGGCGGTCGCCTTCGAGGCGGCTTTGGCGATCGCCACCGTTTTTCTCACCCTGGTGATCCCCTTCGCGCTCGACGCCCGGAGCACCACCGGGGCCTGGGCGCTCGAGGGCGCCGGGCTCGTCTGGCTCGGCTTCCGGCAGCAGCGACGGCTTCCCCGGGCCTTCGGCTATGCCCTCCTCGCGCTGGCCGGCGGCGCCATGGTCCTCGCCTGGGACCGGTACGGCCAGCCGGACGGTCCGGTCAGCGCCACCTTTCTGAATGCCCTCCTGGCCGGCGCCGCCGCGATCGCCGCCGGCTACTTCGCATCGTTAGGCATCGCTCGTCCGGGCACCCGGCGGGACGGCGCGGCCGACGCCGCGGCCGCCGGATCGGCGACCGGCCGGCCGCCGCTGCTGGCCGGGGAGGCGGCGGCCGAGCCGCTGCTGATCGGGTGGGGCACGATCTGGCTTCTGGCCGCGGCCATCATCGAGGTGCAGGCCGTCGCGTCTCCGACGTACCGGCCGGCTGCGTTCCTCTCCGCGCTCAGCATCGTGGCCCTGTCGTTCTGCCTGCTCCGGGCGCGACTCGACTGGTCCCGCCTCGGGATCCCGACCACCGGACATGTCGCCGCCCACGGACTCGGCCTGATCGGGGTATGGGCCGGTGGCGTCGGGCCGTTCGATCACGGCGGCTGGTGGGCGTGGCCCGCGTTCCTGCTGGTCCACGGCGTGGTCCTTCGACAGACGGCGCCGGACCGGACGCCACTCATTCGCGATCTCGTGCACGCGGCCGGCGCGCTGATCGTCGCCGGACTGGGAGCGCTCGAGGGGCGCGAGATCACCGCCGGCTGGGGCGAGCCGACGAGCGCCTGGCCCTGGCTTGGCTGGATGGTGGTTCCGGCGATGCTGCTCTTCTGGCTGGCGCGGCCCGCGAGCGCCGGCCGGTGGCCGGTGCGCGGCGCCCCCAAGGCGTATCGCACCGGGGCGGGGGCGGTACTGGCCGGGGCGCTCCTCCTCTGGACGCTGATCGCGAACGCCGGTTCCAGCGGCTCCGCGGCGCCGCTCCCGCACTTGCCGTTCGCCAACCCGCTCGACCTCGGCGTAGCGGCGGCGCTGGTCGCGAGCTGGGCCTGGCTGTCCGGCGAGCGCGGCCCGATTCGGAATCCGCTTCGGCTTGCCACGGTGCTCGCCGCGTTCGCCTGGCTCAACGCCATCCTGGTCCGGGCGTTCCATCACTACGCCGCGGTCCCGTATCGCCTCGACGCCTGGATCGGCTCGTTCCCGGTGCAAACCGGGATTACCCTGCTCTGGACCGTCACCGCGCTGGCGGTGATGTGGCTGGCCGCCCGCCGAGCGACCCGGCTCCCCTGGATGGGCGGGGCCGCGCTCCTCGGGGCGGTCGTCGTCAAACTGGTGCTCGTGGATCTCTCGGGCAGCGGCACCGTTCCCCGGATCGTGTCGTTCCTGGGGGTCGGGGTGCTGATGCTCATCATCGGCTACGTCGCCCCGCTCCCGACCCGGGGACCCGAACCGACGGGAGATGCGGCTCATGCGCCTGACTGACCGCGGCGTGCTGCTGGCCGCTGCCACGCTGGCCGGGTGTGCCGGCCCGGACGGCTATCGCTACTCCGCGCCGATCGAGATTTCCGCGCCGGCCACCTTCGTCGAGCTCCCGGTGCCGATCGCGGTCTACTCGCGGTCGGCTCAACCGGGTCTGGCCGACGTGCGAGTGGTGGACTCGCGCGGATCGCGAGTCTCGTTCGCCTGGCTCACGCCGCGGGCGGGCGAGTTGCAGAGCATCACCGAGACCCGTGAGGCCACCGCGTATCCGTTGCCGCCCCGGCCGGCGCGCGGCGGAGTGTGGCAATCGCCGGTGGAAGTCACCGTTCGCGGCGACCAGATTCGGGTGGCGCGTTCGAGCGCCGAAGCGCCGGCCGGCCGGCGCGGCGGCTGGCTCATCGACCTCGGCCCCGACCAAGCCGAGTCGCCACCGCCTGACCGGATCCGGCTCGAGTGGT
Organism: Gemmatimonadales bacterium; assembly: GCA_050183815.1. Classification (GTDB taxonomy): domain Bacteria; phylum Gemmatimonadota; class Gemmatimonadetes; order Gemmatimonadales; family GWC2-71-9; genus SHZU01. The sequence continues at coordinate 8,585 of JBFXAY010000115.1, read as the reverse complement.
CGGGACCGACCGAGTTCACGGCGGCGTACACGCTCGAGACCAGCGCTGACCTGGCGGCGTGGCGGCCCGCGCCGGGGGGCCAGCTGATCGCGCTGGCCTCGGCAGCGGGCCCCCTCACCCAGCCGTTCGTCACCCTGCCGTCGGGTGCCGGCCGGTTCGTGCGGCTGGAATGGACCGACCCGGCCAGTGTCGTTCCGGAGATCACGGGGGCCCGCGCCGTCGCCGGACGGACCGAGCGCACCGAGGGCGACCCGCCGGATCGCCTAACGCTGGAACCGATCCGTCCGGCCGACCAGGACACCGGCGGGCCCGTGTTCGACCTCGGCGGCGAGGTGCCGGTGCTGGATGTGGCGCCCCGGTTCGCGTCGGGCAATCTGGTGGTGCCGGCCGTGGTCGAGGGACGGTCCCGGCCCGACGAGCCGTGGCGGCCGCTCGGGGCCGCGGTGTTCTACCGGCTGGAGCGATCCGCGTCCGAGGTCGGTACCTCGGCGCCATTCCCCATCGGCGCGGCGGTGCGGTACCTCCGGCTGGTCCCCGATCGCCGGGCCGCGCCGCTCGATCCCGCCCGGGTCACCCTGGACGTCCGGGCCCGGCTGGCCCGCCTGGTGTTCGCCGTGCAGGGCGAGGAACCGTTCCGGCTCGAGGTCGGATCCGCAACGGCGCCGGCGGGGGCGTTGCCCGAAGGGGTGCTGGTCCCGGGGCTGGCGGAGGAAAGGGCACGGTTCGGGAAGGCGACACTTGGGACGTTGTCCGAGTCGGCGACGGTCGCACAGGCGGCCGATCGGAACCGCCGGATGGCGGCGCTGCGGCCCTGGCTACTCTGGGGCGTCCTGCTTGCGGGACTGGCCGGCCTCGGTGCGATGGTCTGGCGACTGGCACGGCAGCGTTAGTCCGTCGCTGGAACCATCCTGATGGGCGGCACGCCGGCCGGCTTCGCTAGATTGCCGGGATGATCAACCTCCTCGCCATCCTCGCCCTGCAGGCCCCGACGGTCCCGCCCGCGGCGGACCCCCGGCTGCAGGAGATCGCGCGTGCGGTTCCGGCCGCCGCCATGGAAGCTACCGTCCGGAAGCTCGTGAGCTTCGGTACCCGGCACACCTTCTCCGACACCGTCTCGGCCACCCGCGGCGTCGGCGCCGCGCGCCGGTGGATCAAGGCCGAGTTCGACCGGATCTCCGCCGACTGCGGCGGCTGCCTCGAGGTCCGCTACGACCGCGGCATGCTCAAGGGCCAGCCCGGCACCCGCGTCATCCGCGACGTCGAACTGGTCAACGTCATCGCCATCCAGCGCGGGACGACCCATCCGGATCAGTACGTGCTGATGACCGGCCACTATGACTCCCGCGCCACCGACCCCAACGACGCCGTCTCCGACGCTCCGGGCGCGGTCGATGACGGCAGCGGCACGGCAGCGGTCATCGAAGTGGCCAGGGTCCTGAGCAAACACAAGTTCGCCAAGACGATCGTCTACGGCACCCTGGTCGGCGAGGAACAGGGACTCCTCGGCGGCCAGCAGCTCGCGAAGTACGCCCGGTCGCAGGGCTGGAACGTCGAAGGCGTCCTCAACAACGACATCGTCGGCAACAGCCGCGGCATCGGCGGGCAGATCGACAACCTGACGTTCCGGATCTTCTCGGAACCGGTCAGCGCCACCGAATCGGACGGCGAACGGCGGGCCCGGCGGAGCACCGGCGGCGAGATCGACGGCCCGTCGCGCCAACTCGCCCGCTACGTCCACCGGATCGCCGCCGAGGTGCTGCCGATGATGCGGCCCAAGCTCGTCTACCGCCTCGACCGTTTCGGCCGCGGGGGCGACCACCGCGCCTTCAACGACGAGGGCTTCGCGGCGATCCGGATCACCGAGGCGTTCGAGAACTACAATCGCCAGCACCAGAACGTCCGGACCGAGAACGGCATCGCCTACGGCGACCTGCCCGACGAGGCGGACTTCCCCTACGCCGCCCGGCTCGCCGGCATCAATGCCGCCGCCCTGGCCGCCCTGGCCTCCGCACCGCCGGCTCCGGGCGGCGTCCGGCTCCGAGGCGGCGTCAGCGCCTCGACGACCCTGACCTGGCAACAGGCGCCCGGGGCGGCGGGCTACCGGATCTACTGGCGCGACACCACCGACCCGGTCTGGAGCCACAGCCGGTACGTCGGCGCGGTCCAGCAGTTCACCCTCGACGGCATCCTGATCGACGACCATCTCTTCGGGGTGGCCAGTGTCGGGACCGACGGCAACGAGTCGCTGGTCAGCTTCCCGGGAATCGGCCCGATCCGGTAGCGCGACCCGCATTCCCGCCTCACCGCCGGCCCGGGCCCCCACCAGGACCCGGGCCGCCCTGCGGGTGAGCCAGTCCCCCGCCCCTTCCCGCGTGAGGAGTGTCGGCCCTTGCGCCGGGCCCTCCCGGGGAGGAAAATCGTGCATCGTCACCCAGCGCCGAGTGGAACCGACCCAATCCGACGTAACCCGGCTGCTCGGGCTCCTTTCCCAGGGGGACCCCGACGCCTTGGACCGGCTGATGCCGCTCGTGTACGACGAGCTGCACCGGCTGGCCGCGAGCTATCTCCGCCGGGAACGGAGCGACCACACCCTGGGAGCCACGGCCCTGGTCCACGAGGCGTTCCTTCGGCTGGTGGACCAGCGGCAGGTGGACTGGGAGGGCCGGTCCCACTTCTTCGGGATCGCCGCCCAAGCCATGCGGCGGGTACTGGTGGATCACGCCCGCCGGCGGTCGGCGGCCAAGCGTTCGCGGAACATGCAGGTGACCCTCGATACCGGCGCCGACGTCGCGACCGACGGAGGAGCCGATGAGGTGCTGGCCGTGGACGAGGCGCTCGAACGCCTGGCCCACCTGGATCCCCGGCAGGCCCGGCTGGTCGAGCTGCGGTATTTCGCGGGATTCTCGATCGCCGAGGCGGCCGAGGCACTCGGGATCTCGCCGGCCACCGCCAAGCGGGACTGGGCGCTCGCCCGCGCCTGGCTCCACCGGGAACTCGGCCCCGGGTAGGACCTTCCCATGACGTCCGACAGCGAGCGCTGGCGGACGATCAAGGCGATCTTCGGCGAAGTGGCTGCCCTGCCATCCGCCGAACGGCCGGCGCGACTGGCCGCGCTCACGATGGGCGACCCGGCGCTTCACGCCGAGGTCGCGGCGCTGCTCGCCGCCGACGGCGCCGTGGGCCGGCGCTTCGAGCAGTTGCCACCCGGCCTGCTGGCAAACCTGCCGCGTCCGACCACACGCGGTTCCGATTCCTCGACCGACTGACCGCCGGCGGCCCCCCTTCTGGAAGCGCGCCGGCTACGGCCGCTTCCGGAGCACCAGCGTCAATTCGGCCTCCACCGGCGACTTCTCCTCGAGCGGCGTTCCCCACCTGAAGGTGAGCTTGCGGCTCATCACGATTTCGGTATCCCCCTTCTTGAAGGGGCCGGTGATCACGGTCCACCCGTCGAGGTCGAAGAGACGATGGACCATCTCGAACTGCAGCTCGACCGGGCTGACGAGCTCGAACGGCGCCTTGGCCCGCCAGGCCGCTGGCCCTGCTTTCGGCGTCCGCAGGGTCGAGGTGTCGCACTTGGTATAGAGCCGCGGCGCTTCCCAGGAGTAGGTGCCCTGCTCGTAGTCGAACTGGAGGATCGACGATCGCAACTGTCCGACGAAATCCGGCGACGCGGCCGACGGGCAGGTGACCCGGATCACGTCGAGCCCGATCTGGGTTGGGGCACCCATCTGCCCGAAGTAGGTCCCGGTGTCGCTCACCTGCATCGTGAGGGGCTGGCTTGCGTTGGCGATCCAGGTTTCGTACCGGGTCGTATCGCGGGTGTTGGGCGTTCCTGCAATTCCGCCACCCTTGAACATCCGGTCGAGCACCACGGTGCCCGTTGCACTCCGGTCAACCTTCCAGGTGACGTGGCGTTTCACGCCGCCGAGGGGCGCGTCGATCCGGCCGGCGCCCTTGATGACCAGGGTGAGGTTGCCGGTCCACATCGGCTTCGGGGCGGCGGCCTTGGTCTGGAGAAGGAGGGTCAGCGCCAGGAGCATGACGGTTCACTCGGCTGTCGGGGCCTCGAGACGCGGCCGAACCGGCCGGCGTGGCTCGATGCGCCAAACGTAACGCCGCGTTTCCGAGGCCGCTTCGCCTATGGGCGGCCGCGAGACGCTAGCGCCCGGCGCCGGTCCTGTCGTCCGTCGAGAGGCGGATCCGGAGGCCGGCATACGCACTCGGCGAGAAGCGGGTGTTGCCGGTCGTGAACCAGGATCTCGCCACCCCGCCGGCGGTGATCCCGACCCCGGAGGTCAGCCAGGCCGTGCCCTGCAGCGTGGCGTTGGCGCCGAAGCCCAGATAGGGCGTGCCGTCCCCATCGCCGCCGAGCATGCCGCTCGGCCCGATCAAGCCCTGGACCTCGAACCGAGGCGAGCCGCCGCGGAGACCGATGCCCGCGTCGAGCGCCAGGGCATCGAGACCGTAGAAGCCGGCACCCTTGATTCCGCTCACCGCAAAGGTGAACACCGCCTGCCGGCCCGCACGGGTCACGTCGAGGCGGGGAACAAACGGGGTCCCGGCCGTCCGGTCCACCCGGCAGGGACCGGCCGACAGGCCGAGGCGCCAACCGCCGGCAGGGGCCTGGGCAAGCAACGAGCGGGGCCCGAAGAGAGTCAGGGCCGCCAGGATCGCGAGTTTCATCGTCGAACGAGTCATCATTTCCTCCAGGCCGGAAACTAACGGCCGCCATGACCCCGCCGTGACCTGCCGCGACGGCCCCCGGCCGGCCCGGAGCCGAGGTCTTGTCAGGCCGTCGGTTGGGGGGGATTATCCCTCAGTCTTCCATACTCTTACACCAACCCGACGACCCATGCCTACAGCCCGGGCCCATTCGCTCGTGACGCCGGCCGCCTTCGTGGCGCCGGCCGTTCTCGTCACGCTCGCCGTTCTGGCGGCGCCCCTCCCCGCCCAGCGCACGCGCGCCCGGACCCAGGCGGCGGCCGCCCAGCCCGCGGCGGACAGCGGCAGCCGGCTGTCCAGCGCCACGTTCGGCGGGCTTCGATTCCGCAACATCGGACCGGCCTCGACCGGCGGCCGGATCGGCGAGGTCGTGGTCCATCCGTCGGACCGGTCGACCTGGTACGTGGCCGTGCACTCGAGCGGCGTCTGGAAGACCACGAACGCCGGCACGACGTGGACCCCGATCTTCGACAACGAGGCCTCGTTCTCGATCGGCCACCTCGCCATCGACCCGAGCGATCCGCTCACCGTGTGGGTCGGAACGGGCGAGAACAACAGCCAGCGGAGCGTGAGCTTCGGCGACGGGATCTACAAGTCGACCGACGGTGGCAAGTCCTGGAAGAACCTGGGCCTCAAGAGCTCGGCTCACATCGGCACCGTGCTGATCGATCCGCGGGACGGAAACGTCGTTTACGTGGCCGCCACCGGGCCCCTGTGGGCGGCCGGCGGCGAACGCGGCGTCTACAAGACCACCGACGGCGGGAAGACCTGGGCTCAGGTGCTCAAGCCGGACAACGACTGGACCGGGGCCCAGTCGCTCGTCTTCGATCCCACCAATCCGGACATCATCTACGCCACGACGTGGCAACGCGCTCGGCGCCAGTGGGGCTTCATCGACGGCGGGCCGGGCTCCTCGGTGTACCGGTCGGCGGACGGCGGCGCCACCTGGGAGAAGGCGGCCCGCGGCCTGCCGAGCGGCGAACTCGGCAAGATCGGGCTCGCGATTTCGCCGGCTGACCGGCATCGCTTGTATGCCGTGGTCGAGGCCGATGACCGCGGCAGCGGGATCTACCTCTCGGTGGACGGCGCCCAGAATTGGACCCGACAGAGCGGCTGGACCTCCACCGCGCCGATGTACTACAACAAGGTGTACGCGGATCCGAAGAACCCCGACCGCATCTACCTGATGGACACCCGCCTCCAGGTGAGCGACGACGGCGGCAAGACGACCCGCTCGATCCAGAGCCGGGCGGTTCACGTGGACAACCACGCTCTCTGGATCGACCCAACCGACACCCGCCACCTGGTCAACGGCAATGACGGCGGCCTCTACGAATCGTTCGACGAGGGCGAGACCTGGAACTTCAAGGGCAATCTGCCCATCACCCAGTTCTACAAGCTCTCGGTCGACAACGCCCTGCCGTTCTACAACGTTTGCGGCGGCACCCAGGACAACAACACCATCTGCGGCCCGTCCGAAACCATCAACAGCCACGGCCAGACCAACGCCGACTGGTTCATCATCGTGGGGGGCGACGGGTTCCAGCCACGGATCGATCCGGACGACCCCAACACGATCTACGGCGAGTCGCAGCACGGCGAGTTGGCGCGATTCGACCGGCGGACCGGCGAGGCCGTCAACATCCAGCCGCAGCCCGAGCCCGGCGAGCCGGCGCTCCGGTGGCATTGGGATTCGCCGCTGGTCATCAGCCCGCACTCGCACACCCGGATCTACTTCGGTGCCCAGCGGCTGTACCGGACCGATGACCGCGGCGAAACCTGGCGCCCCATCAGCGGTGACCTGACCCGGAACCTCGACCGCAACCAGCTCAAGATGATGGGCCGGGTCTGGAGCGTCGACGCCATCGCCAAGAACACCTCGACCTCGTTCTTCGGCGCCATCGTGAGCGTGTCGGAGTCCGCCCGCCAGGAAGGACTGATCTACGCGGGAACCGACGACGGCCTGATCCAGGTTACGGAGGACGGCGGTGCCAGTTGGCGGAAGATCGAAACCGTGCCCGGCGTGCCGGACACCGTGTTCGCGAGCGATCTCCAGGCGTCGACGCACGACGTCAACGTCGTGTATGCGACCTTCAACAACCACAAGGCGGGCGACTTCAAGCCGTACGTGATGCGGAGTGCCGACCGGGGCCGCACTTGGACCTCGGTTGCCGGCAACCTGCCCGAGCGCGGGCCGGTCTGGACCATCGCCGAGGATCCCGTCGACCCGAACCTGCTGTTCGTCGGCACGGAGTTCGGCGTGTTTGCGAGCGTGGACGGCGGGAAGGCGTGGACCCAGCTCAAGGCGGGGCTGCCCACGATCCCGGTCATGGACATCGCGATCCAGGAGCGGGAGAACGACCTGGTGCTCGCCACGTTCGGTCGGGGATTCTACATCCTCCACGACCTGACTCCGCTCCGGCGCCTCTCGGCCACCATGGCCGCCGAGCGCGCCACGCTGCTGCCGGTGGCCGACGCCCGCTACTACGCGCCGGCGGACCCAATCGGCGGGGGGCCGAAGGGGTCGCAGGGAGACGGGCTCTGGACCGCCCCGAATCCCGACTTCGGCGCCACGTTCACCTACTACGTCAAGACGGCGCCGCGCACCCTGCGGGCCCGGCGGCAGGCCGCCGAGCGGGATCTCAACCGGAAGAACGCCGATGTGCCGCAGCCGAGTTGGGATGACCTCCGCAAGGAGTCGGAGGAGGAGGCGCCGGAGGCGATCCTGATCGTGTCCGACGAGGCGGGCAACGTGATCCGCCGGCTCCGGGGCCCATCAGGTGCCGGATTCCAGCGGGTGACCTGGAATCTTCGCTATCCCGCGTCGGTGCCGGTCACCGGCCAGCAGGCCGGCGGGTTCGGCGGCGGGGGTGGGGGCGGCGGCGGGGGCGGGGGCGGGGGCCCGATGGTGGCGCCGGGAACGTATCGGGTGCAGTTGGCGCTCGAAGCCGGCGGCGTCGAGACCAACGTCGGCCCGGCCCAGACCTTCCGCGCGGTACCGGCCGTGACGCCGACGCTCCCCGTGGCGGACCGCGCCGCGGTGGCCGCCTTCAACCGGGAGGCCGCCCGGCTTCAGCGGGCCGCCATGGGCGGCGGCGCAGCGTTAGGCGAACTCGAGAACCGCCTCAACCTCCTCGGCCGGGCCGTCGACGATACCCCGGGCGCCGCAGCCCTCCGGGACAGCGTCCGTGCAGCCCGGACGTCGGTGCGGGGCCTCCGGATGGAGTACTCGGGAGACCGGGTGATCGCCGGACAGAACGAGCCGACGCCCCCGACGCTGATGGGCCGCCTGCAGCGGGTGATCGGAACGCTGTGGCAGAGCACCCAGGGCCCGACCGCGACGCACCGGCGGGGGCTCGAGATCGCCACCCAGGAGTTCGGGGTGTGGCTGCCCAAACTCCGGGCGTTCGCCGACCGCCTGGGGCGGATCGAGGCGCAGGCGGAGGCGGCTGGGGTGCCGTGGACGCCGGGGCGGATGCCCACCTGGCCGCCGGCCGGGGCGCGGTAGGCCTTTCCGGCGGGACGGCCGCCGGACGAATTGCGTCGACGGCCGTCCCAACGGCTTGATCCCGCGCCGAGCGCGGCGGTCAGGCCTTCAGTCTCGCCAGATTTCCCGGAAACAGGCTGGCAGATCGATCTGCAAGCCTGGCACCGCCGGATCCGGCTGCCAGGTCAGCACAGCGTCCACGATGTGCGGTGCCTCGCTGCCGGGCGCCCATTCCTCCACGAGCCGGGCGTCCAGGTCCACAATCCAATAGGTCGGCACGCCTGAGCGTTGGTACCTCCGCCGCTTGGTGACCCGGTCGAAGCGCGCGGTCGACGGCGACAGCACCTCGATGACCAATCGCGGAATGCCTGCCTCG
>JBFXAY010000114.1:0-11905 GCA_050183815.1 Gemmatimonadales bacterium | reverse complement strand
CGGATCCGGATCCGGCTGCCGCTCCCCACGATGCCGTCGTTGGCGATCGCCACGACGCCGGCGACCCGGCCGGTCAGCACCTCGGTGAGCGAAGTCACCGGGGCCGCGTCGACCAACTGGGTGGCCTCAACCCTGGATACCGAGTTCCCCAGCTCCCGCTTGAGCTGTTCGCCGGTGGCGGTGGTGACGATTTCCTCGAGAGTGTACGGGACCGCGCTCAAGGCCCAATCGACCGTCGTCTCGCCGGAAACGGCCACCGACCGGGTCTGGGAGGCGTACCCCAGCATCACGATCCGCAAGGCCACGTTGCCGCCGGTCAGCCCGCGAATCGTGTACTGGCCCTGCTGGTTGGTGATGGCGAACGAGTTCGTGCCCGTCGCCTGGACCCGGGCGCCGGCGAGCGGCTGCCCGTTGGCCTGGTCGGTGACCTTGCCGGTCACCGTCGCCTGCTGGGCCTGCGCGACGCCGGCGGCCAACAACGCCACCAGGCCGAGCCCGGCTGTTCTCATCGAACGACCCATCGTGATCTGCCTCCGGTATGGACGATTCCGCCGGCTGACGCCGGTCGGTCCTGATGCGGGCCCCGCCCAGGGCGGCCGACGCCGCCCGGGGAAGGTCCGATCGGATTCAGGCCGGACGGCCGGAATCCGGTGCCGCGATCACGGCGTGTCGACCGTACAGTCGCTCGCCGAGTAGTTCGGATTGTTCTCCTCGGGCTGCGGCACGATGAACGCCGCCTGGGTCCCCCGAGTCAGCCCTTGCTTGTGATAGCCGCCGGTCGGGTAGACCGACTCCTTGGTCCGGCTGTACTGCCGCACCAGGCGACGGAGATCGCCGAGACGGTGGGCGGTCAGGTAGAACCAGAATGCCCGTTCCCGGAACGTGAGATCGACCCGCGCGGTCTGGGTCCCGGGATCGGTGAGCGGCGCCAGGGAGCTGACCGTGGCCCGCGCCTCGTTGAGCTTGGCAAGCCACAGCGCGGTGTTGTTGGCCTGGAGCGCGGCTTCCGCCTCGATCACCCGGGCCTCGATGCCGGTCACCATGTCCACCGGGGAATCGATCGACGGGTACTTCTTGGCCACCACCATCGGCGTGACGCCGTCATTCCGCGAGGCGCCGGTGGCGGTCACCGGAACCCGGGGATCGGCTGCGCTGGCGAAGTTGAGCCCGTTGGTGCCCTCGAGATCGGACACGGAGTAGATGTCGCTGGCCGTGTTGAGCTGGATCTGGTTGCTCTGCCGGGCCGGCGGCGCCGCATGAATGAACTGGTAGTTGAAGCCGGTCGGCACCGCGGCCACGGCGGTGGCCGCCTGGGCGAACTGCCCCAGGTTGAGCAGCGCCCGGCCCCGGAGAACGGCCGTGAGGTTCGTGACGCGAGCGTCCCCGCCGGCGTTGGACGCGGCGGAGTTGAGCCGGTCGATCGCCCGGTCGAAGAGCTCGCTGGTGGACATCGGGCTGCCGAGCTCGGCGTCAGGATCGCGCTCGGACACCGGGGTTCCGGAGCACCAGAGTTCGCCGAGGAAGATGTAGCTCATGCCCGACAGCGCCCACAGTTCCCCGGTGCGGGGGTCGTTGGCCGGCAGCCGCCGCGCCGCGCCCTCGAGGGCCGTCCGGGCGCGCTGGAGACCGAGATACGGGCCGCCCGGGTTGACGCCCGCCTGGGCGGCGGTGGCGACGCTGTTGGTACTCAGCACCGCCCGGAGATCCCACTCCCGAACGGCCGGGGGCGTCGACGCGTGCATCAGCTCATCGGTGAAGAGCCCCGAGAAGATCGCCAGGCCCGTCGCGCCCGTCGTGGCCACGACGAGATCGGACACGGCGCCGGTGTAGAGGGCCGCCTGCCCTTCCGGGGTGTCGAGATTATCCGGGGTAATGACGTCCGGCGTATCCGGCCGGAGCAGGTCGTCCTTGGAACAGCCGAGGGCCAGGCCCAGGACCAGGCACCCCAGCAGGGTCCGCGACCGCGTGATCCGCGCAATCATGGTTCGAGAGTCCTTTCGCGCCGTCATCGGTCAGAAGCCGAGGTTGATCCGCAGGATGCCGTAGACCGGCTGGGCCTGCTGGACGAAGTTGTAGTTGGCGGCGTCGCCCGACTGGGTGACGTTCTCCGGGTCCCAGCTCTTGAAGCCGAACTTCTTGAGCAGCAGGTTGCGCCCCGTGAGCGTGATGTTCATCGACCGGGCGCCGACCAGGGCCGCCAGCTTGTTCGACGCCGTATAGGTCAACGACGCCTCCCGAAGCCGCACGTGCTCCGCGTTCTCGGCGTAGGCCCCGAACGCCCGCGGACCGGCTACCGCCTTGGCCTGGTCTTCGAGCGAGGCGTTCGGATCGTGGAGCGCCCGGCAGTTCACCTGGAAGGCGCACTGGAACAGGTCGTTGACGTTGTGGGTCACGTAGCCACCCCGATAGTCGACCTGCCCGCCGAGGCGGAGCTTGCCGCGGAACATGCTGAGGCTGGTGTTCACGGCGAGCGTCCGGGTCGGCACGGTCGACCCGTGGAACATGAGCGTGTCGGTGACGGTCACTTCGCTCGGATCGATCGCGCCGTCGCCGTTGGCGTCCTCGAACCCGGTGAGGCCCTGCCACCAGAGGCCGAACATCGGGTAGCCCGGAATGTTCTTGAAGCCGAAGCCGACAATAGGCGGAACCCCTTCGGCCAGCGACACCAGGCGGTTCTTGTTGCCGGCGGCCTCGACCTGGACGTCCCAGGTCAGATCCCGGCCCTCGATGACCCGGGCGCTCACCGAGACCTCGACCCCCTTGTTGCTCACGACCCCCACGTTCTCGAGCCGGTTCGCGACACCGCCCAGCGAGTAGGGCTGCGTCCGGAGCACCAGCGCGTCGTTGGTCTTCTTGTCGTAGAGGGTGAATTCGACGTTGACCTTGTTGCCGAGAACGCCGGCGTCGAATCCGGCCTCGATCTCGCGGGAGCGCTCGGGCTTGAGGTTGGGATCACCCAGACCGCCGAGGGTGACGCCCGGCACCGAGGGCTGTCCGAAGATGCTGGAGGTCACCGGCGTCGAGTACGTGAGGGCATCGAGCGGCCGCGGCGACTGGCCCGTGGCCCCGAACGCGGCCCGGAGCCGGAAGCTGTTCAGCATGCCCGTCTCCCGGGGTTCGATCGCGACCCAGGAGCCCGAGATCTTCGGATACACCGCCGAACGGGAGGCCTGGCCGAACGCGCTGTTGTCGTCGACCCGGACCGCGCCCGTGACGAACAGCCGGTCGTCGAAGCTGACCTGCTGCTCGACGTAGGTGCCGAGCGTGACGACGTCGGTGGTCTGCTCGTTCAACGTCTTCTGGGCCCCCGCCGACAGCGAGATGATCCCGGGCGGCAGAATGTCGGCCTGGGCCAGCACCGCGAAGAGCTTGTCATGGTTGTACTGCGCCCCGACCGACGTCTTGGCCCCGATCCGGTCGGTGAGATGGTACTGGGCCGTGCCGTTGAGGTCGACGGTGTATTTCGTGTCGACCAGCCGGTTGAACATCCGCTTGCCCTGGTTCTCCGTACCGCAGGTCACGCAGCCCTGCCCCCGGAGCACGTTCTGTTCGTCGGCGTAGTTGAGGTAGTCGACCCCCACCGTGGCCCGGGTCGAGAGCCAGGTCGTGGGCCGCCAGTTGACGGTGCCGCTGTTGATGTAGTGGTCGTTCTTCCGGTAGGTCTCCTCGCCGATCGAGTTGCCCGGGCGGGAAAAGCCGTATCCCGCGGTGTTCGCCACGACCGCCGGATTGGCCGAGCCGAACAACGCGGTGCCGATCATCGACTGGAAGTTGTCGCCCGTCTGCGGCAGCCGGATGTTGTTGACGATGAACCCGGAGGAGACGGCGATGTCCAGGTTGCTCCGCGGGCTCGAGTTCAGGTTGACCCGGAAGTTGTACTTGTTGAAATGGTTGGGCCGGCGCTGCGCGTTGGGAATCTGGGACGCGTCCGTCAACCCCCGCTTGTCGACCAGGTAGTCGGCCTCGGCCTCGGGGAGCTTGAGCACCCCGGTCTCGAGTTCCGACTCGGCCGACACAAAGTACCGGAAGACGTCCGACCCGCCGGCCAGGCTCGCGCCCGTCTGGTTCCGGAAGCCGGAGGAAAATGGCGTGGTGGCGGCGTCATTGAGCAGACTCAGCGTGTATCGCTGCTCCACCTGGCACTGGCCGAGGGCTTCCTGGTACGTCAGGCAGTCGCTGGTCGCGCCGACCCGCTTGTTGAAGTAAGTGCTCGGGTAGGTATAGGTGTCCTTGAGCACGCCACCCTCGACCCACGCGTTCCACTGCGGTGCCCCGGCCCGGCCCCGCTTCGTCGTGACCCGGATGACGCCGTTCGCCGCCTGGGTGCCGTACAGCGTCGCGGCGGACGGGCCCTTCACGATCTCGATGTTCTCGATCTCTTCGGGATTCAGGTCGTTGAGCTTCGAGACCGTGCCGCCGCCCACGAAGGCGCCGGCCGGCGCGTCGGCCGCGACCCGGATGCCATCGATGTACAGCAGTGGGTCGTTCGAGAGCGAGACCGAACTCAGCCCGCGGATCCGGATCCGGGCCCCGGTCCCGCTGGTACCATTGCTCTGCAGGACGCTGACGCCGGCCACCCGGCCGCTCAGGACCTGGGAGAGGTTGGTCGTCGGCGCGGTTTCCACCAACTGCGTCGCCTGGATCTTGCCGACCGTGTTGCCCAGCTCGCGCGTCGCCTGCTCGCCGGTCGCGGTCGTCACGATTTCCTCGAGCTGGAACGGCACGCTCTTGAGCGCCCAGTCGAGCGTCGCGGCCTCGCCCGCGGCCACCGTCACCGTTCGAGTCTGCGAGCCGTAGCCCAGCATGAACACCCGGAGCGTGTGCGTACCCGCCGACAATCCGCGCAGCTGATACTGCCCCTGTTGATTCGTCAGGCCGAACACCTGCTGGGTCGTCGCCTGGATCCGCGCGCCGACGAGCGGTTGCCCGGTGGCCTCGTCGGTCACCTTCCCGGAAACGGTCCCCTGTTGGGCCGCGGCGGGGATTGCCCACGCCAGGAGCAGCCCGCCGGCAAGCGCCAGCGAACGACTCCGGACCCATGCGACAACTGGAGTTCGCATGCTTCCCTCTTTCTTGCGATCAGTGGAGATGCAGCCTGAAACGATTCTCCGGGTGCTCCGCTCCCCGCAAAGCAACCCGCCACCCGATCCGTCAGAATGGAGACCCGGCCGGAACCCAACAACTGTCAGGTGACGCCGACTGGTGAAGCAACGCCCATACCTCGGTGTCGCACGTCGACGAACTGCCGCTGCCCCAAGGTGTTGGCGCCCAGCGCGGCGCCGCGGTGTGTCGGTCGTACACGGTCGCTTCGACACGAAACCGCGTCGCTGTATCTCAGTCTGTAGTCGGAATTGTATACACAAAAAGACTACGGTTCGGACCACACTTGCGCAACCCCGTTTTTCCCGCGGCGCGGATCTTGATTCAAAAGGAAACGCGTCAAGGCTCAAGGTTTGCTGCTCCATACGTCCGGCAACCGCGAGCCGGAAACGGAGGAACCCGTCCGATGATCACCGCCGACGCCCGGAGCCGCCTCACGGCCGGCGACCTCGACCTCCTCGCCCACGCCGTCGGCGGCGCGCCCGGCGACCACGAGCTCATTCGCACCGGACTCGACGCGATTCTCGACCGGGCCGAGGTCCGCCGGACGCTGCTCGGCGGTCCGATCCCCGGACCCTCCCCATCCCTCTTCTTTTACGTCCTCGTCCGCCAGTCGCTCCTCGAGCAGGAAGTGGACGACCGGCTGCTCGCCGATTACCTCGCCGCCCTCCTCCGCGACTTCGGGACCCGCCGCCGCGCGAACCAGATCGACGACGTGGACGACGAGGAGCACCACTACGTCGTGGATCTCCTGGCCGATCTGGCCCGCAGCCGGGGCACCCGCCACTACAAGGTCCTGGTCCACCTCGGCAACTACACGCTTTGGCTGACCGGACTCTTCCCCGACCGGATCTCCGCCCGGCGCCAGCGCCGGGGCGGGCCGGATATCGGGTACTACGAGACGGTCGGCCGCCGGGGCTTCGCGGAGGCCAGCGAGCATCAACTCGCGGAATGGACGGGCCTCGGCCCGATCTTTCACCTGACCGCCGACCGATTCGCCGAGGTCCGCTCCGCGCTCAACCGCGTCCGCCAGGATATCCGCCTGGCCGCCTGACCCTTCCGCCGCGGCGGCGCCCGACCCTACCTTCCCCGCATGCCCATGCGCGGAAAACTCGCAGTCGTCTGCGGCGGGACCCAGGGAATCGGCTTTGCCTCGGCGGTGGCCCTCGCCGAGCACGGCTGTTCCGTGCTCCTGCTGGCTCGCGACGCCGGCCGCCTCGACGCCGCCGTCGGCCGCCTGCCGGCGGACTTCCCCGACCAACACCACCGGACGCTCGTGGCCGACCTGAGCGACCCGGCCGCCGCCGCCACGGCCCTCGGCGCCGCCCTCGGCGACGGCCCGCCCGCCGCCGTGCTCGTGAACAACACCGGCGGCCCGCCCGGGGGCCTGATCGTCGACGCGACCCCGGACGCCTTCCTCGCGGCCTTCCGGAGCCACCTGATCGCGAACCACCTGCTGGTGCAGACGGTGCTCCCGGGCATGAAGGCGGGCGGCTACGGCCGGATCATCAACGTCGTCTCGACGTCGGTGAAGCAGCCGATCCCCGGTCTCGGCGTGTCGAATACCACCCGCGGCGCGGTCGCCTCCTGGGCCAAGACGCTGGCGGGCGAACTGGGTCGGTACGGCATCACCGTCAACAACGTCCTCCCCGGCGCCACCCGCACCGGCCGCCTCGACAGTATCATCGCGGCCCGGTCGCGGCAGACCGGCACCCCGATCCCGGAGATCGAGGCGGAGATGCAGCGGGAGATCCCGTTAGGCAGGTTCGGCGAGCCCCGGGAAATCGCGGCGGCCGTGGCCTTCCTCGCCAGCCCGGCCGGCGCCTACATCACCGGCGTGAGCCTCGCGGTGGACGGCGGCCGGATCGCGGGGCTCTGACCGCGTCCCATGATCACGATCGACAACTTCATCGCCGGCGCGGCCCGGCCGCCTGCGGGCGGCGGCTATTTGGACCTCTTCGAGCCGGCCACCGGCCGGGTCATGGGCCGGGTGGCGGACAGCGGCGCGACCGACGTCGATGCGGCGGTCGCGGCGGCGCAGGCGGCCTTCCCCGGCTGGGCGGAGACCCCGGCGGCCGAGCGGTCGCGGCTCCTGCGGGCAATCGCCGACGGCATCGAAGCGCGGCTCGAGGCGTTCGCCCAGGCGGAGTCGCGCGATACCGGGAAGCCGGTGACCCTGGCCCGGACGCTCGACATCCCCCGGGCGGCTGCCAACTTCCGGTTCTTCGCCACCGCGATCCTCCACACCCATACCGAAGCCCACGCCACCGACTCGGCCGCGCTCAACTACACGCTCCGGCGGCCGCGCGGTGTCGCGGGATTGATTTCGCCCTGGAACCTGCCGCTCTATCTGCTGTCCTGGAAAATCGCGCCGGCCATCGCCACCGGGAACACGGCGGTCGCGAAGCCGTCCGAACTCACGCCGCTGACCGCCGGCCTGCTGGGCGAGCTCTGCGCCGAGATCGGGCTGCCGCCGGGCGTCCTCAACCTGGTCCACGGCCTCGGCGCCCGCGCCGGCGCCGCGCTGGTGGAGCATCCTGATGTCCGGACCATCTCGTTCACCGGCGGCACGGCCACCGGGGCCGCGATCGCCCGCACCGCCGCACCCCTGTTCAAGAAGCTCACCCTCGAACTCGGCGGGAAGAACCCGACCGTCGTGTTCGCCGATGCGGACCTCGACCGTCACCTGCCCGCGCTGGTGCGGTCGGCGTTCGCGAACCAGGGCGAGATCTGCCTCTGCGGTTCGCGGATCCTGGTCGAGGCGACCCGGTACGAGGAATTCGTCGTCCGGTTCACCGCGGCGGTCGAGCGGCTCGTCGTCGGCGACCCCGAGGACGCCGGAACCAACCTCGGGGCGCTCATCAGCGCGGCACACCGCGACAAGGTCCTCGGCTACGTGGATCTGGCCCGGCGGGAAGGCGGCACGGTGCGGTGTGGCGGCGGACCGCCGAAGGAGCTGCCGGCCCGGTGCCGGGACGGCTACTTCGTCGCCCCGACCGTGATTGCCGGGCTGCCGATGGGGTGCCGCACGAACCAGGAGGAGATCTTCGGCCCGGTCGTGACGATTACCCCGTTCGCCGGCGAAGCGGAGGCCGTCGCCCTCGCGAACGAGTCGTCCTACGGCCTCGCGGCGTCCGTCTGGACCGAGCAGCTCACCCGGGCCCACCGGGTGGCCGACCGGATCCAGTGCGGCACCGTCTGGGTCAACTGCTGGCTGCTCCGGGACCTCCGGGTCCCGTTCGGCGGGATGCGGTCGAGCGGCGTGGGGCGCGAAGGCGGCGACGAAGCGATCCGCTTCTTCACCGAGCCGAAGAACGTCTGCATCAGTCTGGGCTGAGGAGACTGCCACGGTGTCAGAAACCCGATCGAACCGCGCCCCGGCCCCAGTGGGCCCCTATCCTCACGCGCGCCGGGTCGGCTCGCTGCTCTTCGTCTCGGGCACGGGCTCCCGGGAGCCGGGCACCAACCGGATTCCCGGGCTGGTCACCGATGACGCCGGTCGGGTCACCGGTCACGATATCGAGGCCGAAGCGCGGCAATGCTTCGCCAACATCAGGACGATTCTGGAGGATGCGGGCAGCAGCTGGGACCGGATCGTCGACGTCACGGTATTCCTGACGGACATGGCGGGGGACTTTGGCCGGTTCAACCGGGTCTACGGGGAGCACTTCCCGGTGAACCAGCCGGCCCGCACGACGGTCGAGGTCGGCGCCCTGCCGACGCCCATCCACGTCGAGTTGAAAGTCATCGCGACGATCGACTGACGGACCCCGGAGCGACTGACGGGCTCAGAGGCTATCCGGGGCGCCGAGTCCCCGCAACACCGCGCGAACCGGACTGGCATCGAACCCTTCGAGGCGAAGCGGCAGCGCCAGCAGCTCGTAGCGGCCCGACGGCACCCGGTCGAGCACGATGCCCTCGAGAATGGCAACGTCCCGGGCCAGAAACCGGCGGTGCGCCGGAAGATCCTTCGAGGCGATCAGATCGACGCTGGGCGTATCGATCCCCACCAGCACCACGCCCTGGTCCGCCAGTGCATCGACGAGGTCCGGGGCCAGTGCGGCGAAGTCGTCGTTCCATCGTTCCGGATCGGGGAAGCTCCCGGTCGCGATCAGCACCCGGGGTTCCGTGATCGGCGCCTCGAGCATCGCCGCGGTGACCCGCTCACCCCGGCCGACCGCGGCCCGGACGACCTGGCACCGGCCGAGATACCGATCGAGCGGCTGGGCCGCGATGTCCCGCCCCTCGAGGCCGTAGTGACTCGGAGCATCGGTGTGGGCCCCGAGGTGGACCGTACCGGTGAGGGACGACAGGGTGACCGTATCCCCGCGGGCCAGGTCGAGGAGCACCTGCCTCGACACGGGCGTGTCGCCGGGCCAGACGCCCAGGCGGGGCGACACGATCGGGGTGATGTCGTAGAGCATGGGCGGCGTCACGGCTACATCCGGTGCCGGACGGCCCAGAGATCGGGAAAGAGGGGCAGGAACAGCGACCGTTTGAGAAACTCCACGCCGGCGGAGCCGCCGGTGCCCTGCTTGGCGCCGATCGTCCGCTCGACCAGCTTCACATGGCGGTACCGCCACTCCTGCATCCCCTCGTCGAAATCGGTCATCAGCTCGAAGAGGATCACCGCTTCGGGCTGCTCCTGATAGATCCGGAAGATCTCGTCCTGGAGCTCGGCGTCGGCACGGGTCGGCTCCCGCACCGGCTTCTCGAGCAGTGCCCGCGGCACCTTGGCACCCCGGTGCGCCAGAAAGCGGTAGAACGCGTCCACCACCGTCGGCTGGTCGAGCCGCGCCTCCGCCCGGCCGTGACCCGGTTCGCCGGCCGGAATCGGGTGCAGCACGTTCTCGCGCTTGTACCCGTAAGCGAACTCCACTTCGCGAAACTGGTAGGACTGGAACCCCGAGGCGGTGTCGAGCCGATTCCGGAAGGAGGCGAAGCTGAGCGGCGTCATCGTCTCGAGAATGTCGAGCTGGGCCACCAGGGTCTTCATGATGGTCCGGATTCGTTTGAACGTGGCGATCGCCTCGAAGAGCCGGCCGGCGTTCAGGTCGGCGACGACCTTGCCGGTTTCGTGCAGCAGCAGCTTGAACCAGAGTTCATAGGTCTGGTGGATGACGATGAAGAGCAGCTCGTCGTGCTCCTCGGGACGGCTCTTCGGCTCCTGCAGGGAGAGCAGCTGGTCGATCTTGAGGTAGGACGCGTAGGTCGTGGCCATGGACTGCTCCGGGGCCGGGTGCGGCCCGAAAGGCGGTTACCCGAACAGGAAGCCCAGCAGCGAGAGCACAATGGCGATCCCCGCCGTCCAGCCCAGCCACCGGAGGATGCGGTCCTGGCGGCGGGCCTTGTCGCGTGCCTCGGCGTATGGAATGAGGCTGAAGGAGACCATCGTGTAGAGCGGGACGAAGAGGCCCGGGAAGACCGATTGCAGGATCCGTTCGAATCGCTTCCGGGTCCGGAACATGGGGGAGGCCACCCGATCGCGCATTTCCACGAAATTGGCCAATGCCAGATCGGCGATCGCGTCGGTATTGGGCTTCCGGACCGCCTGGTACGCCTCGAACGCCGCCGTCAGATCGTCGGGGTGCCGCCTGAGCTGGGCGATGAGTTCGAGACAGTCCTCGAACCCGGCGTTGGCGCCCTGGCCGTAGAACGGCACGATCGCGTGCGCGGCGTCGCCGATCAGGAGCGCCCGGCCGCCCGCCTGCCAGGGCCAGGTTCGCACCGTCACCATCGACCCCGTCGGATTGGCGAAAAAGTCGTCCAGCAGCGTCGGCATCAGCGGCACGGCATCCGGGAACTCCCGCTGGAAGAACGCGCTGACGTCCTCACGGGTCCGCAGGGTGTCGAAGCCGTTCGGGCCGGTCATCGGAAGGTAGAGCGTGACCGTGAACGTCCCCTCCGGATTGGCCATGGCCATCATCATGAAACGATGCCGGGGCCAGATGTGCATGGCGTTCGGGTCAAGCGCCGCCGTGCCGGACGGGGAGGCCGGGATGAAGAGTTCCTTGTAGCCGTGCCGCAGGTAATCCTGGGAGTAGTCCTGCTGCTCCCGTTTCTGGAGCACGGCCCGCACGGCGGAGAACGCGCCGTCGGCGCCGACGATGATGCCACGGCTCACCCGCGGATCGCCTCCCGAGTGGTCGACGTGGGCCACCGCCCCTTCCGCGAGGTCCACGTCGACGCAGCGGCGGCCGAAATGAAACGTCACGTTGGGCGACTCGCCCGCGGCCCGGACCAGCACCCGGTTGAGTTCGCCGCGGGAGAACGAGTTGATCGCCTGTTTTCCGACGCCGTAGGGCTGACGGACGATCGACCCGTCGGTCGCATGAATCGCCCGGGAGTAGAGCGGAATGCCGAGGGCCAGGATGTCGCGGTCGAGGTCGAGCCGGGAGAGGGCGTTGAGACCCCGGGCGCTGATCGCCAGGTTGATGCTCCGCCCGCCCTCCATCCGGCCAGTCCGCGGATCGCCGCGCCGCTCGATCACTTCGACCGGATACCCCTCCCGCGCCAGCAACGCGGCCGTGAGCGAACCCACCAGGCCCGCGCCGACGACCACGAACCGGGGACCGACGCGATCAGGCATCGAGCGCCTCCGCCAGCGCCGTCCCGGCGCGCCAGACGTCCTCGAAGGAGTTGTAGAGCGGCACCGGTGCCATCCGGATCACGTCGGGTTGCCGGAAGTCGGGAAGGATGCCGCGGCCGCGGACCCGGTCGAAGGCTTCCCGTCCCTGCCCCCGGACCAGGAGCGACAGCTGGCATCCGCGGGCGGCGGGATCCCGCTGCGTGATCTGTTCCACCC
>JBFXAY010000113.1:0-12251 GCA_050183815.1 Gemmatimonadales bacterium | reverse complement strand
CGGAGGCAGCGCCATGCAGCGCGCATCCAATGGTAACGCCCTGCTCACCCCGGACGCCGTCCAACGTCTGGCCAACGCCACAGCAGCCCTGCAGCGAGCGAAGGCCGGCCTGGACAAGGCCCTGGGCCGACAACGCGCCAACCACGCCGAGATGGAGCGACTCGAGGCGCTGGCGAAGGCAACCGCCCGGGCACTCGAGACCGCGAAGGACCAGGCGGAAGTCCACCGGCCCCAGGTAGCGGCCTGGAGCAGCGTTCTGGCCTTCGCCGAGGCGGACGTACCGGTCGCCGCGAAGGAGGTGGAGCTGGCGGAGGCGAAGGACTCCGTGACCCGATTTCGCGGCGAGCACCCGGATGGCGGTGGCGAGCGCGAGCGGGCCTCGCTCGAGGAGGCTGTTGGCCGCGCGGAGCGCGCCCTGGAGTCGGCCCGGTCGGAACACAGTCACAAGTCGCTGGCTGGCGAGGCCGCCCGGGCGGAACGGCACCTCGAGGGAGCCCGAAAGGCCGAGACCGATCGAAATCGCGCCGTGTTGATCGAGCGCAAGCTGGCGCAGCTTGCGGCCGTGAGTGCGAAGAAGGCCCAGGAACGCGAGAACTGGCGCGACCGGGAGAAGTCGCTTGGGCAGGAGATCAGCAAGCTCGACCTGGAGCGGAAACGACTGGAATCGGAGCACAAGCAGCTCTCGGCGCGGGGGTAACCAGTCTCGATCGGGGTGATGAGCTGGGACGCCTACGCTAAGATCGTACGGAGTTTTTTTTGCGCAACCCGGCAATGCCGGCGCCACGGCGTGGGGCGCGAAACGCTACTTTGGCCCGAAGCCGCCCGGGACGGCATCCCCGGGTGGGGTCTACGGGTCAAGCTCATGCAAGGTATTCATTTGCGTTCTGCGCCTGGCAAGTCTTTGCCGATCTGCCCCTTGCCGGCTTGCCTGGTCAGAGTGCTTGCTCGAGGCTCAGCGCGCCAGATACACCACGCTTGGGGCTTCGGACCGGGCGGCGACGATGTCGGGCCGCCCGTCCTCGTTGAGGTCCCCCACCGCGAACCCGTAGACCGTGCCCTGGCTGTCGCCGAAGTTCACCCGCCGGAAGGTGGCGCCGTCGTTCAGGAACACCGCCGACGGCGCCTCGATGAAGCCCACCAGGATGTCGGGCCGCCCGTCGCCGTTGACGTCCGCTACCTTGAGCGCGTAGGGGCTCAGGCCCGGGTCGCCCAGCGGCCGGCCCGGCCCGAACCCGCCGCCCGCCAGTCCCGGATACATCCGGGCCCCGATCCGCTCGTCGATCGCCACCAGGTCGAGCCGGCCGTCGCCGTCGAAGTCGCCCGCTTCCGCCATCCGGATCGTGCCGTCCGCCGGCCCGAACGGCACCGTGCGCGCGTCCGCGAACCCGCCGGCGGCGTTCTGGAGCACCACCCGGCTCTGGCCCCCGTCCCGGTGCGGGACCGCGAGGTCGAGCCGCCCGTCGCCATCGAAATCGGCCGCCGTGATCGTCGTGGCCGAGTAGTCGGTGATCCGGAGGCAGGGCGAGGCGAACCGGCCGCCGCCGAGGTTCCGGCAGAGGAAGTTGCCGCCGGGCCGGGGGCCGTACCGGTTGGCCAGGACGACATCCGGCAGCCCGTCGCCGTCGAGGTCGGCGATGGCGGCGTTGCGGGTCGGCCAGGTCGAATCGCCGACGGTGCCGGCCAGGGTGAAGGCGCCCTTCCCGTCGCTGAGGTAGATCCGTTTCGGGTCGGGGCGGTCGTTGCTCACGACGAGGTCGAGGTCGCCGTCGCCGTCGAGGTCCGCGAGGCCGCTGGTGTAGGTCCGGTCGGCAATCCGTCCGACCGGGTAGGAGCGGCGGACGCCGCCCCGGCCGTCGCCGAGGAAGACCCGGTCTCGGCCGGGCCAGTGGCGGCCCTTGGCGAGGACGATGTCGAGGTGGCCGTCGCCGTCGACGTCGCCGATGCTGGCGTTAGCGGAGGTGTCGGGGTGCTGGTCGAGGAGGAGGGCGGCCTCGAAGCGGGGGACGAGCAGGGTGTCCGCGGCCGGGGGAGGGCTTCCGGCGAGCAAGGCTGTCAGGATCCGGGCCGGGAGCATCGCGTCCTCCGCGCTGAGGGTCGGGCCGGGGCGGTCCTAGTAAGACCCCGGACCGCACTGAACCGCTGAACGTTCGGGGCATCGCCCGGACACGGCAACCTCCGCCCCGCTGCGGCGTTGGGCGGCCAGACCCACCTCAACCGTCGGCCTCGCAAGCGCCTGGGCTTCCGCACCCCGGAGGAATGCTATGGAGCATGACCCGGTTTGTTGCACTTCCAACTTGATGTCGCGGCGCGGCGTCGGCAGCAGCCACGGGTTAGGCAGCCAGAGCGGCGCCCACCGCGGCTACCGAGACTGATCACCGCGCCGCCGCTCGATCTCCCACGTATGCGTCGTGGTATGCCACACCACGCGCCGGGCGAACCAGCGCGCCGTCCAGCGGGTGCCCCCGCGCGGTCCCCGGCCCGGCAGGACCCCCGTGCCCGCCGCGTACAGGGCCTCGATGATGGCCGCACGCATCCGCTCCAGGCGCCGCGAGGCCGGTCCGGCGCTTGGTCCCTTCCACCCTACGGCGCTCAAATGCCCTTCGTCCGCACCAAGGACATGGGCGACGATCGCGCCGAGCGACCGCCCGCCGCCGCGTGGTCCGGTGGCCAGACGGTGCCCCTGGGCCTCCTCGACTGCCGTATCAAACGCCTGCCACGCGGCGCGGGCGATCTTCTCCAAGCGACGCAGCGTCGGCTCGTCGCAGTCGCGGTCGTGATCGACCGCGGGCGGGACTGTGATGGCGCCGAAGTCAGTCATCGGCGTCCCCGGCAACCGTTCGACCACGCGGAGGGCGTTCGGTTGTGTGGGCGCGCGGAAGCCCAGCCGCGTCCCCGTCAGGATGGCAGCGTAGGGCGATCCGTGGGCCACCAAAGCCGCGACGGCGGCGTCCTCCGTGGGGCCGGACCGGCACCACCCCGGCCACTCCACCGCCGCGGCGAAGGTGCGCTTGGCGCCGATCTCAAGGTAGATCGGTATCGGACTCGCCATGGTCACCCTCGCCGCGAGTGCGTGTCAGAAATGCTCATGGATGAGCGAACATGGTCACGGGCTGCATAACGATTAGTGTTCAGCGGCGGGCGCCGCCCGGCGCTGAGCGGCCGCACCGGCCGCAGTTCAATATGGAGGTGCGGCCGCGACTTGGGAAACAGAGCCCCGGGCGCCCGTCCGCTGCAACACTGGGTTGGGCGGTGGCCGGAGCGACCAGGTCCGCCTGCAGGTCCTCCCCTGAGTGCTACCTCCGCTCGCCAAGCCGGATCGACTCGAGGACCGCTCGCTGAAGCGGTTCGTCAGCCGGACGGCTCCAGCTGATCGTCCGAAGCAAGCCGTGGGCGACGACGTAGACCCAGGTCCACGCCCCGTCCCCGACCCCATCCCGCCAAAGAGCCGGGAAGCCGGCGAACTGCCGCGGCACGAGATCGCCTGGACTGCCCGCGGGGTGGAGCTCACCCGCGGCGATCACTGCGGCCACCGTGGCGTGGCCACCGGCACCGGCCGTGGTGACGCCAAAGCCGACCTGACCGTTGGCCCAGCCCGGGGTACCGTCAGGGCCTGGAAGTCCGACCACGACCCGCCGCAACGACGGAGTCTCCGGCCAGTCGTAGACAGCGACCGCGCAGGACGCCGGGTAGCTGAAGCTCAGCTCGGGCGTGTCGTAGATCTCGGAGAGCCGCTCGATCATTGGCGCTGCGGTAAGTAGGGCCCGGAGCCAGCCGCCCAACAGATCTTGGGTCGCGAGCGGGCGCCGGTGGGCGACCAGATCCGGTTGGCCGGCGCCGGCGATACCACGACGTGGCGCACCATTGTCGGGGTCGCGAGCGACGTGACCTACGGCAATCCCCTCTCCCGGGATCGCGGTCCGGACGCGATCTACTTGCCCTTGTTGCAGGACGACGGCCCGTTTGCGGTCGTGATGGCGCGGTACCGGTCGACGCCGAGCGCCGGGCGGGCCGCGCTGATCCAGGCGGTGGGTGAGGCCGATCCGCTGCTCGTCCCCGACGGCGTCCAACCCTACGCGGAGGTGGTGCGGAAGGCCGGGTTCATCGCGCTGTCGGTGTCGAAGCTGTTCGCGGCCTGTTTCGGGTTCGCGTTGTTCCTGGCGGTGGTGGGGACGTACGGCCTGATGTCTCGTTCGATCGGCCTCCGGCGCGGCGAGATCGGCATCCGTCGGGCCCTCGGCGCCACCGAGGCGGGGGTCCGCGGACTCCTGCTCCGGCAGGCCGCTCGGCAGCTGGGCCGGGGGGCGGTGTTGGCGGCCCCGGTCCTTGCCGCGGTTGGCGTTGGGTTCAGCTACTACTTCCCGATCGGCGTGGGTCTCACGGTCGTGCTGGCGGTGGGCGTATCGCTGGCGATCGTGGCGGTGGTGTTGGCGACGACCTGGATTCCCACGCGGCGGGCGGCGCGGGTGGGGTTGCGGGAGTCGCTGACTGGCGGTTGAGCCCGGGCTTGCTCGAGCGTGGCCCGTTCCTGAGCCAGCCCGTCAGGTCCCGCCGTAGCGGCGCTTGATCCCGGCGATCGATGCCCTCACCAGATCCTCGAGCACCGCGACGTCGAGATCGGCGAGCTGTCGGAAGTAGAGGCAGCTCTTACCCATGCTGTGCTTGCCGAGCTTCGCGCGCCGGGCTTTCTGCGAGGCATCCTCCGCGAGGACATAGAGAACGAGGTCCCGGCCGCGGATGGCAAGACCCACGAGCGGCATCTCGCCGGTCCGGCCGCTGTCGTAGGTGTAGCGGTACTTCCCGTACCCAATGATACTCGGCCCCCACATCTGGGGGCGCTTCCCGGTGATCTTCGCGAGCAGCTTCATCACCTGCCGCACGTCGATACCCTGCTGGTCGCTGGCGCGTGATGCGATGTAGTCGGCAACGCTGGCGCGCGTT
Organism: Gemmatimonadales bacterium; assembly: GCA_050183815.1. Taxonomy (GTDB): domain Bacteria; phylum Gemmatimonadota; class Gemmatimonadetes; order Gemmatimonadales; family GWC2-71-9; genus SHZU01. Next base: position 7,313 of record JBFXAY010000113.1, on the reverse strand, counting down.
GGCTTGGTCTTCAGGTCTGCCATCGAGATGCTCCGTAGCGGAGAGGGCGGCCGTTCGAATGCCGCAGGATTCTGGCATAGCGGTCGCTCAAGCGCCAGTAGCCGGCCGCCATGCCGGGAACGGCCGGCACCCCTCAACCAGCGGGCGGCAGCCTCCTCGCCGTGAACGTGGCCCGGTTGAGGATGTCGAGCAGCCCACCATCGCAGGCGGCCAGCCGCGTGATGTGCCGGCCGATCTCGCCGGAGAGCACCTCGCCCGCCTTGGTGGCGGTGATGGAGCCCAGGAATTGGGTACAGGTCTGGTTGAGCGGCGTCCCGTTGCCCTCGACCTGACCCGACGTGACGTCGCCCGTCCACGTGTGGGTTCCGGTGACCCGGACGCCGGGGTTGATCACCCGGTGGGCCAACGGGATCGTGGTCGCGCCGGTGGGCGCGAAGGCGATCGGCACGTCGGCGTGGCCGGGCCGACGCTGGAGGTACACGCCGGGGGTTGGAAAAGTTGCGGCGATGGCCGGTACCGGGTTCAGGAACACGAACACCACCCACTCGGACGGGTTGGCGAGCACCGCGTCGAAATCGGCGTCCGCCCCGGTCTTTTCGATCGAGCTGATTGACTCCAGTCGCCAGGCGACCTGGTCACCCACCATTTTCACGAACGCCTCGTCCCGGCCAACCGGACGGCCTTTCGCGTCGAGGACCCGGACGGTCATCTTCGCGAATGGGACCCCGCCCACCACTCCCATCTTCGCTCGCTCGAGCCGGTAGTTCAGGGTCGGGATGGGGGTGTCGATGGTTTCCTTGACCAGAAGGTCTCCTGACTCCGGGTCGGTGGCACCCTCGAAATCCCAGCGAAAGGTGGCCCCGGCCGGGGCGCCGGTGACGGCGGCGGAGAACGTCACCGACCCGTCCTCGGTCGCCACATGACGCGCTGGCGTCAGGGTGACCGGCACCTGCCGGTAGTCGATGGTGTTCCAATCAAACCAGCTGGTGCCGTTGTGCCAGATGATGGTGTTCTTCGCCGGGGTCTCGAACCGATGCCAGGCGAGCCCCACCGAGAGCGTGACGTCTGGCTGACGTCCGATGCCACCCGCCTGACTCGGCCGGTCCGGGCCGAGCGTCGACCGGGTGCCACCGCTCGTTTCAGAATGCCCGGAGGCGAAAACGCCGTTGAGCCGATGCGAGAGTGCCCGATGACGAGCCTTGCAACGGGCTCGCGACTACGGGCGCACCCGCGTCGCCCGAAGCTCGGATTGAAGGCCGATCGTCGTGACGGCCGCGGCGGCGACGATCCCGGTCGCGGACCCCGCGTCGTGGCCACACGCGCCCGTGTACCAGGCAGGGTCGGCTTGATTCGTCACGCGCGCGAGGAGGTTCAGTTCCCCGTTGGTGCGGGACAGGGTCGGCGGCGCCAAGCCGCCCAGCAACATCGCCGCGCAACCTTGGCTCACCATCCCGCCTCCCGCGGCCAGCGAGAGGAGCAGCAGGCGCCGGCCGTCCTCGGCGGTGGACACGTTGGCCGAGACAACCCGGGCGGCGCCCAATTCCGTCGCCACGGCGCGGTCGGCGAGGACCCCGTCGTAGCGCCAGGTCCAAGCCGTCGGCGGCCCCGTTGCCGCGGTCGAGAAGACCACGATCCGCGAGCGGAGATCGCTAACTTGGCTGCCGTCGAACTCCAGGCACTCGGTGAGCAGGAACAGGCGACCGCCCTCCAATGCCAACGCCGGGTTGTTCCATAGCCCACACCCGTTCAACGAGCTCGAGAGGGTCGAAAGCCGAATCGTTGGCGCGAACGCCGCGGCGGTGGACCCGATGCCAAGCACGGCCTCGGGTGCCGTGGCGAGCACGGCGGGGGTGGGTCCGGTCGCCGTCGCGACCCGGATGGTCCAGCTGCTCGCATACCTGGGCTGGTAGGCCGAGACCGGCTCCAGGAAGTACGAGAGTCGTGCCGCATACCACCGGACGGTCCCGCCCTCGGTTGCCGCCACGAGGCTGGGCGTTTCCGACCCAAAGTAGCTCGGTGGTCCGAGCCCCTCGGGATCGTTACTGAGCGGTGCATCCCAGAGTACCGCGGCCCTGGTCCAATTCACTCCGCCGTCGGTGCTTTCAGCGAGATGCGTGGCGGTATGCGGGACGCCGACCGGTTGGCCGCCGGTGGAGTTCGCCGGTCGGCCGGCAAGATAGGTGTAGACCATCCAGACCCTGGTAGCCGTTCTGGGGTCCCGAAGCAGGGCGGCGTCCGCATAGCCTTGGAAGGTAGGGGTGTTTGCGACGGGGTCGCCCGCGATGACGATCCGGGGGCAGGTCGTGGCAGCCCGATCGCATTGAACCTGGAGAATCGGCGGCGGCGGTGGCGGGGGGGGCGGGGGTGGCGGCGAAAGCGGGCCTGGCGACGTCGCCGACGAACAGGCGGCGAAGAGCGCCACGGCGAGTACTGAGGCGGCGGGCCATCGGCGGTGGGCGTTGGTCATGGGCTGAGTGGCTAGTCCTGCGGCGCCCCGTGCAAGCGCCGAGCCAGGGCGCCTAACATCGAACTCGCTGATGAGCGTAACAGGCGCCTGTCACGACCAGGCCAGCCAGATCCATGCGGCGCTGGTCCGTCAATCCGCCACCGCGACGTAGAGGCACAGCTCCTTGGCTGGACGCTCCACGCCGGTGACGTACTCCTGCACGGACCGCAGGCCATCCTTCAGGCCACGATAGTGGACTCGTTCGAGGCAGGTCTCGAACGGGAGCCACTCGTACTCCGCGTGCTCTGCCGGATCGAGGGAAACGTCGCCTTCGGCGACTTCGGCGGCGTAGACCCCGATGACCTGCATTTCCTCGAAGCGCCGGTTGTAGATGATGTACGCGTGCTCGCCGGCCCAGATGCGTCGGGAACGAAGGCCGAATCCGGCGAGAGCCCGGCCGATCGCGTCGGTGATCGATTCGCCGTCGTTCACCACGTTGCTGGGGATCTGCCAGAACCGACCGCCGTTGAAGTGGCGAGCCGCCTTGTCGAGCGAGGTATGGAGCAGGAGGAACTCGACGCGTTCCGCGCGCCGTCGAAACACCCAGACGTCAAAGACATTCGGCGCGAAGCGCATCGTTCCCCCTGGTGCTGGCGGCTCCCTCATTTCAACCGAACCGCCGTGAATCTCAGGCGGTAGGTGGCCGGTGGGTCGTCGGGATCGATCCCGTCGTCGCCCTGGAACCACGCGTAGGCTGTGATCGTCCCCGTCATCAGCGTCCCGGAGCGGGTGGCCGAGGTGCGGAGCAGGTCTTTCGGTGCGGTTTGGGTACCCAGGTCCTTGATGACCCGCGGTTCGGTACCGACGACGACCTGCGCGGTCAGGGTCCCGGCCCCGAGGTCGCCAGTGGACTGCGACCACTGGGTGACCCCGAAGCCGGCGAAGAACGGCCCGACTGGGTGGGTGATCGACGGTTGCGTGCCAAGCAGCTGGAGGAACTCGCCCGGGAGCGCCGACTCGGGCGGCGGACAGCATGACGTTTCGTCCCACAGGGAGGTGGGAAGCACCCGGAGGCGCAGCGACGTGGTGCCGGGTCCGGTCTCCTGGATGGCGATCAAGCCGGCACCGGGCGCCGCCAGCAGGCGGAACGCGGCGTCATAGATGCTCCCGAGCGCGGCGTGCGGAGTCTCCTCCTCCAGGAACCCATCCAAATCCTCGAAGCTGGTGATTCGCCAGAACGGTTCCTGGGGGTTGCGGGCCAGGATCGTGTCGGCGGCCAAGACGACTCCGTCGGGATGGCTCAGGAGGGTGGCGACCACGGGGTAGTCGCCGGGCGCATCGTACCGGTGCGTTCCGGTCGTGAGGCCGAGGTTCTCGGTGGTCTCGCCGTCACCCCATTGCCAGCGAATCCGAAATCCGCTCCCGGGTGCCAAGGGAACGTCGGCCTCCAGCGCGACGTCATTGTCGTCGTCGAGCGTCACGTCGTCCGGCGTGATCGCGAACGGGGCTCGCACCAGGTCGAACAACCGCGCCGTCACCTGCTTCAGGCTCCCGGACACGCTGACAAATGGGGACAGCACCATCTGCGCGAGCACGAGCCTGGGTAGCGCGCTGATGGCCGGAACCTCGGCGATGGCCAGCGTCGTCGTGCTGCTTCGGGCCACCTCGGCGCCGGCTTGGAAGTTCACCATCATGCTCGCGTCGACGCCGAGAATCCGGAGCAGGGCGTTCGGCGAGCGCAGGACCATTCGGTCGGCCTCGACCGGGGCCCACGGTCCGCTGGCGAGGGCCCGGATCTCGAGAAGAATCTCGGGGAGCCCGGCTCGCTCCGCGAGGGTCTTGTTGAGCGCGGCTCGGGCGGTTGGCGACAATCCCGGAAGCGAGCGCAGGTCGCCGAGGAGGTCCCCGAGTTCTTCGTACGGCAGGATCGTCGAGGGCAGTGGCGTGACGCCATCCGTCGGGATCCCCAGCGCGTCGAGGGTCCGCTTGACGGTCAGACCCGCGAAGCCCGCGGCCGGGTCGCGCCCCACGGAGAGGACACCGGGGAGCGCCGAACTGAGCACCGAAAGGGTCGTGCCGCTGCTTCCGAACGCCGTCGCGAAGGCCGCGCTTTCGCCCGTGGCGGTGGTAAAGGCCACCGGGGTCACCCCGCTGACGGCCATGTTGGCGTTGAGCGACTGGCTGACCAGCTCGTCGCGCTCCGCCTTGGGGAGCGCGCGAAGCAGGGCGTTCAGGCTTCCGAGCACTCCCGGGAGCGTCGCGTTCAGGCGACGGTGGGCGACCAACAGGGCGCCGAGCACCGCCGGCTCGGCGTAGAAACCGACCTGATCGAGGCCCTTCACGAACGATGCGAGCGGCGGGCCAACGAAGAGTTGGCTGAGCGCCTCGAGGGCCGGAATGGCCAGCCCGTGGCCGTCGGGAAATGCTGCCGACCCGTTCTCGAGGACCGGCCACCGATCGATCGCCGGATCGAGGAGCGGCGGGACGTCGGGCGCGGGGAGCAGAAACGAAATCGGGAAGATCTCGCCCACGGGCACCAGCCGGCTACTCGCCGAGTTTGCCCGGCTGGTCGCAGGCGTCGGCCCGGGGAGCAGGTCCCCCCGCAGGTGGGTGGTGACAACCCGAATTGAGGTCGCCGAGCGGGCCACCGTCGGCATGATCTCCGTCACGCCGCGCGCGGGGTCGCGAAAGGCGATCAGGACACTTCGCCCGGCCGGGGTGCTGATCGGGATGTCGAGGGTCATCAGCCCGGTTGCCCGGGCCTGTTCGGTTGCGACCTCGAGCACCGGCCCGCTCACCTGGTATCCCGCCGGAAGGGTTGGAGGCGTGATCGGCGTGACGACCCGGAAGCGCCAGCTCGCGCCGCCGGTCAGGGCGCCGGCCGGAACCGTCAGTTTGAGGCCGCGATACGGGTGGTTGGCGGTGGTGATCTCGTGGCTTCCCCCGCCCGCTGGCAGCCCAACCTCGATCGACTCCGTTCCAGGCGCGAGCGAGGCTTGAAACACCGCGGGCGGGAGGGCGCCGACCTGAGCGGTGAGGCGCTGAGCGCCGGACGTGCCGAGGGTCCACCGGGTTACCCGGGCGACGCCCGACGCGTCGGTGACGGGGTTGGACCCCTCGACGGATCCACCCCCCTCGGTGACGGAGAACTGGACGGCGACACCCGCCATGGCGCGGCTCTGGGCGTCCCGAACGACGACCGCGGGCGGGATGTTGACCGCCGCTCCGCCGGCGGCGGTCTGTTGGTCGCCAGCCGTGATCGCCACCGAGGAAGGGGTGGGAGGGGGAGGCGGCGGAACGGGACTGGTCGACCCACCGCACCCGATCAGCATCGGAAGGAGTCCCGCGAGTCCCCCGAAGGGACTTCGAAATGACCGCACGAACCCGCCTCCGAGATCGGAACTGGCGTGAAACATAGGCGCTTCGAGGCCGAAAACCGGGCCGTCGCCGAGGCGAGCCGCGTCCCCGCGACCCGTCAAGCGAAGCAAGCGCCCCCGCCCGCTCCTATCGCGGCGCTGCGTCGTCAGTCGCGACGTGGCAGCCAGTGTGGTCTGCGCGAGGAACAGCAGGAGCCACCCCACGGACACCGCCGCGTGAACCAGCAGGAGCGGTGTCAGGGGAAGCGGTGCGTTTCGTCGCGACGTATCGACAAGAGACGGCGTGAACGCGACGACGTTCAACAGAATCAGGAATAGCGCGACACTGACAGCGAACCAGCGCTCGCTGAATCGCCCGCTCTTCGAGTGGTCTGAAAGAGCTATAGATCCAGGTTGTTCGACCATGGCTACCTCGCTGTGCCCCCGGAGTCCCGGCGTTCGTATCCGACCGCTGCTGGTCTGCCTAACGTATAGTCTTCTGCTGCGGGCGCCCACCGGCGGAGCTGAGCGGCCGCACCAACTCCCCGGAATATTCAGACGCGGCCGCGACTTGGCAAACCTGGGCCCGGGGCGCCCGGCTGCAGCAAGACGGTGTTAGGCATCTTCCGGGGAACTGGGCTCGGCCGGCAGCTGGGCACCGTGCCACACCGCGACGACCCAGACAGTATCCCCGGCCACCCGGTAGAAGAGCCGATATGGGCGGAGAACGACTTCCCGATACGGAAGGTCTGGAAACTCCGGAATACGACGACCGGACTCCGGAAACCGCTCAAGGCGCCGCAGCGCCGCAACGGCCCGAGCGTGGAACCGGCGGGCAGCGCTCGGCCGGTGGGCCAGGATGTAGGCAACGATCCCGAGGAACTGCCGCTCGCCCGAAGGGGTGAACCGAACCTTCACCCCTCAGCGTCCTGGATCATTCGCTCAGCGTCGGCGAGCACGGCTTCCAGGGTCCGGCCCTTCCCCAGGGCGATCTCGTGTTCTCCAGCGGCGAGCAGGCGGAGGAGCTGCCGTTCCCGCTCCGCCGCCTCATACGCTTCGACGCTTTGCATGACAGCCGCGGCTCGGCCCCGCTGAGTGATCACGACGGGGGCGCGGGACTTACGGACCCGCTCCAACGCTCGGGCGGCGTCTTGTCGGAAATCGGTAATGGGAATGATGGGCGGGACCTTGGACATGCCGACGGACCTGTTAGACGTACCCTAGAACGTACGTCCGCTGGCGCGAGGTGGCAATGCCCGGCCGAATTCTCGGCCAAGATCGAGTGCTGGGGAAGATGCCTAACGGTTAGAACATAAGCTGCGAGGCCGCCACCGGGACACCAGGCGGCGCGCCAGGCCTCTGGCGGCCTCGTCAGTCTTCATGTTCGCCTCTGAAAGCTTTCTGTCAAGCCGAGCACACGTCCTCCTGCACGCGCCGGAGCGCGCGGTCGCCACTGCACCCGTGAGCCACTCCCCGTTCCTTCACCTACCCGAAGACGAGCTTCAGACGCC
>JBFXAY010000112.1:0-12725 GCA_050183815.1 Gemmatimonadales bacterium | reverse complement strand
AGCAGTGGGACGTGACCTACTCGATCGGGTTTGCCTATCGATTCGGCTTCTGACGCCTTCGTCGGTCGCCGCAAGGGAGGCGCCGCCGGTTCCGGCGGCGCCTTCGTCATGTCAGGGTATCCGCCCCCGCCGTTCCGTCACCCGGGCGGCGAGCGAGTCCAGCCCGGGCGACGAACCGCTCTGCTCGCGTTTCTCCGCGAGGATCGACTCCAGCGTCGTGCCATCGGCGGCGGCGTGGTCAACCGGCACGCCGCGATCGACCAACAGCGCGGCCTGATCCCACTCCTCGAACAGCGCCCGGACCATGGCGGTCGTCCAGCCCGCCCGGTCGGACCGGGGATCGAGGACGGTGACATCCACGCCGTGCCGGAGCAACACCTCAAGCACCGGCGTCGACAGATAGGTGGAGAACAGCACCGGACTGCCGTCCGAGTCCACCCCGTCCGCACTGAGCCCGCGACTGAGGAGCAGATCGAGCAACGCGGTGTCTCGGGCCCCGACCAACTGAATGAGCAGGTGGTTTCCGTCCGGATTCGCCGGGGTGCTCTCGGGCGCCATGACGTCCTCCCGCGCCGGCGCCCCGGCATCGAGCAGGATCCGAACCGGCTCGATACTGCCACGGTTGGTGTAGTCCCCGATGACCCGGAAGATCGCGTGGCCGAGGATGGTGCGGCCGACCGGATCCCGCGCGGTGTAGTCGACCGGACCTGGGGAGAGGAGCCCCCGCATCCGTTCGAGGTCGGCCCGGTCGATGGCCTTGGCCAGGTCGGTCAGCCGGGGATCGGCGAACCGCCCGAACTGCGCCCGGTAGGCGGCCCGCCCGAAGCTCGCGACCTTGCCGGTCGCGAACCGCCAGGCACTGAAGAGCACGGGAATGCTCACGACGAAGAGCCCGGCCCAGTAGGCGGCCGCCGGACCGCCCCGCCTTCCCCACAACATGAGGGCGCCAGCCGCCAGCACGATCGGCGCCAGGAGGATCGCGAACCCGGTCGCCATCCCCCGGCCCGCGGCATCGTCGCCAACGTTCCGCTGGATGAACAGCAGGACCACGAACACCGCCTCGAGGGCCCAGAGCACCCACCCTGCCACGGCCAGCGGTTTCATCGGGATTTGATCCGTCCGGAAAGGCGCGCTGAAGATAGCCGCCACGACCACTGGCCGCCGACCCCCGCCTCGGCGGCGAATTTTTCCGCCGTGCACAATCTGGCGCGATCGAGCGGCCGGAGAGAGAAACGCGCTTGCGCTTCGCCCGTCCGGATCCCGCCGGCCAACCCTCGCGATGCCCCGCCGACTGTGCCGTTAGGTCTCGATCTGACATGGGACTGCGACGCCACCAGGTCGACCGACCGCGGCGAGGCACCACCCTTGCTCTTCACGAATCCGGCACTCGAGAAACCAGGATTCATGACCGAGCCGATCGCCAGTCGCCCGCAACTCAGCTACGTGCTGGCCGCCACATCGGCCGCGGAACTGCACGATGCTGCAGCGTGGCTCTCGAGGACGCCGCTCTCACCGGAACTCGAGATCGTTCTGGCGGCTCCGGGCCCGGTCATGAGCCGGGTGGCGGCGCGCTCGATCCCGGCCGGCATCAAACTGGTGTCCGCCTATGGCGAACCCGACCGGCGGGCCGTTCGGGTCGCCGGCGCCCGAATGACGACCGGCCTCGTCGTGATGGTCATCGACTGCAACGAGGACCTGAGCAGCCGGTTCCGCGATCCGTTCGAGACCGGCGCCGACAGTTCGGGCATCGACCCGTTGGCGGAGCCGCTCGACCAGCCGGGTTCCGCGCACGGTATCGTCTCCCATATCAGCGAGTTACCCCGCTCCGACCTCAGCCGCCTGCCCGAACCCGCCTGAACGGCCGCCCCATCGCCGGAGCCCGCGAACGGGACTAGTTTTCGGCATCCCGTTCCCGAGGTTGCCGTGACGGCTCCGCGTCTGGCGCTCGCTGGCGCCCTGTTGCTTTCCTGCTCCTGTGCCGGCCGGCCCGGTGCCGGCTCGACCAGCGCCACCCGCGACAGCGCCGGCGTCGAGATCGTGGAGAACCCGAACGGCACCTGGGAGACCGGCAAGGCCTGGACGATCGCGGCCGAGCCCTCGCTCGACATCGGCGGTGGCGAACGGCCCGAGATCGATCTCGTCCAGGTGACCGGCGCGGTGCGCCTCGGTGACGGCCGAATCGCCGTCGCCACCCTCAACGAAATCCGCTTCTTCGACGCGAGCGGCAATCATCTGCTCTCCGCTGGCCGCAAAGGTTCCGGACCGGGCGAGTTCCAGGCCGTCGGCGGGCTGTGGCGGTCGGCCGGGGATTCTCTGCTCGCCTCCGACATGATGCTGCAACGGCTGTCCGTCCTCGCGCCGAACGGCGACTACCACCGCAGCTTCAACCTGGGCGCCCAGGCGCAGCTCGCGCCTGGACCGGGCGGCCAGTTCGGCATGGCGATTCCGGTCGGCCTCCTGGGCGACGGGTCGATCATCGGGATGCGGCTCGGGTTCACGATCGGCGCCAAGCACGAAGGCAGCTACCGCGACTCCGTCGCCCTCATCCGCTACGGGACCGATGGGTCGGTCACCGATACCCTCGGCCGGTTTCCCGGCATCGAGATGGTGGACGCCGTGCTGAGCTTCGGCGGACAGTCGATGCCGACCCCGGGCCCCGTCCCGCTTGGCAAGGTCACCGCAACCGGCGTCGGGGCCGAGACGTTCTACGTCGCCACGAACGCCCAGTGGGAGATCGAGGCCCGCAATCCTGACGGAACGCTCCGCCGGATCATCCGGGTGGCGGCGCCGGCGGCCCGGGTGGCCGAGTCCGAAGTTGCCGCCCACAAGCAGGAACAGAAGGACGTCCTCGAGGGCACCCCGCAGTTCCGGTCGATCCCGCAGCAGTTCAAGGATCAGTTCCTCGCCCGGATCGACAACGCGACCTACCCCGAGACCAAGCCGTGGATCGCCGGCATCTTCCCGGTGTCGGACGGCACCCTCTGGGTCGAGGAGTTCGGCACTGCCGGCAATCCGAGCCGCCGGTACGCCATCCTCGGGGCGGACGGCCGGTTCCTCGGCCGCCTCGACGGTCCGCCGAAGTTCCGGATGACCGCCGCCTACCCCGACGGGATCATCGGCGTCTGGAAGGACGGGAACGACGTCGAGCACGTCCGGTTCTACCCCGTCGCCCGGTCGTGACGCGGGTGCGCCGGGCACCGGCCGCCATCGCCGTCATCCTCGGACTGGCGGCCACCCGCGCCGGCGCGCAACCCGACCCGAAACACGCTGAAGGTTCCCGAGGCATGGCGGCGTCCGGGTCGGTGTTCGCGACCCGCGCCGCCAGCTCGGCCCTGGACGCCGGCGGCAACGCCGTCGACGCCGCGGCCGCCGCAGCCTTCGCGATCATGGTCACCGATCCGGCGAACACCAGCGTCGGCGGCCGAGCCCAGATTCTGATTCGCCTCGCTGCGGGTGAGCTCATCGCCATCGACGGCGCGACCGAAGCCCCGGCCGGCGTGCCGCCCCTCGCGGGCGCCGATGACGACCGCACCGGTTTCCGGACGGCGGCGATTCCGGGCGCCCCGGCGGCCCTCGCCCGCATGGTGGCGCGCTATGGGCGGCGAACGCTCGCCGAGGCGCTGGCCCCGGCGATCGCCCTGGCCGAGGACGGTTTTCCGGTACCGGCGCGGCTGGCGGCTGCCTTCGTGCGGACCAGGAACGCGCTGGCCGCCACGCCCGGCACCGCCCGTCACTTCCTCAAGCCCGATGGGTCCCCCTACCGCGAAGGCGAGCGATTCCGGCAGCCGGCGCTGGCAGCGCTGCTGCGGCGGCTGGCGGCGGACGGCGTCGACGCCCTGTACCGCGGACCGGTCGCGGCGGCCATCGCGGACGAGGTGCGCGCCGGCGGTGGGTATCTCACGGCCGCCGACCTTGCCGGCTATGGCGTCCAGGACGGCGTGGTGGTCCGGACACCGTATCGCGGCTACGACGTCGCCTCCGCCGGCGGCCGGGCCTGGGGCAATACGCTGACCGAGATGCTCAACATTCTCGGCAACTTCCCGCCCCCGCGCGGCGAGCCGGATCCCGCCGACGCCGAACTGCTCGCTCGAGTGATTGCCCAGTCGCTGGACGACCGGCCGCAGCAGCTGGGCACTCTCAAGCCGAAACTCGACGGGTTCCCGCTCGACACGCTCTCGTCGGCGCCGTTCGCCGCCGACCGGGCCGGGAGGATCCGCGCGGCGATGGGCCACGGCCCGACCCTGGGGGATGGCGGCACCGGCGACCATGACACCAGTCACCTCTCGGTGATGGACGCCGAGGGCAATGCGGTGGCGCTCACGATGTCGATCGGGCCGACCTTCGGCACCAGGATGGCATCGGCCCAGTTCGGGTTCGTCTATGGCTACAGCTACCGCATGCGTTCCGACCCGACACCTAACGCCCGTGACCTCACCGAGATGACGCCGACGATCGTGTCGGCGGGCGGTCGCGCGGTGCTGGTGATCGGCGGCGCCGGAAGCGAGCGAATTCCTTCCGCCATCCTGCAGGTGCTGAGCAACGTGATCGACCGCGGCTGGTCGCTCCCCCGCGCCATGGCGGCCCCGCGCCTCTCGGCGGCCGGGGCCGTGATCCGCCTCCAGCCCGGCTTTCGACCTGACGTGGCCGCCGCGCTCGCCGCCCAGGGGTTCCGCATCGAGACCATCGCGCCGGACGACCCGCGACACGCCGGGCTCGTCCATGCCGTGGCCCGCGACGCGGCCACCAGCCGGTTTCTCGGCGCCGCCGACGATGGGGACAGCGGCAGCGCCGGCGGACCCGAGGCCCGGCCGGTCGCGCCGCCGGCCCCCGGTCGCTGAGGGCCGGCCCCGTGCTCCGGCTTCGCGTTCTCGGTGGGGCGGCGATCGAGTCGTCGGGCGTCCCGCTAGCGGCCAAGACGGCGCAGCGGCACCGCCTCGGCCTGCTTGCCATTCTGGCCGCCGCGGACGATACCGTCTATCGGGACGAACTGATCACGCTGCTCTGGCCCAACGCCGACCCCGACCAGGCTGAGTTGTACCTCTCGGACGCGGTGTTCCATCTGAACCAGGAGCTCGGCGGCGAGATCATTTACGCGACCCCGGCCGGCCTCCGGCTCAACACCGAGGCGATGGCGTCCGACCTCGCGCAGTTCGAGGCGGCGTTGGCCGCGCGGCGCGATGAGGAGGCGATCGCGCGGTACGGCGGCCCGTTTCTCGAAGGCTTTCTCCTGCCCGAGTCCGGACCGTTCGACCGCTGGGTCGAGGATCAGCAGCAGCGCCTCACCCGCCAGGTGGCCGGCGCCCTCGAGCGGCTGGCCGACGCCGCGGAGGAGGCCGGCAATTCGTCCGCCGCCGTCGGGTGGTGGCGGCGCCTCGCGTCGCTCGACCGGCACGACGGCCGGGTTGCCCGGCGGCTGATGCAGGCCCTCGACGCGGCCGGCGAACGAGCCGCGGCGCTCCACCATGCCGCGCTGTTCCAGCGGCTTCGGCAGGAGGAACTTGGCCAGCCGGCCGATCCCGAAGTCGCCGCGCTCGCCGACGCGCTGCTGCGGGCCCCGACCGAACCGCACCTTCCCCGCATCGGCAATCCGGCGTCGCTCGTGATCGAACGGCCGGCCGAGAAGCTGCTCACCTTTCCCCCCGAGCCGCTGGTTCCGATCCAGTCGCCGTTCGAAGCGGCGGCGCGGCGGCGGCGCCGATACGCGGCGGCGGCCGCGGCGGTGCTCCTGCTCGCCGCGGGCTGGTGGTGGTTCGGCCCCCGGGGCGAAGTCGACGCCGACCCGGATGCGGCGCAGGCGGCCGTCGTCGTGCTGCCGTTCGCCGACTCGTCCGCGACGGCCGGCGGGCCGCCGTTCGGCGACGGCATTGCCGAGTCGGTGGCGGGGGCGCTGCGCCAGATCCCTGGACTCCGGGTGGTCGGCTGGCGCTCGTCGCACGCCTGGAAGGGCCGGACGCCAGACGTCCGCGATGTGAGCCGGACCTATCGGGCGCGCTGGATCGTCGACGGGTCGGTCGACGCGGGCGCGGGTCCGCCGCGCGTCTCCGCCCGCCTGATGGACGCCCAGACCGGCGAGCGGCTCTGGTCGGCCGAGTTGGCCCCGCCCGGGGACAGCGCGTTTTCGCTGGGGTACCGAATCGCCAGGGCCGTGGCCCCGGTGCTGCGCGATCAGCCGACCGCTGATCGGATCGGCCCACCGCCGGCGGTGGGCCTCATGGACTACGGCCGGTACCTCCGGGGCCGGACCGCGTTGGCCGTCGGCAGCCCGGACTCGCTCCGGTCCGCCATCCGGCACTTCCTCGCGGTGGTCGAACAGAGCCCGGGATTTGCGCCGGCGCACGCCGGCCTGGCGGACGCCTATGCAGGGCTGGGTCTGGCCGGCGCGCTGGCGCCGAACGACGCCTTCGCCAAGGCGCGCGAGGCGGCGAACCAGGCGCTTGCCCTCGAGCCGCGGCTCGCCGCGCCGCATGCCACCCTCGGCCTCATCGCGCTGTATCACGACTGGGACTTCGGCACGTCGGAGCTGGAATTCCGGCGGAGCCTCGACTTCGAGCCGGCGTCGGCGCGCACGCTCGAGCGGCTCGCCACGCTGCTCACCGCCGCGGGCCGCTTCTCGGAGGCCGAGGACGTCATCGAGCGGGCCCGGGACATCGATCCGCTCTCGCCCACCGCGGCGGCGCTTCCCACGTGGATTCTTTTCCATGCCGGCCGCTACGACGAGGCCCAGGCCGCCGGCCGCCGGGCGCTGGGGCAGTTCCCCGAGAGCGCCGCACTCTGGCTCTGGTTCGGACAGGCCGCGGTGGCGGCCGGCGCGGACAGCGTGGCGCGACCGGCGCTCGACACCGCGGTACAGCGGTCGAACCGCGGCCCGGTCGAGACCGCCGAACTGGCCTACGCCCGGGCCCGCCGGGGCGAGCTGGACGCGGCCCGGGCCCTCGTCGGCGAACTCGAGCGGCGGGCCCGCGGCCCGGAGCTCCCGGTCTACCAGATCGCGAAGATCCACCTCGCGTTGGGCGACAGCCGCCGGGGCCTCGAATGGCTCCGCCGGGCGATGCGGGACCGCAGCCCCGCCCTGGTGTTCCTCCAGGTGGATCCGGAGCTCGCCGCCTCCCGCTACGCGCCGTGGTGGGCCGGCTTCCTGGCCGAGACCGGCATCCACTGACCGCCTAACGTGGCGCCGCGGGCCCCGTCCCGGCCATTGGGTCGACCCCGGTCAGTTCCCACCTGATCATCGACATCGGCACCAGACCCGCGCCCTCGAACCGGTCCATGAACTCGTGCATCGAGAACGCCGGCCCGGCCCGGTGGACCCAGTCGGCCAGCAGCGACTCGACCTCCATCTTGCCGATGAGGTAGCTGGTTCCGTAGGCCGGCTGCTGGAGGTAGAGGTGCTGTTCGAAGCCCACCAGCCCGCCGTCGCGCCGGAGCCAGCCGCGGGGCGTGTTCGCCGACGCGAACGCGATCGACTCGTCGATCGAGAACCGGTTGGCGTGCATCATCAGATCGCCCAGGGCCCGGGCCGCCCGCTGGGCCACCAGCATGTAGATGAGTTCGTCGCTCCGGGGCCGGTCGGCGAACATCCCCGCTTCGAGCATCATCTCCTCCCAGCCCGTCGCGAATCCCTCGGTCCGGGTGATGAACATGTTGTAGAGCAGCGGGCCCCGCCGGATCGGGCTCGGGTGCGGCTCGTTCCGCATCCGGGCCAGGTCGAACCAGTGAAACCCGTGGGTTCGCATCACCATCGGATCGCGGTAGTCCACCTCCCCGAAGAACTCCCGGGGGCCGGGCCGGTACTGCCCGATCCGTTCCAGCAGCGCCGCTTCATGCCAGGGGCGCAGGGTCATCAGGTCGCTGCGGGAGAGGAACGCGAGGTAGTCGCGCACCGCGGCCGGGAACCGCCGGTCGAACTCGGCGGCGGACGCCACGGGCTCGAGCACCGGCCGGTCGCGATTGGCGATCTCCGCGAGGGCCAGAAACGCGCGGGCCCGTCCGAGTTCCCGGGTGACGAGGGTGACCTCCTGATCCCACGTATAGGGAACCAGCGCGACATGGCGCAGGTACCAGTCGTAGTTCTCGATCCCGATGCCCGAGGGGCCGGCCTTGTTGGGCGCCTGTTCGTCGAGCCAGGCGGCGAACTCCGAGGTGGCCTCGCGCGCGGCCGCGGCGAGGGACGCCGTCTCGGTCCCGGCGGTCATCTCCTCCAGCCGCCCGAGCGACCCCGCCTGTTCGCGCATCGCGTGGGCGCCCCAGATCCAGAGGTCGCGGGCCGTCCCGGTGAGCGTGGTCCGGGCCCGGTCGAGCAGCGGCGGCACGATCCGGAGGCCGGCGTTGACGGCCGCCGCCGCCGCGGAGTCGAGCGGGAACCGATAGCTCCAGAGCTCGATACCGCCCGCGGTGAAGGGGCCCTCCCGGGCGGGCTGGTCGCTCTGCTCCCAGAACACGGTGGCATAGAACGCGGGGTTCCGTTCCCACGGCCGCAGGACCCGATGGTCGAAGTCGAGCCCGTGCATCTCGGCCTCGACGAGCCGGTAGTCGACCTGGGCCGGAATCGGCCAGCCGGCGGTGTCGATCGCGGCGAGCTTGGTCTGCCATCCGGCCAGCGCCTGGTGCTGGTTGGCCATCGCCTCCCGGGAATAGTCGGGGACGCCATCCACGAGCCGGGGCTGCTGGAACTCGCGCCATTGGCCGAATAGTTCGGTCAGGGCCGAATAGTCACTCGACCCGGTTTCGGACGGCCGGTCCGGCGCGGGCGAGCAGCCCACTCCCAGGATCACCACCGTCAAGAAGGAGCCTCCAAGGCGCCGCATCGTCACGTGATTCCTCCCGGTTCGCGGGCGTTTTTCAGTCGTCTATTTGATTGAGAAGATGAATCTTAGCTCATCTGGCCAGGATTCGTGGACGCCCTCCGTAGCGGGCCAACCACACCGTTGGAATCCACCACATGCAACAATCTGCACTGTCCCGAACTGCCGCCTACAAACACGACGACCCGTCAAATTTCTTCGATCGGTTGATCGCCAGTCGCGCAGGCCGATGCAGACGGGCCAAATGGCCCCCTCTGGTTCGACCCTTGCCCAAGGGAGCGGCACCACCCTCAACTTGGACCGACCATGTCGCTTCGTACTTCCTCGCGGGCCCTGCTGACGCTCGCTGCCGGGATCGCCGCCCTGACCTCCGCCTGCTCCTCCAACGCCGTGGCCCCGGTTGTCGATCCGACCGCCGACCTCGACGCCCAGATGGCCGCGAACAAGGTCATCATGGCCGACGCCCAGGCCCACAGCACCGCCGTCTTCGACTCCCTGACCAAGGTGTGGCAGAACCGGACGCGCGAAGGCATGCTGAACTCCACCTCCGACACCTTCGTCGCCTGCGCGCCCCAGCCGTACGACGGCGACGCGAAGATCGTCGGCTCGGCGGGCGGCGTCTTCTACTTCGGGCCGCACAAGCTCACGGTGCCGGCCGGCGCCCTGCCCGGTCCGGTGGCGATGGCCGTCATCGTCCAGACCGATCTCAAGACTCACGTGACGCTGTTGCCCCACGGGATCCAGTTCGCCACCCCGGTCAAGCTCACGCTGGCGTACGAGCACTGCGAGGATTCCCAGACCCACCGCGTGGCCTACATCGACCTCCTTGGCAACGTGCTCGAGTACCCGACGTCGCAGGACCACCCGTGGAACCAGACGGTCGATACCTGGCTCAACCACTTCTCCGAATACGCCATCGCCTACTGAGCCGGGAATCCTACGACCCTCATGACGACGACACCAATGAGTCACGCTACCATGGAACCGGGGTCACTGGCGCTCGAATTGCGCCGGCTGACCGACACGGGCCAGGCGGACGAGGTGCTCCGGCGGATCGAGTCGTGCGACGACCGGGAAGTTCGGGAGGCGCCTGAAGTCGAACTCGAAGCCGCCCGGGCCTACGCCCGCACCGGGGATCTCACCCGGGCCATGGCGACCGCGACGACCGCGCTCTGGGGCTTCCGCAGCCGCCGCGATCTCCGCGGCCAGATGCGGGCGAACCTGGTCCTCGGGGGCCTGGCCTTCGAACAGGGCCACCCCGAAGCCGCCGAACACCACTTCGGCCTGGCCCGGGTGCTGGCCAGCGCCCTCGGCGACCAGACGGTCCACACCCAGGTCACCAACAACCTCGCCTGCCTCGCGCTCCAGAAGGGCGACTTCGCCGCCGCGGAAGGGCTCTATCGCTCCGCGCTCGCCTACGCCGAGGCCCTCGCTGACCTCCGGGCCCAGGCCGAGGTCCTCCATAATCTCAACCTCACCTATCGCGGCCTCGGCCGGTTCGAAGACGCCAAGCGTCTCGGCGAACAGGCGATCGCCTACGGTGAACAGCTCGAAGACTGGTCGCTCGTGGCCCTGGCCCTCGGTGGCCTGGCCGAAACGGCCTCCTGGCTCGACGACGCCGACGAGGGTCTCCTCGATCGCGCCGAAGCGGCCGCCCGCCGGGTCGACGATCCGGTGCGGGAGGCGCACGTCAACCGGGTCCGCGCCGTGCTCCATCTGCGCAAGGGCCGCCCGGTCGAGGCGATCGAACTCGCCGCCCGGGGCCGAACCCTCGCCGCGGTCGGCGGAGCCGAACTGCTGGCCGCCGAGTGTCTGAGCGTCATGGCGGTGGCGTTCAAGCGATCCGGCAACGAGGCCGAAGCCAACCGGCTCAAGGAAGAGGCCACGGTAACGCTCTATGGCCAGAAGGCCCACCGCGAGCTGGACTGGTTCGAACGCGAGTGGAGTCTGGCCAGCACCAAATGAAGGGCGGAATCCACCGCCGACCGGACGAGGGTTGAACGGCGGTGAGCCCGAACGACGCGGGTCGGCGAAGCTGCCGGCCCGCGTTCGTCGTTCCCGGCCGGGCCGTGCCGCGCCGCTTCGCCGGATCCCGCGGCCGGGCCAGTCGACAGGGCGCCGACCTCTGGGTATCGTGAGGCATGACGAGGTCCGGAATCACGACCGTCGGGCTGCTCGGACTGGCCGCGCTGGCCGGCCCGGCGGCCGCCCAGACCGGCCAGATCGAGGGCAGCGTCACCGATACCCTGGGCCGCCGCCGACTGAGCGGCGCCCGGATCGAGGTTGAAGGCATCGCTCGCACGGTGATGAGCGACGCGGGCGGTCGCTTCGTCTTCGACAGCGTACCCGCCGGCTCCCACCGCATCACCTTCCGGCACCCGGTCCTCGACACGCTCGGTTTTGCCGCGGCGACGGTGACGGTCGACGTCCCCGCCGGCGGGACCGCCCGGGCGGCGCTTGGGATCCCGTCCGGCCGCTCGTTCATGCGTCTCTGTCCCCTTCCGAACGGCCCGGTCAGCGAGTCAGCCGTCTTCGGGGTCGTCCGGAACGCGGTGTCCGTCGAGCCCCTCGCAGAAGCGCCGGTGCGGGTCAGTTGGGCCACGATCGTGGCCGACCAGACCCTCGGCGTCCGGCGGCTGATCCAGACCCGCGTCGATACAACCGACGCGCTGGGGCGGTATCTGATCTGCAGCTTGCCCCCGGGCGAGATCGTGACGGTCATGGCCTTCCCCGCGGGCTTCGAACCGGTGACCGGCGACGTCACCCTGCGGACCGAGGAAGCCGTACCGCTCCCCCTGTCGGCCGCCCCGGCCGGTTCGGTGGCCGATGCGGTGCTCCAGGGACGGGTCGTCGGCGGCGACCGGCGTCCGATGGCCGGCGCCGACGTCTGGGTCATCATGTCCGGCGGAGCCGAAAGCTCGGTGGCGCGCACCGACTCGGCGGGGCGCTTCTCCCTCAGCGGCCTCAAGCCCGGCACCGGGACGGTGGCCGTCCGGCGGATCGGGTCGTCGCCCTCGACCCGAACGGTGGCGCTCGCGAGCGGCTCGACCACCAACGTGCAGCTCACCCTCGCCGACCAGGCGCTGACCCTGCCGGAGATCTCCGTCGAGGCCAAGAAAATCGGGCGGGCCGCCCAGTTCGGCTTCAACGAGCGCCGCCAGATGGGCTCGGGCAAGTTCCTCGACGAGGACGCCATCGCCCGACTCCCGGCCGCCGACGCCGCCGCCCTGCTCCGTCAGTTGCCCAACGTCCGGGTGCGCGACGAGTTCGGCACGGTCGTGCTGCAGAACAACAGTCTCCGCGGCAGCGTCTCCGGCGGCTCGTGCTCGATGGAGCTGATGGTCGACGGGATCGTGACCCCGCCCGATGTCCTCCTCGCCACGCCCAAGGAGCAGATCGAAGCCGTCGAGGTCTACAACAACGGCGAGGACGTTCCGCTCGAGTTCCGCCGGTCCACCACAGGGTGCGGCGCCGTCCTCGTCTGGACCAAGCGGTAACCCTCCCGCCCAACCGGTTCCGGCCCTATGATTGGGCCGAAACCTCCCCAATCCTCCTGGAGCCTTCGATGTCCAGTGCCTTGTCGGGTCGCGCCCTCGGGGCCGCGGCCGTTCTCGCCGCGCTGCCCGGCCTGGCCGCGGGCCAGGTCGACTACCGCCGGGCCGAGCGGTTCCTGGCGTGGAACACCAGCCTGCTCATCACCGGCGACTCGGTCCGGCCCGAGTGGTTCAAGGACGGCAACCGGTTCTGGTACCGCAACAAGACCCCGCGGGGCGCGGAGTACGTCGTGATCGATCCCGTGCGCAACGGGCGTTCGCTGCTGTTCGACAACGCCCGGTTGGCAGCCGCGATGAGTGCGGCGCGCGATACCGCATACGACCCGGCACGCCTGCCGTTCGCCCGCTTCGAGTTCGGCAACGACGGCGT
>JBFXAY010000111.1:0-12924 GCA_050183815.1 Gemmatimonadales bacterium | reverse complement strand
TCGGCCAGTTCATCCTGATGGACTTCATGCGACGGCGAACCACCCGCAGCTGACCGGGGCCGGCCAGGCGCCGGCCCACGCCTCCGCAGCGTTCCGCCCGGCTACTGGACCCGCTTGGCCGTCGTACCGGACTTGAGCACGTCCGTCGGCCCGTCCACCCCGTTGATGATCGCCACGGTTTCGACCGGCACCACACTCGGATACTGGCGGTAGAAATCGGCCACCGTCAGGTCCCGGGTCAGCCGCACCAGCCGGATCCGCATCGGCTGCTTCGCGAGCGCAGCCTGGTCGGTGAGCCGGTTGAAGCTCTGAGTCACCCCGACGAAAGTGTTCCGGTAGTTGCCGAAATTCTGGGCCGTGGTGTAGCCGAGAATCTGGTAGGTGTTGCCGCCGTAGCTCACGAACGTGATCCGGCCCGCCACCGGGCCCTGGTCCGTCTGCGCCTGGAAATCCGCGGCCGCCGCCGGGAACCCGTTGAGCGACCCGCTGGTGCGGTTGGCGCTCTGGATCCCCTGCTGCCCGAGGAAGGCCGCGAGCGCCTGATCCGGCGCGTCCTTGCCCGGAATGCTCAGGGCCACGATCGCATCCTGCTGCTGGCTCACCGCGACCACCGCCGTCGGCTGGTTCTGCGAGGCCCAGCCGGTCGGGAAATCGATCCGGAAGGCCAGGTCGGGATGATTGAACCGGGTTCCTTCGAAGAACCCGTTCCGGGGATTCTCGCCGAAGACCAGGCCGTCGACGCGGGGCAGGAACTGGGGGCGGTTGAGCTTGGTCCCGCTCAGGTCCCGGTTCAGCGCGGTAAGCCGCTCGTCGGTCTTGACAATCCGGTTTTCGGGATCGGGGTGGGTGGACAGCCACTGGGGCAGCCGGCCGCCGGCCGCGGCGCCGCCGCTCACCCGCTGGAGCATCTGGAACATGCTGCGCATGGCCCGGACGTCGTAGTTCTCGCCGAGGGAATACCGGAAACCGAGTTCGTCGGCCTGGGTCTCGG
The DNA here is from genome assembly GCA_050183815.1 of Gemmatimonadales bacterium. Classification (GTDB taxonomy): domain Bacteria; phylum Gemmatimonadota; class Gemmatimonadetes; order Gemmatimonadales; family GWC2-71-9; genus SHZU01. Next base: position 11,933 of record JBFXAY010000111.1, on the reverse strand, counting down.
CGTCCCGGCCGAACTTGAGGAACAGCACCCCGAGTCCCTGGCCCGCCACCCCGGCAACGGCCGCCACGTCGGCGCTGAGGATGCTGCCGACGCCGAGGAGTCCCTGGGCCACCTGGGCCCGGGACAACTGCTGCACCGAGTGCTTGGCCGTGACGTGGCCGATTTCGTGGCCGAGGACGGCGGCCAGTTCGGCCTCGTTCTGCATGTAGGACAGGATCCCCCGAGTCACGAAGATCGAGCCGCCGGGCAGCGCGAAGGCGTTCACCGCGGCGTCATCGACGACGTCGAACGACCAGGGCAGGTTCGGCCGCTCGGATTTCTTCGCCATCGCGAGACCGATGGAGCGGACGTACTGCTGCAGGGCGGAGTCCGGAACGAGCCCCATCGACTGCCGCACTTCGGCGGCCGCCTGCTGGCCCATCTGGATCTCCTGGCTTTCGGAAATCAGCGAGAGTTCGCGGCGGCCGGTGACCGGATTGGTGGCGCACGCCACCAATCCGGCGGCCAGCAGCGCGGTGAAGGTCCGCCGAGTCAGCGGGGCCAGAGCCAACCGTACACTCCCGCGGTGAGAAGTCCCCATACCACCCCATCGATGATCTGGTTCAGCGTGAACCGGGCGGGCGGGCCGTACCAGATGCCGAACGGCACCACCGCCGCGGAGTACCCGAGGATCGCCGTCGTCCCGGCGATCTGGAAGACCCGAAGATACTCGATCCCCGGGGCCAGAGACCGCCCGGCCACGTAGGCCACCAGGATCGAGACCACCAGGTGGTAGAGCACCATCCGGACGAGCAACGGCCCCATCGAGAAGCGCCCCGGTGCCCGCAGAATCATGAGCCCCACCGGGCCCCGCTCCATCCGGGCCTGGAACTCGGGATTCTTGAGGTCGTCGGGCCCGGATGGAGCCGGAAACATGTAGTTGCCCGGCGGCGGATTCAGCTGCCGGATCCGGTCCATGGCGGCATCCTCGTCCGGAAGCCGCTGCCAGTCCTTCTTGTGGAGCGGCAGCATCATGTGGAGGACGCTGCCGGCGAGGAAGGTCAACACAGTGGCCACCACGATCGGCAACCAGAGTTCCTGAAGCGCAACCATGGCACCTCCAGGGCGGGAAACGGAAGACGGCGGATTCGGGGAGACCGCGCTATCTTCGCTTTCGGTTCGGGTCCCGGCAAGGGCCGAACGAGGTCTCACTCCGAGGAGCAGATCCGATGACGCGAATCGCCCGTCTCATGTTCACCTTCGCTGTCACCGCCGGGCTCGCCGGCGCGGCCGTGGCCGCAACGCCACGCGCGGCGACGGCCCAGGTCACCGTCTTCGTGGTCCGCCACGCCGAAAAGGGTGCCGAAGGCCAGGATCCGTCACTGACCGCGGACGGCAACGCCCGCGCCGAGGCGCTGGCCCACCTGCTTGGCGACGCGGGCGTCACCCGGATCTACACCTCGCAGTTCAAGCGGACCCGGGAAACCGCGGCGCCGCTGGCCAAGCACCTCGGCGTCACCGCGGAGGTCATCGACGCACAGAAGATGGGCGACCTGATCGGCACCCTGCAGCAGCTGCCGGCCGGTACCCGGGCCGTGGTGGTGAGCCACAGCAACCTGGTCCCCGCCATCGTGGAGCGACTCTCGGGACAGAAGGTGGGTGAGTTGACCGACGCGGACTATGACCGGATCTACGTGGTGACCACCGGCGGCAACGGCGCTACCGGATCGGTGCTGTACCTGCATTTCGGGGCACGCTCGCCCAGCGGCTCGGGGCCGATGCGCTGACGCTCGCGGGCGGCGCCACCCGCCGCCCGAGGAGCGAGACGACGTAGTCACGCTGGCGGCGGTAGAGCACCCCTCCCGCCATGGCCGCCGCCACGAAGATCAGCCCTTCCGCCACGCTGGCCGCGTGGCGCTCGTGAAACCCCCGCACCCCGGCCAGCAACAGGCCCAGCACCACACAGCCGAGCACCGAGGCGAGCCGGTCCCGGTCGGGCCGATCGGCCACCCGGGCGCGGTTCTCGGCGAACGCATAGCCGGCGACCGTGGCCGCGGCGATGAGTTCGAGGAGGTGCAGGATCGAGCGCCGGTCGAACGCGGCGCCGGGACCGGCCAACGGGATCCGCCAGTTCCACGCCTCCGCGATACCCGTCAGTGGCCACAGGGCAGTCAGCACCAGGTAGGTCCCGAACGGCACCATGGCCCGCCGCACCGCCACCACCTCGTATCGGCGACCCGCCGACTCGGCCCGGCCAAGAAGATCGCCGAGGAAGATGATGCAGAGCACCACCACACCCGCGCCGACCACGATGAAGAGCGGCTCGCCGGCCCATCCGGGCAGCAGCCCGACTGCCACGCCCGCCCCGCCGACCAGCGCCGTGACCGCCTGCGGTACCCCCCGCCTCCGCAGGTGATGGCGGCCGACCGAGGCCAGCACGATCGCCACCGTGAGGACCTCGAGGCCGACGAGCCATTTTCGATCGTCATCGGATCCGGCGGCCAGTCCGGAGAGCCAGAGGAGCGGGAGACTGAGGTAGACGAGGCCCATCAGCGGCAGATCGAGGGCGGCGATTCCGAACTCTCGCGGACGGCCGTGGAGCCAGGCCGCGAGGCGCCGGAAGGCTACCTCGCCCAACAGCGTCCCGGCCCCGTTCGCCAGAAGATCGAGCCCCGATGGATACCGCCCGGGCAGGAACTCCTGGAGACACTCCACGGAGAGACTCAGGGCGGTACCGAGGAGCCACGGCCGCGGCACCCCGACGAAGGCCGCGAAGAATCCGATCGGCACGAAGAGGGCGACGTTCTGCACCAGATCGGCCACGGTGACGAACCCGGTGATCCGGAAATGGTCGGGCCACTGGAAGCGGAAGGGGATCAGCGTGATCACCGCCACCTGGGCGATCAGATACCCAAGCAGGGCCAGGCCCAGTCGGCGGCGGCTGTTTTCGGCGGGCACTACCCCTCGGGAAACCGGTGATCCCTCAGGTATCGGCACCGTCGAGGAAACGCTTGAGCGGCAGGGAACGGAGACTCTGGCTGGCGGCGGGCGGGAATTCGGAGGTGGCGACCGGGAGGAAGGACGCCGGGAGCGGAACCGCGAGCGAGACGTCAGGGCCCGAAACGAAGCACCGTTTCAGCGGTCCCGACTGCAACCAGCCCGCCCGACCCCGACCGCGACATCCCGAGCAGGTAGGAGGTGGTCGGCGTGGGAATGGTCGACCAGATGGAGCCGTCGAAACGGAGGAGCAAGCCGTTCTCCCCGGCGGCGTACACTTCGGTCGGCCCGAACCCGAAGACCGCGCGGATCTCCCGGTCGGCGATGGGCGTCGGGAGCCGGTACCAGCGGCGGCCGTCGAACCGGAGTGCCACCCCGCGCTCCCCGACGGCGAAGACGTCGTCGGGGGCACTCCCCCACACCGCCCGGAGCCGGGTGGTCACGGGCGTCGGCATCCGGCTCCAGGAGCGCCCTTCCCAGCGGAGAATGACGCCGCTGTCGCCGACGGCAAAAACGTCGTGCGGCCCGAGCCCGAACACCTGGCGGAGAAAGGCCCGGGTCGGCGTCGTGGCGGCCGACCAGCGGCCTCCCTGGCGCCGAAAGACCACGCCCTGGTCGCCGACGGCAAAGACGGCGTCGGGATCCTTCGCGTCGGCCCACACCGACCGCACCAGGATCCGGGGCTGGACCGTCTCCTCCTCCCAGACATCCGCCCGCCGGGTGAGGATCGTCCCGCTGTCGCCGACCGCGATGAGGTCACCGCCCGCGGCCTGGGCTATTCCGTAGAGATCCTGGCGGACCACCCGGACCTCGGGCGAGAGCACCCCGCCCCGGTACCGGTACATCGACCCGCCGAGCCCGACGAGGTGGAGATCGCCGTCGGTACCGGGTGCGGCGCCCTCGAGAATCGGCGCGGTGAGCAACGCCCGCCAGCCGCGGGAGGATCGTTCGATCACGGTGCCCGACCAGCCGACGACGATGGCCCGCCCGCTCGGGGTGAACCGCACGCCACGAAGGTTTTCCTTGGTGGCCTTCTGCGGCGCCTGGGTCCACGAGGTGCCGTTGAAACTGATGACCGAGCCGTCGTTGCCGACCACCACCATGTCGTTCCGGGCCCGGCCGATGATGTCGAAGAAGTCCGCGGTACTCGGGACGGTCATCGGCGTCCAGGCGGTGCCGTCGTAATGCAGGACGGTGCCCCGGATCCCCGCCGCGAACACGTCGTCCGCCGCCGTGCCCCAGAGCCCGAACAGGACGTAGTTCGTGGGCGAGGTCATCGGCCGCCAGGCGGTGCCGTCCCACCGCAGGATGATGCCGTTCTGCCCGCTCGCATAGAGGAGCTGCGGGCTCGTACCCCAGACCGCCCACAACTCGGCGCCGGCGGCACCGGGCATCGCGGTCCAGCGCTGGCCGTCGAACCGGAAGGCCACGCCGGCCCCCACCACATAGACGTGATTGCGGTCGATGCCCCAGACGCCGAGGAGGGCCTGCTCGGTGCCGAGAGCGACCTGTTCCCAGGAGGTGCCGTCGTAGTGGATCAGGATCCCGCTGGAACCGACCGCGTAGACGTCGCTCGCGGAGCTGCCCCAGACGGCCGTCAGCGTCGCATCGGTCCGGGAATTCATCCGGCGCCAGGTGGTCCCGCCGTCGCGGGTGATGATGACGGTTCCACTGCCGCCCACCGCGAAGAACGTGGACTCGTCGGCCGTCCAGACGCCGAGGAGGCTTTGATCCGTCAGGCCGGCGTTGAGCACCGCGGGGGAGAGCGTGGCGCGCGGACTCACGACGGTCACTTCGGCCTCGCGGCGTCCCGTCGCGAACAGCGCCTCGACCATGTCGGTGCCCACCGATACCGCGGAGACCGTCGCACCGGCCACCGCCAGGTGGCCGCCGGCCCGGAGACCGAACGGCCCGGCCGGTTCCACCGAGAACTGGAGGACGCCGCCCGTCTCGAGCCAGGCCCGGGCCGGCACGAGGTCGGGCATCCCGAAGGGCGTGCCGTCCGGCGCCGTGGGGTCGGGATCGAGGCAGCCGGTCAGCAGGCCGCCGGCCAGTGCCATGAGAAGAGAGAGATTCGGCATCATCGCATCCGTCGTTGCATCCGGCGCAGCATGGTGCGGAGAAAGGCGTCCCCCGCGCGATCGGGGAGCCAGCGGGAGATCCACGCCCGGACCTTGGCGTCGATCCCCACGAGATAGCGGGTCCGGGGTTCCGCGTTTTCGAGCGCGTCCACGACCGCGTCCGCCACCACCGCCGCCGGGACGCCGCGGCGGTCATTCGCCTCGAGGACCTTGGCAAAGAAGGCCAGCTTGGCGCCGTAGCGATCGAGGGCTGTCGGCGGGAGAATCTGGTCGATCCGGGCGAACTCGCTGGCCCCCTTGCTCCAGATCGGCGTCTTGACCGCACCGGGTTCGATGACCGAGACCTGAATCCCGGCGTCCGCCAGCTCGAGCCGGAGCGCGTCGGTCAAGGCCTCGACCGCGTGCTTCGACATGCAGTACGGACCCACGAACGGCGAGACGCTCTTCCCCGCGATCGAGCCCATGTTGACGATCCGGCCCCGGGCCGTCCGGAGGAGCGGGAGAAACGCCTGGGTCACCGCGAGGAGGCCGAAGACATTGACCTCGAACTGGCGGCGGACCTCGTCGACCGGCAGGAACTCGATCGGACCGCCGACCGCGAGTCCGGCGTTATTGACCAGGCCGTCGAGGCCGCGCTCCCCGACGACCGCCCGAACCTGGTCGACCGCCGCAGCGATCTCCGCCGGCTGAGTCACATCGAGCCGGACCGGGACGATGTCCCCCCGGTGTTCGGCGCGGAGGCGATCGCCGTCCTCGGCCCGCCGGACGCCGGCGAAGACCCGATAGCCCAGGGACGCGAGCCGGCCGGCGCACGCGGCACCGATCCCGGTGGAGGCGCCGGTCACCACGATCGTGTGGGGGTTGGCCATCGCCCAATTTAGCGGTTGGCGGCACCGGGCAACTACTTTGCCCGCGATGCGCCACCCAACCCGAGTCCCGATGCTGACCCTGCTGGTGGTTGCGCCGCTTCTCGGACGCCAACCGGCGGCCGCCCAGGACCCCCGTCCCACCCTGCGGGCAGGCACCGGCGCGGAGACGGTCGTGCTCGACGGCCGGCTCGACGAACCGGGCTGGGCGGCGGCCCCCGCCATCGCCGGCCTGAGCCAGGTCGAGCCGCAGGAACGCGGGACCGCTTCCGCCGTCACCACCATCCGGGTGCTCGTGGACCCCCGGGTGCTGGTCTTCGGGATCGATGCCCGCCGCGGACCGGCCCCGCTGACGGCCTTCGCCCGCGGGCGGGACGCGGATCTCGACGATGAGGACCACATCCTGCTGGTGCTCGACCCGTTCGGCGACGGCCGCTCCGGCTACCGCTTCGCGGTCAACCCGAACGGGGCCCGCTTCGACGCCCTGATCACCAACCAGGGCGAGGGCGAGAACGACGACTGGGACGCCGTCTGGGAAGCCGCCACCACCGTCGGCGACTCCGGCTGGACCGCCGAGATCAGAATCCCGGTCAAGAGCCTCACCTTCCCGCCCGGCGCCGATCAGTGGGCGATGAACCTCGAGCGGCGGATCCAGGCCGCGCTCGAAACCGACCGCTGGGCCTCGCCGACCCGCGACCGGAAGATCGGTCAGACGGCCGGTGCCGGGTGGCTGACCGGACTCCCCCGCTTCGACCTCGGCCTGGGGCTCACCTTTCGGCCGTCGCTGGTGACCGGCGGCGGTCATCCCGAGCCACACACCGAGCTCGACGGCGAATTCAATCTGAGCCTGGATGTCGAGAAGCGGATCGGCGCCGCCCTCCTCGGCTCGGCCACGGTCAACACGGACTTCGCCGAGACGGAAGCGGATACCCGCCGGTCCAACCTGACCCGGTTTCCGCTCTTTTTCCCGGAAAAGCGCAACTTCTTTCTCGAGGGGAGCGACGTTTTCGAGTTCGGGCTCGGCCTCGGGACCGAGCTGCTGCCGTTCTTCAGCCGCCGGATCGGCCTCGTCGACGGCGCGACGGTTCCGATTCAGGCCGGGCTCAAATTGACCGGCCAGCAGGGCGCCACCCGGATCGGGGCGCTCGCGGTCCGGACGGGCGAGGGCCCGGCCGCCGCGGAGCGATTCCTCGGCGTGGTGCGGGTTCGGCAGAACGTCCTCCGGGAGTCCTCGGTCGGCGCGATCCTCACCGCCGGGGACCCGCGCGGCGGCCGCAACTGGCTCGGCGGGGCCGACGTCACCTATCGCACGAGCCGCTTCGGCGGGAACCGCAATCTCCTCATCGGCGTCTCCCTCCTCGGCACCGGGGGCGACGGCGCCTCGGGCGAACGCACGGCGTGGTCGGCACGGATCGACTATCCCAACGACCTGTTCGACCTCGCGGCCACCTACAAGCGCATCGGCGACGGATTCGATCCCGCGCTGGGCTTCGTGCCGCGGGCCGGGGCCCAGCTGCTGAGCCTCAACGCCGAGATCGCACCGAGGCCGGGGCGCTACGGCATCCGGCAGATGTTCTTCGAGAACCGGTTCAATCTCGCCACGGACCTCGACGGGCAGTGGGAGTCGTACCGGTGGTTCCTGGCCCCGGTGAACTGGCGCCTCGAAAGCGGCGACCGGTTCGAGGCCAACGTGGTGCCGCAGGGCGAGCGGCTGGTGGCCCCGTTCGAGGTGAGCGACGGTGTCGTCATCGATCCCGGGACGTATCGGTTCACGCGATACCGGCTCGAGGCGGAGTTCGCGGCCCGGCGGCGGCTCAGCGGCCAGCTGACCTGGTGGTTCGGCGGCTTCTACGACGGGCACCTGCACCAGATCGAGGTGGAGACCAACTGGCGGCCGTCGTCGGCGGCGGCCGTCGAGCTCAACCTGGAGCGGAACATCGGGACGCTGGCCGGCGGCCATTTCACCCAGACCGTGGTCGGCGCCCGGATCCAGGTGAACCCGTCACCCGACCTGCTCCTCAACACCCTGATCCAGTACGACGACGAATCCCGCTCGGTGGGCACCAACAGCCGGCTCCGCTGGACGGTCTCGCCCACCGCGGAGGTCTTCCTGATCTACAACCACAACGTCCGGGACCGGCTCGACCGGTGGGAATTCGAGTCGAACCGGCTCCTGGCCAAGCTCCAGCTGGCGATCCGGCGTTAGGCTACTGGACCCGCCGGACCACCGAGCGGACGCCGTCGCTGAAGGTCACGTCGAAGCGCCGGCTGGCCGTCCAGAGGTTGATCGACCCGCCCCGGGCGAACGAGAGCACCTCGCCGGTGGCCGCGTCGCGGATCATCGCCATCGGATAGGTCGCGGCGTCCCAGGTGATCCGGGTCTGGACCGGTGTGGCCGGCGTCATGGTGGCGGCCGGATCCCGGAAGAAGAGCCGCCCGCCGCCCTGCGCCAGCGCCTGGAGCGAGACCCGTTCGGCCGGGGGCCCGGCCGGGGTCACCAGCCGGACCCGCACCACCGCCTGTTCGAGCGCGTCGGTCATCGGCAGCACGGCGGCCACGTGGAGCTCGGATTCCTGCTCGTTCGAGGTCAGGACCGGGTCGACCGGGTAGTCGGCCACCACCTGCCCCGAGGCGCTGAGCGCCTGGATCCGGTAGCGGCCGGTTCCGCGAGGTGCGGTGGCCGGCGCCGGGACCCGGAGGGCCGGCTCCAGCACCACCCCGGTCGACGTGATCCGTCCCCACACCAGGAGCCCGGACGTCGCCGCGGCCGGGGCCGGCGGCGCGTAGGTCGGGTTGCTCTCCCGGTAGGCGATCATCTTGTTCCAGTTGTAGTCGCTGATCCACTCGGGACTGCAGTAGGTCATGAAGTCCTTCTGCGTCGCCGGGTCCTTGAGCGCCAGGCTGCCGAGATCGAGCCCCCAGACACCGATCACGCCGCCGGCATAGGGATAGGCCGGATCCGGGCTCGCCGGCCCGCCGCACGGCGCGTGCGGGAGGCTCATGTTGTGCCCCAGCTCGTGGGCCATGACACTCGAGCCGCTCGGCAGGTTGTCCCACCCCAGCGCGGTGCGGGCGCCGCCACCGACGTAGCCGATGCCGGCCACCCCGCTGCCGTAGGAAGTCTTCACGACGCCGTAGTAATACTCGTTGTTGTTCCCGTCGGTGAACTTGAGGCTGTTCACCTCGCTCAGAATCGTGCCCCAGGCGCCGTTCCCGTTGCCCGACTGCAGCGCGGCCGCGTTGGTCGTGTAGGCCGAGCGGACGGCGGTCGTGTAGGTCACCACCGGCAGCAGCTTGAGCGGATCGACCATGAAGGTCGGGGTATTGCCCGCCGTCACGTTCCCCTGGAGGCCGTTGACCGACTGGAGCACCGGCACCATCCGGATCACGAAGGTCGGGACGGTGTGGACGTCCATCGCGAAGGGCGATCCCGAGACCGGGAAGCTGTTGTCGGCGTCGTTGGCTTCGGCCACGACGTTGGTCGGATCGACGTCCGCGAGGACCTTGAGATTCGCCTGCACCAGCGATCCGGGTACGGCCAGGTTCCAGGAGCTCGCCAGACTGCCCTCGTTGACCGCAGTCGGCACCGAGGCGCCGGGGGCGGTGATCGTGGACGTCTGCACCAGCGTTGCCCCGTCGTAGAACCGGACGCGAACCGCCGGCGTGGCGGCGTTGGCCTCGTTGGCCACGACGAACACCCGCAGGTAGGCATTCCGCCCCGCGACGAGTTTGGTGGTCCCGTCGAACGCCGCGACACCCTGGGTCAGATACATCCCGGAGATCGTCAGATTGAGCGAGGCGCCGGATCCGGCCGCGTACGTCACCGTCGCCGTCGCGGTGGACCCGCCGGTCACGGTGGTGGTCTGCGAGGTGGGCGTCGGCAGATAGGTGCTGCCCGACACGACGGTGCCCGCCGTGATCGTGTAGCTGCCCGACACGAGCCCGGTGAGAGTCGTCGTGGCCGTGACGCCCTGGCTGTACCCGCCGGGACCGGTCACCGTGACCGCCGCGAGTGCTCCGCCGGGAAGTCCGCTGATGGTGACCGTGAGGGCCCCGTTGGCGGCCGTGTAGGCCACCGACTTCGCCGTCGTCGCCGCCCCGGTGACCGCCGCGGTCTGCGAGCCGGGGCTCGCGGTATAGCTGGTGCCGCCGCTGCTCACCGTGGCGGCCGTGACCGTGTAGGTGCCGGGCGTCAGGTCGGCGAGGGTCGTCGTGGCCGTGACGCTCTGGTTGTAGCCGCCGGGACCGGTCACGGTGATCGCCGCGGACGCGCCGCCCGGGAGCCCGGTCACGGTGACCGTCAATTTGCCGGTGGCGGCATAGCTCACCGCCTTGCTGACCGTGCTGCCCGCGGACACCGTGGCCGTCTGGCTCGAGGGCGTGGGCTGGTAGAGGTAGCCGCCCGAGGTGACCCCGGCGGCCGTGATCGTGTAGGTGCCCGCCGCGAGTCCCGTGAGCGACTCCGTGGCCGTCACGGTGTGGCTGTACCCGGCCGGACCGGTCACCGACACCGCCGCCGCGGCGCCGCCGGGGAGACCGGAGACGCTGACGACCAGTCCGCCTAACGTGCCCGCATAGAGCACCGAGGCCGTCGCGGTCGCCCCGACCGTCACCGTGGCCGTCTGGCTCAAGGGCGCCGGATTGTAGGTCTGCCCGCCGGCCGACACGGCCGACGCGGCGACGGCATAGCTCCCCGCCACGAGTCCGGTCAGCGTGGTGCTGGCCGTCACCGTCTCCGTGAAGCCGCCCGGGCCGGTCACCGTGACCGCGGCGGAGACGCCGCCCGGCAGCCCGGCCACCACCACGTCGAGCGCGCCGCGGGTCGGCGAGTAGGTCACCGTGCCCGGCGTGACATCGTTGAGCACCACGGTCAGCGTCTGGCTCAGCGGCGTGCCGGCGTAGACCTGCCCGGTGGTCGAGACCGGCCCGGCCGCGACCGTGTAGACACCCGGCACCAGGCCGGCAAGCGTGGTCGAGGCGGTCACCGTGTTCGAATACCCGCCGGGACCCGTGACCGACACCGCCGCCGGAAGGCCGCCCGGGAGTCCCGCGACGGTCAGCTCGAGCGTGCCGACGCCCACCGAGTACGTCACGGAGGCGGGGGAAGGCGTCGTGGCGGCCACGATGGAAACGTTCTGCGAACCGGGTGTGCCCAGGTAGACGCCACTGCCGGCGGACACGTTCGCCGCGGCGATCTGATAGCCGCCGGGCACGAGCCCTCGCAGCGTATCGGTCGCAGTCACCAGGCGGTTGAAGCCGCCGGGCCCCGTGACGGTCACCGCGGCGGCGGTCCCGCCCGGCAGGCCGCCCACGGCCAGCGCCAGCGAACCAGTCTTGATCCGGTACTCGGCCGAGACGGGCACGGCCACGTCGGTCGCGGCGATGACGACGGGGCTGGCCGAGAACGTGGGGCCGAAGAGGTCGCCGTCGAGGTCGAGATCGGGACCGCTCAGGAGATAGGTCCCGGGCAGCAGTCCCTTGAAGACGGTGGTCGCGGTCGCGGCGGCCGAGTAGCCACCCGGACCGTCGATCGTGATCAGCGCGGTCTGTCCCGCGGGCACGCCGGTCACCGTGAGCGCCAGGCGACCCGACGCGAGCCGATAGTCCACGACCGCCGGCGACGGCGCCGTGCCGGGCGTCACCAGCACCAACAGCGAATCGGCCGTCGCCGCGAAAATGTCTCCGTCCACCGTCACCGCGAGCGGCCGCAGCACCCAGGTGCCGGGCGCGAGTCCGGTCACGAGACCCGCCGCGGTGACGGTTCGGTCGCTTCCATCAGGGCCATGGAACGCCACGTTCGCGCTGCCGCCGGCCACGCCGCTCACGGCGAGATCGATGCGGCCGGTGGCGATACCGTGGGACACCTGGGCGCTGGTAGTGGCCGCCGAGCGAACGACGGCCGACTGGGTTACCGGCGCCGGCTGATAGACGTCTCCCTCGGCCACGACCTCGGTCGCCTGAACGGTGTAGGTCCCGGGAACGAGTCCGGTCAGTGTTTCGGTCGCCGCGA
>JBFXAY010000110.1:0-12940 GCA_050183815.1 Gemmatimonadales bacterium | reverse complement strand
GTCGCGGACGTCCGCTACGCCGCGGGACGGCGGATCGGGTATGTCCGCGGTGCGGCGGACGAGGTACCGGAGGCCCTCGCCGGCTTTGGGGTCGGGGTGGAGCTGCTCGACCGGCAGGCCCTCGAGTCGGGCGATCTCTCGCGCTTCGATGCGATCATCGTGGGGAGCCGGGCGTACGAGGTCGAGCCGGCATTGGCGGCCAACAACGGCCGGCTCCTCGACTATGTTCGGGGCGGCGGGCACCTGCTGGTCCAGTATCAGCAGCAGGCCTTCTTCCAGGACGGGTTGGCGCCCTACCCGATGACGGTCGCCGCGCCGCACGATCGAATCACCGACGAAACCGCCCCGGTCCGCGTTCTCCACCCCGACGACCCCGTCTGGGCGGGGCCGAATCGGATCGGGGCGATGGACTGGAGCGGGTGGGTGCAGGAGCGGGGGCTCTACTTCGCGCACACCTGGGACCCGCACTTCCGCCCGCTCATCGAGAGCAACGATCCGGGCGAGGCACCTTTGGCCGGCGGACTGCTGCTGGCGGACTACGGGGAAGGAACCTATCTCTACACCGGGCTTTCGTTCTTTCGACAATTGCGTGCGGGTGTTCCCGGCGCGTTCCGTCTGTTCCTCAACCTGCTCAGCATCGGCTCTCGTGTCGCGGTGCCGTGAGGCGGCTCGCGGAGTCACCGTAGCGCCCGGAGATCGGCCGTGATCGGCGATCTCCTGCGGGTCACGGGCATAGCCGGGGTGGCGGCCCGCCTCCGGACCGGGCTCGCGGACCCCGAGTTCCGGAAGCTCTCGGTGCTCATCGCGACGTCGTTCATCGACATGATCGGGTTCGCGATGGTGTTCCCGCTTCTGCCGTTCTACGCCCTCAAGCTCAACGCCACGCCCGAAGTGATCGGCGTGATCACGGCATCGTTCTCCGTTGCCCAGTTGGCCTCGGCGCCACTCTGGGGTTGGGTGTCGGACCACTACGGCCGGCGGCCGGCGTTGCTGGTCGGGCTGACCGCCTCGGCCATCGCCTACGTGGTCTTCGGTGTCGCGACGTCGATCTGGCTGCTGCTGGCGTCGCGATTGATCCAGGGCGCCGGCGGCGGCACCACCGGGGTGGCGCAGGCGTACGTGAGCGACTCGATCACGCCCGCCCGGCGGGCTCAGGCCCTGGGCTGGCTGTCCGCCGCCACGTCGCTCGGCGTGGCGATCGGCCCGGCGCTCGGTTCCTGGAGCGTCACGTTCGGCAGCGCGGGGCCCGGCCTCGTCGCCGCGGCGCTCTGCCTCCTCAACGTCTGGTTCACCTGGCGATGGTTGCCCGAATCGCGGGTGGCCGCCGCGCCGGGAACGGTCAAGGCCCGGCGGCCGATCTGGGGCGTGTTGCGGAACGTGGTGCGCCACCCCGGCGAGCCCGTTTCGCGGCTGATCCTGATCTACGGGGCGGGGATGCTGGGTTTCGCCGCGATGACCTCGGTCTTCGCGCTCTTCCTCGATGCCAAGTTCGGGATCACCGAGAAGACCATCGGTCTGTTCTTCGTCTTCACCGGGGTGCTGTCGTTCGTCATGCGCGCCATCGTGCTGGGTCCGGCGGTACGCCGGCTCGGGGAGGTCGGTGCCATGCGGCTCGGCACCGTAAGCCTCGTCATCGGCCTGGTCGCCTATCCGCTCATGCCGACCGTCTGGACCCTGCTCCTCGTCATGCCGCTCGTGCCGATCGGTACGGCGCTCCTGTTCCCGGCCACGACCGCCCTGATGTCCCGTTCGGCCGACCCTGCGCTCGTCGGAACCACCCTGGGCGTAGCGCAGACTGCCGCGGGCACGGCCCGGGTCGTCGCCCCGCTGATGGCCACCTCGGCGTTCCAGCGGCTCGGGGTCGGGGCGCCGTTCTTTCTGGCCGCTGCGATCGTCGGCGGCGTGGGCGTAGTGGCCTCACGGCTGTCCGTGGCGCTCGCCGGGCCGGCCGAGCGGGCCGGCTAGGTTTCGGCGATGCGGATCATTGACCCGGCGTCGATCGCCGGTGCGAGCTGGGCCGACCTGGCGCCGGCCTTCGACGAACTGCTGGCCCGGCCGGTGGACGGCGCGACCGTGGAGGCCTGGCTGGCCGATTGGTCGCGCCTCGAGGAAATCGTGACCGAGGCGATCTCGAGCGCGATGATCGCGTACACCTGCGATACGGCCGATCCGGCCAAGGAAGCCGCCCACCGGCGGTTCGTGATCGACATCGCGCCGCATGCTGAAGAGAAAAGCGTCGCTCTCGCGCGGCGGTTCGTGGATCTCGGCTACAGCCGGCCCGGGCTGGAACAGATGCTGGCGCGGTTTCGCCGGGCCGTCGAGGTCTTCCGGGAAGAGAACGTGCCTTTGCTGGCGCAGCTCGAGGAAGCCGCGACCGAGTATCAGGGCATCACGGGCGCGTTCCTGGCGGATTGGGACGGGGAGCAGAAGCCCCTCCCGCAGCTCGGGCCGTTCCTCCAGCATCCGGACCGGGCGGTTCGGGAGCGGGCGTTCCGGGGCATCACCGGCCCGTACCTGGCGGCCCGGGGTCAGTTGGCGGCGCTGTTCGACCGCCAGTTCGCGATCCGCGAGCAGGTGGCCCGGAATGCCGGATTCGCGGACTTCCAGGCCTTCTCCTTCGCGGCGAAGAGCCGTTTCGACTATTCCCCCGCCGATTGCGCCCGGTTTCACGACGCCGTGGCCGAGGTGGCGGTGCCGGCGGTGGCGCGGGTCTACGAGGCGCGGCGGCGCCGGCTCGGGCTCGACCGGCTGCGCCCCTGGGACCTCGGCGTCAACCTGTATCGCGATGAGCCCCTTCGGCCGTTTGCGGGTGGCGCGGATCTCGTCGATCGGACGCGGCACCTGTTCGAGCAGCTCGATCCGGTCCTGGCCGGTCAATTCAGGACCATGGCGGACGAGGGGCTCCTCGACGTCGAGAGCCGGAAGAACAAGGCGCCGGGCGGCTACTGCGATACGATGCACTTTCGCGGCCGACCGTTCATCTTCATGAACGCGGCCGGTGTCATGGAGGACGTGCAGACGCTCCTCCACGAAGCGGGGCACGCCTTCCACGCCTTCTCATCGCATCGGCAACCGCTCATCTGGCAGCGGCATCCGAGTTCGGAATCGGCCGAACTGGCCTCCATGTCGATGGAGTTGCTCGCGGCACCGTTGCTCGATCGGCCGGGAGCGTTTCTGACCGAGCGGGACGCGGCGGTGGCCCGGCTGGAGCACCTCGAGGACGTCCTCGTCACGCTGGGTCACGTCGCGGCCGTGGACGCCTTCCAGAGCTGGATCTACACGAGCGGGAAGGGCGGCGACGCCGAGGCCCGGGATGCGGCGTGGCTCGAGATCCGGGCCCGGTTCGAGCCGGTGGTGGACTGGGAGGGGCTGCGGGCGGAGCGGGTAGGGCGGTGGTACCGGCAGCTCCACATCTTCCTCTATCCGTTCTACTACATCGAGTACGGCATTGCCCAGCTGGGCGCCGTGCAGGTCTGGCTCAATCACCGTCGGGACCCGGCAGGGGCCCTGGAGGCCTACCGGCAGTTCCTGGCCAAGGGAGCGACGACGAGCCTGCCCGAGCTGTACCGCACGGCGGGGGCGCGGCTGGTGTTCGACCGGGACGGGATGGCTCCGTTGGTGGCGGCGGTCGAGGCGGAAACCGACCGGCTCCGCCGGGTCCTGGCGGAACCGTTGCCCTGAGGCCCCCCTTGGGCGAGATTACCTCCGGGTTACCAATCAACTAAGTGGCGAAAGGGTCAGGCTTTCCGGCATGGCGAAGGAAGAAGGCATCGAGATGGAGGGCGTGGTGCAGGAGGTGCTCCCGGACCGCAACTACCGGGTCCTCCTCGACAACGGTCACACCATTCTCGCGTATGCGGCGGGCAAGATGAGCAAGTTCAAGATCCGGGTTCTCGAGGGAGACCGGGTCAGCGTCGTGCTGTCGCCCTACGATCTCACCCGGGGGCGGGTCATCTACCGCCACAAGTAGGCGCCGCCGAGCCGCAGGGCAAAGAAAAAGC
The DNA here is from genome assembly GCA_050183815.1 of Gemmatimonadales bacterium. GTDB lineage: Bacteria > Gemmatimonadota > Gemmatimonadetes > Gemmatimonadales > GWC2-71-9 > SHZU01. The sequence goes on along the minus strand of JBFXAY010000110.1, from coordinate 8,939 downwards.
GGGCCGCTCCTCGGGAGCGGCCCGCTTTTCTCGTGTGACCGGAGGCTACTTGGCCTTGGTCACGTTTTCGGCAGCGGGGCCCTTGGCACCCATAACCATGTCGAACTCGACCTTCTCGCCTTCGGCGAGGCTGCGGAAGCCGTCCATCTTGATGGCCGAGTGGTGAACGAAGCAGTCCTTTTCGCCGTTCTCAGGGGTAATGAAGCCGAACCCCTTCGCGTCGTTGAACCACTTCACGGTGCCAATCATGCGAGCCATTACGCCAACTCCTAATTTGTTGTATCACTGCGGCCAGTGCGTGGGTAAACGCCCTGCGCCTTTTTCGCAGACGCGAGCCCATCTCGCGCCTGGAAAAACCTTGAGCCCCCTCCACGTTTCGGAAGGGTGAGCCGACTATGCTCTCAACTCGATTGTTCGGGTAGGAAGCAACTGGGCCCCACAAATAATCCGCTCGAAAATAGCAACCGTTATTCAAACCGTCAAGATACCGGCCACCCGGGCTACCCCCGGAGAGTCTTCGTGAGGGCGTTGAGCCAGTGGGGCGTGCTGCGCGCCCGCTGGTCGCGGCGGGCGCCCCGGTTGAGTGCGTGGAGGAATTCAGACGCGGTCGGGTACCGGGCGTTGCGATCGGCCTGGAGCGCCTGGCGGAGGACCTTCAGGACCTCCTCGCCCACGTCGTCACGGACGGCGGCAATGTCGGGCAGCTGGTTCGTCGTCTGCTTGGCCAGCACGACCTCCGGCCGGTTGCCCGCGAACGGCGGGTAGCCGAGGAGCGCGAAGTAGCCGACCGCCGCGATGCTGTAGAGGTCGGTGCGGACGTCGATCTTGTCGCCAAGGAGCTGCTCCGGGCTCGCGAACTGCGGGGTACCGCTTCGGCTCGAGGCCCCGCCGAAGCGGCCTTGTCCTCGGAGCGCCACCGCGAGTCCGAAGTCGGTGATGCGGAGACCCCCGCTTCGGGTGATGAGAATGTTCTCGGGCTTGATGTCGCGGTGCACGAGACCGGCGGCGTGGGCTTCGGCGAGTGCAGTGAGGGCCTCGCGCAGGAGCCAGAGGACCCGTTCGAGCGGAAGCCGGCCGTCGCGCTCGACGAGTTGCGCCAGGTTGGGGCCGTCCACCAGTTCCATCGTGTACCACAGCAGGCCGCCGCGCCCGCCGACGTCGTAGATGTTCACGATGTTCGGGTGGTTCATCCGGGCGGCGAGCTGCGCCTCGCGGCGGAACCGCTCGATGCCGTCGGGGTCCTCGGTCAGGTTCGGGTGGAGGACCTTGAGCGCCACCACCCGCTCGAGGTGGAGGTCGCGGGCCCGGTAGACGCGGCCGAAGCCGCCGGCCCCGATCTCCTCGAGCAGCTCGTAGTCGTCGCCCAGCGCGCGCCGGAGGCGCTTCTCCCAGGCCGACGGCTCGTTTTCCGGGGTGCTGTCCTGGGGTGTCGAATCTAGGGTGGCCACACTCGTGAACGCCCCGGCGTCCGACGCGAAGTCCTCCAGCATTTCGGACGCGGAGAGATAGCGGTCGCCTGGTACGGCCTGGAGGGCGCGCATCACGACCCGTTCCAGCGCTTTGGGGCAGCTGGGGCGGTGGGCCGTGGGCCGGTCGATCCGGGCCGGGTCGGCGTCCGGCTCCGCGCCGGTGATCGCGAAGTAGAGCACCGCCCCGGCAGCATAGATGTCGGCCGAGGGCTCGCCCAGCTGGCCGTCCCGGAGTTCGGGGGCCATGTAGTGCGTGGCCGGGGGCACCTCGCCCGCGGGCAGATGCGACAGCGTATAGCTGCAGAACCGAAGGTCGGTGATGGTACCCCGGCCGGTGCTGCTGACCAGCAGCGAGGTCGGCGCGACGCGGCGGACGATGATGCCGCTCGCATGCGCATGCTCCATGGCGCGGAGGAGGTCGCGGGCCAGTACGTGGATCTGGGGAATCGGCCGCGGCCCGCGGGCCACCGCCTGGGCGAGCCCTTCCGCCTCGATCCAGTTTCCGATCCGGAAGGCCATGTCCTCGAGGACCCCGGCGTCGTAGACGTGCCGGATCGCGGGATGGTCCAACTGGCCCAGCGCCTCGGCCTCCCGGAGGAACCAGGCCCTGAGCAGGTCGTTGCCCGAGAAATTGACGCGGACGCTCACCCGCCGGTTGAGGATCCGGTCGCGGCCGACGAAGAGCACCCGCTCGGCCGACGCTGCCACGAGCCGCTCGAGCCGGTAGCGGGCGCCCAGCCGCCGCTCGGTGGCGGCAAACAGGGCAGGGGGATCGAAGGAGGTCACTCTTCGCCGGCGGTCATCACGGCCGCGCCGCCCTGGCGCTTGGCCGCATACAGCGCTGCGTCGGCCGCCGCCATCACGGCGGCCGGGGTCAAACCATCGCGAGGCGCTTCCGCGATGCCGATGCTGAGAGAGCCCATCCCGAACTCGGGGTATTCGACGACGAGATCGCTGAAGGCGTCGAGCACCCGCTGGACGAACAGCTGGGCCTCGGTCGGAGTGGTCATCGGCAGGACGACCAGGAACTCGTCGCCCCCGAGCCGGCCGACCACGTCGAGGGTCCGGACGTGGCGGCGGAGCAACTGGCTCACGAGCACCAGGTAGCGGTCGCCGGCCGCGTGGCCGAGGGTGTCGTTGATGGTCTTGAAACGGTCGAGGTCGATCATCGCCACGGTGGTACGGATCTGGTGGCGGACGCTGCGGGAGATTTCCGCTTCGAGGCGCTCCTCGAGGGCCCGGCGGTTGAAGAGGCCGGTCAGCTGGTCGGTGGTGGCCGCGCTCTGGAGCCGTTCGACGAGTTCCGCGTTCTTGAGCGCGATCGCCCCGGCGAACGCCAGGGTGGCTGCCAGATCCCGTTCGGCGCGGCCGTAGGCCAGGCCGTTGAGCCGGGCGCCGAGGAGCAGGACCGCCACTCGCTCGCCGCCGCCGTCAAACGGGATGATGAGCTCGGTGCCGGCCGGAAGAATCGACGCCAGGCCGACCTCGCGGGGGTCCGCGATGCCGCTGCCGAGGGGCAGGACCGCCTCGAGCTCCTCGCGCCCGATGCTTTCCGGAACCCGGTCCCGGTCGAGGGACCGGAGCGACTTCGGGACGAAGGCCGCGCCGCTCGAACGGTAGAGGCAGGCCCACCAGGCGAAGAACACCTCGGCCATGAAGTCGAGCACCAGGTGCTCGCTTTCCTCGGTCGAGTGGGCCGAGGACAGCAGGCGGGCGACCTGCCGCAGGGCCCGGAGCTGGAAGACCGCGTCGTCGAGCGCCAGCTGGCGTTCGACCAGCACCCCCCGCAGGTCGAGCACCAGGGCCATGCCGAAGCTGAGCTGGAAGGCGAGGGGCCGAAGGCCGTCCACCAGCCCCGGGTCGATCAGGATGATGATCTCGGTGCCGTTGCTGGTGTAGCGGGCCAGCTCGACCCGGTCCGCGGGGATCGGGGTGGGGCCGACGTCCTGGACCGGCTTGTCGCCGCTCTGGATGGCAAACCAGACCAGGTCCGATTGGACCCGGTCGGTGAGGATTTTGCGACAGCGCTCCAGCAACTCCCCCTCGGACCGGGCCTGACGGCACGCCTGCGCGAAAGCGCTGGTCAGGCCCTGGCTTGGGGAAATCGCATTGGAGTCGCTGCTCATGCTCAATAATACGGGCGTCCCCGCGCCGATGGAATACGGCGCAAGTCGCTGCCCCCCTTAAGGTTCCGGCCTCCCCGCCGATACTACCTCCTGTTCCCGGAGGCAGGCTCTGTGCCAAGGAGGAAGTCATGTTTGTCATGAAGCTGGTCGCCACCGGCGTCGCGTCGTTCGGCGGCGCGTTGCTGGTCGGCGTGATCGCGATGACCGGTCGCCAGGTGCGGGAAAGCGGCGAGGACGTGATCAAGCTGGAGCGCACGGTCGACAGTCTCAAGCTGGCCCTGGCCCAGACCATGTCGATGCGCGGCTACTCGACCGGTCGCCCGAACGTCGAAACGGATTTCAACGAGGACATCGAGTCGCCCACCTTCGATCCGACCTCGTTCGTCGATCCGCTGGCGAGCGTGGTCGGCTACGTGCGCCTGGGGAAACAGGTCTACGTGGCCCCGTTCGCCTCGATCCGCGGCGACGAGGGCCAGCCGATCTTCATCGCCGACGGCGCCAATGTGCAGGACGGCGTGGTGGTGCACGCGCTCGAAACCACCCAGGAAGGCCGCCCGGTTCCCGGGCGCACCTACGCCGTGGGCGGCCGGGAATACGCGGTGTACGTGGGCCGCCGGGTGTCGCTGGCGCACCAGGCGCTGGTGCATGGCCCGGCCCGGATCGACGACAACGTGTTCGTCGGGATGCAGGCGATGGTGTTCAAGGCGCAGGTGGGTGAGGGCGTCGTGATCGAACCCGGGGCGAAGGTGATCGGGGTGACGATTCCGGCGCACCGATACGTGCCGGCGGGGATGACCGTCACCGATCAGAAGGAAGCCGACAAGCTGCCGCCGATCACCGATACCTACGCCTTCCGGAGCCTCAACGACGCGGTCGTCCACGTCAACACGAGCTTCGCCTCAGGCTACCGCGAGTACGCGAAGGAGCTCGAGGAGTCGATCGTCAAGGCGGTGAAGGGTGCCGGCGAGGGCGAGCATGGCGAGCAATCCGCCGAGTCCAAACCGGCCAAGTCCGAGGAGCACGGGGAGAAGAAGGCCGAGAAGAAGAGCCACTAGGCTCCGGGCGGCACCGGCTAGAAGCCGGCCTCCGACAACCGCGAAGCGAGTTCCTGCGCCAGCCGCCGGAACTCGTTTTGCATTTCGGCCCGGCGCCAGGTCGGGTGGGCTCTCAGGGTGTCGGCCAGGGCGCCGAGCCACCAGCGGGTATCGTCGTGGGTCGGCTCCCCGGCCTGGTCGAGATACTCGATCCCGAGCCGCCGGATCGCGACCAGCGCCGCGCCGATCGCGTGGAGTTCGTCCGCCACGCAGACATCGATGGCCGAGGACGGGGCCGTGAGCAGCCGTGAGAGGTAGGCCGACCGGCAGGCTTTCCAGGTCCGTTCCCGGCTCAGAACGTCGAACCGCGGCTCGGCTGCGGCGTCCACCGCCAGCGCCACGTTCGGGCCGAACTTCCGCATGATCTCCTGGCCCAGGCTCATCTGGCGGTCCGGCGGGCAGGCATCGACGAGGTGCTTGAGGATGCTGGCAACGATGGTCGGCTCATCGACCCCGAACCGCGCGAGAATGACGGCGACGCTCGATGCCCGGATCAGCCGCGACTCCCCGTCGTACCGGGAAACCGGCGCCGGGTAGTGTTTCGCCGCGAAGGCGAACGCGTGGTGGATGCGATCGGAATACACGGTTTCTACTTGAGTCCGAGCAACTTATGCGTCTGGAGGGAGAGACGCCACTCGGGGTGGGTGAGGCAGTACTCGATGGCGGCGGTCGTGGCCGCCCGGCGGTCGGGGCCGTCGAGCGGTTGGAGGAACCGGTGCCGGAAACCCAGCCCGGCATAGCGTTCGGGCGCCGCACCGGCCTGGGGGTACACCAGCTTGAGTTCGTCGCCCTGCTGGACGACCAGATCCGCCTCGGCCTTGGGACTGACGCAGACCCAATCGATGCCGGCCGGTACCGGCAGCGTGCCGTTGGTCTCGATCCCGATCTCGAACGCCCGGCCGTGGAGGGCCGCGATCAGGTCGGCGTCGACCTGCAGGAGCGGTTCGCCTCCGGTGAGGACCACGTACCGGGTCGAGCCGGGCGCCGACTCGGGCCACTGCGCGGCCACGGCGTCCGCCAGGGCGGTGGCCGCCGGAAACCGTCCCCCGCCGGGCCCGTCGGTGCCGACGAAGTCGGTATCGCAGAACCGGCAGATGGCGCTCGGGCGATCCGCCTCGCGGCCGCTCCAGAGATTGCAGCCGGCAAAGCGGCAGAAGACCGCGGGCCGGCCCGTCTGGGCCCCTTCGCCCTGGAGCGTGTAGTAGATCTCCTTGACCGCGTAGCTCACCGGTCGGTCCGGTAGGGAGCCGGGTCCGGGACGCCGGCCTCGTCGAAACCGCGGAGGCGGATCCGGCAGGCGTCGCAGCGGCCGCAGCTCAGGCCCTGCGGGTCCAGCTGGTAGCAGCTGCGGGTGAGGGCGTAGTCCACGCCGAGGTGCAACCCGCGCCGGATGATGTCCGCCTTCGACAGCCAGATGAGCGGCGTGTGGATCGTCGTCTTGCGCCCCTCGACGGCGGCCTTGGTCGCCAGATTCGCCATCGCCTGGTAGGCCGCGATGTACTCGGGGCGGCAGTCGGGATAGCCGCTGTAGTCCACCGCGTTGACGCCGATGACGAGGTCGGCGGCGCCGAGGACTTCGGCCCAGGCGAGGGCGTAGGAAAGGAAGATCGTGTTGCGGGCCGGGACATACGTCACCGGGATGGCGCCGGCCATGGCCTCCGCGCTCCGGTCCTCCGGAACCGGAAGGTCCGTGGTCAGGGCCGAGCCGCCGAAGGCGGCGAGATCGATCTCCACGATCCGGTGCTCGGCCACACCGAGCGCTGCTGCGACAGCCCGGGCGGCCTCGATCTCGCCTTCGTGCCGCTGGCCGTAGCGGAAGCTCATGGCGTACGGGGTCAGCCCGAGCGCCTTGGCGATCGCGAGGGCCGTGGCGGAGTCGAGCCCGCCGCTCAGGAGCACGATCGCCGGCGTCACGGGCGATCGCTGCCGAGGACGTGGCGGAGCGCGTCGGCCAGCGCGGGATGGCGGAACCGGTAGCCGGTCGCCTCGAGCCGGGCGGGCCGGACCCGGGTGCTCGCGAGGAGCGCCTCGTCGGCCAGGTCGCCCAGCGCGAAGCGGAGGAGCGGGGCCGGGATCGCCGGCAGCACGGTGGGGCGGTGAAGGGCCCTGCCTAACGCCGTCGTGAAGTCGCGGTTGGTGACCGGTGCGGGCGCGACGACGTTCACCGGGCCGGCGGCGGTGTCCTGGAGCAGGTGCATCACGGCGCCCGCCGCATCGTCGATCGAAATCCAGCTCATCCACTGCGTCCCGGCTCCGAGCGGCGCGCCGCCGCCGAGGGCGAAGGGCAGCCGCATCTTGGCGAGCGCCCCGCCGGCCGGCGAGAGGATCACGCCGAACCGGGCTCGGACGACCCGCACGCCCGCGGCTTCCGCCGGCTCGGTGGCCTGTTCCCAGCCGCGGGCTACGTCGGGAAGGAAGCCGGCGTCCGACGGCACCGACTCCTCGGTGAGCACCTCGTCTCCCCGGTCGCCGTAGATCCCGATGGCCGAGGCGGAGACCAGGACCCGCGGGCGGCGCGGCGCCGCCGTGAGCGCTCGGGCGATGGTGCCGGTGCCGGCGACGCGGCTCTCGCGGATCCGGGCCCGCCGGGCCTCGGTCCAGCGGCCGTCCGCGATCGACTCGGCCGCGAGGTGGACCACCGCGTCGATGTCGGCGAGATCGGCCGGGTCGAGCCGCCCGCTCCGCGGATCCCAGGCGATCTCGCCCGGGCCGGCCGACCGGCGCACCATCGGGATCACGGTGTGGCCGCCGGTGGTGAGCATGGCGCGAAGGGTGGTCCCGATCAGGCCGGATGCGCCGCTCAGGGCCACCCGGAGTCGGGGCCGGTCCGCTGCGGCGGCGTGCAGGGCGAGATCGCCGGCGGTCACGGCATGACGGTAGCGCAGCGTCCGGCGGAGGCGGCGGCGGAGAAACGGGTCGCCCAGTTCGCCTAACGGGCCGCCCGGGAGGTCGGCGTCGATCCGGTCGATCAGGGCGCACCGCCCGGGGCCGAGGTCCTCGAATCGGTGGGTGTGGCGCCACCGGGCGAACGGGCCCCGCTCCTGGACATCGACGAACCCCGCGGGGGCCGTGACCTGCTCGTGACGGGCGACCCAGCGGACCGGAACGAGGCCGACCCGGACGTCGAATTCCATCCGGGCGCCCTCAGCCAGGCCCGGGTGCGGCGCCACCAGGGCGACGTGTTCCCAGGGCGGCACCAGCCGTTCGAACGCCCCCGGCCGGGCATGCCAGGCAAACGCCTCGGCAGCGGAGACGGGGAGCTCGGATCGGAGTTCGGCCACCATTCGGGAAAGATAGCGGACTGACCTCTCCCCCTGCCGGGCCCGGGGTCCTAGATTTGTCGCCCGTTCGCGAGGTCACCCGTCGCCGGAGGCTCCGATCACCAACTCGACTTCCTGGTCCGTCAAGGACGCCGAAAAACTCTACAACATGGCGGGGTGGGGGCAGGGCTTCTTCCGCGTCAACGCCGAGGGGCACATCGCGGTCCACGCCACACCCCGCAACGGCGCCTCGCTCGATCTCTACCGGCTGGCGCTCGATCTCAACGCCCAGGGCATCCAGCTCCCGCTCCTGATCCGCTTCTCCGACATTCTCCAGGCCCGGGTCGAGCTCCTGGCCGGCGAGTTCGCCCGTGCGATTGAGGAGTTCGGCTATCAGGGGAAGTACACCACGGTCTACCCGATCAAGGTCAACCAGCAGCGCCACGTGATCGAGGAGATCGTCCAGTTCGGCGCGCCGCACGGCCTCGGGCTCGAGTGCGGCAGCAAGCCCGAGCTGCAGGCGGTGCTCGGCCTGACCGACCGGACCGATCACCTGATCGTCTGCAACGGCTACAAGGACGAGGAGTTCCTCCGGTTCGCGTTGATGGCCCAGAAGCTCGGCCACACCGTCTTCGTCGTGCTCGAGCAGCCGTCGGAACTGGACGTGGTGCTCCGGATCGCCGAGGAACTCGGCGTCGAGCCGACGATCGGCGTCCGGATCAAGCTGGCGAGCGAGGGCAAAGGCCGCTGGGCCAAAAGCGGCGGCGAAAAGTCGAAATTCGGCCTCAGCGCGCCGCAGCTGCTCCGGTTGCTCGAGCGGCTCCAGAGCCTGGGCCGGGCCGACATCCTCAAGCTGCTGCACTACCACCTCGGGAGCCAGATCACCGACATCCGGTACGTGAAGGGCGCCCTCGAGGAGATTGGCCGGTTCTACGTCGAGATCCGGGAGATGGGCTTCGACCTCTCTCACGTGGACGTCGGCGGCGGGCT
>JBFXAY010000109.1:0-13258 GCA_050183815.1 Gemmatimonadales bacterium | reverse complement strand
GTCCCTTTGTTATCCTACCGTGAATTCCCTGCACCCGGCCAAACCTTCTAGCAACGCTCAAGCCACATCCGGTCGGGCGCATTCAAGTGGTTGACTGGCACGAATTTAGCAAACTCTGGCGGAAAAGCCGCCGGTCCGAAAATGGATCCGACACACGGGGTTTTGCAACGCCCCGACCCTCTTCCAGGACGCCCGATGACCCGAGTCCGTCTGGCCGCCATCGCAGCACTCGTCGCCCTGGGGCTGGCGTCGTCCTTCGGCAACCTGCCGAACCGGTATGCCCAGGACGATATGCCGGTGATCGAGCGGAATCCGGTGGTTCATACGCTGGCCGAGCCCTGGACCTTCTTCACGGAGTCCTACTGGCCGAAGCCGTTTCCGCCGGCGCTCTACCGCCCGCTCGCCACCGCGGGATTCGCGGTGCAATGGCAACTCGGCGGCGGGCGGCCGGTAGCGTTCCGGCTCGCCAGCAACCTTCTCTACCTCGCGGCCGGCCTCGCTTTGTTCCATCTGGCCGGCCTGCTGCTCCCGCCGCTGGCCGCCTGGCTCGTGGCGGCGTTCTTCCTGGTCCACCCGGTCCACGTCGAGGCCGTGGCTGTGGCGGTCAACCAGTCCGAGATCGTGGTCGGATTGCTCGCGGTGGTCCTGGTGACGTTCTATCTCCGGATCCGGGAACGGCACACCTTCCGGGCCTCGCACGGCGCGGCACTGTTCGCGATCTACCTCGCGGCGACCCTGTTCAAGGAGTCGGGCCTGGTGCTGATGGGCCTGATCGTGGCAGCCGAGCTGACGGTGGTGAAGGACGACCGGCCTCTGAAAGCGCGGCTCGGCGAAATCCGCCCGATGTTGCTCGTCATGCTCCTCGGTGCCACCACCTTCTTCGCGATCAGAACCCTGGCCCTCGAGGGGGACCCGGTCGGCACCTTCACGGCGGAAGCGCTCGACGGCTTGTCGGTCGGCGGCCGCGCGCTGACGATGCTCACGGTGGTCCCGCACTGGTTCCGGCTCCTCCTCTGGCCGGCGCACCTCCAGGGCGACTATTCCCCCCGCGAGATCGACCCCTCGACGACCTGGGGCCTGGCCCAGACCCAGGGCGCGCTCCTCCTGGTCCTGGCGCTGGCGCTCGCGATCGTCTGCTGGCGCCGCTACCCGGTGGTGACCCTCGGGCTCCTCTGGACCGGGATCGGACTCTTTCCGGTGAGCAACGTGCTGGTGCCCACCGGGATCGTCCTCGCGGAGCGGACGCTGTTCCTGCCGAGCCTCGGGATGATGCTCACGATCGGCGGCCTCGCGGCCCCGCTCCTGGCCCGCCTGGGCCGGTCGGCGGCAGCGGGACGGCCGGCGGCACGGTGGCTCGCCTTTGCCGGCATCGGCGCGATTCTCCTCATGGGTACCAGCCGGAGCGCCAGCCGGCAGACGGTCTGGAAGGACCAGTTCACCTACTGGAACCAGACGGCCATCGACGCGCCGCTCTCGTACCGGGCCCATCACGCCCTGGCCCAGTTGCTGTTCCAGATCGGCGCCCGGCAACGGGCCGAGAAGGAATACAAAGTGGCGATCGCGCTCTACCCGAGGCAGTGGGGCGCCTACTTCGACCTCGCCAACAAGCTGCGGCTCAATGGGCTCTGCGAGCAGGCGGTGCGCTACTATCGCGAAACGCTGCTCATCGAGCCGGAGCATGAAACGGCGCGCACCAGCCTGATCGCCTGCCTGCTCTATCTCGGCCGCTATCCGGACGCGCTCGCGGAATCCCGGGAAGGCATGAGCTACGCGACCCGTCCGGCGCGGCTGGCGGTATTCCGGAAGCTGCTCCGCGTGTCCGACAGTGCCCAGACGGCCCGCGCGGCGCCGGGCACGGTCCGCCTCGTCATCACCGCGCAGGATACCCTGCAGTGACCCGCACCGATCCGGGCCGGCGAGCGGCGCTCTTCCTGCTCCTCGGCCTGGCGGTGCTGGCAACCGGGCGAGCCCTCGGTAACGGGTTCGCCTTCGACGACGTCCCGATCATCGTCGAGAACGCCCAGGTGCACTCGGTGGCCCCGCCCTGGGTGTACGCCCAGCAGAGCTACTGGCCGCCCGCCAACCTCGGCGAGGCCTACCGGCCCTGGACCATCTGGGGCTTTGCCCTCCAGTGGGCGCTCGGCAACGGCTCCCCGTTCGTCTTTCACTTCGTCAACCTGCTCCTGACCGCCGGCCTCACGCTCGTGGTGTTCGGCCTGGCCCGGCAGTGGCTCCCCCTCGCCGGCGCGGCCGTGGCCGCCGCGTGCTTCGCCGTCCACCCCGTCCACGTGGAGGCGACGGCCAACGTCGTGGGTCAGGGCGAACTCTGGATGACGCTGTTCACCACCGCGGCGGTGCTGGTCTACGTCCGGGCCCGCCGCGATGGGGAACTCGGCGGCCGCCACCGCCTGGCGCTGGCCGTGCTCTACGTCCTGGCCGCGGCCTCGAAAGAACAAGGCATCGTGCTGCCGGGCTTGCTGCTGGCCGTCGAGTGGCTCGGCATTCCGGCCCGGCCCGGCGAACGGAAGCTGGCGATCGCGGCGAGAACGATGCTCCTCCTCGGCGTGGTGGGCGTCGGCTTCCTGGCGGGCCGGTTCGCCGTGCTGGGTGACATGGGCGGCGGTCCTCCCGCGGCGGGGCTCGAAGGCCTCGGCATCGGTGGCCGGCTCCGGGTGATGCTCCCGATGGTGCCGGACCTGATCCGGCTCCTCGTCTGGCCCCGGTCGCTCCTCTCCCAATACACACCCCCCGCCTACGGCGGCCCGACCACCACCGCCGCCGCCGTGGCGGGTGCGGCCCTCCTCGCGGCGGTCGGGGCGGCTGCAGTCCTGGCGCGGCGCCGGCTCCCGGCGGCGACGATCGGCCTGGTCTGGATCGGAGTCGGTCTCCTGCCGGTCAGCAACATCCCGTTCCCGACCGGCATCCTGATCGCCGAACGGACGCTCTTCCTGCCCAGCGTGGGCGCGGCGCTGGCGGGCGGGGCGCTGTTCGCCTTCTTCGCCGGTCGAAAGCCGGCCTGGCTGGCGCCGGCCGTCGCCGGGCTCCTCATCACCCTCGGCGCCTCGCGCAGCTTCAGCCGGCAGGCGGTTTGGCGCGACAACAGGGCCCTGTTCGACCAGAGCCTGATCGACGAACCGCGGAGCTACCGCACCTACTTCGTCGCCGGGCGGGAGTACGTGATCGAGCAGCGGCCCGCCGCCGCGATCGCCGCGTTCCGCCGGGCCGCGGAACTGTATGGCGGCGATCAGCGGGTGTTCGAGGAGTGGGGCCAGGTGCTCCGGAGCCAGGGCCGCTGCGCCGACGCCATCCCGATCCTCGAGCGGGGCTTGGCCCTCGATCGGACCCGGATCGTGTCCCGAAGCCGGCTCGTGGAGTGCTTGCTGACGGTCGGCCGGGCCGAGGATGCGGCGAATGCCGCCCGGGAAGGGCTCGCCCTCGGCGGCACGGAGTTCCAACTCCCGCTCGACCGGGCCCTCAAGGCGCTGGCCCGGGCCGACTCCGGCGCCGCCGCGCCGCCGGCTCGCGCGCCGGCACCGCCGGGCACGTCCTGACGGTCCGCCCGCCGGGTCGATCCTGGCCCCGCCTCAGGTCCGGCCCGGCGACGGTCGGTGTATCTTGGGCCTGAGACGACCCCGACACGCCCGAGCCGAGCATCCCGTGACCCAGGAATCATCCCGCCGCGACTTCATTCGTGACATGGTGGCCGCCGATGTGGCCAGCAGCCGCTTCGGCCGCCCGGTTTGCACCCGGTTTCCGCCGGAGCCGAACGGCTTCCCCCACATCGGACACGCCAAGTCGATCTCGCTCAACTTCGGGATTGCCCGGGAATTCGGCGGCACCGTCAACCTCCGGTTCGACGACACGAATCCCGCCACCGAGGACATCCGCTACGTCGAGGCCATCAAGCGCGACATCGAGTGGCTGGGCTTCCAGTGGGACCGGGAGTACTACGCGAGCGACTACTTCGAGAAGCTCTACGAATTCGCCGTGCTGCTGGTCAACCAGGGCAAGGCGTACGTCGACAGCGAGACGGAAGAGGAGATCCGCGAGCACCGCGGCACGGTCACGACGCCGGGCACGCCGAGTCGCTATCGGGACCGGCCGGTGGCGGAGAACCTCGACCTCCTCGGGCGGATGAAGGCCGGTGAGTTCCCCGACGGGGCGCACGTGCTGCGGGCGAAGATCGACCTCGCCCACCCGAACATGATCATGCGCGACCCGATTCTCCTCCGGATCCGTCACGCGCACCACTACCGCCGGGGCGATGCCTGGTGCATCTACCCGCTCTACGACTTTGCCCATGGACTCTCGGACGCGATCGAGGGCATCACCCACTCGCTCTGCACGCTCGAGTTCAAGGACAACCGCGAGATCTACGACTGGCTGGTCCGCGAAGTCGGCTTCGAACGGCCGCCGGAGCAGACCGAGTTTGCCCGGCTGGTGCTCGACTACACCGTGGTCAGCAAGCGGAAGCTCCTCCGACTCGTCAACGAGGGCCACGTCTCGGGCTGGGACGATCCCCGGATGCCCACCCTCGCGGGGATCCGGCGCCGCGGCGTGACGCCCGAGGCGATCGTCAAGTTCTGCGAGATGGTCGGAGTCGCCCGAAAGGACGCGCGGACCGAGTACCCGATGTACGAGCATGCCGTCCGGGATGACCTCAACATGCGGGTGCCCCGGGTGCTCTGCGTGGTGGACCCCCTCAAGGTGGTCATCACCAACTACCCCGACGACCAGGTCGAGGAACTCGAGGCCTCGTACTATCCGCACGACGTGCCGAAGACCGGCAGCCGGATGGTGCCGTTTTCCCGCGAGCTGTATGTCGAACGAAGCGACTTCATGGAGGACCCGCCGAAGAAATTCTTCCGGCTGGCGCCCGGCCGGGAGGTTCGGCTTCGCTACGGCTACTTCATCACCTGCCGGGACGTGGTGAAGGACGCCACCGGCCGGGTGACCGAACTGCACTGCACCTACGACCCGGAGACCCGTGGCGGCAATGCGCCGGACGGCCGCAAGGTGCAGGGCACCATCCACTGGGTCTCGGCTCGCCACGCGCTCCCGTGCGAGCTCCGGCTGTACGACCGGCTGTTCGCGCTCCCCGACCCGGAGGCGGTGCCGGAAGGACAGGATTTCATCGCGGCCCTCAACCCCGAGTCCCTCGTCGTGGTGCAGGGCGCGCGAATCGAACCGAGCGTCGCCACGGATCCCGCCGGGACCCGCTATCAGTTCGAGCGCACCGGCTATTTCGTGTCCGACACTGAGGACTCGAAGCCCGGCGGCCTGGTCTTCAACCGCACGGTGACGCTCCGGGACTCGTGGGCCAAGGAGCAGGCCCGCGGCTGAACGGCGCCGGCGGCGAAGACGATTCGCCGCGAGGAAGGCGCCCGAGATCCCGGTGGCGAGGAGGTACGCGACCATGAGCCGGACGGGGTTCTTCGCGCCGCTCGCCATCGTGCTCGCGGCCAGTCGCCTGGCTGGACAGACGATCGAGGTTCGGCTCGTCGAAGACTCTACCCGGATCCCGGTAGCCGGCGGCATCGTGCGGCTCCTCGCCGCTGACGGCCGGTCGGTCGGCCAATCTCTCAGCAACGATCGCGGCGTGGTGCGGTTCCAGGCCGGCGCCGGCACCTACCGGGTCCGGGCCGACCGGATCGGGTTCAGCGGGATGCTTTCCGACCCCGTTGAGGTCGTGGGATCGGAAACCGTCCGGCTCGAACTCCTGATGCCGTCGGCCCGGATGCTCCTCCCCACCATCGAGGTCCGCGGCCGGAGTGCCTGCGGGCGGGCGGGCGCCGGCACGCTCGCCGCGGCCCTCTGGGAGGAAATCGGGAAGGCCCTCACCGCCAACGTTCTGACGGAAGAAGGCCGGATCGCCCTCCTCCATGTTCGCGAGTACTTCCGCGAACTGGACCGGGACGCCAAGCCCTGGCGAGAATGGACGTTCCGATCGGCGCTGGTCGAACGGCAGCCGTTCGGGGCCATGCCGCCCGCGGATCTGGCCCGGCACGGGTTCGTGCGGTTCGAAGACGATTCGACGACCTTCGCCGCACCGGACGCCCGGCTGCTCCTCTCCGACGAATTCGTCGCCACCCACTGCTTCGGCGCCACCACCGGGAGCGACGGCCTCCTCGGCCTCACCTTCGAACCGATTCGGAACCGAAAGGTGCCTGATGTGGCCGGTACCTTGTGGGTCGACCGGAACACCTCGGAACTCCGTTTTCTTGCCTATCGCTACACCGGCCTCGGCGGCAACATCGCGAAGGCCGATCTCGGCGGCCGGGTGGAATTCGAGCGGGTGCCTTCCGGTGCCTGGTTCGTCCGCTACTGGCACATCCGGATGCCGGTGATGACCGTGGGCGACCTCACCGACGGCCGGCGCCGGATCAACCCGGCGCTCGCCGGATACCTCGACCGCGGCGGCCGCGCGGAGATCGCCGCGCCCGGCACCCGGCCGCTCGGGGCCGCTACCCTGGTCGGCCGAATCGTCGACAGTACCGGCGGCGGCGGCCTGGCCCGGGCGGTGATTCGGGTCGAGGGCACCCGCGACTCGATCCTCACCGATTTCGACGGGCGGTTTTCGCTGGTGACCAGGGCCACCGGTCCGACGTTCGTGACCGCGGCGCACCCGAAGCTGGCGCTCTGGGGGCAGGCGGTCCGGACGGAGGCAGTCTTTTCGCTGGGCGACACCGCGCGCGTGGCTTTCGGCACGCCGTCCACCGCCACCGTCGCCCAGTTCACCTGCGGCAACGATCGCCGAACGGCCCTTGTCGGCCTGGCAACCGACCGGATCGGGGAACCCGATCGGCGGTCGCTGGTGTCGGCCGAATGGCTTCAGGCGAGCGGCCGGGCGAACCGGCGCGACGCCCGACGCTGGCCGTCCGGGCATTTCGCCTTCTGCAACGTCCCAGCCGAACAGGACCTTCGCATCACCCTCGGCCCGGCCGCCGAGCCACTCGGCACCCGGACCGTTCGCCTCGCACCGAACTCGCCACGCTGGCTCGACCTGAGCCCGGGCGGCGACCCGAGCGTCGAGCCACTTATCGCGTCCGGGGTAGCCACGATCTTCGGGACTGTTCGCGAAGACTCGACGCTGCGGCCGGTCAGCGCGGCGGAGATCGAGATCGAGGGCACCGGTCGCCGCACGGTCACCACGGCGGACGGCCGGTTCCGGATCGACTCCCTCGTCCCGACCGCCGTGATCGTCGCCGTGCGGGCAATCGGCTTTCGCCCCTACCGACAGTGGGTCACCCTGGTCCCGGCCGGCGCCGCGGAGTTCGGCGCCGTCGTCGAACGGCCGGACGCCGGCGACGCGGGCGCGCCGCTCGGTGTCGACGGCTTCGAGGCGCGGCGCGCCCTCGGATCCGGCCGGTTCCTCGACGCCGCCGCGCTCCGACGGACGGACGGCGTTCGTTTCGGGGATGTGATCGCGCAGGAATCGGGTGTTCGGGTGACCCGAACCGCCTCGGGGGCCGTGGTGATTGGACGCCGAGCCGAGCCGTCCCGGGACCGCTGCCCGATGACGCTCTACCTCGACGGGGCGATCGTCTACTCGCCCCGCCCGGTCGGTCCTTCGGCCGCGCCGCCGCCACCGCCGGACCTCGACCTGATCGACGGAGCGGGGCTCACCGCGGTCGAGATCTACCGAACGGCCGCGGAAGTACCCCCCGGCTACCGTGGCACCGGGACCCCCTGCGGCGCCCTGCTGCTCTGGAGCCGCCCCTGATCGCCCGGTCCGCGGGGGTGTCGCTCCCTCCGTTTCGAAAATAGAATTCGAAGGGTCGGCCCCCGGCGGGCCGCGCCCGCACTCTTTCCGAGGCATTTTCATGTCCGTTTCGACCTCCGGCGCCCGAGCGGGCGTCGCGGCCTTGGCGTTCGGCGCCGCCGCGCTGCTGTTCCTTCCGGCGCCGGTCGCCGCTCAGGCGCCGTCTCTCCTGCACGGCTTCGGCTGGCGAAACATCGGTCCCGCCAACATGGCCGGCCGGGTCACCGACATCGAGGCCGTCGAGAGCAACCCGGCCATCGTCTATGTTGCCGCCGCGTCCGGCGGGCTCTGGAAATCGGTGAACGCCGGCACGACCTGGGATCCCGTGTTCACCGGCTACGGCACCGCCAACATGGGCGACGTCGCCGTGTTCCAGCCGAACCCCGACATCGTCTGGGTCGGCACCGGCGAGTCCTGCGTTCGCAACAGCGTGGGTTGGGGCGACGGGGTCTACAAGTCGACCGACGGCGGCAAGACCTTCGTCAACATGGGCCTCCGCGACACCCACCACATCAGCGAGGTCGTCACCCACCCCGAGAACCCCGACGTCGTCTACGTCGCGGCTCAGGGACACCTCTGGGGCAACACCGGCGAGCGGGGCATCTTCAAGACGACCGACGGCGGGAAGAACTGGCAGCTGCTGTCCCGGGGTCTGCCGAACGGCGGCCGGGTCGGCGCCAGCGACCTGGTGATGGATCCGTCGAATCCCGAGATCCTCTACGCCGCGTTCTGGGAGCGGATCCGGGAGCCGCACCGGTTCACCAGCGGCGGCATCTTCGGCGGGATCTACAAATCCACCGACGGCGGCGCCAGCTGGCAGCGGCTCTCGACCGGGCTCCCGGCGGGCCCCACCGGCAAGATCGGTCTGGCCATCTCGAAGAGCGACCCCAACATCCTCATGGCGATCGTCGAGCACGGCTTCCAGCCTGCCCGGAACACCCCCGACTACGCCGACATGACGAAACTCGGCAACGGGATGTACCGGACCGAGGACGGCGGGGCGACCTGGACCTTCGTCAGCCGGTTCAACAACCGGCCGTTCTACTACAGCCACATCTTCCTCGACCCGCGCAACCCGAACCGGGTCTACGTCCTCACCGGCAACGCCCAGATCTCCGAGGACGGCGGCCGCACCTTCGTCCGCCAGATGGAGGGCATCTCCGGCGACTTCCACGCCCTCTGGATCGATCCGGCCAACAGCGACCGTTTCTACGTCGGGAACGACAAAGGCGCCTACGCCACCTATGACGGCGGCGCCCGGTTCCAGATGTTCGACAACATGGACATCGGCCAGTTCTACGCCGTGACCCTCGACAACCGGGATCCCTATTGGGCCTACGGCGGCCTCCAGGACAACGGCAACTGGGGCGGGCCCAGCAACAGCCGCGACCTGAACGGCGTGCTCAACGATCACTGGTTCAAGTTCCACGCGGGCGACGGCTTCCACACGACCGTCGATCCGAACGACTGGCGGACCGTCTACACCGAGGCGCAGGGCGGCCGGATCCGGCGGCTCGACGCGGTCTTCCGCCAGCTCGGCCGCGACATCACGCCGAACGCGAGCACCGTCCTCAACCTGGCCGAGGCGGTGCCCGGCGTGGCGGCCGGACGCGGCCCATTGCCGCGCAGCAGCTTCCGGTTCAACTGGAGCACGCCGCTGGTCCTCTCGCCCCACGACTCGAAGACGCTCTACTACGGGGGCAACTATCTGTTCCGGAGCACCGACCGCGGCGACACCTGGACGATCATCAGCCCGGATCTCTCCACCCGCGACACGGCCTTCGCCAATCCGGAAACCGGCGGCCTCACCCGGGACGTCACCGGCGCCGAGACCCACGCCACCGCGATCACGATCAGCGAATCGCCGATCCTGCCCGGCGTCATCTGGGTCGGCACCGACGACGGCAACATCCAGCTCACCCGGAACGGCGGCCGCACCTGGAGCAACACGCGGTCGGCGCTCCGCGGGGTCCCGCCGTTCACCTGGGTGAGCCGGGTGACCGCCTCGCGATTCGATCCGGCCACCGCCTATGTGACCCTCGACGGCCACCGGCGCGACGATTTCCGCCCGTACGTCTTCAAGACCACCGATTACGGGGCGACCTGGACCAGCGTCGCCGGCAACCTGCCGGCCGGATCGCCGGTCTACGTGATCACCGAGGGACTGCGGAACCCGAGACTCCTGTTCGTGGGCACGGAAACGGCGGCCTGGTACTCGATCGACGGCGGTGCCAACTGGACCCGGTTCCTCGACGGACTGCCCACGGTGCCGGTGCACGACCTCGTCATCCACCCGCGCGAACACGACCTGGTGGCCGCCACTCACGGCCGCAGCGTCTGGGTGTTCGACAACATGGGACCGCTCGACCAGCTCACCGATTCGATCCTGGCCGCACCGCTCCACCTCTTCGAACAGAAGACCGCCACCCGGTGGCTCGGCGTGACCCGCGGCGGCACCCGGGGCCACATGTTCTTCGCCGGTCGCAACCCGCTCACGATCGCCCAGCAGGAACCGGCCAACTCGCCCCCTGAACTCGAGAACTCGGCTACGATCGACTTCTATGCGGGCGGGCCCGGGCCGGTCCGGCTCGAGATCACCGACCTTGCCGCCGGCAACCGGTTCACGGCCGACCTCGAGGCCGTTCGCGGCATCAACCGCTACCTCTGGAACCTCCGCTTCAACCCGCCGGCCGGCGCGCCGGCCCGCGAGACACCCGCGGACCCGGAGGCCGAGGGCTTCGGCCGGCGGCGGAACCTCGGCCCCGAGGCCGGCCCCGGCACCTACCGGATCCGGATCACCGCCGGGGACCGTACGGTCGAAGGCATGGTGAGCGTCCGGGCCGACCCGGGAACGGGCGTCGGCAACTAGCCCCGGCCGCAGCAATCGCGTGGGGGCCTCTCACAACGAGGGCCCCCGCGTTCGTTTTCAGCCCGATTCATCTTCGCTGCAAGAGGTCGCATCCTGTTGCCGCGGAGCGTTTTCCGCCAGCGTGTCACCGGCGGCGGCGTCCGGCGTCTCCTCTTCCGTCCCAGCAAACTCACTCAGGACGGAACATTGACTCATCGCCTCAGTACGCTGATCTTCGCCGGACTCGGCATAGCCGCTTTCAGCTGCTCGGATTCGAGCGGTCCCACCGGTGGCACCCGAGTCGGCCTGATGGTTTCCACGGCGGCCAGCGGAATCGTCGGCGCCGCGGCCGAGTCCGTCGTGGTCGGCGGACATACGCTCACGATCGACAAGGTCGAACTGGTGCTCCGGGAGATCGAACTCAAGCGCGTGGCCGGTTCGGCCGACTGCAGCTTCGATCCGGCCGCGGCCGCCAGCAGCGACGGCGATCACCACGGTGACCGCCGCCACAACGACGAATGCTCGGAACTCGAGATCGGCCCCTTGCTGCTCGATCTCCCGCTGGGCGGCGGACCGGAGCGGGCCTTGTCGGTCGAGATCGACAGCGGCACCTATCGCAAGATCGAGTTCAAGATCCACAAGGCGGGCAGCGACAGCGGCGACCGGGCCTTCCTGGCCGAGCATCCCGAGTTCGCCGGCATCAGCGTCCGGGTGCAGGGTACCTACGACGGCGAGGCCTTCTCCTGGGAAGACAAGGTCACGGCCAAACAGGAGGCGGCACTCGACCCGCCGCTCGTGGTGGCCGAGAACACCACGACCGACCTGACCCTCGTGGTCGAAGTCGGAAGCTGGTTCCTGGCGGGCGGCGTCGGCATCATCGACCCGAAGCTCGCGATGAACAACGGGCCCTACGAAGCCACGGTGCGGAACAACATCCGAAGGTCATTCCGGATCTTCGAGGACCGCGACCGCGACGGCCGCAAGGACCACTGACGAACGCGGGAGAGGTGGCATCCGAGCCGGGGGTCGCACCGCGCGATCCCCGGCTCGGTCGCGTCAGGGCACCGCCGCTCGCGGCGAGGGCGGGAGGTGCTCGGTCAGGTAGCGCGTCAGGAGCGAGTAGATGTGGCGAGTGGTGCCCTGCCCCTCGCAGATGCAATGGCTCCGGTTGGGATAGACCATCAGATCGAACGATTTGCCCAGCTGCACGAGCCGGTTGACCAGCCGCTCCGAGCCCTGATAGTGCACGTTGTCGTCGCCCGACCCGTGCACCAGCAGCAGCCGGCCGGACAGGCCCTCCGCGAAGTTGACCGGCGACGCCTTCCGGTAGGCCTCGGGATCGAGGGACGGAAGACCCATGTACCGCTCCTGATAGATCGTGTCGTAGAGAAGCTGGTCCGGTACCGGGGCCACCGACATGCCGAGGGCATACACCTTCGGGTAGCGGAACATCGCCTGCAGCGTGCTCGACCCGCCGCCGCTCCAGCCCCAGATGGCCACCCGGGTCGAGTCCATGAAGCGGTGCTGGCGGGTGAGCCGGCGCACCGCCTCCGCCTGCTCCTGACTCGACAGCACGCCGATCGCGCCATACACCACCTTGCGCCACGCCCGGCCGCGCGGCGCCGGCGTGCCGCGGTTGTCCACGCTCGCCACGATGTAGCCCTGGTCGGCCAGCGCGTGATGCCAGAGACCCTGGGCGCCCTGCCACCGGTCGAGTACGGTCTGCCCGGCGGGCTCGCCGTAGACGTGAAAGAGCACCGGGTAGGTCCGGGTCGAGTCGAAGTCCTTGGGCTTGATCATCCAGCCGTCGAGTACCACGCCGCCGCCCACATCCACCCGGAAGAACTCGGTCGGCCGCCCGATCGCGCGGGCCACCGCCGCCCGCTGTTCGGCGTTGCCGGCGAGCACCCGTTCCACCCCGTGCCGCGGGAGCGACACCAGGTCGGTGCCGGCCGGCACGTCGGCGCGGGAATAGGTGTGGAAGGCCCACCGGCCGTCCGGCGAAATCCGGTAGCCGTGGGTGCCGGGCTCGGTGGTCGGCGAGAGCCGCTCGGGCCGGCCCTTGCCGTCGAGGCGAGTCCGGAAGAGGTACCGCTGCGGCGGGTTGTCGGGCGAGGCGGTGTAGTAGAGCCAGCCACCGGGCTCGTCCACGGCCGCGATGTCCACGACATCGAACTCGCCCGGCGTCACCGGCGCCAACCGCGCACCGTCCCGGCTCACCCGGTAGACGTGACGCCAGCCGTCGCGCTCGCTCACCCAGAGGAACTCGCGCCCGCCGCCCAGCCAGGTGAGGTCGTCCACCACATCCACCCACGCGCTGTCGCGCTCCACGAGCAGCGTCCGCGCGGCGCCGGTCGTGGCGTCGGCCAGCATCACGGCGTTCGCGTTCTGCAGCCGGTTCATCCGCTGGACCACGATTTCGTTGGGTCCGGCCCACTCCATCCGCGGCAGATAGCTCTCCCGGGGATCGTCCGGCAGGTCGAGCCAGATGGGCTGGCCGCCGGCCACGCTCACCACGGCCGCCCGAACGGCCGAGTTCGTGGTGCCCACCTTGGGATACTGGATCGGGATGATCTCGGGATAGAGCGAGTCGGTGTCGTTGATCAGCCGGAACGTGCCGACCCCGGTCATGTCGAAGTTCCAGTACG
>JBFXAY010000108.1:0-13546 GCA_050183815.1 Gemmatimonadales bacterium | reverse complement strand
CTCGACGAAGTCGAGCTGCGCCGGCGCCGGCAGGCGCTCGGGATCCGGCCCGCCTACAAGATCGTCGACACCTGCGCCGGCGAGTTCCCGTCGCGGACGCCGTACCTCTACTCCTCCTACGACGAGGAGAACGAGGCCGCGGCGGTCGGCCACAAGACCGTCATTATCCTGGGCAGCGGGCCGAACCGGATCGGACAGGGCGTCGAGTTCGACTACTGCTGCGTCCGGGCGACCATGGCGTTCCGGGAGATGGGCTACCGGACCGTGATGGTGAACTCGAATCCCGAGACGGTCTCGACCGACTTCGACATGTCGGACGCCCTGTACTTCGAGCCGCTGACGCTCGAGGACGTCCTCGAGATCGTCCATCTCGAGCAGCCGCTCGGGGTGGTGGTTCAGTTCGGCGGCCAGACGCCGCTCCGGCTGGCGCGCGGCCTCGAGGCGGAAGGCGTGCCGATCCTCGGGACCTCGCCCGAGGCCATCGACGCGGCGGAGGACCGGGGCCGGTTCGAGGCGATCGCCCGGGAACTCGGGGTCGAACAGCCGAAGAACGGCACCGCGCGCTCGCTGGAGGAAGCGCTCAAGGTGGCGGAGCAGGTCGGGTACCCGGTCCTGATCAGGCCCTCCTACGTGCTCGGCGGCCGGGCGATGCAGATCGTCTACGACGGCGAGTCGCTCGAGTCCTTCTTCGCCGAGGCGGTCCGGGTCGCCCCGGGGCATCCGGTGCTGATCGACCAGTTCCTCGAGGACGCCTTCGAGGCGGACGTGGATGCGATCTGCGACGGGGAGCGGTGCGTCATCGGCGGGGTGATGCAGCACATCGAGGACGCCGGGATCCACTCCGGCGACTCGGCCTGCGTGATGCCGCCGTATCTGATCACCGAGCCGCAGGTGGCCGAGATGCGGGAGTACACCCGCCAGTTCGCCCTCAAGCTTGGCGTCGTAGGGCTGATGAACGTGCAGTACGCGGTGCGGGACGGCCGGGTGTACGTCCTCGAGGTGAATCCCCGGGCCAGCCGGACGATTCCGTTCGTGTCCAAGACCACCGGGATTCAGCTCGCGAGCATCGCGGCCCAGTTGATGACGGGCCGGACCCTGGCCGAACTCGGCGTGGCGGAGGACGTGGCCCATCCCTACGTCGCCGTGAAGGAGGCGGTCTTCCCGTTCGGGAAGTTTCAGGGTGTCGACCTGGTCCTCGGGCCGGAGATGCGCTCCACCGGCGAAGTGATGGGCATCGCCGATTCGTTCGGGATGGCGTTCGCGAAGTCGCAGATCAGCGCCGACGGGGGCCTGCCCCTCGGCGGCGCGATCTTCGTCACGGTGAACGACTCCGACA
Source organism: Gemmatimonadales bacterium (assembly GCA_050183815.1). Classification (GTDB taxonomy): domain Bacteria; phylum Gemmatimonadota; class Gemmatimonadetes; order Gemmatimonadales; family GWC2-71-9; genus SHZU01. The sequence continues at coordinate 12,210 of JBFXAY010000108.1, read as the reverse complement.
AGCCGGCGGTCGTGCCGATCGCCCGGCGGTTCCACGAGATGGGCTTCCGGATCGTGGCCACCGAGGGCACCTCACGGTACCTCCGGTCCCGGGGGGTCCCGGCCGACCGGGTGCTCAAGGTGCACGAAGGCCGGCCCAACGCGGTCGACCTGATGGTCTCGGGGCAGGTCCAGCTCCTGGTCAACACGCCGTTAGGCAAGCTCACCCAGCGGGACGACTACATCCTCCGCCGGGCGGCCCTCCAGCAGCGGGTGCCGTACACGACGACGCTGACCGCCGCCGCGGCCGCGTGCGACGCGATCATCGCGCTCCGGAGCCGCACCGGCGAGGTCCGGTCGCTCCAGGAATGGCACGCCGCCACCCGCGAGTTCATGGCCGAGGTCCGGGCGTGACCGACGCCCGCGCGGCCGCGTTCGTGGCCGAGTTGCGGTTGGCCGTGCGGGGCGACGTGCGGGAGGCCGAGCCGCTGGGGCGGTATTCGACCTACCGGATCGGCGGACCGGCGACCGTGCTGCTCCCGGCGGTCGCCGAGGACGTGGCCGAGGCGCTCCGGCTGGCGAACCGGCACGGGGTGCCGTGGTTCGTGCTCGGGCTCGGGTCCAATGTGCTCTTGCCGGATGAGGGCCTCTCGGCGCTGGTGATCCGCCTCGGCAAGGGACTGGACCGGATCGACCAGGAGCAGGACCGGTGGCGCTTTGGCGCGGGGTTGCCGGCCCCGCTCGCGGCGCGCAGGACGGCCCAGGCCGGGTGGGCGGGCCTCCACATGATGGTGGGCGTGCCCGGCACCGTGGGCGGGGGCGTGTACATGAACGCCGGTTGCCACGGCGGCCAGTGGTCGGACGTGGTCGAGTCGGTCGTCGCGGTGGACGGGCAGGGGCAGTCCCGGGTCTTCGCGGCCGCCGCCATCCCGTTCGAGTACCGCCGGAGCGGGCTCGACGGCTGGGTGGTGCTGGAGACGGCGGTCCGGCTCCAGGCCGGGCAGCCGGACGAATTGGCGGCCGAGGTGAGCCGCCTCTTCGAATGGCGGCAGCAGGGAACGCCCTTCAACCAGCCCTGCTGCGGGAGCGTGTTCAAGAATCCGGAGGGCGGCCCGTGGCAGGGTCCGGACGGGCGGGAACTCCGGACGGCCGGCCAGTTGATCGAGGCCGCCGGGCTCAAGGGTGTGACGATCGGCGGGGCGCAGGTGTCGCCGATGCACGCCAACTACTTCGTCAATACCGGCGGCGCAACGGCCGCCGACGTCCGGGCCCTGATCGATCAGGCCCGGCTGACCGTGGCCGCCCGAATCGGCGCCACGCTGGAACCCGAGGTCAAGCTGATCGGACCCCGGGGAACCTACCTAACGATCTAGCGAGCGGAGCAGAAGGTCGTGAGCGACTACTTCGTCCACGAGTCGAGTTACGTCGACGACGGTGCGGTGATCGGGAAGGGCACGAAGATCTGGCATTTCAGTCACGTGATGCCGGGTGCCGTGATCGGCGAGCGGTGCAATCTCGGGCAGAACGTCGTGGTGATGCCGGGGACGCGGATCGGGAACAACGTGAAGATCCAGAACAATGTCTCGATCTACGAGGGCGTCGAGCTGGCCGACGATGTCTTCTGCGGCCCGAGCTGCGTCTTCACGAACGTGATCAATCCCCGGAGCCACGTATCGCGCAAGGACGAGTATCAGGCCACCCGAGTGGGCCGCGGGGCGAGCATCGGGGCCAACGCCACGATCGTCTGCGGCCATTCGATCGGGGAGTACGCCTTCATCGGGGCGGGGGCGGTCGTCCGGGGGCATGTGCCGGCCTACGCCCTCATGGTCGGGGTGCCCGCCCGGCGGATCGGGTGGGTCTGCCAGTGTGGGGTCCGGCTGGCGCTCGACCAGGGTGTCGCGCGGTGTCGCAGCTGCAGCGCAACCTACCGGGAGGAGGGGGGGCTCCTCCAGCCCGTTGACTTGGCTCGGCCATAGTATCTAAATTCAACATTTACAACGCCTTACGGCGAATTTGACCGGCTCCCTTCCGGCTCGGCCCGGGGAGCCGGTGCGGTTGCCCGGTTCTTGCCAATGGCCGGGGCGACCGCCGCACACCGGACCGCAGAGGAACCTGAGATCGTGAACGTCCCGTTGCTGGACCTGAAAGCGCAGTACGCCTCCATCAGGCAGGATCTCGACCGGGCCGTGGCGGCGGTGGTCGAGCGCCAGGAATTCATCATGGGGCGGGAGGTCGGGGAACTCGAGGCCGCGGTCGCGGCGTTGAGCCACGCCCGGCACGGCATCGGCTGCGCGAGCGGCACCGACGCCCTGCTCCTGCCCCTCAAGGCGCTCGACCTCAAGCCCGGCGACGAAGTGATTGCGCCGAGCTTCACGTTTTTCGCCACGGCGGGCGCCGTGCACAACGCCGGCGGCCGGCCGGTCTTCGTGGACATCGATCCGGTCACCTACTGCCTCGACCCCGCGGCCGTCGAGGCCGCGATCACGCCGAGAACCCGGGCGATCATCGCCGTCCATCTGTTCGGCCAGATGGCCGCCATGGAACGGCTCCTCGCGGTCGCGGCCGCACGCGGGATCGTGGTAATGGAGGACGGCGCCCAGTCGATCGGGGCCCGGCGACTCGTGGACGGTGCCTGGCGGATGTCGGGCGAGATGGGCTGGTGCGGCACCCTTTCGTTCTTCCCGAGCAAGAATCTCGGCGGCTTCGGCGACGGCGGGATGGTCGTCACCCAGGACGACGGCCTGGCGGCGCGCCTCAAGAAGCTCCGGCTCCACGGCGGTGCCAAGCAGTACCATCACGAGGAAGTCGGCACCAACAGCCGGCTCGATACGCTCCAGGCCGCTGTGCTCCTGGCCAAGTTGCCGCATCTCGCGGGCTGGAGCGCGGGACGGCGGGGGCGCGCCGCCCGGTACGACCAGGCGTTCGCCGGGCATCCGGCCGTCGTCCCGCCGGCCGTCGACGCGGCCAACGAACACATTTTCCACCAGTACACGATCCGGGTGCCGCGGCGCGACGAACTCCTGGCGCACCTCAAGGCGAACGGGATCGGGTGCGCGGTGTATTACCCGGTCGGCCTCCATCTCCAGCCGTGTTTCGCCGATCTCGGCTACCGCGCGGGCTCGTTGCCGGAAACCGAGCGGGCCATGGCCGAGGTCATTTCGCTGCCGGTCTACCCGGAATTGAGCGACGAAGCCCAGGACCGGGTCATCGCCACGGTGAAGGCGTTCTTCGCGTGAGCCGGGTCCGCGTTGGGGTGATCGGCGCCGGCGCCTGGGGCCGGAACCACGTCCGGACCGTGGCCGCCATGGCGGACGCCGAGCTCGCGGGCGTGTGCGATCTCTCGCCGGCGGTGCGGGACCGGACGGCCCGGGCCTACCCGGGCGTGCTGGTCACCGACTCGGTCGACGCCCTGCTGGAACGGTCCGATGCGGTCGTCGTGGCCTCCACCGCCCGGACCCACGGGCCGCTGGGGCTCGCGGCGCTCCGGGCCGGGAAACCGGTGCTGATCGAGAAGCCGTTCGCCCTGACCGGGGCCGAGGCCGCGGAGGTTGCGGCGGAAAGCGCCCGCCTCGGCGTGCCCGCGCTGGTGGGGCACCTGCTCGAGTTCCATCCGGTCGTCGAGTACCTCAAGCGGATGGTGGACGAAGGCGCCCTCGGCGAGGTGTTCTACCTCTACTCGCAGCGCCTCAATCTGGGCCAGGTCCGGCCCGACGAGAACGCCCTGTGGAGCCTCGGGCCCCACGACGTGTCGGTGGCGCTCTACCTGATGGGCGAGGCCCCGGTGTCGGTGTCGGCCCAGGGGCATTCCTATCTCCAGCAGGGGATCGAGGACGTGGTGTTTCTCACGCTGACCTTCCGGTCGGGCGTGGTGGCCCACGCGCACATGTCCTGGCTGGATCCCCACAAGGAGCGCCGGCTCACCGTGGTCGGATCGAAGAAGATGGCCGTCTTCGACGACATGGCTCCCCGGGAAAAGCTCCGTCTCTACGACAAGGGCGTGGACCGCCCGGACTACCGGTCGTACGGGGAGAGCCTCGCAATTCGCGAAGGCGACATCTGGATTCCGAAAATCGCCAATGCCGAGCCGCTGGCGCTCGAATTGGCCCACTTTGTCAAGGTTGCGCGGGGGGAACCGGCCTCCCGCGCCGACGCGTTGGACGGCGTTCGGGTCGTCCGCGTCCTGGAAGCAGCCAGCCGTTCGCTTGCGGCGGGTGGCGCACCGGTCACTCTGGAGGAATGACAAGATGAGTTCACTGGCGAACGACTTGATCGCCAAGGCCGAAAAGCGGGATCTGCTCTTCGGCGTCGTTGGGCTGGGGTATGTCGGCCTGCCGCTCGCGGTCGAGCTGGAGCACGCCGGGTATCGGGTGCTGGGCTTCGACGTCAGCCAGCGGGTGGTGGACGGCCTCAATGCCGGGAAGTCCCACATCAAGGACATCCCCGACTCCGTATACGCGGACGTCGTGAAGCGGGGGCGGTTCCGGGCGACGACCGACGGCAGCGAGTTGGCGGCGTGTGACGCGATCTCGATCTGCGTCCCCACCCCGCTGTCGAAGTTCAAGGATCCCGACGTGAGCTACATCGTGGCCGCCACGGAGACCGTCAAGAAGGTCCTCCGGCCCGGCCAGGCGATCATTCTCGAGAGCACCACGTATCCCGGCACCACCCGGGAGATCATGCTGCCCGCGCTCGAGGAAACCGGCCTCAAGGCCGGCAAGGACTTCTTCCTCGCCTTCAGCCCCGAGCGGGTCGATCCGGGCAATGAGAAGTTCCAGACCAAGAACACGCCCAAGGTGGTCGGCGGGATCACGGCCGATTGCAGCCGGGTCGTATCGGCGCTCTATCAGCCCGCCATCGACACGCTGGTGCCGGTGACGACGACGGAAGCGGCCGAGCTGGTGAAGCTCCTGGAGAACACCTTCCGGAGCGTCAACATCGGCCTCGTGAACGAAATGGCGATCGTCTGCGACAAGCTCGGCGTGGACGTCTGGGAAGTCATCGAGGCCGCGGCCACCAAGCCCTTCGGCTTCATGAAGTTCCTTCCGGGCCCCGGGCTCGGCGGGCACTGCATCCCGATCGATCCGCACTACCTCGCCTGGAAGATGCGCGGGCTCAACTACAAGACCCGGTTCATCGACCTCGCGGGCGAGCTCAACACCGAGATGCCGCTCTTCTGGGTTCGCAAGGTCAATGACGCGCTCAACGACGCCGGCAAGTCGGTCAAGGGCGCCTCGGTCATGGTCGTCGGCGTGGCGTACAAGCCGGACATCGACGACATCCGGGAAAGCCCGGCGCTCGACATCATCCGGCTCCTCGAGGGGCGGGGTGCCAAGGTGAGCTACCACGATCCCTACGTGCCGGAGTTCATCGAGGACGGGCACGCGGCCAAGTCGGTGCCGTTCACCAAGGACACCGTGGCCGCGGCAGACTGCATCATGATCGTCACGGACCACAAGGCGCTCGACTACGGCCTCATCGCCAAGCACGGCAAGGTCGTCGTCGATACCCGCAACGCCATGAAGCGCCACCAGGCGAAGGGGTAAGCAATGCGGGTCACGGTCATCGGCTCGGGGTACGTCGGTCTGGTCGCCGGCGCCTGCTTCGCGGAAACGGGCAACGACGTCGTCTGTGCGGACGTCGACGAGCGCAAGATCGCCCGGCTCAGGGAGAACGACATTCCCATCTACGAGCCGGGACTCGAGCCGATGGTCGCGCGGAACCAGGCGGAGGGCCGGCTGGTTTTCACGACCGATGTCGGCCAGGCGGTAGAGCACGGGCAGGTGGTGTTCATCGCCGTCGGCACCCCGCCGGGCGAGGACGGCTCGGCGGACCTGCGCCACGTCCTTGCCGTCGCGCGCACGGTGGGGAAGCATCTCAACGGCTTCAAGGTCGTCGTCACCAAGAGCACGGTGCCGGTCGGCACGGCCGAGCAGGTGCGGGCGGCCATTCGGGCCGAGTCGGCCGGCGCGTTCGCGATGGCATCGAACCCGGAGTTCCTGAAGGAGGGCGCCGCCATCGACGACTTCATGAAGCCGGACCGGGTGGTCGTCGGCGTCGATACGGACGAGGCCCGCGAGATGCTCGGGGAGCTGTATGCCCCGTTCGTCCGCACGGGCAATCCGGTACTGTTCATGGATATCCCCTCGGCCGAGGTTACCAAGTACGCGGCCAACGCGATGCTGGCGACCCGAATTTCATTCATGAACCAGATCGCCCAGCTCTGCGAGTCGGTCGGTGCGGACGTCGGTATGGTCCGGAAGGGGATCGGCAGCGATCGCCGGATCGGGCCGGCGTTCCTGTTCCCGGGCCCGGGATACGGCGGCTCCTGTTTCCCGAAGGACGTCAAGGCGCTGATCCGGACGGCGCGGCAGCTCGGGCTCGATCCGGTTCTCTGGGATTCGGTCGAGGTCGTCAACGAGCGGCAGAAGCTTCGCCTGCTGGAGAAGCTCACCGCCGAACTGGGCGGCAAGCTCGCGGGGCGGCGGATTGCGGTGTGGGGTCTCTCGTTCAAGCCGGAAACCGACGACATGCGGGAAAGCCCGTCGATCCCGCTGGTCGAGGGGATCCTCGCCGGCGGCGGCTCCGTCGTCGCGCACGATCCCAAGGCTCAGGAGACGGCCCGGGACGTGTTCGGCGACCGGATCACCTATGCCCGGGACCCGTACGAGGCCCTGACCGGTGCGGACGCCCTCGTGATCGTGACCGAGTGGCTGGTCTACCGGAACCCGGATCTCGAACGGATCCGGTCCCTGCTGGGGCAGGCGGTCATCGTCGACGGCCGGAACCTGTTCGCCCCGGCCCGGATGGCGCGTCTCGGCTTCCGGTACGTAAGCATCGGACGGACGCCGGTATGAGAGTGCTGATCGCCGGCGCGGCCGGCTTTCTCGGAAGCCACCTGGTGGACCGGTTCCTGGCGGACGGTCATCAGGTCGTCGGGATGGACAACTTCGTCACCGGGAGTGCGGACAATCTCGCGCATCTCGCGGGCAACCCGTCGTTCTCGTTCATCGAGCACGACGTGTCGAAGTACATCTTCGTCCCCGGCGACCTCGACGGGATCCTCCACTTCGCTTCGCCCGCGAGCCCGATCGACTACCTCAAACTGCCGATCCAGACGCTCAAGGTCGGCTCGCTGGGCACCCACAACCTCCTCGGCGTGGCCAAGGCCAAGCGGGCCAGGTTCCTGCTCGCCTCGACGTCGGAGGTGTACGGCGATCCCCTGGTCCACCCCCAGCCGGAGACCTACTGGGGCAACGTCAATCCGGTCGGGCCCCGGGGGGTGTACGACGAGGCCAAGCGGTTCGCCGAGGCCATGACGATGGCCTATCACCGCTACCACGGGATCGACACCCGGATCGTCCGGATCTTCAACACCTACGGTCCGCGGATGCGGGCCCAGGACGGCCGGGTGGTCTCGAACTTCGTGGTCCAGGCGCTGACGGGAACGCCACTGACCGTCTACGGTGACGGGCAGCAGACCCGGTCGTTCTGTTACGTCTCGGACTTGATCGACGGGATCTACCGGCTCTTCCACAGCACCCGGGTGGACCCGACCAACATCGGCAACCCGGGCGAGTTCACCATGCTGGAACTGGCCAGCCTGGTCCGGGAACTGACCGGGTCGGCCGCCCCGGTGCAGCACGACCCGCTGCCGGTGGACGATCCCAAGGTCCGCCGCCCGGACATCGCGGTGGCCACCGACGTCCTCGGCTGGACCCCTAAAGTGGCCCTTCGGGAAGGCCTCGAACGCACCATCGCCCACTTCCGGAGCACCCTCGGAAGCTGACCCGGGCCCGGGCGGCCCGAGCCCCCGCAAATCCGCCGACCAGGCTATCTTACACGACTGTCGCCGACCCCGGCCGGACCTCGTCCGGCTGGGGGCGCGACCTTCCGTGCCAGCCGGTCATCCGGGCCTTCGGGGTTCCGGCGCGGGAGCGGGCCTTCACACCGGAGTTCGGACGCCAGGATGCAAGTCAGCACCGAACATCTGCTCCAACAGGCTCACGAGCGCTTCGGGGTTCAGGACTATTACGGCACCGTCCACCTGCTCGACGAGATTCTCGAGTCGGGGCGCCGGTTCGCCGACGTGTATCACCTCCGGGCGCTGAGCCTCTCGCTCCTGGGCCAGCCCGAGAAAGCGCTCGAGGACTTCGATCGCGCGCTGGCGGTGAACCCGCGGTACATCGACGCCCTGGTCCATCGCGGGGTGGTCCTCGTCGAGCTGGGCCGGTCGGCCGAGGCGGATGCCTCGTTTCAGCGGGCCGCGGCGCTGGGTCAGACGACGGGCAACGGATTTTCCCGGCCGGTCGCGTCGCGCCTGGCCAACCTTCACGCCGCCCTCGGCGACGCCTATGCCGAGGTGGGAGCTTCGGACGACTCGATCCGCGAATACCGCCGGGCCGTGAGCCTCGGCCCGGACTTCCACGACCTGCGGTACCGGCTCGCCCGGCTCCTCCTCGAGACCGGCCGGCCCCTCGAAGCGCGGGAAGAACTGGAGCGGATCGTGGCCGTGCAGCCGCAATTCGTCGATGCCCAGGCGGCGCTCGGACTGGCCCACTACCTCTCGGGCGATGCGACCGGGGCGCAGGAGATCTGGGCCCGCTGCCTGACCCAGCGGCCCGAGAATGCCCGCGTCGGTGCGTACCTGGCCATGGCGCGGCGCCTGGCGATCTGATGCGGCTCGGCGTCGGGCTCACTCTCCTGGCCCTTGCCGGGTGTTCGGCCGCCGCCGCGGACCACGAACGGCTGGGGGACGCCGCGTACCGTGAGGGCCGCTTCGCCGCGGCGCTCGACGAATACCAGGCCGCGCAGAAGAACGGTGGCCGGAGCCGGGTCTGGGCCAAGGCGGGAGCCGCCGCGGTTCGGGCGCGGGCCTGGGGAGCCGGGATCGACGCGTTCTCCGCGCTCGCCGGCGAGGATCCGGGCCGGGTGGCCGAGGCCGCCGCGGGGCTCGAGCGGATCGCGCAGCTCGCCGAAACGGAGCAGGGCGGGGAAGCCGCGGTGGCCAGGGCGGTGCTGGCGCTCCGGGCCCTGATGCCTAACCGGCCGCTGGGCCGCTATTCGGAAACCACCCTCGCGGCCGATCCGTCGGTCACCGAGACGCTCGGGCTCCTGCCCGCGGCGTTGGCGGCGGCCGGGAGCGCCCGCGAGGTCGACACGCTGCTGCTTCGCTACGCCGATGCCCAGCGCGCCACGGTCGCGTGTGAGGGTGCCGCCCGGTCGTATCAGTCTCTGATTCGGCGGACCAATGACGGGCGGCTGCGGAATCAGGGTCGGAGCGGGCTCGTCGAATGCGCCCTGCTCCTCGGTCAGGACGCGCTCGGCGGCCGCAACGGGGCGGAGGCGGAGCGGTGGTTCGAGACGGTGTTGAGCAACAGCCAGGGCACGCCGTCGGCGTGGCGGGCCCAGCTCGGCCTGGGCGACGCCCGGCTGCTCAGCGGTGATGCGCTCGGGGCTTCGGTGGCCTTCCAGGCCGTCGCCTCGGCGACGGCGGCCCCGGACAGTCTTCGCCAGGTGGCGGTCGAGAAACTGAACGGGTTGTCGGCCCCGGCGCCGACGCCCCCCACGGATGGTGCGGCATGACGGCAGGGCGTTCCCTTCGATGGCTCGTGGTGGCGGCGTTGGCCGCCGGGTGCTGGCCGTTCGGCGGCGGCAAGTCGCAGCCGGCGGCCCCGGTGGCGCTGGCGAATTCGCCCCGGACGATCGACTCCCTCTGGCAGGCGGGCCAGCAGGCGTTCAATCACGGCGACTGGGGCGAGGCCAACAAGATCTTCACCCGGCTCTCCACCTCGATGCCGGTGACCGATCAGCGGCTGGCCCGGGTCGGGTTCTTTCGCGGCGAAATCGAACTGGCGCTGGGGAACGAACTGGACGCGGTCCGGTACTTCCGCCGCCTGGCCGACGAGAATCCGGACGACTCGCTCGCCCCGAACGCCCTGCTGCGGGCCGCCGATGCCTATTCGTATCTCTGGCGCCGGCCCGAACTCGACCCGACGTACGGGACGACGGCCATGGGCGTCTACCAGGAAGTGATTTCCCGGTATCCGGGGACCGACGCGGCCAAACGGGCCGATCAGGCGGTGCGGGGGCTGCAGGAGCGCTTTGCCCGCAAGGAGTACCAGAGCGCGCTGTTCTACTATCGGTACAAGGCAACGGAGTCCGCGATCCTCTTGCTTCGGGAACTCATCGTCCAGTACCCGCGGAGCGAGGTCGTGCCCGAGGCGCTCGAGAAGCTGGTGCAGGCCTATCAGTCCCTCGGCTACAAGGAGGACGTGAAGGAGACCTGCGACTACATCGCCCAGTTCCATCCGGATCCCAAGGGCCCGGCCCGGTTCTGCCCGGCCGCGGCGCCGGCGGATTCCATCGGCTCCCGCTGAGATGCGGATTGCGGTGCTGGGCGGTTCGTTCGATCCAGTCCATCACGGCCATCTGGTCGTCGGGGCCGTGTCGCGGGAACTGCTCGAAGCCGACGAACTCCGGTGGATCCCGGCGGGGGAGCAGCCGTTCAAGGTCGGGCGCCACGGAGCGCCGGCCGCCGACCGCGCCCGGATGGTCGAACTGGCCGTCGGCGACGCGCCGGGGTTCGTGGTTGACCGCGTCGAGGTGGACCGGCCGGGGCCATCGTACACGGTGGAAACGCTCGCGGCGCTGCGGCAGAGCCGGCCCGACGCGCGGCTGATGTTGCTCCTCGGGAGCGATGCGGCCCAGGCGTTCGGCCAATGGCGCGACCCCGCGGGGATCCGGGCCCAGGCCGAAGTGGTGATTTTCGCCCGCGGCGGTGAAGCGCCGCCGGAGGGCGTGGCGGACCGGGTCATCCCGGTGCCGCGGATCGATATTTCATCGACGGCGCTTCGGGAACGGGTGCGGTCGGGCCGGTCGATCCGGTATTTCGTACCGGAACCGGTGGCCGACTACATCGCCGAGCACCGTCTCTATCAGGACTGAGGGATGAAGAACCTGTTCACCATGGTCTTCGGCACCCGCCACCAGCGGGATGCGAAGAAGCTGGCCCCGCTCGTGTCCCAGGTGCACGCCCAGGAGGAGCGGCTCAAGTCGCTCTCCGAGGACGAACTGCGCGGCCAGACCGCCCGGTTCCGGGGCATTCTCGAGGAGCGGACCGGGGCGCAGCGCCGCGAACTCGACGACGTGCGTCAACGGAAGCACGATTGCGCCGATCCGACCGAGCGGGAGCGCCTCGAGGGCGAATTCCACCGGCTGGAGCAGGAGTACAAGAAGGCCGTGGGCACCGTGCTGGACGACATCCTCCCCGAGGCCTTCGCCACGGTCCGGGAAGCCTGCCGCCGCCTGGTGGGCACCACGGTGGTGGTGACTGGGCACGAACTGACCTGGGAGATGGTGCCGTACGACGTGCAGTTGATGGGCGGCATAGCGCTCCACCGGGGCAAGATCGCGGAAATGGCCACCGGCGAGGGCAAGACCCTGGTCGCCACGTTGCCGCTCTATCTCAACGCGCTGGCCGGCCGCGGGGCGCACCTGGTCACGGTCAACAACTATCTGGCCCGCCGCGACTCGCAGTGGATGGGTCACCTCTACCAGTACCTGGGGCTCACCGTCGGCTGCATCGACGACACCGATCCCCAGTCGCCCGGCCGCCAGGCGGCCTACGGCTGCGACATCACCTACGGCACCAACAACGAGTTCGGGTTCGACTACCTCCGCGACAACATGGTCTACTCGCTCGAGCACCGGGTGCAGCGACACCATGCCTACGCGATCGTCGACGAGGTGGACTCGATCCTGATCGACGAGGCCCGGACGCCGCTGATCATCTCGGGCCCCGTGGGCAACGAGGGTGACGACAAGTATTCCGAGTTCAACAACCGGGTCGGCGAGCTGGTCCGGCGCCAGACCAAAGTGGTCAACCAGCTCCTGGCCGAAGCCGAAGCCCTCTGGGCCGGCGAGAAGACCCGGCAGCAGGCCGCGTACAAGCTGTACCAGGCCCAGCTCGGGATGCCGAAGAACCGGAAGCTGCTCAAGCTCCTCAACGAGACGGGCGTCAAGCAGGCGGTGCAGCAGGCCGAGCTCAAGCACCTGGCCGACCGGAAGTTGCCGGTCCGCCAGCAGGAGATGCGGGACATCGAGGAGGTCCTCTACTACGTCCTCGACGAAAAGGGTCACTCGGTCCTCCTCACCGACGTAGGCACCAGTGCGCTGTCGCCGGACGATCCGGTGCTGTTCGTGGTGCCGGACATCTCGGAGATCGTCCACCGGA
>JBFXAY010000107.1:0-13769 GCA_050183815.1 Gemmatimonadales bacterium | reverse complement strand
GAAAACACCAGGGTGCCTACGAGGCTCAAGGCAGTGAACCACGCCCATGGCCGAAGAATCCACTGTACGGATAGGCCTGGCATCAGCCGCTGGTTCAAGCTCACGACCACCAGCAGTACCGTGGAGAAGGTGATGAGATAAATAAACGGGCGGTACAGGCCGCGCGGCGTGAATCCGGGTCGGAGATAGAAGGCGATGAACAGGAACGACGCGGCCGCCAGCGCGAACGCTGCCGCGACGGCGAGGAGGAACAGCTTGGGACGGCTCAGGCGGATCCAGTCGAAGCCACCACCGGCGGTCATCGCGAGCAGCGCGACCATCAACAGCCCGCCCAGGGGCCCCAGGATGCCCAGCGCAGGGGTCACCCAGAGGTCGCTGCTGGTCTGCTTGCGCTCCCATTCCGCCAGGAATGGTTGAAGACGGAGCAGGAGCAGGAGCGCGGCGAGTCCGGCGCTGACCGTGCCGATCACCCGTTGTGACGTGGAGGGATTCATCCGGCCAGGTAGAGGAGTGTGACCAGCAGGCAAGTGGAGGTGAACCGAGATAATACCCGGATCAGCACTCGGGTGGCAGGCGGTGGGCTTTCCCGCCACCGCCCTGAGGGAGGATCTTCGGAAGGGCGTAACCCGTGGTGCCGTTATCGGTTTCCGTACAGGATTCTGAGCCCCCGCACCACCGACGTCCCCATGACGTCCGTGTGGCCCATTCCCGGATGATACTCCACCGTCAAGCCGAGCCCCGGATACCCGCGACTGCCGAGCACGCCGGCGAGATGACTCATCCCGCTGACGATCTCGCCAATCCCCTCCAGCTGCGGGTCCGACGCCTCGAGCGTCCCGGCGGCCAGGTAGATCCCGACCGGCAGATCCTTGTGGGTGGCGGCGTAACTCGCCTCCTGGCGGAAGATCTCGCCCCGACCGTACGCCATCGCGGGGCTCGAGATCAGGTACTTCCGGAACGGCGACGACGGCTGGAAGATCGCCCACGACGCGAAGAAGCCACCGGCCGACAGCCCGAAGAGGCCGAGCTGGCCGGTGTCGATCGGGAACCTGGCCGCAAGCTGCGGAATGATCTCGCTCGCCATCGCCGTCAGGAACAGGCCGGCGCCGCCGGTGCACCGGCTCTCGTCGGTCTTGAGCGACCGGCAGAAGTTCTCGACCAGCTGGCCGAACGTGTCCTTCCGGTCCCAGCCAGGCGGCGAGAACTCATAGATCCTCCGCCGGGTATGCTCCGCTTCTCCTTCGTCGAGGGCGGTGCCGACGCTGATGATGAACAGCGGCGTTATCACGCCGTCCAGGCTCCGCGCCGCGGCGTTGACCGCTGGAAACACGAAGTCGCCGTCCGTCACGATGAGGGCCGGGTAGGACTTCCCGTCGCCCGGGCGGTAGCCCGCCGGCATGCCGACGTTGAGCGAGAACCGGACCCCCATGGAGGGAGACTGGAGGGTGAACGATTGCACGTCGCCGGTCGGAACCGGGCGGCTCTCGAGTTGCTGCGCGCTGACGGCGGCGGGGGCCGCGAGCAGGAGGAGCGCTGCCGTACGTACGGAGGCGTGCACGAATGTCCTTTCGTTCGTCGGACTCGGTTGGTACGGGACCGCCGGCCGATTAGGATTGCCGAGGACCGCTGTGGCCCTGTTACCCGTCCGGAGCCCTATGATATCGTCTCGCGGGCCGCTCGTCTTGTCCGATCGCAACCGGCTGGCCGAATCCAACCTGGCGACGGGGGTGGCGATCGGGGAAGGTGCCCGTCGCCGCCGGCCGGTAGCCGCCGGTCGCTGGCGGGCGGTCGAGGCTCAGTACGGCGCCGGGCTGGCGCGGCCGCTCCACTCCCATCGCGGCACGGTGGTCGCCGCGCTGTTCCACGGGGCGGCGGTCAGCCGGTGTCTCGGCCGGGAACACGCGTGCGAGCCGCTCGACGTCCTGGTGATTCCGGCCGAGGTGCCCCATACGGAGACCTTTCTGGTGGAGGGGTCGCGGGTCATCACGGTCGAGCTCGATCCGGACCTCGGGGGGCCGCTCGACCGGTGGACCGCGCACCAGCGACAGCCCGTCCGCGCGCGCGGCGCCACGGTGGCCCGGTTGGCCGCCGAGATGGAGCGCGAGTGCCGAGTGGCCGACGAACTCGCCCCGCTCGCGGTGGAGGGACTGGTGCTTCAACTGCTGGCCGTCATCGCGCGCGGGGAGCCGGACCTTCGAGGGGCATCCCGCCCCGTTCAACGCATCGCTGACCGGATCGCGGCGGAGTTTGCCGAACCGCTTACGATCGCGCAGCTGGCTCGCGACGAAGGGATCCATCCCGTCTATCTGGCCCGGGCGTTTCGCCGCCTTCACGGCTGTGGCCCGGCCGACTATCTGCGACAGCTTCGGATCGACCACGCGGCCACGCTGCTCCGCCAATCGGACCTGCCGCTCGCCCGGGTGGCGGCGGCGGTCGGCTACGCCGACCAGAGTCACTTCCACCGGCAGTTCCAGCGTCGCATGGGGGTGACGCCGGGGGCGTACCGGCGCCGGGCGGGTGGCACCCGATAGCCCGGCCGAAGCGCGGGATCCCGGAACCGCCCGGCGACCCCCACTCGCGCTCCTCCGCGCAGAGTTCGGACGCGGTTCCAAGTGACCTGGATCCGGATCGTGTCCGCCGCCTGCGCCGTGGATGATCGCCTCCGTTCCAAGCTGGGGCGTAGGTCTGTTCCAGATGGGGCGGCTGAGCCGGCGGCTGGGCTGCCCAAGCTCGGCCTTGAACTGGACGGTCGTGAACGGACGGCTTGCGGAGTCGCGGCTTCGCCCCAATGTTGTTGGGAGGTGGCGCACCCGCTCGGACTCGGTGCTGCCCCCGCCAGGACCTACACGTTGGACCGCATGGCCGGCCGCCACTCGCGAATCGGACGCAACGCTACCGAGGGCGACCCATGGCTTCCAGCAACTCCTCCTCAAATCGGCCCCACGTCGGTTGGCTGGTCCTCCTTGCTGCGCTTGCCCTGTTCCTTAGCGTCGACTACCAAGGACTAACTGGCCGACGGACCGCGGCTCCCGCTGATAGCTCCGGTGTTGACCCAGCCGTAGCCGGCTTCGGCTCGCTAAGCGAGGCCGGACGCGAGCTGCTGGAGCGGGAGCACGACGCGGTCGTAGCAGAGATTCGACTCCGGGTCGAACAGGAACATCTGCTGTATAGTCTCAAGTTCGTACTAGTCGGTGGTATCCTGTACCTGCTGTTCCAACAGGCCCACAACCGCCGGACTTTGCGATTCGCTCGAACGGAGTTCAGCGCCCTAGGTTCGTGGGCGGCGGTTGTTGCGACCGCGATGGTCGATCTGCGGATCGTGGCAAATCAGTCATTTGTTTCGACCCTCGGGGCTTGGGCCCGCCGCCTTGAAGGGTTGGCGCTACCTGGGGAGACCGCGGGGCTTGGCTGGGAAGCCTTTCTCGCTTCCCAGCTGATCGACCGGCCCTGGTACCCCGCGCTGCGAGTGAGTGGGCAGCTACTCACGGCCCTGCTCTTCTCGGTCACCGCGGCGATGTTCTTCGGCCAGGAGCTTGACGGTAGGCCGCGAATCGACCGGCAGCGGTCCGCCTTCATCAGTGCCCTCGGCGCGGGTGTATGCCTCCTTCTGATGTGGGTAGCCGCGGTCAGCCTGCGTCGCAACCCGGAAGCCCTTGCGGTGTACGGAGCCGTCGCCGCTACCGCCCTCGCCCTCGCAGTCTACCTCGCTCGATCGAGTAGTCGGTCCAAGTCCTCTCCCACGCCACCGAAGCCTTAGGCCGGGGTTCCGCCCAACCCGGGCACCGGACGGGCTCCTCCGCTCGGCATCAGCTCAAGCCTTCGTCACCTGCCCTCGCCGGCGGGGCCACCCCGGGCCTACCTATGGAGTTGCCAAGTCCGGACCCGCCCCCGATGTTCCGTGGTGTGACACCGCGTCCTCCCGTCTCCCTGACGGCCCTGCTCGCCGTCGTCGCCGCCGCCCTCACCGGGTGCGGCGGGCCGGAGTATGACGTCCTGATCCGCGGCGGCACCGTCATCGACGGCAGCGGCTCGCCCGGCCGGACCACCGACGTCGGCCTCCGGGGCGACTCCATCGTGGCGATCGGTACCCTCGCCGGCCGGGCCGCCCGCACCATCGACGCCACCGGCCTGGTCGTCGCCCCCGGCTTCTTCGACCTCCACAGCCACTCCGAGTACGACCGCCTCGACGACGGCCACGGCCCCTCGTTCAGCCTCCAGGGAATTACCACCGAGGTCTACGGCGAAGACATGTCCATGGGCCCCCTCGGCGGGAAGCGCGGTCCCGACCAGCTCCGGCCGGACCTCCCGATGCCCTGGTCCACGCTCGGCGGGTTTCTCGACACGCTCGCCGCCCGGGGCAACGCCGCCAACTTCGCGAGCTACCTCGGCACCGGGGCCGTCCGGGCCTTCGTGATGGGCTACGACGACCGCCCGCCCACGCCCGCCGAACTCGACTCGATGCGGGCGGTGGTCCGGCACGCGATGGCCGAGGGCGCCCTCGGGGTGTCGAGCGGGCTGAGCTACGTGCCGAACATCTTCGCCTCGACGGCGGAACTCATCGCCCTGGCCCGGGAAGCCGCGGCGGCCGGCGGGATCTACGCTTCGCACATCCGCACCATCAACGGCAAGGATCCGGGTGCGGTGCGGGAGGCGATCACCATCGCCGACTCGGCCAGGCTGCCCGTCCACCTGTTCCATCTCAACTCGACCTCCTCGGTGAATGCCGCCGCGTTCCTGGCCATCATCGACTCGGCCCGCGCCCGCGGCGTCCGGATCACCGCCGATGCCTACACCTATACCTGGGGGATCACCGGGCTCACCGACTACCTCCCCTCCTGGGTCCTGGCCGGCGGCACCGACAGCATGCTGGCCCGCCTCGCCGATCGGGCTCTCCGCCCCCGGATCTCGTGGGGCTTCCGCCACGAGGAACCATTCTATGCGCTGGTCGGCTGGCACAACGTCCGGCTCGGCGTGGCTGACTCGACCGTCAACGGCAAGCTGGTCTCCGAGGTGGCGGCTGCCCGCGGGATCCCGGGCGACGACGCCTACCTGGACGTCGTCCTCGCCGCCAAGGGTGTCGGCCTGATCATCGACTGGAACAACGACGAGGCCACCCTGCTCGAGGTGCTCCGGGCCCCCTACGTCGCGGGCGGTACCGACGGGATGCCGGTGGACCTGGGCCGGCCCCAGCAATGGCCCCTGCTCCACCCCCGGATGCTCGGCACCTTCCCGCGTTGGCTCGGGCACTATGCGCGCGACGAGCACCTGATGTCGCTGGAGGAAGGCATCCGGCGGCTGACCTCGTTTCCCGCCGGGATCATCGGGCTCGCCGACCGGGGCCGCCTCGCCCCGGGGCTCAAGGCGGACGTGGTCGTCTTCGATCCGGACTCGCTCATCGACCGGGCCACGTTCGAGGACCCCAATCACTACGCCGAGGGAATGCGATGGGTGTTCGTGAACGGGGTGGCGGTCGTGGCGGATGGTGCGGTGACCGATGCGCTCCCCGGCCGGGCTCTGCGCGGACCGGGCTACCGGGACCTGCCGGCGCGCTGAATCCGGAAGCGTCACTGCCCGCGCGCTGGCGAGCAGCACCGCTGGACCGCGACCCTCGCCCCCGGGTTCGTGTTATCCTTGGGCCAGCCAGCCGATGTCAGATCTCACCACAGCGCCGGTCTCTTTGCCGGAGGAACAGCCCATGTCGCACGCCCCGATCCGCGCTCCGCACCTGCCCGAACCGATCGGGCCCTATTCCCCCGGGATCGGCTTCGAGCGCTTGATCTTCGTTTCGGGCCAGGGCGCGGACGATCCGGCCACGGGCAAGCTCGTCGGCCCGGATGCGGCGAGTCAGACGGAACAGTGCCTCGAGAACGTGAGGGCAATTCTCCGGGCCGCCGGGTCCGACCTGCAGTATGTACTGCGCTGCGGTGTCTTCCTGATCGACATGAAGGACTTCCAGGCCATGAACGGCGTCTACGCCCGGAAGTTCGGCGACCATCGGCCCGCGCGGACGACGATTCAGGCCGTGTCGCTGCCGGAAGAGGGGCTTCGGGTCGAGATCGATTGCATCGCCTATCGGCCGTAGTCAACGGACCCACAATTGAGGCGCACTGGATGCCCGCCAGCATGGTGAAGCCGGCCCGTTTCCGCTTTCGTTCGGTGCCAGGGCGTGCTCGGTTCCGCTGGGCTGTCGCCGCCGCCTTGCTCGGGGCGCTCGGCTGCCCGGCGCCGCCGGCAGCGACGCCGCCTGCCCCGCGCCAATACCTCTACCTCTGGACCGCCTCCGCCGATACGTCGGCGCCGGATTTTCTGGCCGTGCTCGACGTGACGGAATCGCCCGACCGGTACGGCGATCTGGTGGCGACCCTGGCGGTACCGGGCCGCGAGAACCGGCCGCATCACACGGAACACGAGATGCCGGCCGACCGGCAGCTCTTCGCGAACGGGTTCGCCACCGGGCAAACCTTCATCTTCGACCTGACGTCGCCCACCGAACCGCGCCTCGTTCGTCAATTCGGCGACGTGGCCGGCTACACCCATCCCCACTCGTTCCTTCGGCTCCCGAATGGGAACGTTCTGGCCACGTTTCAGATGGCGCACGCGGCCTCCGGGATGCGCCCGGGCGGCCTGGCGGAAATCACGCCGGCTGGGGAGGTGCGCCGCAGCGCCGCCGCCGACCAGCCCGGCGTCGATCCCGGCACCCGGGTCTACAGCGGCGCGGTGGTCCCGGGCCTCGACCGCATCGTCACGACCACGACGGACATGGTCGCCGACTTCCCGGCGTCCAATCAGCTGCAGATCTGGCGGCTCTCCGACCTCAGCCTCCAGCACACGATCGCGCTGCCGCCCGGCCCCCGCGGGGACGAGGGTCAGCTCACCGCCGAGCCCAGGGTCCTGGCGGATGGCAAGACGGTGCTGGTGTCGACCTTCAACTGTGGTCTCTACCTGCTCGACAACCTGGATGGCGCCACGCCGGCCGGCCGCCTCGTCGCGTCCTTCCCGACGAAGGAGAACACGAGCTGCGCCATCCCGGTGGTCGCCGGCTCGTTCTACCTGGTGACCGTCCCGGCCTGGAATGCGGTCGTGAGCCTCGACATCAGCGATCCGGCGCATCCGCGCGAGGTGAGCCGCGCCGGACTCGGCGCCGACGACGTCCCCCACTGGATCGCCCTTTCGCCCGATCAGCGCCGGGTGGTCGTGACGGGGTATGGCGCCATGAGCAATCGCGTCGTGCTCCTCAAGTTCGACTCCCGGACCGGGGCGCTGGCAGTTGACTCGGCGTTTCGGGAACCGGACGCCACCGCTCCCGGGTACCTCATGACCGGAAAGACGTGGCCGCACGGAGGTACCGGGGCGGGGATCCCGCACGGGGCGGTGTTCGGTCGCCCCTAGCGCAAGCCGCCGGGGCGGCGCCGAAACGGACATGGACCTGATGCTGAGGCTGGCCGATGACGGACCGAGGTGGGTGATCCGATGCGACCCCTGACCCCGCCGTTGGAGCTGCTCCGCCGCACCTCCGGGTGGCGGCGGTGGCCCCGAACCGCGGCGTTCGGCAGTTTCTACTTCTTCGTCCGTTGGCTTGTGGGTGGCATCCCGTTCTTTGCCCTCGTGGCCGCGCTGGGGGTCTGGGACTGGCGCGTCGGCAGCAAGGTGGCCGGCCGGCGGACGCTCGAGGAAGTCCTCGTGCAGCACTACGTCTTTTTCACTTGCGGCGTCGGCGGCATCTGGAACACCATCGGCCACAGCGTCATGGCGGACAGCGTGGCCCGGTCGATCGGCTGGGCTCCGGGGAGCGGGTTTCAGCTCGAGCTCGCCGCGGCCCACTTCGGGTTGGCGCTGGTGGCATTCGCCGTGCCCTGGACGCATTGGCACGCCACGGCGTCGATTGCCGTGGCGAAGTGCGTCTTCCTTCTGGGCGCCGGCGCGGTACACCTGCACGACGCGCTCACCTCGGGCAACCACGCGGTCAACAACACCGGGTTCGCGACCCTCTGGTTCGGCGACATCCTGGTGCCGCTGACGGTCCTCGTCCTGATCGTCCGCGCGTCACGGCGTCCCGGCACCTCGACCCCCGAATAGTCGGGCACAACCCGCTTCGGACGGGACGGCGGTGGTGCGGCGCACCCGCCGGCTGGCCGGTCCGACACGTCCCGGGTATGCTACGAAACGTCCAGCGAAAGGTGATGCCGGTGCTCCTCCTCCTCGTTCGTCATGCGCTCGCCGCCGAACGCAGCGAAACCGACTACCCGGACGATGCCCTCCGCCCGCTCGTTGGCCGCGGGCGAAAAATCCAGCGGCGAATGAGCCGGCGCCTGGCCAAGCGCGGCGTTGCGCCGAGCATGATCCTGTCGAGCCCCTGGACGAGGGCCTGGCAGACGGCCGGGATCCTGGCTCGGGAGGTCGGGCTGGCCAAATCGGCGCGGGAGGCCACGGCGGCGCTGGCCCAGGAGCCGAACCTCGAGGCCCTGGCCGCCGCGGTCGGCTCCCGCACGGAGGACGAGGTTGTCGCCCTGGTGGGTCATGAGCCCTGGATGGGCGAGCTGGCCTCGCAGCTCCTCACCGGGTCGCCCAGTCGGCTGGCGATCCGGTTCCCCAAGAGCGCCGTACTGGCCGTTCGCACCGCCGACCTCAAGCCCGGCGCGGCCCAGCTCGCCTTCTTCCTGACGCCCCGCGGGTCCTGATCGGCCGAATGACCCGGCGACCACTCCTTCCGCTGGTCCAGGCGACCCTGCGGGATCGGAATCCGGTCGAGACCGAAATCGGCCGGGGGGGAGCGGCCGTCGGGTTCCGGGCCACCTCCGCCGACCAGCCCCCTACGTCAACCCGAACGAGAGCCGGGTGCTCGAACAGCACCTCTCGGCACCGTCGGCGCGACTAACCGGTGCCAGGCCGTGCCGTGTGCGGCGCGTCACAGCAGGACAAAATCGGTCGCCCTACCTTCGGGGATGCGACGGCTCTCCTGGTGGGCCTTGGTGCTCGCGCTGCTACCCGGGTGTCTGCCGTACGTGGTTGCCACGACGGCAATGCCCGCCCCGGTCGGCGAGGTCGAGGCCTCCGCGCCGGTCTATCTGATCCCCGGCGCGATCCGGTTGGACAGCCTCCGCTATTCGGGAATCGGCTTCGATCTCGACGCCCGCATCGGGCTTTCCCCGCGATCGGACATCGGGTTTCGGATTCCGACACTGAGCGGCATCGTGGTTTCGTACAAGCAACTGCTGACCGATCCGGAGCGTCGATCGGGCCTGGCGCTGATGCCGGCGGTCGGCTTCTTCTGGAGCCATGGTTACGCCGATCTCACCGCGGTCGCCTCGGGGCCGGTCGACCGCGCGGAGTGGTACGGCGGGGTTCGGGCAATGGGAACCGTTCCGCTTGCCGCCGAGGCCCGGACTCTCCCCGGTTCGATCGGCGGGGTCTTCGGGCTCAAGATTCCGGGGCAACGGTACCGTGCGCAGCCGGAGATCGGGGTCTTCTACGGTCCGGCGGGCCTCCAGTCGGAGTCCGCTCGAGTCAACGTGGTCCTGTCGATCGCGTTCTCTGCCGTGGGCGCCTTTCCGCGGCTGCCTTCGCGCTGGCCGTGATCGGCACGCACGTTTGGCCGTACCCTGTTCGACCGGCGTTCTGCCGACGCAGACCGGCGCGTCTCAGGGCACGGCCGACGGGGGCAGCACACTGAACACGATCCGCGACGCCGCGCCCGCCACCCGGTGCAGCCGCTGCGTGGCCGACTGGAAGTCTTCCGGCCGGGCCCGATAGATGTCCACGAAGCGCTGCGGATTCCGGTCGACCAGCGGGAACCAGGTCCCCTGCACCTGCACCATCATCCGGTGCCCTTTCCGGAACGTGTGGAACACGTCCGGCATGACCAGTTGAAGCCGGGTGACCTTCCCCGGTTCCAGCGGCTCCGGCGTCGTGAGGCTGTTCCGGAACTTGGCCCGCACCACGTCCCCCCGAACCAGTTCCTGGAATCCGTCGGGATGCACGTCGATCAGCCGGACGACCCAGTCGCCGTCCGTGCCGGTGGTCGACACGAAGAGTTCCGGACTCACCGGCCCGCCGATGGAGAGATCCTCGCCGAGCGGCTCGCCGGTGTAGGTCACGACGTCGGAGCGGCCCGCGGTGAAGCGCTGGTCGCGCGCCATGTAGTCGGGATCCATGTCGGTGCTGTTGGCCGGCACGAAGGGCACCGGATTGGCGGGATCGCTGACCCAGGTCTCCACGCCGGCATCCGCTGCCGCCGGTGGCCGGTCTCGAAGCGACCCGTTGGCCCCGAAATAGATCGATCGGCTCACCGCCTCGCGCGGCGGCCAGTTGGCGAAGGTCCGCCAGCGATTGGTGCCCGTTTCGAACACCCATGCCTTCGGCCGCGGGCCGGTGCCGCTGCCTTTGAGGTGGCTCTCGAAGAACGGGAGCAGGATCTCGTCCTGATAGAAGGTGGACGTACTGCCGCCGAACTCGAGGTCGCCCGCCTTGGCGCCGAGGTCGCGGGCCCACTGGCCGTGGAGCCAGGGGCCGACCACGATGGCGTTGTCGGTGCCGGGGCTCTGGCGTTCGATGGCGAGGAAGACGTGGAGGGCCCCGTAGAAGTTGTTCGCGTCGTACCAGCCCCCCACGGTGAGGACCGCGGGCTTCACGTCGCGGAGATGCGGCAGGATGCTCCGGGCCTGCCAGAACTCGTCATAGGTCTCATGCGTCATCATATCGGTCCAGCCCGGCGACTGGCCCTTGAAGTACCGCGCCTCGGCGTTCGCGAGCGGGCCCATATCGAGGAAGAACCGGTAGCCGTCGTCGGAGGGGAACTTGAACGGCTGGCCGCACGTCATCGAGCCGCCCTCCCCCTTCCGGCCGCAGGCGTACATGAAGTTGAACGTGGAGGTGAGGAAGAAGGCGCCGTTGTGATGGGTATCGTCCCCGGCGAACCAGTCCGCCTGCGGCGCCTGCGGTGAGACCGCCTTGAGTGCCGGATGCGACCGGATGAGCCCTTCCGCCGCGAAGTACCCGCCGTACGAGATGCCCCAGAGGCCGACCCGTCCGTTGTTGCCGGGCACGTTCTTCACCAGCCAGTCGATCGTGTCCCAGGTATCGGTCGTCTCGTCGACCTCGTTCGGTCCGGTGGGATTCGCGCGGTTCGGGGTCATGTGCTCGAACGTGCCGCCGGAGCGATAGCGGCCCCGCACGTCCTGGGTGACGAAGATGTATCCCGCGGCGGCAAAGCCGGGCCCGGGGCCGAGGTAGCGGGCGACGGGTTCGGGACCGTACGGGCCGGCGCTGTACGGTGTCCGGCTCAGCAGGATCGGCCAGGCCCGGGAGCGGTCCAGCGGGGTGTAGATCACCGTGGCCAGCCCGACCCCGTCGCGCATTCGGATGGTCGATTCCGATTTCCGGTAGTGCGCCCGGAGCCAGGCGTCGTCCGGCCAGGGCAGCGCCTGGGCGGCGGAATGGGAAATCGGAGACACCAGGGCTAGCAGGGCCCAGAATACGGGGGCCAGACGGGGGCGCTCGGCGCCGCGGCTCGGACGGGGCATGACGTTCAATCTACCGCGCCAACCGATCATCCCGCTGGGATCACCGCGTGCGTTCCCGGGAACCGATTCCCGGCGTTCGACGCCGCCCCAACCGGACGATCCACCCCATCGTGGGACGGATGGCGCCAACTTGCCTCCCTCGAAATGCCGAGCCGATATTATGGCCATGCCGCAACCTTTGCGCCGCCATACCGTGCGGGACCTCCGGTCGTTCCCGGAGGACGGGCAGCGGTACGAGCTGGTCCGCGGCGAGCTGTTCGTGAGCCCAGCTCCGTCCCCGGCGCATCAGCTCGTCATCCTGCGGCTTTACGACCAGCTCCGGGCGTACCTCCACCCGTTGGGCCTCGGCGAGACGGTGTTCTGCGTCGCCGCCGACATCTCGTGGGATGACGAGACGCTCGTCCAGCCCGATATCCTGATCGTCCGGCCCGAGGAACTCAGCGCGCGATGGAGCACGATCCGGCAGTTGCGCCTGGCCGTCGAAGTGGTTTCGCCCGGATCGGGCCGGCGAGACCGCTGGGACAAGCGGCGCCTCTACCAGGAGCACCGAGTCGAGACGTACTGGGTCGTGGATCCGGAGTCGGCGCTGGTGGAGGTGTGGCGGCCAACCGACGAGCGGCCGCTGATCGCCGCGGATCGGCTCGGCTGGCAGGTCACGCCGGAGGCGCCGCTGCTCCACATGGATGTCCCCGCGCTGTTCCGGAACCTGCCAATCGCTCCCTGCTGAAAGGCCGTGCCTCGTGCGCGTGCTGCCGACGGCCGAATGTCCGGATTACGGCCTGCGACGGCCGGACTGCGCACCGATCACTACGGTGCCTTCTTTGCTGGGACCCGGGTGAACCGGAGGTGCCGCACCCGGCCCGACTCCACCAGGTAGCCCGTAATCCTCCCCTTCCCGTCCCGCAGCACGTCGATCACCGAGCCGCCCCGGGTGAACCCGTCGCGGTACGTCGGTACCAGCACACCGAGACGGCGATACCCTGCGTACACTACAAGCTTGCCCTTTTCGACCTTCCAGGTCTGGGTCGTCTCCACCTCGTCGTTCCGGTAGTCACCGGCATACTCGGCCAGCTTCGCGGCATCGAGCACGGCACTATCCGCCCGGGCGAATGGCACGGTGCCACTCGTGGTGCGGATGAGGACCCGGTCGGCGCTGTCGGGGTCGACCCGGAGTTCGGTGCCGCGGCCCACCCGGAAGCGGCCGCCGCCTAACGGGACGAGTGCGGTGGGCTGGCCGCCGTCCGCGATGACCGAGTCGCCCCGGCGGCGGAGCCAGCGCACCTCGCCCAGCGTCGAGTTGTGCCAGACGCCCACCAGTCGCCCGAGTTCGGCCGCTCCCACCGTCACCCCCGGCGACGCATCGAGCGCCTCGGCCCACGCGGCCGCCGTGTCGGGTTCCATCCGGTCGCCCAGGTAGATCCCCGCCACCTTGCGGACGAGCGTGTCCGGCCCCGCGTTGGCCACGTTGCAGAAGGTCGCGAACGCCATCCCCTGGTCCGGGAACCGGAGGAAGTGGCCGCGGAACCCGCCCCAGGAACCGCCGTGCGACACCACCCGGAGCCCGCGCACGGTCCCGACCGTGAGCCCGACGGCGTACGCGAGGCCCGGACCCGACACGGCGGGCTTCCCGTTGGTGAGCAGGGTCGCCGTCGTCATGGTCCGGATCGCCTCGGCGCCGCCGACCGTGGCCGAGTCGTAGTTGGCGAGCCAGCGGCCGAAGTCTTCTACCGTGGTGTGGATCCCGCCGGCGCCGACGATGGCCCCGTCGTACGGGTTGCGCTGGACCCGGAAGCCCGTTTCCCGCGGAGAATAGCTCTCGGCCAGGTTCGGGATGATGGCGGCGCGGTCGACCAGGTAGCGGGTATCCCGCATGCCGAGGGGCCGGAAGATCCGCTCCTCGGCGAACTGGCCGAGTGACTTGCCGGTGAGGCGGTAGACCGCCTGGGCCGCGAGGATCCAGCCGGTGTTGGTGTAGAGGTAGCGTTCGCCCGGGGTGTAGTTCGGCCAGGTGGCGCTGGTGATGACGTGGAGCGCGTCCACGGTATCGCCCGCGAAGGTGCGGCCGGTCTGGCCCCACATGGTCCAGAGGTCGCGCAGCCCGCTCGTCTGGCTCAGAGCCCGGCGCCAGGTGATCCCGTCGGCGTAGGGCGGCATTTCGGGGAAGAGTTTCCGGATCGGATCGTCGAGCGAGAGCTTGCCTTCCTGGACCAGGAGGAGGATCGACATCGCGGTGAACTGCTTCGAGATCGA
>JBFXAY010000106.1:0-13825 GCA_050183815.1 Gemmatimonadales bacterium | reverse complement strand
CCAAGTGCCACGTCTGCGGCTTCAGCGAGTGCGGCTGATTCCGGCCGCCCGATAACGGCTGGCGCAGGCCCCCGCGGGCCCGGCGCCGACCGACAGCCGCGCGCGAACCGAACATTCGCGCGCGGCTTTGTCTTGTCCGCCCGGTTTTCGGCTGTCCTATGGTTCGGCCCCCCGTCGGCACGATAGTGGCAACGACGAGGTGGACATGAGACTCGCAACGGTCGTCGCGGTGGTGGGCGGGGCAGTGCTAGGGTGCCAGCCCGAGGGCACCGGACCGGTGTCGCCCCCGCCGCCCCCGCCCGCCGCGACCCGGGCATACCGCATGGGGTTCTCCGGCTTCCCGCCGAAACCCGATCAGCAGGTGGCGGTCGCGGCGCTCGAGCTGTGGACCCGGCGGGCGGACATCGCCATCGTTCACGAACAGCTGCCCTGGCCCGAGCTGTTGGCCGGCACCCCGCCCGATTCGATTCTCGCCCGCGAGAAGGACGGCCTGATCGGCTATTACCGCGCCAAGGGTCTGCAGCTCGTGTTCATCGCCGATGCGAACGACGGTCTGGCCCGGGCCCGCGAAGCCCCCGATCTGTTGGCCGCCGGCCGAAGCATTACCGAGCCGGCGATTCAGCTGCTCTACCGGCGGTGGATCCGGGCCTTCGTCGATCGGTACCACCCCGAGTACGTGGGGCTTGCGGCCGAGACGAACCTGATCCGGCTGGCGGCACCGGCCCCGCTCTATCAGGCCGTCGTGACGGTGGTGAACGCGGCGGCCGCCGAACTCAAAACGATCGCCGGCCCGCCCAAGCTCTTCGTCTCGGTCCAGGTGGAAACGGCCTGGGGCAAGTTCTCGGCGCAGCCGTACCTTGGCGTCGAAGCCGACTTTGCGGACTTTCCGTTCATCGAGGCGGTGGGGCTGTCGTCGTATCCGTACTTCGTCTGGGCCGACCCCGCCGACCTCCCAGCCGATTACTACTCGCGTCTGCTCAACGGTCGCTCGCTGCCCGTCCTCGTGGTGGAGGGTGGCTGGGCCAGCGAGTCGGCGCCGGGGGCCTTTACGTCGAGTCCGGAGCGTCAGGCCCGATACTTCGCGCGGCAGGCGGCGCTGTTGGCGCCGACAACCCCGGTGGCGTGGATCCAGTTGGCGCCGACCGACCTCGAGGTCCGCACCTTCCCCGCCGACCTTCAGACCGCGATTACGCCATTCTCGCGCCTGGGCGTTCTCGACTCGGCCCTTGCCGAGAAGCCCGCCCTCCGGGTCTGGGACAGCCTCTTCACGATTCCCCGGGCATAACTGCGGCGTAGCCCCGCTTCCAGCAGGCTGCCCCGACCTGCGGCATCTGTCGGCCGAGCCGATGCCGGGCCGGGGCCTGGCGGCATTTCTGTCCGGGATGGTAACCCGTTGCCGCGGTGCAATTTGCGGTAGGCCGACCCGGTGTCCCCTCAGTGGCGCGGTTCCTGCCTCTTTACTCGCCGCTATGTCTACGTCCAGGAAGCAGTTAGGGGCCTGCGGGGAGGCACGGTCGTGACCGACCTGGCGCTCCTCCCCACCACCGACGCCGTTCCGGCGGAGGTGGTGAGCTTCCTGGCACAGTTTGCCGTGGCCCTCCACAAGCAACGGGCGTATCCGCCGGGGCATCCGATGCGGGCCGCAGCCGCCCGGCAGGCGTTCGAGGCGCTGGACCCGCTCCTCGAAGACCGGACGGCGCTCCGTCTCGGCGTGGCTCGGCACCAGCTCGTCATCGAGGACCAGGTCACCGACCCCGACCACTTCATCATTCGCGATCTCGCGGAGCGGCTCCACCGGCGGCAGATCGGGTCGATCGTGCTCCGGCCCGGGATCACCGCGGATGAACTCGCTTCGTTCCTCGATGTGCTCATCCAGGGCGGTCTTCGCGGCCGGCAGGAACCGCTCCGTCCGGAGGAAGTGACGGCGGAGCACGTCGAAGTCACGGCGATCGCCTTCGATGCCCTGGCGTTGCGGGATCTCGGCGACATCGGCGTCCAGATTGACCGGCTCTGGCAGGAACTCGCGGTGACCGTGACCGGGAGCCGGTTCGATGGCCCTGGTGGAGGCTTCCCGGGGAGCGGGGGCGGGGGAGGCGGAGGCGGTTCGGGTCCGGGTGGCGGGTCCGGCGGCGGGGGCGGCGGCAGCGGCTTCACCCAGATGCTGCTCGAGCGCCTCGGAGTGCCGGAGGTCCGCGCGACCGTGGCGTCGACGGTGGAGCGCCTCGGCCGGCTGACCCAGACCCTCGAGGGCGAGGAACGCGAAGCGGCGGAAGCCCGCCTCCGCGATCTGCTCGCGACGCTTCCGCCGGAAGCGTTAGGCATGCTGCTCGACATCGATCTCGGGCGGCGGGATACCATGGGCAACCTGCTGCCGGCGGTGGACTGGCTGCCGGCCATGGCCCTGGTCGAAATCGTCGAGAGTGCCGCCCGCTCCCAGAAGAAGGAGATCTCGGGCGTGCTGCTCCGACTGCTCCAGAAGCTCGCCCGCCAGGGGCACCACGGCAGCGGGGCCTCGGCCCGGCCCCTCGGTGATCGCGACCTCCGGCTCGTGGTCAAGGGCCTGCTCGAGGACTGGTCGCTCACCGATCCGAACACCAAGAGCCACGCCCACATTCTCGAGGTGCTCGCCCGCCACGACATCGTGACCACGGCGGACGCGGCCCCGGCCGACGAGTCGATCCGGATCATCCAGATGGGCATCGAGGTCGACAGTTCGGGCGATCACGTGCAGGAAGCGGTCGAGCTGGCCGTCGCCACCGGGGACACGGACGAGTTGGTCGGCCTGCTGCAGGGCGTCGAGTTCACCCCGGTCACCTTCGCGGTCTGGCGGCAACTGGCGTCGCCGGCGCAGCTCCGCCGGATCCTCGCCGACGAGCGCGTCTCGGAGGAGTCGGTGCTCGCGATTCTCGATCACGTCGGCACCGAGTCCACCCAGATCCTGGTCGACCGCCTGTTCGCGGGCAGCCAGGGCGACGTCCGGCCGAGGATTGCCGAGCGACTGTTGCGGATGGGTCCGGCCGCGACCGTAGCCCTGCGCGACCGGATCGCGTCGGCGAGCGCCGAGGACCGGAGCCGACTGCTCTCGCTGCTGGCCGAACTGCCCGAACTGCCGGACTGGTTCGACGTGACCCGGTACCTCGCCGCCGAGGAGGCCAACGTCCGGGCCGCGGCGTACGCCCTGGCGATGCGGCGGCCGGAAATGCGCGACGAGGCCCTCCATGCCGCCTTGGCCGACGCCGACGAACAGGTCGTCCGCGTCGCCATTCGCCACGGGCTGGAGCACTTTCCCCGATCGGCCGTCCCGCGCGTGATGCTGTTGCTCAACCACGCCCGGCGGACGGTCGGCCTGCGGGCGGAAGCGGTGCGGATTCTGGCCCAGTTCGACGAACCGGCCATCCGGGACTGGCTCCTCAGCGGGCTGATCGCCCGGCGCCGGTGGTGGCAGCTCCGGCGCCGCCTGGTGCCGCGCGATCTCGTCATGCTCGAAAAGCTCCGGATCCTCCAGGCCCGCTGGTCCGGCCACGCCGGCGTGGACCGGATTCTCCAACTGGCTCGGCAGTCGACCGATGCGGAAGTCGTCATCGCCGCGAGCCCGGAGCGCAACGGATGACCCCGGAAAGCGCCTTCCTGATCTCGTTGGGCCAGACGCTGGCCACGATGAGCCTCTACAACGAGCGCCATCCTGCCCGCGAACGCGCTCTCGACACCTCGTTCGACCAGCTCCTCGGCCTCACCGCCACGAGTCCCTGCGTCGAGTTTTCCTTCCTCGGCGGCGAAACCGTGGTCGGCAACCGGGTCCTCGGCGAACTGGCCACCTGGGACTGGGCGGAGAAGCTCTCGCTGGCCCGGATCGAACGGATCGAGATCGACGCCGACGTGAGCCG
Source organism: Gemmatimonadales bacterium (assembly GCA_050183815.1). Classification (GTDB taxonomy): domain Bacteria; phylum Gemmatimonadota; class Gemmatimonadetes; order Gemmatimonadales; family GWC2-71-9; genus SHZU01. The sequence goes on along the minus strand of JBFXAY010000106.1, from coordinate 9,941 downwards.
CGAGTCCTATGTCCAGTTCGTCGAGGAACTGTTCGACCAGATCGCCGGCCGCTGTGTCGACTCGGCCCTGACCCGGCAACTGGTCCGGCCGCCGATTCGCTACGGCCTCCTCAAGGTTCGCGAGGCCGGTTCCGGCGGCGGCGGCGCGGGCGGCGGTGGGTTCGGCGGCGGGGACGGGCCGGGGTTCGGCGGGGGCTCGGGGTCCGGCGAGGGCGGCGGCCTCGACATTCCCGTCCACCTCACCGAGGAGATCACGGCGGTCCGGTACATCCACGAGGAAGTGGAACGGTCCGGCGCGATTCCCATGGCGGAAGTGGAAGCCGTCGTCCACTCGCTCTCGGCGGCGATGCACCGCGAGGAGCAGATGCTGGTGCCGCTGCTCGTGCTCAAGCAATACGACCAGTACACCACGACGCATGCGTGCAACGTGTCGGTGCTGGCAATGGGGCTCGCCGAGCGGCTGGGGCTCTCGCCGAACGAGGTGCGCGCCATCGGGGTGGCGGGCCTGCTGCACGACATCGGCAAGGTGGCGATCCCGCACGAACTGCTGACCAAGCCGGGGCGCTACACCGACGAAGAACGGAAGATCATTCAGAAGCACCCGATCGACGGGGCCAAGATGATCCTCGAGCGGGAACGCGGCCTCGGTCTGGCGGCGGTGGTCGCCTACGAGCATCACATTTTCCTCAACGGGGAAGGGTACCCCGCGCTCCGGTTTCCGCGCGCCTGCCACTACGCGAGCCGGATCGTCCACGTGTGCGACATCTACGATGCGCTCTGCACCGACCGGCCGTACCGCCAGGCCTGGGAGCCGGACCAGGCGCTGGCCTACCTGCTCGAGCAGTCGGGCCGCGAGCTGGATCCCGACATCGTGCGCGCGTTCACCGAGATGGTGACCGACGCGCTGGTCAAGCGGCTCGACATGGATCAGCAGAGCGCCGGCGATGCGGCGGGGTCGCCGGACGGCGCGACTGCGCCGGCGGAATCGGCAGCGGAAGACCCCGCCGTTGATTCCCCCGCTGCCGCGTCCGAGACCCAGCTCCCGCCGGGCCACTTGTGCAATCCCTCCGACGGGGCGACCGTACATCCCGCCCGGGAGTCGTAGCCAGCGCGCCGGGCGCCACCGAAAACCCCAGCGCCATGGAGCCGATCCACGATGGCTGACGAGCAGCTGACCCCGATTACGCCCGCCCGGGTTGCCCAGGAACTGAAGGCCCTGTCCGCGGGCCGCGCCTCCGGCAAGATCCCGAAGGACGAATACGAGCACCGCTTTTCCCGGATGATTTCGGAGTTGCGGGATCGGCGGATCTCCGGGACCCGCGCCGAGATCATGGCCGAGCTGACGCCGCTCAAGGCGGACGGCACCATCTCCGACGGCGACTGGATGCGCCTGGTCAAGCAGCTCGGCCTGGCCTGAGCTGAGCGGTCGGCGGCGCCGGGGTGCCGGCGCCCCCGACCCGAGCAGGTCCCGCTCCCGCTACTTTTCCCGCATGGCAATCGGAAATCGCCGCGTCACCCCCACCGTCATGGTCGGTCGGGTGCCGGTCGGCTCGTGTCACCCGGTGATGGTGCAGTCGATGACCAACACCGACACCGCCGACGCGGCCGCGACGGCGCGGCAGGTCGCCGCCCTGGCTCGGGCGGGCAGCGAAGTGGTCCGGGTCACGGTCAACACCGACGAGGCCGCGGCTGCCGTCCCGGCGATCGTCGAGGCGCTGGACCGCGACGGTGTCGGCGTCCCGATCGTCGGCGACTTCCATTACAACGGGCATCTCCTGCTCACCCGGCACCCCGCCTGTGCCCGGGCCCTGGCGAAGTACCGGATCAATCCCGGCAACGTCGGCGGCAAGCGGCACGACGAGAACTTCCGCGCCATCGTCGAGGTGGCGCTCGCGAACGACAAGCCGGTCCGGATCGGGGTGAACTGGGGGTCGCTCGACCAGCAGCTGCTGACCCGGATGATGGATGAAAACGCCGGCCTCGCGGAACCGCGCGACGCCCGGGACGTGATGCTCGAGGCCATGGTCGTCAGCGCCCTGTCGTCCGCGGCGGCGGCGGAATCGGTTGGCCTGGCTCACGACCGGATCATCCTGTCCGCCAAGGTCTCCGGCGTGCAGGACCTGATCGACGTCTATCGCCGTCTCGCCGCCCGGTGCGACTATCCGCTCCACCTCGGCCTCACCGAAGCCGGCCTCGGCATGAAGGGCATTGTCGGCAGCACGGCGGGCCTCGCGGTGCTGCTTCAGGAGGGCATCGGCGACACGATCCGGGTGTCGCTCACCCCGGCGCCCGGCGGCGATCGGGCCGAGGAGGTTCGGGTCGCCCAGCAGATTCTCCAGTCGCTCGAGCTGCGGAGCTTCGTGCCCCAGGTCACCGCCTGCCCCGGCTGCGGCCGGACCACGAGCACGTTCTTCCAGTCCATGGCCGAGGAAATCCAGACCTATCTCCGCGACCGAATGGCGGAGTGGCGGACCACCCGGCCCGGCGTCGAGACGCTCAAGGTGGCGGTGATGGGCTGTGTGGTGAACGGCCCCGGGGAATCAAAACACGCCGACCTGGGTATCTCTCTGCCGGGGACGTTCGAGGACCCCAAGGCACCGGTCTACGTCGACGGCCGGCTGCTCAAGACCCTCAAGGGCGAGCGGATCGTGGCCGAGTTTCTCGAGATCCTGAACGACTACGTGGCCACGCGGTTTCCGGCCGCGGCCGGCGCGGAGGTGTGATCATCGAAGGATCGCTCTTCGAGCAGCCGCTTCGGGCGCTGCCGGTGCTGTTCGGGGCGGGGCTGCTGACCAGCTTCACGCCCTGCATCTATCCGATGATTCCGATCACGGCCGGGGTCCTCGGCGGGGCGGGGGCGGTCGGCCGCTCCCGCGGGCGCACCGTGGCGATGAGTCTCGTCTACGCCCTCGGGCTCGCGACCGTCTATGCCACCCTCGGCCTGATCGCGGGGCTGACGGGGAGCCTGTTCGGGACCATCAGCAGCAACCCCTGGGCGTATTTCGTCATGGGCAATCTGCTGTTGATTGCGGGCCTGGCGATGCTGGACGCCATTCCGATCCTGGTCCCGGAACGGTTCCTCGCGTTCGCGAGCCGGTTCGGCGGACAGTCACTCGGCGCCGTGTTCCTGATGGGGGCCACCTCGGGGCTGGTGGCCGCCCCGTGCGGGGCGCCGGCATTCGCCGCGGTGCTGACCTTCGTCGGGGCCACCCAGAGCGGGGCGCTGGGTTTTCTGTATCTCTTCGTGTTCAGTCTGGGCATGACCGCCATCCTCATCGCGGTCGGCATATTCTCCGGGACGCTGGCGGCGCTGCCGCGGCCCGGCCGGTGGACCGTGTGGGTGAAGCGGCTCGCGGGCGTCCTCATGCTCGTGATGGCCGAGTACTACTTCGTGAAGATGGGGCAGGTATGGATCTGAAGCGGACGGTCGCGCTGGTCGCGGCCCTGGTGGCGGGCCCGACGGCGGCGGCGGCCCAGTTCGACGCCGGGATCGCGGTGGGGACCAAGGCGCCGGTCGTCTCGGTGGGCGACCTCGACGGCAAGCCGGTGGACCTGGGCGGGTATTTCGGCAAGAAGCCGGTCCTGATCGAGTTCTGGGCCACCTGGTGTGCGGTGTGCCGGTCGCTCCTGCCGGAACTGGGACGGGTCCACCAGGAATTCGGTGACCGGATCTCGATGATCGGGATCAACATCACCGTGAACGATTCGAAGGACCGGGTCCGGCGCTACATGGCGGCGCATCAGCCGCCCTTTCTGCCCCTCTACGACGACAAGGGCGTGAGCAGCCGGGCGTTCGATGTGCCGACCACCTCATATATCGTCATCGTCGATACGACCGGGGCCGTGGCCTATACCGGCTCAGGCGAGGACCAGAACCTGGTGGCGGCCGTCCGGAAGGTTCTGGGCCGGTGATCGCGCGGGTCGCCCTCGTGCTGGGCGCGTTCGTGGGCGGGGCGGTTTCCGGAGTGGCGGCTCAGTCGCTCCGGGCGGGGGTGCTGGGCAGCCCGGCCATCGGCAAAGCGGCGCCACCGCTCGAGCTCCCATACGTCACGGCTGACGGGCCGGGGCCGGCCGACCAGCCGTTCCGGCTCGGGGCCGAGTTGGGCCGGGTGGTGATTCTCGTGTTCGGCGGCGGTAACGATTCCACACGAGTTGCTGGCTGGCGGCAGGCGGCGGCGGCGGTGACGCCGATGCTGGGGCGCTCGGTGGTCGCGGCCGGCGTGGTTCGGGGCTCGGTGGCCGAGGTGACCGATTTCGCTACCAAGATTGGGGGGAGTCTGAAGCTGGCCGCCGATGCCGAGGGAAGGGGGGCCCGGGCCTGGGGGATCGGGGATGCGGCTCGTTATTGGACGGCTTTTGTGGTGGGTGACGACGGTCGCGTGGTCTGGAGTGGCCGGATCGACCCGGCTCGGCCGGGGGACTGGGACCTGGTCGGGGCGGCGGTGCGTCGGGGTCGGACGATCCCGTAGTCGGGCTTTCTTCGGGCTGCGATGAGCGAGTCCGTCTTGCGCTGGGGTCCTTCGGTTCTGTGACCTGGATCACTGTCGGAATTGCGACAGGACCCGCAACGGTGCAGAAATCAGCAACTTGCGAATCTACAAGGGGATGCGGCACGGCCGTTGCTGATGGCTGGGTCGTGGTGAGGCAGTCCAGGTCGGCGGAGTGAAGAAATTGTCGGCCGGGCGGCTCCCGAGGGGGCTCGGGTACCGGTGTTTCGCCGCCAAGGTATGATTTGGTTTGGGTTTAGGGCCTTGACCGATCTCGGAGTCGAACGTTATCTTGGCGCGTTGTTTTCTAGTCCGGTAGCCTAGTCATTTTGAGGTTGAGGCGTTTTGGGGCGGCGGAATCCGTCCTGGAGGGACCTCGATCAGGCAGGATGACGGATGGTCGGACTTCGGCAGCGGGACACATTGGCTTGGTCGGTTTGGGGTCAGCGGAAAGTGTGCGCTGGCTCACAGCGACGGGTCCGTCTTGCTGCTACTGTAGTGTTGATGTAGTGGCTCCAGTAATTGATGCAATTGTTGTCAGCGGTTTCTCGATCAGCAGGATGTAACGCAGGTTCACGTTCATAGGGGGAGTGAATGAACAAGGTTTTCCGTAACATGCTGTTGTCCGGCCTCGCGGTTGCCGGCTTGGCGGCTTGCGGTGACGACGTCACCGTGGTCGACCCGCCGCCGCCGCCGCCGCCGCCGACGCCCCAGGTTCGGGCCGTCTCGGTTACCCCGGACAACATCACCGTCGCGCCTGGGCAGACTGTCCAGATGACCGCGTCGGTCACGGCCGACTCCGGCGCTACCCCCACGGTGACGTGGGCCTCGAGCGACGCGACCAAGGCCACCGTGAGCGGCACCGGTGCGGTGACGGTGCTCACGTCGGCGACCACTGGTCCGGTCGCGATCCGTGCCACGGCTTCGGCCAACGGCAGCTCGGCTTCGGGCGCCGCGACGCTGAACGTCGTCGGCACCTCGGTCAGCTCCGTGTCCGTGAGCCCGGCCTCGGCGACGATCAACGCGGGTACCACGATCTCGGCTCCTGGCACGTTGCAGGCGTCGGCGGTCGTGACGGGCACCAACAACCCGCCGCAGACCGTCACCTGGACCTCGCTTGACCCGACCATCGCGACGGTCAATGCGACCGGTCTGGTCACCGCCACCAGCACGCCTGGTCCGGTGAACATCCGGGCGTGCTCCACGCTCGACCCGACCAAGTGCGGCTTCCTGGCCCTGACGGTTGCTCCGGTTGAGCCCGCCACGGTCCAGATCCAGTCGGTCACCTTCACCAACGGTGCCGGCAACCAGGTCCCGGTCGTTCTGACCAACGTCTTCGGTCAGATCGAAATCGGCCTCAACGTCGAGCCGGGCGCCCGGAACATCACCCGGGTTGACGCCCTCATCGGCGGCCAGGTCGTGGCGACCCAGACCTTCTCGTCGAGCGCCCCGGCGGCCGGTGCCCCGGAAGCGGCTCCGACCCTGGTCATCCTCAGCACCAACACCACCCAGTTGCGGCAGAGCGGCGGCGTCTTCGTCCCGGTTGTCTTCAACGGCAACTCGGCGATCACCGCCAACCTGTACGTCTCGGGTTCGAGCACCCCGATCGCGTCGAACGCGGTCCCGGTGGTCATGAACAACGGCGATGCGCTGGTTCGGACCAACACCGCCTCGCTCGTGCCGACCTCGACGACCCCGTCCGCGGTGTCGCTCAATGACGGCAACACGTACTTCAAGGGCACCCAGACGGTTGCCGGCTTCCACTACGTTGCGTTCGGCAAGGCCGTTCCGGCCTCCGCCTCGTTGGCGTCGGACGTCTGCGGCGCCTCGGGCAACCTGGTCCCCGGCGCGGCTTCGGCCACCGCGGGCATCGCCCTCACCGGCACGTTCTCCTGCGCCGGCGTCGAGGGTGGTAACGACATCACCGGCGTCAACGCGACGGCCTATGCGGCTGGCGCGGTTGGTCCGGACGGCACTCCCCTCACCCCGCCCGCCGGCATTTCGACGGTCGGTTCGGCCTTCCAGCTGAACGGTGAGAACCGGTGGAACATGATCACCCCGTCCGTCGGCCCGCATCCGGGTCCGGTCTGGGTTGACAACAAGGGCCCGGTCGTCTCGATCGGCAACGTGGCGTTCAACGACAGCTTCGACCAGCCCTGGGTCAACGGCTCCTACGCCTTTGCTCAGGACATGGCTGCCCAGGACAACGCCCTGATCAACCCGACCGTCGGCGTCGGCGTCAATCAGTCGTCGTGGCCGCGGGCCCGTGAGTGGGTCGGCAGCTGCGCCGCTCCGAATCTGCCCACGCAGACCGGTGCGGACTTCCCCGAGACGCTCACCAGCAACAGCACGGACGGCAAGCGGATCTGCACCTACGCCGAAGACCTCCTCGGCAATGCCAGCTCCACCGGCGCGTCGAACTATTTCGGTATCGACATCGGTGCTCCGACGGTCCGGTTCATCGGTGCCACTCCGCCTGCGGCGACCCCGCTGCCGGTGCTGACGCCGTCGACCGTTTCGACGATCGCGAACACCACGATCTACTCGATCGCTGCCCCGCCGCCGGCTGAAGCCTTCGGCGTCGAAGCGCTCGACACCCGTTCCGGCTTCCACCAGGGCGCCGCGATCAGCAACTTCCCGGCGACCTACACCTTCACCCGCCTGACCGCGACCGGTACCTCCAACGCCGTCATCAGCAGCTACGCGCTGCCGACGCTGTTGAGCGATACCTACGTCCGGGGCGCTGAACTCGAGATCCTTGGCGCTGGTGCCGGGGCCTCGGGCCTGGGCGGTGTCGGTTACTACGCCTGGAGCGGCAAGGTCACCGACCGCGCCGGTAACTCCAGCACCACGCTGTCCCGCAACTTCGCGGCGGATCACCTCCTGCCGCCGAACATCACGGGTCTGGGCTTCGCCGCCAGCTTCTACACGCCTGGCGCCGCGGCTCCGTTCGGCTTCTCCGCGAACGACGACCTGGAGATCATCGATGCGACGGTTGCCGTTGCCATGGATATTCCGACTGGTGCCGGTACCGCCCTCCGCTATCCGCTCGGCTCGCTGTCGCCGCTCGGGACCCGGTGGGATGCGACGATCACGAACGTCGTGAACGGCGCGGCCGCTTCGATCGGTTACTTCCTGTTCCGCGTCGACGAGATGTGCACCGCCGCCGCGACCCCGTACGCGAGCTGCCCGGCTCCGGCTGGCGCCCCGTACATCACCACCTCGAAGCCGGCGACGGCGACGGAGTACAACAACGCGGGTGCCAACACCAACGTTGACAAGCTCCCGACCAACGTCTCGGCGAACGTGGCGGACGTGGCGAGCCAGCAGGCGGCCGCCCCGATCTCTGCTCCGATGCTCAACACCCAGTTCAACCCGAGCACCGGTCTGTCTCAGCAGTGGTCGACCGCCGACCTGATCAGCTGGAGCGGGTCCACGACCCTCAGCCCCGGCAGCATCGTGGCGACGCACGTCGCGTCGACCTCGATCGTGGTTCCTTACTTCGACAACGCGTCGCTGTGGGGCCTGATCGGGACCGAGTGGGTGTACTGCGGTAACTTCCCGGCGCCCGTGCTCACCGACAACGGTTCGCACCGGTTCTGGACGTACACCCTCGCTGCTCCCGCGGGCACCAACGCCTGCGTCGGCGCGGCGGGCTTCCGGGTCATGGGCACCAAGGCTGGTGCCGGTCTGTTCGGCCCGGTTGTCTAAGCTGTAACCGCTGGAAACAAGGGGGCCCCGCCGAAAGGCGGGGCTCTTTTGTTTTCCGGCCGGCTGGGGTGGAGGCCGGTCGCCGTTCTCCGGCCTCGACCGGTCTCGGCCGACCCGGCAGGTCCCGGACGACAAACGGGGAGCGCGACCCGCGCTCCCCGTTTGCTCCTCTCCCGCCCTCAGCCGCCGCCCCCGTCGGCGTCAGCCCTGGACGTGGGTGGGTCAGGCTAGACCGTTGGCCCGGGCCGCCTCGAAGAGCTGCCGGAAGTATTCCGTCATCGCGGGCGGGCGGGCAGTGGGGCCTACGGCCCCTTGCCCGAGGTACTGGAGGAGCGTGCCGAGGCCCTCCGGCGAGTTGGCCACATAGCCCTTGCCGACCGCGTCCTGGAACAGCCGGGCTTCGAGGTTCGGCGAGGCGCCGAACCGGGCCGGGTCGGTGTACAGCTCAAATTTGGCCTGCAGCGACTCCGCGATGGCCGCCGCAGTGCCGTTGATACCGTGGCCGGAGGCGTTGGTCGCCCTGAGGGCCACCGGGGTCCACTCGATTCCGATCGGCGGCAGGAGCGATACCGGTGGCTCGGCGGCAGCCGGCGGGTCGGGCTCGGCCACCGGCGCATCAGGGTTGCCTCCGGCGGGCGGCTCCAGCGCGTCTGGGGGCGCGACGGGGTCGTCTCTCGACGGGGTGGTGCTCGCCTTGGTCGTTCGCGCGATCAGGTCTCCCAGCGTGTCCTGGAGCTCCACGGGGGGCTCCGCGATGGCGGGCTCGTCCTCCGGAAGGCCCGGACCAATGGTCGGTTCGGAGTCGGTGATCACGGGCTGGTCGAGGTCCGGTCGCGACGGCAGCACGGCCGGGCCGGTTGCGTTCCCGGCCGTTGGGGTCGCCCCGAACGGGAGGATCGCTGGATCGTCCGGGGTCGCCTGCGCCAGCGTGGCGGCGAAGTCCCGGACCGAGCCGGGCGGAACCTTTGGCCGGGCATGGTTTGCCGGAACCGGGACCGGCCGGAGAATGGATTGGAGCTGCCTGGTGATGTCCATGTCGCTTCCCCTCAATCGGTTACGCCTGCAGCGCCCGGTCCGGGCCGAGGCCTGGCGGGGCGGGATCGAACCGATGAGGGTGCAACCCGGGGGCCAGGGCCGAGCGACCGCCCGGGATCAGCCTCCGGCAGCGCTGAGGGGCGGCTGGGCCGCCCGAGGGGAGCCTACACGACGTCCGCAGGAAGGCCCGAGTCGACGGTGACCGACCCTTCCTTGGCGAAGCCCGGGCGGCCCATGGCCGCAAAGGTGAGCCGCTTGCCCAGCTCGACGCCCGGCTGGTCGAACGGATTGATCCCGTACCAGGCGCCCGCGAATCCGGTGGCCACCTGAAAGAACATCAGCAGATGGCCAAGGACCTCGGGGTCGAGCCTGGGGACCGCCAGAGTGGCATTCATGCGTCCCATGCGGGCCAGGGCGCCCGACGTGGCCTCCTGCTCGGCTCGGAGGAGCTCGCCGAGGGTGTGGCCCTGGAGGTAGGCCAGTTCTTCGGGCAGGTCCGCCCGGTGGGGAATCCTGACGTCTTCGCCCGGATCATCGACCCGGACGAAGGTCACCACCTTGTCGAAGGGCCCCTCCATGAACAGCTGGACCTGGCTGTGCTGGTCGGTCGCCCCGACCGCCGCGAGCGGGGTTGGTCCGGTGAAGATCGGCTGGCCCCGCCGGTCGACCCGTTTGCCGAGGCTTTCGGCCCACTGCTGGTCGTAGCAG
>JBFXAY010000105.1:0-13927 GCA_050183815.1 Gemmatimonadales bacterium | reverse complement strand
GGTGCCCTGGGCCCGGCCCGCCGGGTCGGTCTTCTCCCTCACGGAGGCAGAACTGGACAGCCTCCCCGAGTTCATTCGCCCGCCCGCGGCGCCGATCCGGTACGGCAACGTCGTGATCAGCTTCGACGGGGTCCAGTACCTCGACCGGAAGGATCTGGCCACGATCTTTCTGATCCGTGACAATCTCGGCAAGCGGCCGATCTACTTCAGCTGGAGCGCGGGCGGCTTCCCGGACCAGACGTTGGGCCTGACGCCCTACCTGGTCACCCAGGGATTCGTCCGCAAGCTGTACTCGGAGCCGGTCCGCCCCGGCAACGGCATCATCATGAGCGCCGGCATGGGCTGGATGGACCTGGCCCGGACCAAAGCGCTGCTCTGGGACGTCTACCGGTGGCAGGACGTGGCCCGGTCGCGGCCAGCAGGGTGGGTGGACGAGCCCTCCCAGTCGATCCTCGAGCTCTACGGCGTGGTCTACGCTGGCACGGCGGCCACCCTCCGAACTCTGGGCGACGCAGCCGACTCGACCATGTCGGTCCGAGCCGATTCGGTGGCCCAGGCCGTCGTGGCGAGCCTGCGCCCCCGCCGCTGAACGCCGGAGACGGAGACACCGAGTGTTAGGTGTTAGGTGTTAGGTGTCAGGTGTTAGGTGTTAGGTGTTAGGTGTTAGGTGTTAGGTGTTAGGTGTCAGGTGTTAGGTGTTAGGTGTTAGGTGTTAGGTGTTAGGTGTTAGGTGTTAGACTGTTAGGCGAGCGTTAGGCAGACCTCGAAACCGGAGAAGTTCGACGACCCCTGCCCCGCTCGGACACGACCCGCGGCCCGCCAACCGGCCCGGGCAACGGGCTCGCCGCGCCGACCGGAGCCGGCGCGACCAGGGGCGCGGTGGCAGAGTGGTTGATTGCACCGGTCTTGAAAACCGGCGAACGGGAAACCGTTCCGTGAGTTCGAATCTCACCCGCGCCGTCCCCCCTCGCGGCAGCCGCCGCGAGGCCCCCGCCCCGAACCGGGCTAGAAGTCGGAGAGCACCGCCTCGGCGGCCTTCTTGCCGGAGGCGAGGGCGCCGTCGATGCTGGCCGTGTCGAGGAGGTCGCCGGCCGCGTAGAGGCCCCGCCGGATCCGGACCGGCCAATCGGGCCGGGTGTACCAGGGCGGCGATTGACCCGGCAACGCATGATGGATCCGGTCCATCCGGAGAAGCCGCCAACCCTTGGCCTCCGCCCCGAACCACTCCGCGAGCTGGGCCCGGACCGGCGGCTCGAGCGTGGCGGCGTCCGCGTCGGCCCCCAGAACGGTCACCGATACGAGCGCCTGCCCCGCCGGCGCGAGCGCCGGCGAAAGATTGCTTGGCACCGCGAGGTTGTTGATGGGTCCGCGACCCTCCCCGTTGAGCACGAGGAAGCGGCCCACCCCGGCGGGAGCGGCCGGCGCTGCGAAATAGAGGCAGCTGACGGCCCGCCAGAGGCGAGGAGCCTGCCCGGAGAGTAGCTCGGGGAGCCCGGCCCCCGCCGCGACGACGATCGCCGGCGCCCGGAGCGACCGGCCGCCTTCGAGTTCGACGACACCCTCCCCGACCCGCGCCACCCGGCGGCCGAGTTCGACGGACCCCGCGGGGAGGCGGCCGGCCAGTTGCTCCGGGATCGCCTGCATCCCGCCGGCCGGAATCACGGCCTCGCCCTCGCTGAACATCCGGTACAGAAACTCGAACATCCGGCTCGAGGCCGAGAGGTCGGGATCGAGAAAAATCCCGGCGAAGAAGGGCCGGAAGAATTCGGCGATGACCTCTTCGGAGAAGCCGTTCTGCCGGAGATAGTCGGCAGTGGTGACTTCGGGCCGGTCGTACCGTTCGATCGGCGACCCGCTCCGCACCGCCGTCCTGAGCCGCGCGATCCGCAACTTGTCCCCGATCGAGCCGACCCCGGACAGGGCCGTCTGGAGCGCGAGCCCCGGCCGCCGCCACGGATCCGCGATCGTCGACCACCCGCCGCCGGTCCGGACCCGGGCCCCCGGTTCGAAGGCCCGAAGGTCGAGGGCGTCATAGTCGAGCAGCGCCCGCGCGGACGGGTACGAGCTGAGGAGCACCTGGAAGCCCCGGTCGAGCCGGAAGCCAGCGACGACATCGGTCCGCACCCGGCCCCCGACCGCGTCGCCGGCCTCCACGATCCGCACGCTCCGCCCCGCCCGGTGGAGGTAGTTGGCCGCGGCCAGCCCGCCCAGCCCGGCCCCGACCACCACCACGTCCGCGTCCTGACCACCGTTCATGTCCGGCCTCGTGCCCGTGGTTGGGGGAAGAACGGCCGACCCGGGCCGGTCCGCAAGGGGGCCGGCAGGGCCTAATGCTCCCTTATCGCCGGCCGATAACTGGTCTCATGTCCGTCAACAACGTGTTCATCGCGCGGCAGCCGATCCTCGACCTGCAGCAGCTGGTATCCGGCTACGAGATCCTCTATCGGTCCGGCCCCGAAAACCGCTTCTGCTCGACCGATATCGACCTCGCGTCGACCCAGGGGCTCGAGCGCACGATCATGAGCTTCGGGTTCGATGAACTCACGGCGGGCCGGTTCGCCTACCTCAACCTGTCCCGTCAGGTGCTGCTCGGCGAACTCTACACCTTGCTCCCGGCCGACCGGTCGGTCATCGAACTGCTCGAGACCGTCGAGCCGACGGCCGAGGTGGTCGCGGCCTGCCGCCGCCTCAAGGACGCGGGCTACCGGCTGGCGCTCGACGACTTCCTCTATCGCCCCGGGTTCGATCCGCTCCTCGAACTCGCGGATGTGGTGAAGATCGACTTCCGGGTTCCCGAGGCCCGGACCGCTCAGGCGCTGGACCGGGCGAGCCGTCACGGCGCCGCGCTCCTGGCGGAGAAAGTCGAGACGCTCGAAGAACGCGTCGAGGCGGAGCAACTCGGCTTCGAACTGTTCCAGGGCTACTTCTTCTGCCGGCCCGAGATGATGACCAACAGCACGCCGTCGCCGAGCCGGGCCAACTATCTCCGGATTCTCCGGGAAGTGGGCCAGCGCGAGGTCGACTTCGACCGGGTCGAGGCCATCATCCGCCAGGAGTTCGCCTTCGCGGTCCGGCTGCTGCGCTACCTGAACTCCGCCGGGTTTGGCTGGCGCTACCAGGTCGAGACGATCAACCACGCGCTTCGGCTGCTGGGCGTCCGCCAGTTGAAGAAGTGGGTCTCCGCCGTCGCCACCGTCGGGCTTGCCGAGGGCAAGCCGACCGAACTCGTGACCACGGCACTGCTCCGGGCCCGGCTGGCCGAGTTGCTCGCCGTCCCGGCCGGGCTCGACAAGGCGGACCTCGAACTGTTCTTCTCGGGACTGCTCTCGGTCATGGACGCGGTGATGGACCAGCCCCTCGATCGCGTCATCGGGTCGATGGGGGTGTCGCCCGAGGTGGCGGCCGGACTGCTCCGGCGGGAACCGCCGTTCGGGCCGGTGCTCGATCTGGTGGTGGCCCAGGAACGGGGCGACTGGGGGGCCCTCGAGAGCCTGGCCGGGCGACTTGGCGTCGCACCCGGCCAGATCCAGGAGTCGTACCTCGCGGCATCGACCTGGGCCTCGCAGCTGGCCCAGGCCGCCTGATCAGAACGGCTGGTCGAGCGACCGGCTCTGCGGCGTCATCAACTCCGCGCCGTTTTCGGTGATGATCATGTCATCCTCCAGCCGGACCCCGAACTCGCCCGGGATGTAGATCCCCGGCTCGTCGCTGAAGGTCATCCCGGGCTCGAGCTTGAGCGGGTTGTCCTTCACCAGGTAGGGCCACTCGTGGCCGTCCATTCCCATACCGTGCCCCACCCGGTGGGTGAAGTACTTGTAGCCCGGACCGTATCCGGCGTCCTCGATGATCTTCCGGGCCGCGGCATCGACCGAGCCCGCCGCGACACCCGGCCGGGCCGCCTTGAGGGCCGCCGTCTGGGCCTGGAACTCGATGTCGAACACCCGCCGCATCTTGTCGGTGGGTTTGCCGAGGACGAACGTCCGCGAGAGGTCGGACTGGTACCCGTCCACCGAGCAGCCGCCGTCGATCAGGAGGATCGTTCCCTCGCGGATCGTCTGCGGCGTGACCGAGCCATGCGGCAACGCCGAGTATTCGCCCACCTGGACGCCGGCGCCGCCGGCAAATCCGAGACGGTCGTGCGCGGCCCGAACCAGGCCGGCGAAGTCGCCCTGGGTCATCCCGTCCTTGAGTGACCGGTAGGCCGCCTCATACGCCTTGAGGGTGACCTCGCCCGCGAGCCGCATCAGCGCGAGTTCGGTGGCCGACTTCACCATCCGGCATCCGGCCGTGATCGGCGTGGCACTCGCGAAGCTGGCGCCGGGCAGCGCCTTCGCAATGCCGTCGCTGAAGACGAACCGCACCGTCTCCTCGAAACCGATCTTGCCCGTGGCGGCCCCGCGAGAGCGGAGCCCGCCGGCCACGAGCGCGTAGGGGCTCTCGTGCTCCTCCCACGTCATCACGTCGGTCCCCTTGCCGAGGGGCCCGGCCTGCACCTGTTCCATCGCCCGGTCCCGTTCGAACGCGGGGCAGACGATGAACGCGTTCCCCTTGGCCGGAATCACCACCGCGAGCAGCCGCTCCGACAGACCCCACGCCATGTTGGTGAAGTACCGCATCGTGGTGCCGCCGGTAAGCACGATCGCGGCATACCCGTTCTCGGTCATCAACCGCCGGGCTTTCTCGATCCGCTGGGCGCGCTCGGCGTCGGTAATCGGCTTCATCCGGCCCCGCATCGACGTCAGCGCGGCGATCGCCGGCGGCAGCGGCTCCTGCCAGGTCGACGCCGGAATCGGGAGCTCCGGCGACCAGCTTCTCCCCACTCCCAGCACGGCGGTGGAGCCCGCCAGGGACCCCAGAAAATCACGGCGCGTGTACATGGCTACCCCGGTTCAAGGTTGACAGACCCGAAAACAGACCGGAAAATGGCACATAGTTCGCTTCTTCGACAGTCGAATTCCTCGACGGTGGACCTGTGCAAGTCTTGTCGCGGTCGCGCTACAAACGTCTGGGTTTGGCCCCTCGCCTTCGCGGTCTGGCCGTGGCCGCCGTGGCTTTTGGGGGGTGCTCATCCCTTGAGCCCACTGAGCCGGCCCTCCCCGCCGGGGCCCAGCCCCTGAGCATCGCCGCCCAGTACGCGGACTGGTTCCAGCGGACCGAGGAGTGCAGCGGCCTCAAGGGCCAATTCACTCAAATTCAATGGTTTGTGGTACCGGACGCCGACGTCTTCGAGACGGCGGCCGGGCCCAAAGTCGGGATGTGGGAGAAGAGCGGTTCGGTGGCCCGGATCATCATCGCCGGCCACTATACGAACCACGAGATGGTGGTGCGCCACGAAATGTTGCACCATCTCCTCGATCGCGAAGGACACCCCGCGGAGTACTTCGAAAGCCGCTGCAAACTGACCTGGGAAACCTGGCCGACGCACCTGGCTGGCCAATAATCGGACCGGCCGGCCGAGGGTGGCCGGCCACACTGTGGCGCCCCTGCGTCACCCGGCTAGGGGGTGACGATCCCCACCATCCGCACGACCTCGAAGTCGCTCCCCTTGATCTGTTTCAGGGTGTTGATCTCGCTGTCATTCCAGCGGGCGTCGGCGACACCGGTGACGAACCAGTCGCTGCCGTTGTCGGCCACGATCATCCCGTACTTCTTGAGCGCCCGAATGATCACCCGCGCCGACGGCGGGTACCCCGCCTCGCTGAATGACGCCTTGAGCCGCACCCGCATGCCCATCGGCGGGCGGTTGGGGTCGGTGCTGCTGCTCGCCCAGTGGCGCGCCGGATACAGGTAGGCTTTCCGGCTCTTGCTGACGGTGAACCGGATCGCGTGGGTGATGACCCCGGCGGCCACCTCGTCGTACCGGACGAGACCGGGCAGGATCGGCAGCCCAGCCGCGTCCGCGGAGGTCCAGCCCGCCGGCCGGAGGGCATTGGACGACAGGTCGAAGATGGCGCCCGATCCGGCGTGCCAGCTGCCGTCCGGCTGCGGATAGGCCGAGTAGAGTTCGTAGAGCTTCCAGTTGTCCCGGTCCACAACCAGCACATGGCGGTCCCCGGTCGATCCCGCCCCACCCTCGATCGGGGCATTGGGCGGTATCGGATACGGACCGGGATCGCTTTCGCCCGAGTACGTGAAGCTCACCGGCACTTTCGCCTGGGTTCCCGCCACCACGATGTACGGAATGCCGAACGGTCCGCCCAGGTAGTTGGCCCCGAAGTCGGGGTGGAGACCCTTGGTGAGACCGATGGTCGTGAGCAGGGCGGCCGAGTTGGGATCGACCTGCGCCGTATCGACCGGCTGGTTCCACGGGTTGTCCGCCGGGAACAGCCGCTGAGGCACCAGATCAGCGTTCACGCCGAGAGGGCCGCCTGACGGCGGGGGCGGCGGCGGAGGAGGTGGTGGCGGCGGCGGCGGTGGAGGCGGCGGCGGCGGCGGGGGCGGCGGGGGCGGCGGCGCCGAAATGGTCACTCGGCTCGTATCCGACAGGCCGGAGCCCGGATGGGTGAACCAGACCTTGAACGTCCCGGCCGTCGAACCCGCGGTGTACTGCCCCGAAGTCTGAATCGCCCCGCCCGTCGAGCCGAACCCTCCCGTGAGCGCCTGGGTCGAACTGTCCGAGAACGTTCCGGTTGCGCTGAACTGGACCACCGCGCCGGCGGCGATGCCAACCGAATCCGGGGTCAGCTTCAGCGAAACCATGACCACCGGCGGTGGTGGCGGAGGTGGCGGCGGTGGAGGGGGCGGCGGCGGAGGCGGCGGCCCCACGACGGTGACGCGACTCGAGTCGGACAGGCCGCTCGGCGCGTGAACGAAGCGAACGACGAAGACACCGGCGGCGGTACCGGCCAGGTACCGGCCCGAGGCCGTGATCGAGCCGCCGGCGGCCTGGTACCCGCCGGTCAAGACCTGCTCCGAGCTATCCGAGTAACGGCCGGTGGCCGTGAACTGCACGGAGTCGCCCCCGTTCACGGCGATACTGTCCGGGGCGAGGACGATTCCGGTGATCACGACCGGTGGCGGCGGCGGGGGCGGCGGAGGCGGCGGCGGGGGTGGTGGTGGCAACGGCGCTTCGATGGTGATCGCCGCCGCCGCGGTGACCGCGGGCGACCCCGGCAACGTTGCCGTGAGTGTAAAGCCGCCCGAGCTGGCGCCGGCCCGGTACCAGCCCAGATCGGACACGGTCCCGCCGGACGCCGAAAAGACCACGGTCGGGACCGGGACCGAGTCGCCGGAACGCCGGACACCGCTGACCTGAAACCGAACGGAGTCGCCTGGGGCCATTTGCACGGCCTCCGGCCGGAGCCGGAGGGCAACGACCTGGGTCGGGTCGGGATCGAGACCGGATTGGACCGAGCCTGGGCACCCGCTCACGACCCCAACCGCCGCAGCGAGGCCGACCCGCAAGTGGGCCCCTGATGGCCACCTAGAATATCCAGATATCATCAACAACCCAGAATTCAAACAGGAAACTTTTCAACAAATAGTTGGCTGAGCCCTAAGCGATTCGGGATCAATGGTTTGAATCGGCAAGCATCGCGCCAGCCTAGAGACGACTGTGCAAGAGATTTCGACACTGTGGAAACGAGTATGCGCCGGTCCCCGGTCAGACCCCGCTCCGAAGCCGATTCGCTGGACAGCGGTTCCTCGGGCCTCGTAGATTGAGCGCCGTCGTCCCCGCCCCAACCCGCACCGAACACCCGTCGAGGTCCCCATGTTTCGACCCGAAGTGGAGCGGGCGCTCGCCGCCGTGACCACCGAGCACGCCTGGTCGCTGATCGAACGCTTTGCCACCCTGAAGCGGGAGCATCCGGACGACGTGGAGACGGCGGCCGGGGAGATCGTCGCACGGCTCGGCCGCCTCGGCGTCCCGGTGACGGTGCACGCCCCCGACCTCTTCTTGAGCCTCCCCGGCCGGGCTTCGGTCCGGAGTGGCGCCGTGGAGTTCCGCGCCAAGCCGATGGCCATGAGCCGGGCCACCGACGGCACCACCGCCCCGCTGCTCCACATTCCGAATCGGGCCGACCCCAGCCTCGAGGAGTTCTTCACCCGGCCCCAGGCTTCGAATCTGGACGACCGGGTCGAAGGCCGGATCGTCCTGACCGAAGGCTTCGGGATGCCCGGGAAAGTGGCCCACTACGAAGCCCTGGGCGCGGCCGGCATGATCGCCATCAATCCCGGCGCCAACGCGCACTGGGGGATCTCCAGCACGGTCTGGGGCACACCGGACCTGCGGGATCTCCCCCGGAAGCCCGGCATTCCGGTCGTGGCGGTAAACAACCCTGACGGCCTCAAGCTCGCCGCCGCCGCGGCGCGCGGCGAAGTCGCCACGATCAACGCGGCCGTCGAGGAGGGCTGGTATCGCTCGCCCATTCCGGTGGTGAAGATCCCGGGCACGGAGGAACCCGAGTCGTTCGTCCTCCTCCACGGGCACTACGACTCCTGGGACGTCGGCGTCGGCGACAACGCCGTGGGCGACGCGACGCTCCTCGAGATCGCCCGGCTCCTCTGGGACCGGCGGGCGGATCTCCGCCGGTCGGTGTGGATCGCCTGGTGGCCGGGTCACTCGACGGGCCGGTATGCGGGCAGCACGTGGTTTGCCGACCACTACGGGAATGACCTCTACCGCCGCTGCATCGCCCAGGTGAACTGCGACTCCCCCGGCTGCCGCTGGGCCACGGAGTACTCCGACATCTCGTGGATGTCCGAGACCGAGTCTTTCTGCCAATCGGTCATCCGGGCCGTGGCGGGCAAGGAGGCGCGTGGCGAACGTCCGTTCCAGGCCGGCGACTACTCCTTCAACAACATCGGCATTTCGAGCTACTTCATGCTCCTGTCGACGATGAAGCCGGAAGATCGGGCCGCGAAGGGGTACTACGCCGTCGGCGGCTGCGGTGCCAACATCGCCTGGCACACCGAGGACGACACGCTCGAGATCGCCGACCGCGGCGTCCTCGAGACCGACATCAAGATCTACCTCGGCTCGGTGATGCAGACCGCCAACGCCACCATCGCCCCGTTCGACTTTTCCCGAACCCTGGCCGAGTTCCGCCGAACGCTCGGGGACTACCAGACGCAGGCCGGCGAGGCCTTCTCCTTCCGTCCGGCCGAGCGCGCTGTCGACGCGCTCGAGGCGGCGGTCACCCGGCTCGGCGAACGGGCCGCGAGCCTCGGCGATCGACCGGCCTCCGATCGGGTCGTGGCCCGCATCAACCATGCGATCCGCCGTCTGGCCCGGCACCTGGTGCCGGTCAACTTCACGACCGGCCCGGCCTTCTTCCACGACCAGGCCGAGCAGATTCCGCCTCTGCCCGACCTCGCCGTCGTCGGCGAGCTGGCCGATCCCGCCCGGCGGGGATTTGCCCTGACGCACCTGACGCGGGGCCAGAACCGGCTCGTCGCCGCCCTCGAGGATGCCCGCCGCGACGTCGAGGCCGCGCTCGAATGAGGCGAGCCCTCTGCTGGGCCGCACTGCTCCTCGCGGCCTGTGGCGACCGCCGTGGTCCGCCGCCGGACACCCTCCGGCTCGCGATCATCAACGATCCGATCATGAACGCGCCGCTGTCACCCGACATCGGCTCCGTGCTGATCAACAAGGTGATCTTCCCGGGGCTGATGCGCCCGAGCGACTCGCTCACCCCCGAGCCCGACCTGGCGACGGGATACACGGTCGCGAACGGCGGCCGGCGCTACACCTTCACCCTCCGCTCCGGCGTGAAGTGGCATGACGGACGCCCCTTCACGGCGACCGACGTCAAGTTCACCTTCGACCAGATCCTCGATCCGACGTCGGGTACCCTGCAGTGGTCGGACTTTTCGGTGGTGGACTCCGTCACCATCGCCGACTCGCTTACCGTCGACTTCTGGCTCAAGAGTCCGTTCGCGCCGTTCCTGACGCTCCTCGGCCACAACGCCGGCATCCTTCCGGCGCATGCGTTCACCGGGAAGATCGCCGACGCGGTGGACTTCAACCGGTCCCACCCGATCGGCACCGGTCCGTTCCTCGTCAAGGAAGCCGTGGCCGGCAGCTACGTGGTCCTCGCCGCCAATCCCGACTACTATGGCGACCCGCCGAAGCTTGCCCGGATCATTTTCAAGATCGTGCCGGACGTGAATACCCAGGTGGCCCAGTTGCGGGCCCGGGAACTCGACCTCGCCGTCCTCGAGCCGGCCAACCTCCGGGGGCTCGAGGACGATCCGGGACTCCGAATCGACCAGGTGAGCGTTCCGCAGCACTACTACGTCGGGTTCAATCAGCAGCTGCCGGTGTTCCGGCCGCCGGCCGTCCGCCGGGCGCTCACGCTGGCGGTCAACCGCAAGGCGATCATCGACGGCGTGCTCCGGGGCCACGGCGACCTGCCCCAGGGGACGATTCCGGTGGCCCTCGGCGAATACTTCGCGGACACGCTCCCGCCGATCCCCTACGACACGGCCGCCGCCCTGACCCTGCTCGCCGAGGCCGGTTGGCATCGCGGTGGCGACGGCATGCTGCGCAACGCCGCCGGGGAGCCGTTCCGGTTCACGATGCTGATCGACAAGGGCAACCCGACCCGGGAACAGGCGGCGGTGGCCGTGCAACAGGATTTCCGCCGGATCGGCATCGACGTGGCGATCGAGACGATGGAGTTCGCCTCGCTGGTCCGCGACTTCATCCTCCCCAAGCGGCATCAGGCCTTCCTGATCTGGTGGAACACGCCGCTCGATCCCGACCAGTACTCCTACTACGCCACGGGCCAGTCCAACAACGACGTCGGCTACTCCAATGCCGAGGTCGACCGCCTCCTGGCCGCCGGGCGCGCCGAACTCGAGCACCAGCGCCGGGTGGCGATCTACCACGCGTTCCAGGCCGTGGAGGCCGCCGACCCTCCGGTACTCGTGCTCTACTACCCGAGGGAACTGCAGGTCCGCCGCGCCGAACTGCATGGCCTCCCCGCGCTTGGCATCCGGGACGCGCTGCGCTACTCGGAACGGATCTACTTCGGCGACCGCTGAGCCATGGGCGCGCTCGTGCTTCGCCGCGTGGCCCAGGCCATTCTGGTGCTCTGGGTGGTGACGACCGCCACCTTCGTCCTCATCCATGCCGCCCCGGGCGGCCCGGCGGTACTGGCGGACCCCAAGTTGAGTGCGGTGGAGCGCGCCGCCATCGAGCGGCAGCTCGGCCTCGACCAGCCGCTCGCGGCCCAGTATCTCCGCTGGCACCGTAACCTCCTCCGCGGCGACCTGGGCCGGAGTTTCCTCTACCAGACGCCGACCCTCGACACGGTCCTGGCCCGGCTCCCGAACACGCTCGTGCTCGTTGCAGCCGCGCTGGTGGTAAGCCTGCTCATCGCCGTTCCGGTCGGGACCGCGGTCGGGCTTCGGCCGGGAACCCGTCTCGACCGGACCGTGTCGCTCGTCAATTTCACCTCGCTCGCGATTCCGCCCTTCTGGTTCGCGATCGTGGCCATTCTCCTGATGGCCGTCCGCTGGCGGCTGCTTCCCGCCGGCGGGATGATGACGCCCGGCGAGCCGCCCTCGGCGGCGGACCGGTTCCGCCACCTCGTACTGCCCGCGCTGGTCCTGGCCCTGCCGCTCTCGGCCGAATTGATCCGGTATCTCCGGAACGCCGTGGCGGCCGCCGCCGGCGCCCCGCACGTGGTGCCGGCCCGGGCGCGCGGGGTGCCCGGGCCGGCGATCGTGGGCCGGCACGTGACCCGCAACGCGCTTCTCCCGGTGCTCACCGTACTGGGTCTGCAGGTGCCGCTGCTGGTCGGGGGCGCCGCGATCACCGAGACGGTTTTCTCGTGGCCGGGCATGGGCCGCCTGGGCGTGGAAGCCGCCCTGGGCCGGGACTACCCCCTGGTGATGGGGATCACACTCGTCGTGGCCGTGACCGTGGTCGTCGCGAACCTCGCGCTCGACCTGGCCTACGGCTGGGTCGATCCGCGCATCCGGGAGACCGCGTGACCCGGCGATCCCTGCCCCGCGGCCTGGTCGCGATCCTGGTGCTCGTGGCCGCCGCGGTGATCGGTCCGCTCGTGTACCGGGTCGATCCCGCGGCCCTCGATCTCAGCCGGATCGCGGCCCCGCCCTCCCCGGGCCACCCGTTAGGCACCGACGAGACCGGGCGCGACGTGCTGGCCCGCCTCCTCGCCGGCGGCCGGGTCTCGTTGCTCGTGGCGACGGCGGCGGGGTTGGTCGCTCTCGTGGTGGGTACCGGCCTCGGCGCCGCCGCAAGTTCCCGGCGGCCGCTGGTGGCCGCCGTGGCGGGCCGGGCCCTCGATGCGGCGCTGGCCGTCCCGGTGTTCTTCCTGCTGCTCGTCATCCTCACGTTGTTCGGCAGCTCGACCACGACCCTGGTGCTCGCCATCGGGTTCACGGCCTGGATGGGTATCGCCCGACTGGTGCGGGCCGAAACGCTGAGCCTGCGGGAGCGTGACTACGTTACCGCCGCGGCAGCCCTCGGCCGGTCCCGGACCGGAATCTTCCGGTCTCACGTGCTCCCGCACCTGGTGCCGACCTTGAGCGCCGCGGCCGGGGTGGGCGTGGCCCAGGCGATTCTCACGGAAAGCGCCCTCTCGTTCCTCGGCCTGGGCGTGTCGCCACCCCGGGCCAGTTGGGGCAACATGCTGACCGGGGCCCAGCAGAACCTCGTCACCGCCCCCTGGCTGGCCGTCTACCCCGGGGTCCTGATCGTCGCGACCGTCCTGGCCTGCAACGCGGTGGCGGAGGCCGCCCGGGTGGCCGGCGCGCCAAGACGGGGGTGAGCGCCACCCCGGTGGGTTGCCATCCAGCCCGGCTCAACCCAATTTCCACCCCTCGTGGAGCGGTGGCCGAGAGGCTGAAGGCGGCGGTTTGCTAAACCGTTATAGGGGTGAAAACCCCTATCGAGGGTTCGAATCCCTCCCGCTCCGTTGGTCGTGCATCGAGGGGCCGAGAGACCGCCTGACCGGCAGTGTGCCGACCCGGCTCTCGGCTCTTCTGATTTCCGGTCCCTAACCCGACGCGTCGTGTCCCAGAGCCCCCGCCTTCGTTTCGCCCCGAGCCCGACCGGCTACCTCCACGTCGGCGGCGCCCGCACGGCGCTGTTCAACTGGCTTTATGCCCGGAAAACCGGCGGCACCTTCGTGCTGCGGATCGAGGACACCGACCAGGCCCGGAGTACCGACGAGCACACGCAGGTCATTCTCGATGGGCTCAACTGGCTCGGGCTGGACTGGGACGAGGGCCCCTTCTTCCAGGGCGCGGAACTGCCCCGCCACCGCGCGGACGCCGAGCGTCTCCTGACGGAGGGCAAGGCCTACCGGTGCTTCTGCACCCGCGAGGAGCTGGAGGCGCAACGGCGGGAGGCGCCGGGCGGCGGGGACGGCTTCAAATACGACCGGCGCTGCTTCCGGCTGACCGCCGCGGAGGTCGAGCGCCGCGTCGCCGCCGGGACGCCGTTCGTGATCCGGTTCCTGATGCCCGACGACGAGATCGCCTGGGAGGATGCGGTCCACGGCCGGATCGCCTTTCACGGGCGGGACCTCGACGACCTCGTCATTCTCCGGAGCGACCGCACCCCGATCTACAACCTTGCGGTGGTCTCCGACGACATCGCGATGCGGATCAGCCACGTGATCCGCGGCGACGACCACATCTCCAACACCCCGAAGCAGATCGCCCTGTACCGGGCCCTTGGCGCGGCGGTGCCGATCTTCGGCCACGTGCCGATGATCCTTGGCCCCGACGGCAAGAAGCTCTCGAAGCGCCACGGCGCCACCGCCGTCGGCGACTATCAGAACCAGGGCATCCTCCCGGCCGCAATGCGGAACTTCCTCGCGCTGCTGGGATGGAACCCGGGTGACGATCGCGAGGTCATGTCCGGGAATGAGTTGATCGCCGCGTTCTCGCTCGAGGCGATCCAGAAGAAGCCGGCGGTGTTCGACCTGACCAAGCTCGAGTGGATGAA
>JBFXAY010000104.1:0-14607 GCA_050183815.1 Gemmatimonadales bacterium | reverse complement strand
GCCCGAACGGCCGAGTTCGTGGTGCCCACCTTGGGATACTGGATCGGGATGATCTCGGGATAGAGCGAGTCGGTGTCGTTGATCAGCCGGAACGTGCCGACCCCGGTCATGTCGAAGTTCCAGTACGCGATCCGCTTTCCGTCGGGTGACCAGCGGAATCCGTCCCGCAATCCGAACTCCTCCTCGTAGACCCAGTCGCTCATGCCGTTGACATGGAGCGAATCCCCGGTCGCGGTGAGCCGGGTGATCGTTCGATCGCCGACCCCTTCGACATAGAGGTCGCCCTGGCGGACGTAGGCCACCCGGTCGCCGGTCGGCGAGAGCTTGGCGTACATCAGGCTCGAGGCGGGCGCCTCCGGGCCGCCGAGTTGCCGGAGGCTCCCGGTCCGGAGATCGAAGAGCCAGAAATCGCCCCGGGTGTTCTGCCGCCAGACCCGTTCGGAGTTGGTAAAGACGAGGAGGAGCGATTGGTCGCCGGAGAGCTGGTAGTCCTCGATGTCGAGCGGCGTACTGGTCCCGGCCGGGGTCAGCCGGGCCGCCGGAACGAGGACGCTGCGCGCGCCGGTCCTGGTATCGTAGCGGACGATGTCGGCCCCCGGCCCGCTCGCCGCCCGTTCCACCGTCGTGTAGGCGGCGCCATTCTCGATCCAGACGGCGGGCCCGAAGCGCTCCCGGGCCAGGAACTCGCGCGAGGCGAAGATGCGATCGATCGCGCCGCTGAGCGGGGCCGGGACCTGCGCGGCAATGACGGAGGGCAGCGACACCAACACGGCGGCCAGGCGAATCCGGAACATGCGCAACACCCGAAAATGCGTTGCCCCAAGATAAGCCCGGCCGCCCCTTGGACGGCGCTGCGGCGCCCGGTATCCTCCGGCATGACCGAACCGACGGCGCCGGATCTCCGGCGGCTGCGCCTGCTCCTCCTGTTGGCCGGGATCCTCCTGGTCGTTGCCGTGGCGGGGTTGGCCGGCCAGCGCTTCACCGCCGGCCTGGCCACGAGCATCCGGTCGATGGCCGCCGGTGCCGAGGGTCCGGTATCCCAATGGGTCGTGCTTGGCGCCGCGGCCGCATTCACTTTCCTGACGGTGCTGCTGCCGCTCCCGGCCGAAGCGGCGGCCATCCTCAACGGCATTCTGTTGCCGCCGGTGCCGGCCTTCATTCTCACCTGGACCCTGTCCTTCGCCGGCGCCGCGGCCTCCTACGAGCTGGGCCGGGTTCTTGGCCACGGACCGGCCAACCGCCTTTTCGGGGCCGACCGGGTCGCCCGCCTCGAACGGCTGATCGACCGCGCCGGCTGGCCGCTCCTCCTCGGCCTCCGCCTCTCGCCGGTGATGGCGTTTACCGCGCTCAACTGGGTGAGCGGCATCCTCTCGTTGTCACGGCCGGTGTTCTACTGGACCACGGCGGCAGGCCTGATTCCGGGAACCCTGGTGTTCACGATCGCGCCGGGCCTGCTGACCCGGCGTACCTCGGGCACCGTGCTGCTGGTCGGTGGTTTCGCGCTCGCGATCGGGCTGGTGGCGTGGGCGCTTCAGCGGCTCCGCCGGCCGGATGCCGACGAGGTCCGCCCGGCGACCTGACGCATCGCTACCGCGGCCGGCGGCCGGCGCCGCCCAGCGGAAAATCCGGCCAGGAGAACGAGTCCGGTCGCCACCAGGAGCAGGGTAGCGGGCTCAGGAGCGACCAGATCCGCCTGCGGGTCCGCAGCCAGCCTCCCGCCGACTACCCATTCGCCGCCGGCACCCTCGTTGAGGCGGGCGAGCGCATCGGGATCGAACGCGATCTCGACCCAGCCACCGTTGTCCGCGGGCCCGACGTCCCGACCCCCGAGCACGGGGCCCGCGCCGAGAGCCGCGAAGACGTCGGTCCGGCCCGAGGCACCCCCGCCGAGCGCGCGGTGGAAGCGGGGATCGACCACCGCCAGCAGATAGCGCTCGAGCGGATTCGGGCTCGAGTATCCCTGACAGGTGACCGGCAGGCACCACGGCAGGGCGCTGTCCGGGTTGTAAAAGCGGATCGACGCAAACGAAAAAGGGGCGGTGACCGGGCCAAGGTCGAACCCGAAGAAGTCACGATACCACAAGCCGTCAAGCCGGCCGGCGATGTAGTTGTCGTTCCCCGGGTGGTGGAACCCGGTCTCGTCGAACCAGCCCCGCACGAACGCCTCGAAGATTCCCCCGCTCGTGACCAGCTGAACGCCGCTCGACGGCACCCCGTCATCGCGATGGGTGTAGCCGAAGACATAGCGGTCCTGCGCCGCAATCGGGCCCGCGAGGAGCAGCGCGGACAGGGTGGTGGCGGCCAGGCTGGCGAGCTTCACGTCTCGGCTCCGGGGGAGGACCCTCCGGAGAACGGCAAGGGACAGGCCAGCCCGCCGCGCCGGTTCATGCCCCGGGCGCCGTTTGTGAACGCGTTGAGAACCAATGACTTGGAAACGAGGCGCAAGGATCGTCACAGGAGGTGATCGATCCGGCACTGCACCCTGCGACTATCGGGGCAGCTGCTCGGGCGGGCGCCGCCGGGGCGGGAACATGTTGAACCGGACGATGTGAAAGAACGCCGCCACGCCGTCTTTCCAGCCGATCTTCTTGCCTTCCTCGTAGGTCCGGCCGGAGTAGGAGATCTGGATTTCCCAGATCCGGGCCTTGGCCTGCGCCAGCCGGGCGGTGAGTTCGGGCTCGAAACCGAACCGGTCCGTGGTGAGCACCAGCGACTTCATCAGCGGCGCCCGCACCATCTTGTAGCAGGTCTCCATGTCCGTCAGGTTCAGATTGGTGAACATGTTGGACGCGAGGGTCAGGAGCCGGTTGCCGACCGAGTGCCAGAAGTAGAGCACCCGGTGCTCGCCGCCGAGAAACCGGGAGCCGAACACCGCATCCGCCTTGCCTTCGAGGATCGGACTGAGGAGCCGGCCGTACTCGATGGGATCGTACTCGAGGTCGGCGTCCTGAATGATGATCACGTCGCCGGTGGCGTGCTGGATCCCGGTCCGGATCGCGAAACCCTTGCCCCGGTTGACGGGCTGGTGGATCACTACGTCGATCAGTCCGGCGGCCTTGAGCTCATCGAGGATCTGGTCGCTGCCGTCGGACGACTTGTCGTTGATGGCCACGATCTCCATCGGGAGCGGCACCGCGTGAAGCCGGTCGACGATGACCCGGATGGTGTCCTTCTCGTTGTAGACCGGGACGATCACCGAGAGCTTCGGCAGCTCGCTCATCTCGGGCTCCCCACCGCGATCAGGGACTGGCCGAACGGCAGCGGCAGGTACCGCTCGAACCGGAGCAGCGGCACCAGCGAGTCGAAAGTCTTGAGCTGCCCGATCGGGATCCTCCGGGCCATCCGGACCCGGGCGTTGAACCACCAGCCCAGGGTCCCGACCCGGTTGAACCATTGGAGATGCACCACGTCGAGGCCCGCCTGCGAAAAGGCGTCCCGGAGCCGCTGCCTCGTGTAGCGCCGGAAATGCCCCAGCTCCTCGTCGAGGGTGCCGTACAGGGCGTCGAGCGCGGGTACCAGGATCACCACCCGGCCGCCGCGGCCCACGATCCGCCGGAGGGTGTCGAGGGTCCCGACGTCGTCCTCGATGTGTTCGACCACGTTGAGGGCCACCGCGGTGTCGAGGCGGTGGTCGGCAAGCCGGGCGGGCGCGTCGGCGTCCGGCAGCGTCAGGCTGTCGATCCGGACCTCCGGGCGGTCGGCGAACCGTTTCGCCAGCTCCGACCGGTACCAGGCGTCGGTGTCGGTCAGCATGGCAAGTTCCCGCGGCGCCGAGAGAATGTGGGCCGACATGTTGCCGATGCCGGACCCGACCTCGATCACCCGCTTCCCGATCCACCGCGCGATCGCCTCGTACTGCCACGCGTTGTAGCGCGGCGCGGCCGACATGATCTCGAGCGTTTCGGCGCCCGCGGCATCTCCGGGCTGGACCTCAGACATTGGCGTTCTGCTCTTCGTAGCGGGACAGCTTCCGGTACAGGGTCGACGGGTCGATCCCGAGCACCTCGGCCGCCCGCGTCTTGTTCCCGCCCTCGGACTGGAGCACCCACATGATGTAGGCCCGCTCCACGATCTCGAGCGACGGATTGGGCGACGACCGCTCGGCCACCAGCGGCTCCTTCCGCCGCCGGGTGATCCGCTCCGGCAGCGCCCCGGGTTCGATCGCGTCCCCCTTCGACAGCACCACCGCGTGCTCGAGCGCGTTCTGCAGCTCCCGGACGTTGCCCGGCCAGTCGTAGACCATCACCGCGTCGAGCGCGTCGGCCGACAGGGCCTTGGGCCCGTCGCCCCGCTCCGAGGCGAGGTCCTGAAGAAAAGCGTCGATCAGGAGAATCAGATCGTCCCGCCGCTCCCGGAGGGCCGGCAGCTCGAGGGCAATGACGTTGAGGCGGTAGAACAGGTCGCTCCGGAAGTGCCCCCGGCGGACCTCCTCCTCGAGGTCGCGGTTGGTGGCGGCCACGATCCGGACGTCGACCGGGATCGCCTCGGTGGCACCGACGGGAATCACTTCCCGCTCCTGCAGCACCCGCAGGAGCTTGATCTGGAGCGACGCGGGCATTTCGCCCACTTCGTCCATGAAGAACGTCCCGCCCCGCGCCGCCGCGAAGAGACCCTGCTTGTCGCGGACCGCGCCGGTGAACGAGCCCTTCACGTGCCCGAAGAGTTCGCTCTCGAGGAGGTTCTCGGGCAGCGCGCCGCAGTTGATCGAGAGGAAGGGCCCGTCCGCCCGGGTGGACAGATTGTGAACGTACCGGGCAATGACCTCCTTGCCGGTGCCGCTCTCGCCCTGGATGAGCACGGTGGAGTCGGTCGGCGCCACGACTTCGGCCAGCTTGAGCACCTCGAGGAACCGGCGCGACTTCCCGATCGGCCGGGACACCGCGGGCCGATCGCCCTTCTTCCGGATATCCTGCCGGAGGAGGCGGTTCTCGACCCGGATCTGGCGGAACTCGCAGGCCCGCCGGAGAATCGCCAGCAACTCGTCGTTGGAGAACGGCTTCTGGATGTAGTAGAACGCCCCGGCGTTGACCGCGGCCACCGCCGTCTGGAGCGAGGCCTGCGCGGTCATCAGGATCACCGGCGTCATCTGATCCTGATCCTTGGCCGCCTGGAGGATGTCGAGGCCGCTCACCTGGGGCATCCGGACGTCGGTCAGCACGATGTCGTGGTTGCCGGAGCGGATCTGCTCGAGACCCGCTTTCCCGCCCTGCGCCGTGGTGACCTCGAATCCTTCCTTCCGGAGCAGGATTCGCAGGGTGTCCAGGATCCCGGACTCGTCGTCCACGATCAGAATCGTGGGCTGCTGGCTCATGCCGCGTCCTCCATCGTGAGCTTCGCGTGCAACAGAATCGTGAAGGTAGTACCCTGACCCGGCTCGGAATCGACCAGGACGAGGCCCCGGTGCGACTCCACGGCCCGCTGAACGATCGCGAGCCCGAGCCCGCTCCCGCCGGGCCGGCCCGACACGAACGGCTGGAACAGCCGTTCCTGGAGCTCGGGGTCGATCCCGGGGCCGTCATCCGCCACCCGGAGCCGGATCGCCCGCTCCCCGTCTTCGAATTCCGTGCCGCCCGGGAACTCCTCGGCCGGCGGGGTGTCGATCGTCACCCGGACCTGCCCCGTGCCCTTGAGCGCCTGGACGGCATTCAGCATCAGGTTCCAGACGATCCGGTGGACCAGGTCCTCGTCCGCCTGGAGCAGCACCGCCTCGCCCTCGATCGCCAGGTCGACGCCCGGACCGAATTCCGGATGTTCCCGCACCAGCCGCCCGGCGTCCTGCACGACCGTCATCAGGTTCACCGCCTTGAAGTGGCTGGCGCGAACCCGCGAAAAATCGAGAAACTCGCCCAGCAGGCGGCTCAGCCGGTCCGACTCGCGCAGCACCAGGTCGCCCAGGATCCGCTCGTCGGGGTCGTCCCGCTTGTCGCCCACCAGCTGCTCGACCGCACTCCGGATCGAGGCCAGCGGGTTCCGGATCTCGTGCGCCAGCGAGGCCGACAGGGCCGCCACTGCCTCGAGCCGCTCCGCCCGGAGATGCAGTTCCCGGAGATACTGGGCGTCCGAGATGTCGGTGAAGATCGCCGTCACCGACGGCATCGGATCACTTCCGCGCCGGAACGTCGTGGTACTGAGGCCGATCGGAAACGTGCGGCCGTCCCGCATCACCAGCGCTTCCGCCCGCGCCACCCGCCGGCCCCGCTCGATGCCCGACACGATCGCCCCGTGCAACTCCGGCGAGCGCTCCGCGAGCGTCTCCAGGATCGGGCGTCCCACCGAGGTCTCGGCCACGCCGAGCAACTGCTCGGCGGTGGGGTTGATGAAGGCGAGTTCCCCCCGGCTGTCCACGGTCAGCACGCCGGACCGGATGTTCCGGAGAATCTCGTCGGCCTCGAACCGGACCAGCTCGAGCTCGGTTTCGAGCTGGGTCTGCTCCTCCACCGCGGTCCGGAGCCCCTGGCCGACGAAGGCCACGAAGCCGAAGACCAGCGTAAAGACGGCCACCTGCCCCCAGAGCCCCGGCGTCAGCGACCGATCCGGACTCGCCAGCGCCGCGTTGGCGAGAAACAGGACCGACCCGAACACCGCCATCACCAAGCCCGACCGGAGCGGCATCAGCAGGCCGTACATCGCGATCACCAGCACGTACAGGGCGGCCCAGCCGCTCTGGCCCGCGCCGGCGAAATGCACCAGCGAGGTCACCAGCAGGAGATCGACGGCCGCCTGGCTCTGCAGGAAACCGAGACTCGGCCGCTCGCGGCGCACGAAGACGACGTACGCACCGTAGGCGGTCACCGCGAGCGCGAACACCACGGTGATCACCGCCATGAAGGCGACGTACCGGGCAAAGTCGTCGAGCTCGCCCGCCCGGCTGAACGCCAGGGCCGCCTGAATCAGCGTCGTGACCGCCAGCACCGTCCGCCCGAGCAGCAACCACTGCATCAGGACGGGGAAGCTGGGCAGACCCACCCTCGGCTCAGCCAGAACCTGGTCGGCCGGCGCGCCGCCGGAGGGCGCTTCCCGCTGCACCACCGGTTTGGGTTGGCCCATCCGCCTCGGCTTCAGATTCTGGTTGATCCGCGATGGGGCAAGTTAATATGAGAGTGGGGTTTGAAAGTAGTCTTACGGGGGCAATCCGCGATGAACGAACCCGCAACCGTCCGGCTCGACGTCTGGCTCTGGGCCGCGCGCTTCTTCAAGACCAGAAGTCTCGCAGCCGAGGCCATCGACGGCGGCAAGATCGACCTCAACGGCGAACGCCCCAAGCGCAGCAAACCGGTCCGCCCGGGGGATCAGGTCTCCATCCGCCTCGGTCCCTACCACCATCAGGTGGCCGTCACCGGCGTCGCCGAACGGCGCGGCTCGGCCACGGTGGCCGCGACCCTCTACCAGGAAACGGCCGAAAGCAAAGCGGCCCGCCAGCAGGTAGCGGACCGCCTCAAAATCCAGAATCCGATCTTCTTCGAAGGCGCCGGCCGCCCGACCAAGAAGCAGCGCCGGGCCATCGACAAGTGGCGCGGCCGGGAATAGCCCCGGCGGCCGCCCCGCCGTCCGGTCCGGGCGCGGCGGACCCGCCGACGGTCAGGTGCGCATGTAGGTGAGGCCGTGCCGCTGGGCGACCCCGACCGCGATCACCATCGCGGGTACCACCACCGTCCGCGGTACGAGATTCGAGAGCAGGTCGGCCCGGATGGCGTCCGCGGTGCCATGGCCCGCCGCGACCAGCTGCCCCACCCACCCGCCCAGCGCGTTGTTGCAGAGGAGGAAAAGCGCCCCCTTCTCGGCCAAGCTCTCGATCGCCGCGTCGGCGTAGCGCCCGTTCCGGAAGACCGGATCGCCGGCCCGCGCCTTGGCGAACCAGTTCCGGGTGATCGGGGCGTTGGTGGCCGGATCCTTGATCTGGAGCGCGGCACCGATCTCGTACTTCTCCCACATCGCGTCGTTCCAAGCCAGCGGCGTGGTCGAGCCGTAGAACGTGCCGACCGCGTTGATGTCCGCGGCCGGGACCCGGTAGGCCGACTTGAGGGTCTCGATGTAGTTCCGCATGTGGATCAGCGGCGTGCCGTCGGCGTGGACGTTGAAGTCGAACAGCTGCCGGTGCTTCCCCTTGAGGCCGGTGACCCACCGGTCGTTGGTGTCCACCGGCGCCTGCCCCTCCGCCCAGAGGCGCCGGCCGCCGGCCAGGCCAACCGCCAGGGTACCGAGTCCCGCCAGGAAACCGCGCCGCGGCGCTTGATCGAACATCGGACGCTCCTCGAGGGCGGTCGCTGGACGCCGGTCGGCGGGCCGCCCAGGCCGCCACACCGCCGGGAATCGGGCCGCCGGAACGGGCGGCCGGGGAACTGCCTAACGTTGCCGGACCGACCGCACCGGATAGGCCACGTCCGGCGGCGGATCGCCGTTCGGCCAGTCCAGTTCCTTGCCCCGGAAGTCGGGCCGGGACCGGCTCACCACATACGCGGCCACGTCGACCGCCTGCTGGTCGGTCAGCGTGCCCGGCGCGTCCGCCGGCATGTTGTGGCGGACGAACGACGCGGCGGTCCAGAGCCGCGCCATGCCCGCGCCGATGTTGTACGACCGCGGGCCCCAGACCGGCGGGTAGTACGGCGCCAGGCCGTTCGGCTGGGTGTTCGCCATGCCTTCGCCGTCGGCGCCGTGGCAACGGGAACAGGCGCTGGCGTAGACCAGCCGCCCCGCCCCAGTGTCCGGCTCGAGGCGCGGAACCGGGAAGAAGCCCTGGCCCGCCACGTCGCCCGGCGGGGCCACGCCGCGCGAGAGAAACGCGAAGAACGACACGATGTCCCGCATCTCCCGGCTGGCCGGATCGAGAGCCCGCCCATTGAGACTCCGCTGGA
Source organism: Gemmatimonadales bacterium (assembly GCA_050183815.1). GTDB lineage: Bacteria > Gemmatimonadota > Gemmatimonadetes > Gemmatimonadales > GWC2-71-9 > SHZU01. The sequence goes on along the minus strand of JBFXAY010000104.1, from coordinate 5,755 downwards.
GGCAGTCGTTGACCCGGTCCTCGATCACGATGACTCGGCCGGTCCGCGAGCGATACTGCGGAAACCGGCTGTACACGCCGATCCACGGCGCCGCCCCCGCGACCGTCCCGGTCTGGAGATGGCAGTTGGTACACCGCAGCGCGTTGCCGACGTGGCCGGGCAAGCTGTCCGGCGTGTCCGCCAGGATGGCTCGGCCGCGCCGAATGGAGGCGCCGAGGGCGCCGGCCGGAATCAGGCTGTCCGGCGGCGCGGCCAGCGACGGTTGCCCGGTCGCCTCGGCAGGGGCGGCGGCGGACGACGCCGGTTCGGCGGGCGGCTGTCGTCGAACCTGACAGCCGACCCCGGCGAACGCCATCGCGAGGGCGAGGGCCCCAAGTCTTGTTTCGTTCATCAGCGCCTCAAGTTAGGAATCGATCGCGAGGCGGGCAAACCCGGTCCGGGGCAACGCCGGCCGGTGGCGTGAAAGGGCCAGCACCAACGTGCTAGCTTGAGGGAGGTCCGATCATGACGAGCCCAGCCCCTGCCGTGCGGCCCCGGCCGCTGACGTTGGTCACCCGCGCCTTGCGGCTCCGCTGCCCGAACTGCGGAGGCGGCCCGCTCTTCTCCCACTGGTTCAGGATGCGGGAACACTGCCCCCGATGCGACATCCACCTGGAGCGGAACGAGTCGGGATATGTGGTGGGCGCCTACATGTTCAACATCGCCGTCGGGGAGCTCTTCGGCGTGGCCGTGTTGCTGGCGATCGCGGTAGCCACCTGGCCGGACCCGCCCTGGAACCTGCTCCTCTACGGCGGCATGGCCCTCATGGTCGCCACACCGATCCTGTTCTACCCTTTTTCCAAGACCCTCTTCCTGGCGTTCGATCTCGCCTTCCGGCCGGCCGGGGACGAATAGGCCCGCCCCGGTCGATCCGCTCAGGGGACGGAGCGAAACCTCCGGGGTTCAGCTCTCGTATCCTTTTGAAACATCACTTCCTTGGGGGTCACATGGCTGGTTACTGGACCAAGATCGGCCTCGGATCGGTCGCCATCTTCGGGATCGGCATGACGGGCGTATCTCTAGCCAGGGAAGGCATTTCCGAGCTCAAGACGGTGGCGTATCGTCCCGTCAAGGAAGCCCTGGCCCAGGCCCCCAAGCTCCTCACTTTCCGGATGGACGGCCAGCGCCTCGGCCGGCTCCGGGCGATCGACGTGAACGCCGAGCAGGGGACCCTGGAGGCCGGGTCGATCCGGATGCTGGTGGACGTCGAACCAGGCCGGATTCCGTCCGACCTGGCCACCTGCGCATTGACCCCGGAACGCGGCTCCCGAACCTCGGACGCCTCATTCCGCTGCGTCGACGAGGCAACCGTTTCCGATGAAGGCCTCGTCGAGGTCGGCCAGATCGAGTTCCAGCCGGCCGACATTACCCGGCCGCTCTACCTCGCCCGCCGGGATCTGCGGCAGATCCGCCGCTCCGACATCCACGGCCTCAAGGCCCGGATCTCCTCCGAGGCGGACAATGCCATCCAGGGCGTGGCCGATTTCGACGTGACCACGAACCACGGCCGGCGGGAACGGGGCACCGTGACGATCGATGCCAAGGACGGCAAGGCCGTGATCGAAGTCCGCGGCAAGGATGGCCGGGAACTCTTCAAGCTCAACGCGACGGACGCGGGGGTCTCGATCTCGGCGCACGACAAGGACGGCGCGAGCCTGCTCCGGCTCCTCGCCGGCGAGGCGGGCGTCCACCTCGACGTGAAGGCCGACAAGAACAACTGACGGCGCCGGCCCGACGCGCTGGCAGCCCGAACGCGGAAGCGGCCCGAAGTGACTCCGGGCCGCTGTTCTTTTGTCCCAGCCGGCGTACCACTCGAACCACTCAGCGCGCCCGCGAGTAGATCAGATCGAGCAACTCATCGAACATCGCCTCGGCCCGCGCGTCACCCTCCCGAATTGCCGACGCGGCACAGTGGCGGAGGTGATTTCGCATCAGTTCCCGCCCGACCGACCGGAGGGCCTCCTGGACCGAGGCGATCTGGGTCATGATGTCGGCGCAATAGCGTTCCTCCTCGACCATGCGCGCCAGGCCGCGCACCTGCCCCTCGATCCGGCGGAGCCGTTTGAGATTCCTTTCCTTGAGATCGGGATCCACCGCCACGGCCTTGCGGCCCTCCTGCACGCCGCAACCGCAGGGGGCGGGCATCGTTGCCTTGCTCATGATTTCCTCGCGAGAGGGACGGGGTTCGCCGGGACCGGCGGGACGGCCGCGACCGTCGGCCGCCAGCGGCGCAGCCGGAGCGAGTTCGACACGACACTCACCGAAGACAGTGCCATCGCGGCGCTCGCCAGGATCGGACTCAGCTGGATGCCGAACGCCGGGTAGAGCACGCCGGCAGCGACGGGGATGCCGATCACGTTGTAGACGAAGGCCCAGAAGAGATTCTCCCGCATCGTGCGGACGGTCCGGCGCGAGAGTTCGATCGCATCGGCCACCGCGTGGAGATCGGGGCGCATCAGGGTGACATCGCCCGCCTCGATGGCGACGTCCGTGCCGGAGCCCATCACGAAGCCGACTTCCGCCTTGACCAGCGCCGGGGCGTCGTTGATCCCGTCGCCCACCATCCCGACCCGCCGGCCGGCGGCCAGGCGGGCCTCGACCTCGGCGATCTTCCGTTCGGGGAGCGCCTCGGGCACGACGTCGGTGATCCCGACCTGTCGCGCCACCGCTTCGGCGGTGAGCCGGCCGTCGCCCGTGAGCATCGCAGTGCCGACGCCGAGTTTCGTCAACCGGGCCAGCGCGGCCGCGGACGTAGCCCGCGGCGGATCGGCAATCGCGAACAGGCCGGCGAGGCGCCCGTTGACCCCGGCGTAGACGATCGTCGCCCCGCCGCTCGCGAGCCCCCTCGCCTCCTCGGCCAGTGCCGCCACGCTGATCCCGTATTCGTCCAGCAGCGCCGCCGTTCCGGCCACCACGGCCACGCCATCGACCATGCCGACGGCGCCCCGGCCGGGCAGGGCCATGAAGCCTTCCGCCGCCGGCAGCACGAGGCCGAGCGACTCGGCGCGGCGTACGATGGCCTCGCCGAGCGGATGCTCGGAGGCGCGCTCGACGGCGGCGACCGATCGGATCAAGTCCCGCGGTTCGCCGTTGTCGCCTCCGGGCGGAGCCATCGGGCCGGTGGCCGGCCCGGCGTCGGCCGGCGTCGCCGCCACCACCGCCGTCACCTCCGGCCGGCCGACGGTGACCGTCCCGGTCTTGTCGAACAGAATGAGATCGAGGTCCCGGGCTCGCTCGAGCGCCTCGCCGCCCTTGATCAGGATCCCGTGTTCGGCGCCCTTGCCGGTCGCGACCATCACCGCCGTCGGGACGGCCAGGCCCATCGCGCAGGGGCAGGCGATCACCAGCACCGAGATCGCCGCCGTGAGGCCGCGGACCACGGGCGCGGAATCCGCCGCGACGTACCAGACGAGGAACGTCACCGCCGCGATCCCGACGACCACCGGCACGAACACGGCACTGATCCGGTCGGCGAGCCGCTGGATCGGTGCCCGGGTGGCCTGGGCCTCGCGCATCATCTTGACGATCCGGGCCAGGACCGTCCCCGCGCCGATTGCCGTCACCGCCACCGTGACCGACCCGGTCCGGTTGATCGTCCCGCCGATCACCCGGTCGCCGGTGGCGCGATCCACCGGAATCGGTTCGCCCGTCACCATCGATTCGTCGATCGCGGTGGCCCCCGCCTCGATCTGGCCGTCCACCGGGATCCGCTCGCCCGGACGGATCACCACGCGGTCGCCTAACGTTACCGTCTCGAGGGGCACCATCAGTTCGATGCCGTCGCGGATCACCCGGGCCTGTTTCGGCGCCAGGTCGATCAGCCGCCGGATCGCCACCGTGGTCTGCCGCTTGGCGCGGGCCTCGAGGGCGTTGCCGAGGAGGAGGAGGCCGATGATCAGGATCACGGCCTCGTAGTACACGTCCGCCGCGAGGCCGACCCGTTCGAAGATCCCGGGCGCCACGGTGGCCACCAGGCTCATCAGGAACGCGGCCCCGGTCCCGAGCGCCACCAGGGTATTCATGTTGGCCGTGCGGTGGCGGAGCGCCGCCCAGGCCCGGGTGTAGAAGTGGCGGCCCGCCCAGCCCATCACCACGAGCGTCATGGCGAGCAGGGTCCACCGGAGCAGTCCGGCGTCGGCGCGGTAGAGCGCGGGCCAGAGCCGGGCCAGCGGCGCGCTCAGGAACCGGTCGGCCAGCCGCATCACCGGGTCCATCGCGCCGTGCCCGCCGCCGCTCATGAGCGGCATCGACACCAGCATCGCCACCAGGCCGAGGGTGACGGACACCAGGGCCTTCCGGCGGTAGCCGCGGTATTCGGCGTCCTGGCCGTGTTCGAGCGCGGTCTGGGCTTCCGCCGCGCTCACCGGTGCCGTGGGGAGTTCGGCGTCGTAGCCGGCGTCCCGGATGATCTCGACGAGGCGTTCCGGGGCCACGGTGGCGGGGTCGTAGTGCACCGTGGCGTTGTGGAGCATCAGGTTGACGGCGGCGTCAGCGACCCCTTCGGTCCGTTCCAGCGACCGCTGGACCCGGGCCTGGCAGGCGGCGCAGGTCATTCCCTTGACGGGGAGGGTGAGCGTCTCGGACATGCGACAACGATACTATACCCCCCTACCCTATATCAAGTCTCGAGGACATTTCGGCGGTTGCCCACCGTCAGTCGCGGCGCAATGGCCGTGGCCCAGCTGGAACTGGCGCCAGACGGGTCGGCGAGTACCCGGACCTCGATCGAGGCCACGCCGACGTCGGGCGACGGCGGGGCGAGGGCCCCCCGGCTCGGCGGCCGGCTCGGTCGATCCGGTCGAAGCGCAGGCACCGGCATTGGCCAGGGTGAGAGCGAGTATGAGGTTCGGTCGCTCGGCCTCCTAGCCGGCGTCCCCGATGATCTCGACCAGGCGGTCCGGCGCCACGGTGGCGGGGTTGTAAATGCACCGTGGCGTTGCGGAGCATCAGGTCGACCGTGGCGTCAGGTGACGGACTCGGTCATGGCTTGAGCCTACGACCCCGCCCATCCGTCTCTCAATCCCTCCTCGGTGCCGGCCGGTCTGCTGGATCCATCGGCGGCGGAGGGGATTCCCTCAGGGGCGCACCTGCCAATACGCGGACCGGGTCAGCGTAGGAGAGACGGAGGGATTGCCGGGGGCGTATCCGAAGCAGGATCCGACGACGACACGGGCGGCGATGCCTGTCGGCGTACACATGAAGGTGTCCTTCGGTCGAGGCAGCATCTCCACCTGCGGCCAGCCCGGCCGCCAAACCCAAATATCCTGGGCCGCGGTTCCGACGACGGTGGAGTCGTTGGCGATGGCGACGGCGCCCTCGGCGCCGGCATAGCCGCCGGTATCGACCCTGATGACGCGGGGCTTCTCGTCGAGGCGGTTCCAGAGCACGGATACGGCTCCGATGGGATGGCGGGAGCGGCCCACCGCCATCCCGTGGTCGTTGAGTCCGAACACCCAGGTCTCAGTGGCTCCAGTGACCTCGCGTAGCTGCACTGGCCCCGATGCGCCGGCGAGGAGGACCTGGGCATGCAAGCCGGCGGTGTATGCAACGCTCCCTTGGCTGTTCACCGCGATTGGCACGGCCGAAAAACCGGGCAACTGGAATTGCGTTCCGGTCGCCACGATCACCGGCTCGCTGGGCCGCGCGGTGTTCCAGCGCAGCAACTGAGTCTCGGTGTTGGCGTCCTCCATGACGCCGACGACGAATCCGCCTGCGA
>JBFXAY010000103.1:0-14643 GCA_050183815.1 Gemmatimonadales bacterium | reverse complement strand
GCCCGATCCGACTTGACCGTCAACCAGCCGAAGACCGCGATGGGTTGCATGTCGGCGCCAGACGACTCCGACTGTGTGGGGATCTTTGCCGCCCTCGGCCTGCCATTCGGCGGACAGCCCGCCGGACCGCAGCGGTTCTTCCGGGCGGGACCTCGTCCGTCCGCCGCCGCGGACGCGGGATCTCGATGAGCGGGCTGGGGGGCTTCGGCCTGCTGGCGGGCATCGCCACCACCGGGCTGATCGGGGCCCTGGTGGTGGCGCCACCGCCGGCGTACCGGTGGAGCCTGCCAAGCGGGTTTCCGGAGCCCAAGGTGCCGGCCGAGAATCCGATGTCGGACGCCAAGGTGGAGCTGGGCCGGCACCTGTTCTACGATCCCCGGCTCTCGAAGGACGGGAGCTTCAGCTGCTCGACCTGCCACCAGCAGGACCGGGCCTTCACCGAGGTCAAACCGACGTCGGTCGGCGTCACCGGGGAGGTGCACCCCCGGAACGCGATGGGTCTCACGAACATCGCCTATGCGCCCGTGCTCACCTGGGCCAACCCCGCGATGCACCTGCTCGAGCCTCAGGCGCTGGTGCCGATGTTCGGGGAAACGCCGGTGGAGATGGGCCTGGCCGGTCTCGACAGTGTCGTGGTCGGCCGGCTGCGGAAGGAGCGGCGCTATCAGTTGCTGTTCCGGGCGGCGTTCCCCGGGCGGGGCGATCCGGTCTCCGTTGCCAACGTAACGCGGGCGATCGCGGCGTTCGAACGGACGCTCATCAGCGGGGACTCGCCGTACGACCGGGCCCACAGCGGCGGCGACCCCTCGGCGATGTCGGCCAAGGCAAAAGAGGGCGAAGAACTCTTCTTCAGCGAGAACCTCGAATGCTTCCACTGCCACGGCGGGTTCAACTTCACCGGCAGCGTTGATTACGTGGGCAAGGGGCTCCCGGAAATCGAGTTTCACAATACCGGCCTCTACAACGTCGACGGACAAGGCGGCTATCCGGTCCCGAACACCGGGATTCACGAGGTCACCGGCCGGGCGGAGGACATGGGCCGGTTCAAGGCACCGACCCTCCGCAACGTGGCGGTGACCGGGCCGTTCATGCACGACGGGAGCATCGCCACGCTGGAGGACGTCGTCGATCACTATGCGGCGGGCGGGCGCACCGTCGTGAGCGGGCCGAATCAGGGCGTGGGGAGCCGGAACCCGTTCAAGAGTCCCTTTGTCGGCGGGTTCGAACTCGAGCCCGGGGAGAAAGAGGCCGTGGTGGCGTTCCTTGTCTCCCTGACCGATTCAACGTTTCTGCGCAACCCGGCGTTTGCCAATCCCTGGTCGCAGCCATTCGACTCGACCCGCTGGGGGGCCCGAAGGAGCCGCTGATGAAGCAGGCCATGCACAAGTGGATCGTCACCAACGGGGCGATCGCCGTCCGCGGTCTCGAACGCCGGGTGGCCCGGGCGTCGCTGATTCCGGATCAGCCGTTCTTCGATCCGGCCGGGTTCGCCTGGACGGAGCTGCTGGAGAAGCACTATCCGGCGATTCGCACCGAGCTGGACCGGGTGCTCGTCCGTCATGACGCCCTGCCGAACTTCCAGGACATCTCGCCCGATCAGAAACACCTGACCAGCGACGACGGCTGGAAGACCTTCTTCTTCTACGCCTACGGGTTCCGGGCGGTCGAGAACTGCGAGCGCTGCCCGGAGACGGCGCGGGTGCTTGGGCGGATCCCCGGAATGAAGACGGCGTTCTTCTCGATCCTGAGTCCGGGGAAGAAGATCCCACCCCACCGCGGACCCTTCAAAGGGGTGATCCGGGCGCACCTCGGCGTCCGGATTCCCGAGCCGGCCGATCAGTGCGGCATCCGGGTAGGTGGCGAGACCCGGCACTGGCGGGAAGGGAAGGTGATGGTGTTCGATGACACGTTCGATCACGAGGCGTGGAACCTCACCGACGGGATCCGGGTGGTGTTGTTCATCGACATCGTGCGCCCGCTCTCCTGGCCGATGCGGTGGGTGAACGGGGCGGTGATCAAGGCGATCGGCTGGTCGCCGTTCGTCCGGAACGCGGCCGACAACTACCACGCGTGGGAGAAGGAATTCGACCGGACCGAGCCGCCGAGGGCCAAGTCCGCATGAGGCGCCCGGCGATCGTGCTCGTCGGCGTGGCGCTCGGCTGTGCCGCACCAGCCCCGACGGCGCTGCCATTCGGCGCACCCGCCGTGCTCGCGGGCGGAGAGGCGGTGGCCCGGGTCTCTTCGAGCGCCTCGGGCGGAAGCGAGCTGGTGACCGCCTGGGTGGCCGTTCCACCCGGGGCGAGCGGCGGTACCCTGTACGTCCGCATCGGCACCGGCCCGGCGGTGGCGCTGCCCGACTCGGCCGGCGACGCCTCGGCCGATCCCGAAACGCCGCCCAAGATCCGCTTCGGCCCGGACGGCAGTCTCTCGCTCCTCTACAACGTGGCGCGCCGGTTCGAGGGGCAGGCCCGTCCGTTGGCCTCGCTCCGGTTCCGCCGATCGGCCGACACCGGGCGGACCTGGTCCGGGCCGGTGGTCGTCGCGGACGACGGCGAATTCGGCCGCTATCGCAACGATCACGCCTTGGCGGTCGCGCCGGACGGGACCCTCTACGTCAGCTGGCTCGACGAACGGGTGGCGGACCAGATCTCGCTCGCGTTCGCGCGGTCGCTGGACGGCGGCGCGACGTGGTCGCCGACGGCGTTCGTCGACGCGGAGAGCCCGTGCGAATGCTGCCGCAGCGGCCTGGCCGTGGCAGGCGACGGCCGGGTCTTCCTCGCCTGGCGAAAGAAGCTGCCCGGGGGCATCCGCGACATCGTCGTGGCCAGCTCGGACGACCGGGGCGCGACCTGGTCGCCGCCGCTCCGCGCCCACGCCGACGACTGGGAAGTGAGCGGCTGTCCGGACGCCGGTCCGTCGATCCTCGCCGACGCCGACGGCACCCTGCATCTCGCGTGGTGGACCGGCAAGCCGGGCGGGGCCGGGGTCCGCTACGTCCGTTCGCCGGACGGCGGCCGCACCTGGGGCGACCCCGTGCCCCTCGGCGTGGCGGCGTCCTCGGCGCCGTCGCACGTCCAGTTGGGGCGGCTCGGCCCGGACACGCTGGTGGCCGTCTGGGAGGACGGCACGGTTCCGGGCCGGCCGGTCATGGCAGCGCTGCTGTCAGCCGCCGGGACCGGACTCGGAACCCGGCAGATGCTGAGCGGGCCCGACGCGGGCGGCGGGTTCCCGACGCTCGCCATCACCGCCGGCGAAGTGGCGGTCTCCTGGCACCAGGATGCGGGGGCCGGTGCCGGCAAACGACGGGAACTGATCGAACGAATCGCCAGGCGGCGTTAGGCGTCGCGGAAAGAGGAACTCACGTGAAACGCAGACCTCGTCCTTCGCCGGCCGGGATCGGCCGGATGTCCCGATTGCTGGTCCTTGCCGGCTTCGTGGCGTTCGGTGCCACGGCCGGCATGGCCCAGGCCGCACCGAAGGTGCCGGACTTCGATGCCGCCATGAAGGCCCTCGGCTTCGATCCCGCCGCCGATTGGAACAATGGCCCCGGTGGCGGCGGCAACGGCATTCCCGACGGGACGGAACTGGCGCTCGTCCGCGCCCTGCTCGAGCCCGGGGCCCGTGATCTGAGCGGCGGCGGCGGCGTGGCACCCGCCGCGGTGCGGGCGGCATTCGCCGAGGCCCTGGCCTCCGCCACGACGGACCTCGGCAAGCTCACCGAGGCGTACCCGACCGCCGCCGTGGTGGCGGCGGGCTACGTGATGCTCGGCCGCCGTTCGTGGGAGGCTTACAGCGACATGTCGGCCGGCTTCGGGGCGCCGCTGCGGGGGCGCTACCAGTTGGCCGGCGGTCTCGAACGCTTCCTCGGACCCGAGGGAGATGCCGACGGTGACGGGGTGACCAATCGGGCCGAATACGCCGCTCACCAGGCCGGCGGCCTGGCGGCGTACGTCAGGGCCGCCCTGGACCGGACCGTCGCGGATGCCCCGGCGGCGGCGCTGGAAACGCGGGAGGCGGCGCCGGCCGCGCGGAAGGTACGGACCCTGGGCATCGTCCTCTATCCCGGGTTCGAAGTGCTGGACGTCTTCGGCCCGCTGGAGATGTGGGCCTACGTGCCCGAGTTCAAGGTTGTGCTGATCGCCGAGCACGCCGGACCGGTACGGTCGACCCAGGGGGCGATGGTGACCGCCGAGTTCTCGTTCGAGTCGGCGCCGCCCCTCGACATCGTGATGGTGCCCGGCGGGCTCGGCACCCGCACCGAACTCGGGAACGAGGCCTTTCTCGATTACCTCCGCCGGGTGAATCAGGCGAGCGAGCTGACCACGTCGGTGTGTACCGGGTCCGCGCTGCTCGCCAAGGCGGGTTTCCTCAAGGGGCACCGGGCCACCTCGAACAAGGCCTTCTTCTCGCTCGCCACGGACCAGGATACCGAGGTGACCTGGGTGCCGACGGCCCGCTGGGTCGAGGACGGGAAATTCATCACCTCGTCCGGGGTGTCCGCCGGGACCGACATGGCGCTCGCGCTGATCGGCAGGCTTTTCGGCAAGGAACGCGCCCGGCAGCTGGCGTACAGCCTCGAGTATCAGTGGAACGACGACCCGACCAACGATCCGTTCTCCCGCGAACGGGGGCGGCCGCTCAAGCCCTAGGACGGCGGGGGCGCCGGTGAGTGGACCAGGGCGAGGGTCAGCAGCCGCCTCGGATTGTCGATCGTGATGATTCGGAGTTGCTCCTCGCTCACGCCGCGCGCCCGCAGTCCCGGAAGGATCCGGTCCTGCAGCTGGGTCAGTCCGCCGCCGCCGTACCGCTTCCGGCCGACCTTGACGCAGACATCGAGCGACAAGGTGAGCTGGCGGACGAATCCCCGCTGCACCGCCCAGGCCACCCGGTCGAGCAGCAGCTCGACCGGAGAAACCTCGCCGGTTGTCAGGGTCTGAAGATCCCAGTCGAGCTGAACCGTCACGCCTTTCGCGAACGCCCGCCGCGCGAGGTTGGTGTCGGCCATGACCCAGGCCGCGTGGCCCACGATAACGCGCGAGAGATCGGCCCCTTCCCGTTCGAGGACGTCGAGGTAACCGATCCAGGGATCGACCGCATGGAGGGTGATGGCCGCTCCCGTTCGGCGCGAGGCCCACGCGGCCGCCCGGAGGCTCTTGAGTTCTTCGGCGTCGTAGATCTCGTCGGCGGTGGCCGTGCCCGCGCGCATCCGCGCGTACCGCGGCGCCCACGCCGCCCGGACGGCCGAGTCGGTTGGCAGGGGGCCGGTGGCGGGGAGGCGCACCGAATGGGCATCGACCGGGATCTCCCCGATGATCCCCGCCTTGACGCCGCTGCCGTCGACGCCTTCGGTCAGGTCCCGTACCATCCGATCGGCCATGGCCTCCGCGGTCAGGGCAAGAATCGAGTCGCTCCGGTAGGGCCACCGGTAGAAGGCCGTGCCCATCACGATCGTGAGTCCGGTCTGCCGGGCGATGCGGAGGAGCCGGTTCGGGTCCCGGCCGATGCCCACCGGGGTCACGTCCACGAGGCTCCGGCCGCCCGCGGCGAGATACTCTTCGACCTCCTGCCGGGCCTCCGATTCATCGTCGAGCACATAGTTGAGCCGGGTTTGCCAGCCCCAGCGCATCCGCTCGATCAGATCGATCGTCAGCGCCGGCCGATCCCAGAACGCCAGTTCGCGGGCGGTGCGGGGCACCCAGTAGATGTTGCCGAGTTGCTGGAACCGGCGGGCGAACTCGGGCGTCATCGGCCCGGTGCGCGCCGATCGGACCGGGAGGTCGGGCAGCAGGAAGTCGACGAACAGGTGCTCGTGGGGGAGGGTGAAGCCGAGGGAGTCGGGGTCGATCGGGCCGGTGACGGTCTGGATCCGGCCGGTGGCGGGGGCGGGCTGGCCCGGCAGTGGCGCGGCGCCGACCAGGAGCGCGGCGGCGGCCGACGCAAGGCAGTGGCGGACTCGGGGCATGGGCCTTTCCAGAAATACTATCGGTTGATAGCTTATTTGTGAAACCTCACTAGGTTTCGGCTATTGGTCAATCCTCGTCTTCCGGTCACGTTCGGAGCCGCTCTCATGGATCGTCGGGACTTCCATCGCTACCTGGCCGCGTTGGCGGCCGCCGGCCTGTTGCCGGGCCCCGCCGCCGCGGCCGTCCGCGCGTCGGCTGAACCACCCCTGCAGGAGGACATGATGGCCGCCATGCGGCGGTTCGTCGATGATCTCGCCCAGGGCGACCAGGCGATCAAGGAACAGATCGTCCCGACGACGTTCCGGCAGATCGGCCTGGTCGCGTTTCCCGGCATGTTTCCGCTCGACATTCTCGGCCCGAAGGCGGTGTTCGAGGATCTCCTCAACACCCACGTCCACATCGTGGCGAAGAGCAAGGCGCCGATCGCGGTCGGCGGCCACGCCCAGCTGCTGCCGGACCTGACCCTGGCCGACTGCCCGGAGCACCTCGACGTGATCTTCGTCCCCGGCGGCGGGGTCGGGCCCGTCACGATGATGCAGGACGCCGAGATGCTCGAGTTCCTCCGGCACCAGGCCCGGACCGCCCGGTACGTGACCAGTGTCTGCACCGGATCGCTGGTCCTCGGCGCGGCGGGACTCCTCCGCGGCTACCGGGCCACCAGTCATTGGGTCACCCTCGACGTCCTCTCCCGCCTCGGCGCCACGCCGGTGAAGGCCCGGTTCGTCGAGGACCGCAACCGGATCACCAGCGCCGGTGTCACGGCGGGTCTCGACCTCGCCTTCGTGGTGGCGGCTCGGCTCGCGGGTGAGCGCTATGCCCGCGCGGAGATGCTCAACATCGAATACGATCCGGACCCGCCGTTCCGTGCCGGAAATCCGCAGGACGCCGGGGAGCCGGTCACCGGGGCGCTGACCCGGATGTACGGGAGCCTGACCCGCGCCTTCGAGGCGGCGGCCACCGAGGCGGCCAAGCGTTTTGGCTAAGGCGGTCCCGCGGTCCGGGGCGGGGACGGCCAGCTTCCGCGCCTGGGTTGCCGACAAGCAGCGGGCGGCCGGTCCTCGCCGCAAGGGCGAGCGGACCCGCGACCGGATCCGGCTCGCCGCGGTCGACCTGCTCAACGAGTCGGGCTACCGCCAGCTCAAAGTGGCGGACGTGTGCGACCGGGCGGGGATCACGCCGCCCGTGCTGTATCTCTATTTCGACACCAAGGTCGCCCTGGTCCTCGAGGTGCTGACGGAGTTTCTCGACCGGTTCATCGCCCAGGCGGTGGAGGCCGGTGGTGGCACCGCCTACCAGACGATCTTCCAGGCCAATCTCCAGTGGGTGCGGCTCGCCCGGGCCAACGCCGGGCTGATGGGCTGCCTCCTCGAGGTCGCCGACGAGGTCCCGGAGTTCGCCACCCTGTTCCGGGAGGCAAGCCGGGGCTGGTATCAACGGATCGCGGATTCGGTCTTGCGCCGGTTCCCGGCCGCCCGGGCGGACCGCGGCGAACTCGAGTTGGCGCTCTACGCCCTCGGCGGGATGATCGACGATCTGACCCGGAAGCTCTTCACCACCCGGGCGCCGGAGGTGACCCGACTGGTGGCCGAGGTGGCCCCGGACGACGAGTCGCTGGCCCGATTCCTGTCGGTGATGTGGCACCGGGCGCTGTACGGCGCCGATCCGCCGGCCAGGGAGGCCGGCGGCGTCCTCCGGCGGCTCGGGTCGGCCTACCGGGGTCGCGGAGGCCGGCGGTCCTGAGGCGGCCGCCTAACGCCCGGCCCGCCGGTCAGTGGGCCCGGGGCCAGGGATCGGCGAACCGGGGCTCGGTGATGAACGTCGAGTCGGTAAGCGCCACCAGGAATGCGATCAACGCCCGCCGCTCCTCCGCCGTGACTCGAAATCCCTTGACCAGCGGACTCTTGTAAGGACTGGTCCGCCCGACCCCGGCGTCGGGTCCGCTCCGGACCGTCCGGCCGCCGGCCGCGTAGTGGTCGATCACCGCGTCCAGCGTGGCGAGGCTGCCGTCGTGCATGTACGGGGCCGTCAGGGCCACGTTCCGGAGCGACGGGGCCTTGAACCGTCCCATGTCCTCGGCCTTCTCGGTGAACTGGATCAGCCCGGTGTTCGGATACGGATAGGCGCCGCTTCCCCCGACGTTGTAGAGGCCGTTGTTGTGAAACTCGACCTCGGGACCCGGGAGCCCGGCGTGATCGAAGGCGCTCGCGAAGACGAGGCCCCGGTGGCACCGGCTGCAATTGAACCGGTCGCTCTCGAAGAGTTCCTGGCCGCGCCGGGCGAGCGCCGGGAGCGGCTCCTGGCCGCGCCGGGCCCGGTCGACCGGGCTGTCACCGGAGATCAGGGTGCGCTGAAAGGCGGCCAGAGCCCGGGTGATCTTCCCGAGGGTCACCGCCGGGTCGTTCGGGAAGGCCTCTCGAAACAGCCGGCGGTAGGTGGTGTCGTCGGTCACGGCCGAGAGGTAGCGGTGGTCGTCCTTGAGCCCGAGCTCGACCGGGAACTCGCCGAACATCGGAATCACGGCCTGCTTGGAGAGGTCTCGAAGAATCGGGTTGGCCCAGGTAAGAACCGGCTGATAGCCCACGTTCGCGAGACTCGGCGCCCCCCGCGGATGGCGTTCGCCGGTCGATCCGACGGCCTGCCCGCGGCCGTCGGTGAACGCGAGCGCCTGGACGTGGCAGGAGGCGCAGCTCTGGGTGCCGTTGCCGGAGAGCCGCCGGTCGTAGAACAGGTGCCGGCCCAACTCCACGCGCCCGCCGGTCATCGGTTCGTCCGGGGGAACGCGGGGGACCGGAAAGCCGGCCGGCAGCCGCCAGTCGAATTCCCGGCTGGCGGTCTCGGTGGCGGATCGGGCGGGATCGCCGGCGCTCCGGCACGCCAGGATCAGGAACAGCACGCCGCAGGCCCCGGCCCGGATCATCCCGCCAGGTGCCGCAGCCCGGGCCCGCCGGCCTCGGGTCAGTAGCCGAGGGACGACCATCGCAGCTGGGTCCGAAGCGCGCGCGGCGGGCCCGGCGTGACGAACCCGGAGGACCGCAATTCGACGTACCGGGTGTCCGTCAGGTTCTCGAGGTCGAGATCGAGTTCGAGGCCGGGTCTGATCCGGTACGACAGCCCCAGGTCGAGCACATGGTAGGGCTGGGTGCGGACCGATGCCTCGCCGATCGGCACGTGGGGCCCTTCGACCCGGAGACTCGTGGCCAGGTCGAACCGCTCCGAGAAGGGCAGGGCCAGCCGGAGGAATCCCTTGTACTCGCTGACGCCCGGGACCCACTTGCCGTACGGGGCGTCGGCGGTGGTGGCGGTGGTGCTGCCGAAGACGGTCAACGGGTGATCGTCGTGGGCGTTGACGTAGAGCGCGGACAGCCGGGCGTGGTTGTAGGTGCCCCGGAGCTGGAGCGTCGCTTGATGGGGCAACGCGAAGGTGGCTGCGCCGTCGACGCCCTGACGCCGGCTCGAGCCGGTGCCGGAAATCGCCAGGGTGATTGGATCCTGGACCCGCTCATGATCGACGTCAACGCGAAACAGCGACAGCTCCACCGCCGTGCCGCGCCCGTGGTGGTCGATGCCCAGTTCGTAGGACCAGGCAACGTACGGTTCCCGGGTCGGGTCTCCGATGATGCCGACCGGACTCCGAAAGCCGCGCGCCACCGAGCCGCGGAGCGACCACGGTCCGCCGAGGAGATAGCGGGCGCCGAGTTTGGGGCTCACGACCCCGTTGCTGGCGGCATCCCAGGCGGGGGTCGCGGCCAGGTTCGAGCGGCTCTCGTGCCGGAGGACGTCCCACCGGAGGCCCAGGTCGAGGCCGAGCCGGTTTCGAACGGTGCGGCGCCAGCGGCCGTAGATCGCCCCGGCGGCATGGCGGGCGTTGAGATCGACCTCCGGGGCGATCACCGCCCGTTCGAACGTCGTGGCGTGGGTGTAGTCGATCCAGTCGCCGCGGCCGCTCGCGCCGACGAGCAGCTCGCCGAATGGCGCGAGCCAGCCGAGTTCGACCTGGCCGCCGGTGCCGACGCGGTCGTCGTGTTCCCCGGATTGCACCACGGTGGTGGCGCCCCCGCCCCCGTGGTTGTGCCCGGGAATGTTGAGGAACAGGTCGTAGACGGACGCCATGCCCCAGGCGACCGCCTGGAGATAGGCCGAGGCGCTGACGGGCACGGCATACCGGCCGTGCAGGACGGCGCGGCGGGACCGGCCTCCATCGGTCGAGTCGGCGAACCGGTCGAAGCTCGGGATGTTGAAGGTCGGGACGTCGACGAATCCGGGACTCCGCCAATCGGTGGAGTAGAGCGAGAGGCCGCCTTCGAGCCGGCCGCCGCCCGCAGCGAGCCATCCGTGGGCCAGACCGGAGCCGAGCCAGTAGTTGCTGTTGGGCCGCCAGCCCTGCTCGCGGCGGTAGCCGCCGCCGACGTAGAGGCCGCCGTTGTCGCGGCGGATGCCGCCGTCGCCCTCGAGGCGGACGTCGCCGAAGGTGCTGGCCCCGACGGTGGCGTCGACGCCTTCCTTGTCGGCCCGGGTAAAGACCTCGACCGCGCCGCCGAGGGCGAAGTCGCCGTAGAGGGGGCTGGCCCCGCCGTGGATGACCCGCATCGAACTGATCGTCCGCGGCAGCAGGATGTTCCAGTCGGCGTAACCCTCGATGTGGCCGTGAGACGGGAGATTGATCGGGACGCCGTCGATGACGAGCAGGATGTCGGACGAGTGGTCGGACGTGAACCCCCGCATCACGACGTTCGAGGCAAAGCCGGGTCCCTGCCCCTGGTCGTGCACCTCGATGCCCGAGATCTGCCGGAGCGCGAGATACGGATTCGCGGTGTGGCTCCGCTGAAAGGTGAGGCCGTCGATCGACGTCGCGGCGACGGGGGGTGGCGCGGCCCGCTCCCGTTCGGCGTTGACCTGGATGGGCGCGAGGACCGCCACGGAATCGGTCCGGGTGGAGTCCCGTCGCTGCGCGGCGGCCGCGGCGGGCAGCAGCGCCGCGAGCCCGACGATCCCGACGAGGCGGGCAGCGGACGGGCTCATCGGGTACCGGGCGCCGGGTTGCCGGGGCTGCCCACCGGCCACGGATTCGCGAACCGGGGATCGACCACGAACTGCCCGTCGGTGAGGGCGTCCATGTAGTCGAGGAGCGCCCGCCGTTCCTCGACAGTGAGCTGAAAGCCCTTCACGAAGGCGCTCTTGTGCGGATTGGCGCTGCCGACACCCGCGAGCGGACCCGTCGCGATCGTCCGGCCGCCGGCTTCGTAGTGGTCGATGACCTCGTCGAGCGTGGCGATGCTGCCGTCGTGCATGTACGGGGCGGTCAGTGCCACGTTCCGGAGCGACGGTGCCTTGAACTTGCCCATGTCCTCGGGGCGTCCGGTGAAGAGGAACAGTCCGAAATTCGGCGCCGGGTAGGCGCCTTGGCCGTCGAGGTTGTACAGGCCGGTGTTGTGGAACTCGGCCTCGGGCGAGCTCTTGCCCTCGAAATCGTAGGTTCCGGTGAACATCAGGCCGCCATGGCAGTGGAAGCATTCAAGGCGTTCGCTGAAGAAGAGCGCCTGCCCGAGGCGAGCGGACTGGGACAGCGACGCCTCGCCGCGCCGCACCCGGTCGACGAGGCTGTTGCCGGAGATCAGCGTCCGCTGGAAGCTCGCGATGGCCATCGTGAGGCGATCGAGGGTCGTCGGCGCCCCGGGGTAGGCGGCCTCGAAGAGCCGCTGATAGGCGGTGTCGCCCTCAATCCGGTTCACCAGCACGGCTTCCATGCCGGCGAGTCCGAGCTCGACCGGCTCGGTGCCGAACATCGGTGTGAGCGCCTGTTCGGTCAGCTGCTTGAGGTCGGGGTTGGCCCAGGTGAGGATCGGCTGGTACCCGACGTTGGCCAGGCTCTGGGCGTTGCGCGGATGGATCTCGCCGGTGGACCCGATCGACCGGGGCAACCCGTCGGTAAAGGCCCGGGCCTGCTGGTGACAGGAGCCGCAGCTCTGGGTCTGGTTGCCCGACATCCTGACGTCGTAGAACAGGTGCCGGCCGAGGTCGACCTTGGCGGTCGTCATCGGGTTGTCGACCGGGACCCGGGGCGTGGGGAAGCCCGCCGGGAGGTTCCAGTCGAAGGTGCCGGCGGTCGGCACGATGGCGTCGGGACTCAAGGTCTCGTCGCCACCGCACCCGGCCGTCCCGGCGGCCGCGACCACCGCGAACGCGGCGGCCAGGGCCCGGGAGCGGAGGTGCGTCAGGGACGGCACGATCATGCTTGCTTTCGTCGCCCGGCTACTTCTTCTGGAGGAAGACCTGTCCGGACGAGTTCGACCCCTCGTAGCTGAGGCCGAAGCGGTTCATGACGGCCGGGCAGTCGGTGTCGCCCGGGAAGGACATGCACCCGCTCGCGGTCCCGGTGGCGTTGACGTCCAGATTGCTCCCGGCCAGCAGGCGCCCGTAGTCGGCGGAGACGACGTCGGAGGCGATGTTGAAGCCGGCGATCGTGATCTCGGGCCGGTGCTGGTTGTTGCACGCCGTGGCCGGGGTCGTCGGATTGCCGGTCGGCTGGCAGCCCGTGCTGCCGAGGTGCACGTTCCAGCCGTTAGGCTGGGCGGCCGAGGTGTGGTCGATCCGGGCGAACTTGTAGCCGCCGTTCCACGACCAGAACAGGGCCCCGATGTCGAGCGGCGCCTGCGCCTGGGTCTGGTCCTGGTGGTTCATCTCGAACGGCACGCCGAGTTTGAACCGGATGCCGGTGTAGTCGCCGGCCGGGGCCGTCCCGCGGATGGCGGTATTGGTGGCTGGCGTGCCGTTGACGCAGGAGGCGGAACCGTTCTCGAAGTCGAGCAGCGCCAGATTGTCGCGCTGCCAACTGTCCTGGTCGAGTGCCACCGGCACCTCGGCCCCGCCGCTCGTGAGCAGCCGGACGTCGTGGACGTACATCCGGAAGTCGGTCGGGGTGATCGTGGAATTCGAGGCGCCGACGTTCGAGTACTGCGTCCCGCAGGCGAACGCCGTCCCGTTGACCTCGGCGGCGAAGTTGATGGTCACGTCGATGTCCTGCGGTTCGCTCGGGCTGTCGCTGCAGGCGAGGACCGCGGCCCCGACGAGGAGCGTGGCGATGGCAGCGTGGATCGTTCGGCGCGAGCCGGTGGCAGCGTGGTGCATGGTTCTGGTTCTCCTTCAGATCCGAAAATTCGTCCGAGGCCGGAAACGCGGCGATGTTCAACGCCGCCCCGGTGCTCGTGGCAATGACTGCTGAATGACTGTGAGGACGGTGGGCCGGGTCTGCGGTCCCGTTTGCCGGGCGCGAGTTCCCGTGCCGTCAGGCGAGGCGGGGTGGTCCGGTCGGCAGGTTGGTGAGCACCTCCGGTGCCGGGATCGGCAGTCCGGGCCGGAGCCGGTCCGGCAGGGAAATCGGCCGGTCGGCCGCCGGGAGCACGGCCGGATCGGGGGCGGCCAGGGCCCGGCCGGCGATGCAGAGGCAGTTGTTGTCGTCGCAGCAGGTCGGCGCCGGCTGGTGGTCCGGGGCCCGATCGGCGGCGTGCCCCGACGGCGGGACCGTCCTCAGGCCGGCCGGGCCGTGAGGCGCGGACTCATGGCCGCCGTGATGGGCGGCCGGGCCCTGGTGCGATGTTGTGACGGGCAGGCGCCCGGCGGTGGCGTACCGATTGGCGAGGTGCTCCGCGTGGCCCGGCAGGATCCCGAGCGGGCCCTGAACGAGCGCCACGAGCAGGACCACGCCAAGGGCCTGCGAGACGCGCTCTCGCAGGGCCCTTCGTTTGGATCGAAGGAAATCCAGGCAGCCGGGCGGGTGACGCATTGCCCCCCAATATGAAAGCCCTCGTCCTGCGCTGCAAACTGTTCGGTACAAGGTGTCTTCACACTGTCAGGACGACGCGCGGCGGACGCGCCGACGACCGGTCTCGAAGGTTGTTGCCCGGCCGCTCTAGGTGTTGTTGATGGAGACGTTGTTCACCCAATCGCCTCAAGGCGCTGCATCGGGGTTTGAAACTGGAGCCCGGTGTGCGGGCGCTCGTGATTGTAATACCACAGCCACTCCGGCAGCAGGCGGGCCCGCGCCGCGGAAGTCCGGTAGGCCGCGGCGTACGCCCAGCGGGCCAAGCAGGTGCGGATGAAGCGCTCCGCCTTGCCATTGGTGCGGGGCGTGTACGGCCGCGTCCAGAGGTGCCGGAGCCGAAGCTGGCGCCGGCGGGCCTGAAACGCGTGGCTCCGGTACCCGCCGCCGTTGTCCGTCATCAGCGCCCGCCAGCGAATGCCCTGCGCCGCAAACCAGGTGACGGCCGCCTGGAGGAACGCGGTGGTACTGGCGGCCGTCTCGTCCGGGTAGAGCGCGGCGTAGCTCACCCGGGTGGCATCGTCGATCGCCACGTGCAGGTACTCCCAGCCGATGCCCCGGACGCGGGTGCGCCGGTTCCCGTGAATGCGGTGGCCGACCTGCCCAATCCGCCCCAGCTTCTTGATGTCCAGGTGGACCAGGGCCCCCGGGACCCGGCGCTCGTACCGATGCACCGGCGGCCGGGGCACCGCCGGGGGCAGCCGGCGCCACCCGAGGGGCGCTGCACTTGGACGACGGTCGCCAGGGGCATCTGCAACGCCGCCGCGATCTCGAGCGAACTCCGGCGCGCCGCCCGCAGCCGCACGATCTGGCGCCGGCGCCAACGCGGCGTGGCCCGGGGCGACCGGTGTGGCCGACTGGAGC
>JBFXAY010000102.1:0-14786 GCA_050183815.1 Gemmatimonadales bacterium | reverse complement strand
CCGCTCGCCCTTGTCGAGGACCTGGGTCCGCATGGTGCGGTACTCGATCTCTTCGATCTCGTGCTCGGCGTCCTTGATCTTCTCGGGAAACTCGCCGGCGATGGCGGCAAGGGTCGCGTCCCGCACGGCCTTCATCTGGCCGGCCCGCCCCGCCTTGTCCTTGTGGTTGATCGCCTTGGCCATGTCCTTCTCGGCCAACTCCCGGACCCGCGCCACGACGGCTTCGTCGTACGCCGGCTTGTTCCAGTCCATCTTTTTCGCACCGGTCTTCTTGACCAGCGTCTCGATGTGGCCGCGCAGCTCCTTGATGCCCTTCTGGGCAACCTTGAGCGCCTCGACCACGAGCTCCTCCGACACCTCGAGGGCGCCGCCCTCGACCATGTCGACGAACTCACCGCTCCCGCTCACCGACATGTCGATCTCGGAGAACTCGAGCTGGTGGAACGTCGGGTTGAGGATCCACTTCCCTTCGACCCGGCCGACCCGCACGGTCGCCAGCGGCCCATTCCACGGAATCGGCGAGATCGAGAGCGCGGCCGAGGCGGCATAGGCGCCGAGCACGTCGGCGTCATGCTCCTGGTCGGCCGAGACGACGGTGACGAAGACCTGGACTTCGTTCTTGAAGCCTTCCGGGAAGAGCGGCCGGATCGAGCGGTCGATGATCCGGGCGGCCAGGATTTCCTTGTCGGACGGGCGGCCTTCCCGCTTGATGAAGCCGCCCGGAATCTTGCCGGCGGCATAGGTCTTCTCGCGATACTCGACCGTGAGCGGGAAGAACGGCAGGTTGCTTTCCTTCGGGCTCACGGTGACCGCGGCCAGGACGACCGTCTCGCCGAACTGGACCAGAACGGACCCGGCCGACTGACGGGCGAGACGCCCGGTTTCGAGCACCAGCGGGCGCCCGGCAAACGTGGTTTCGATACGATGCACTTGTTCCTCATTTCTTTGCGGCGCCGGCCCGTTGCCGGGCGCCGGGCACGCCAAAGCACCGAGGGCGTCCCGGCCAGTGGGACGCCCTCGAGGCTACGCGTTGTTTAGTGACGGAGACCGAGGTCCTGAATCAGGGCCCGGTACGTCTCGAGATCGTTGTTGCGGAGGTAGGAGAGAAGCCGCCGCCGCTGCCCGACCATCTTGAGGAGCCCCCGCCTGCTGTGGTGGTCCTTAGGGTGGGTGCGGAAGTGATCGGTGAGGGAGTTGATCCGCTCGGTAAGCATCGCGACCTGCACCTTGGCCGACCCGGTGTCGGTCTGGTGCACCCGGAACTTCGCCATCACGCCCTGCTTGTCGTACCCCATTCTCAGTCCTCTTCGCCGCTCTGGCCTGCGTCGTTACGCCGTCGTAAGTGTTTACAGCCTTTAATTATAGGGCTGGAATGCCCGACTGGCAAGGGGCCTCCGGACCGCCCCCAGGCCTCAGAACCCCAGGGCCCGCCGGATGTCGTTCGAAAAGGCCAGGATCATCAGCATCACGATGGCAATCAGGCCGGCCATCGTCAGCCAGTCGCGGACCCGCCCCCGGACCGGCCGGCGGGTCACGCCCTCGGCCAGCAGGAAGAGAAACTGCCCTCCATCGAGGATCGGGATCGGCAGCAGGTTGAGGACCCCCAGGTTGACCGAGATCGCCGCCATGAACACGAGGAAGTCCTCGGCGCCCCTGCGGGCGCTCTCGCCGGCCGCCATCCCGATGGCGATCGGGCCCCCGATTTCCCGGGTCGACACCCGGCCCGCAAACATCCCGTGGACCATATTGACGATCTGGGTGGCCACGAAGGCGGTACGGCGGGCCCCCTCGGACAGGGCTGGGCCGAGGCCGATCGGCACCCGGGCGTCCGGAATCAGGGGCCCGGCTATGCCAAGCCGCCCCACGGTCCGCTTGTTCCCAGCCGAGTCGGCCTGTTCCTCGCCAGCCGGGGTGGCCCGGATAGTCTCCCGCCCCCCGGGTCGGCCCACCTGGACGTCGATCTCCCGGTCCGCGGCCCCATCGAGCCAGCTTACCATGTCCCGCCATTCCACGACCGGCTGGCCGTCGAGGCTCAAGATCGTGTCTCCCGCGGCGAGCCCGGCCCGGGCCCCGGCCCGGCCCGGCAGGACGTCGGCGATTACCGGCGGAAGGTAGGGGCGGATCGATCCGATGGCCGAGTCCCGGGCCTCCGGGGCCAGGGCCGGAACCGCGACCGTCCGGCCGTCCGCCAGTCCGAGGCGAAGGGAGTCGTCGGCCGCGGCCCGCCAGACCTTGGTGAGGTCCTGCCAGGACGCGACCGCCTGCCCGTTCACGGCGCTGATCCGGTCGCCCATGCCCAGGGCCGCGAGCGCCTCCGCGCCGGCGGGTAGCGTCGTGGCATCGACCCCGGCCACGGTCGTGATGGGCAGCACCGGAAGCCCTTTTCCATACAGCAGCCCCGAGAACACGAGCCAGGCAAAGAGGCCGTTCATCGCCACCCCGGCCAGGATCACGATCATTCGGACCCAGACGGGCTTCGACTCGAACAGCCGCTCGGGCGGTACCACCACGCCAGCCTCGGTGCCGCCTTCGAGCGACGACGGCCCCTCGAGCTCGCTGGCCATCTTCACGTAGCCGCCGAGCGGGATCCAGGACACCGAGTACTCGGTTTCCCCGCGCTTGAAAGAGAGCCACCGGATCGGCGCGCCGAGCCCCAGCGAAAAGCGGTGGACGTAGATCCCCGCCCACTTGGCCGCGAGAAAATGACCGAGCTCGTGCACGAACACGAGCACGCCGATGACCACCAGAGTCGAAAGCAGGGTCAATCCCACCGGGAAGCTTCCTCGAGAGCTGCCGCCCGCGCCCAGGCGTCGGCCGCCTCCACGTCGGCCAGGGTTTCGATCGCGCGGGGCCGATGTTTCGCCAGAACCGCCTCGATCACCGTCGCAATGCCGCCGAAGGGTAACCTGCCCTCCAGAAACCGCGCTACGACCGCTTCATTGGCCGCGTTGAAGACCGCGGGGGCCGTCCCGCCCTGCCGCCCCGCCGCCACCCCGGCGCCGAAGGCCCGAAAGACGTCGGCCCGGACCGGCTCGAACGTGAGCGCGCCGGCGGCCACCGGATCGAACCGCCGGGCCCCCGGATCCGGCAGCCGCTCGGGGTGGCTCAAGGCATACAGGATCGGAAGCTCCATCGTCGGAAAGCCCAACTGGGCGAGCATGCTCCCGTCGGCGAACTCGACGAATCCATGAATGATGCTCTGCGGGTGGACCACGACCTCGACCGCGTCGTACCCCAGACCAAAAAGGAAATGGGCCTCGATCACCTCCATGGCCTTGTTGGCCAGGGTGGCACTGTCGACGGTGATCTTGTGGCCCATCCGCCAGGTCGGGTGATTGAGCGCCTCCGCCACGGTCGCGGCCGCCACCCGCTCCGCCGGCCATTCCCGGAATGGCCCGCCGGAGGCCGTCAGGATGAGCCGTTCGATCGGCTGGCGGCACCCGGCGAGGCACTGCAGCACGGCGCTGTGCTCGGAGTCGATCGGGACCAGCGATCCGCCGCCCCGATGCCGGGCCCGTTCGACGAGTTCGCCGGCGACGACGAGCGATTCCTTGTTGGCCAGGGCGACCCGCTTCCCCGCGTCCAGCGCCGCCAGGGTGGCGCGGAGCCCGGCGACGCCGACGACCGCGTTGACCACGACGTCCACGTCGGACCTCGTCGCCGCCTCCACCAGGGCGTCCGGCCCCCGCCCCTCCGCCCCGCCGACGAGGGCGGCATACGGCGGCCGCCATTCGGCGACCTGCTCCGCGAGGCGCGCCGCATTCCGGCCGGCGGTCAGCCCGACGAGCGCGAACCGGTCTCGGTGGCGGCGGAGCACCTCGAGGGTGGAACAGCCGATCGAGCCGGTGGACCCGAGAATCGCGACCCGTTGCATCGGCGCTAGATCACTCCGAACGCTCGATACAACATCGCCGCGACGGGCAGCACGAAGTACAGCGCGTCGAACCGGTCGAGCACGCCGCCGTGTCCCGGAATGAGGTGGCTCGAGTCCTTGACCCCCGCCTCCCGCTTGAACAGCGACTCGGCCAGGTCGCCCACCTGGGCGAACACCGAGCAGACGAGACCGAAGACGAGTGCCTGCCAGTCCGCGAGGGGAATGCCGGACGGCCCGAGAGCCAGCCGGTTGAAGAGCACCGCGGCCACCATGCCACCCAGGAGACCCGCGATCGATCCGGCGCGGGTCTTTCCGGGGCTCACGATCGGCGCCAGCTTCGGGCCGCCGATCAGCTTCCCGCCGTACATCGCCGCCGTGTCGCAGATCCAGGTGACCACCAGCGGGAAGAAGACGGCCCAGGTGGCCGGCCAGCTCCGCTCGGGCCCGGTGACGTACCGGATGCCGAGCAGAAAACTCGGCAGCACCGCGCAGTAGAGCGGGGCGAGCAGGGTCACTGCCGCCGTGCCCAGCGGCCGCTCGTCCGGTGCGCGCCGGATCAGCGTGGCGGTGAGGATCCAGATGACCGTCCCCGCGAGGGCGTACCAGGTCGAAGGCAACAACGCGGCCCAATCGAGCCCGCCCCACGTCACGATGGCGCCGCCGTACGCCACCCAGATTCCGAGCGGGATCGCGGCGCTCAGCACCAGGGCGTGGCGGGTCATCGGGGCGACACCCTGCCGCCGCGCGATGTTCGTCAACTCATGGCTGCCGAGGACCGCGATCAGGGCGACGAGCAGGGCGAGCGGCAGCCCGCCCCAGAACACCACGCCGACGGCGACCGGAATGGCCGCGACCGCGAACAGGATCCGCTGGAGGTTGTTGGACATCGGGCTACTGGGCCGCGACCCGGCCGAACCGCCGGTCCCGGCGCTGATAGTCGAGAATCGCCTCGAAGAAATGCTCGGCCGAGAAGTCCGGCCACAGCACCGGGGTCACGTACAGCTCGGCGTAGGCCAGCTGCCAGAGGAGGAAGTTGGAGATCCGGAATTCGCCGGAGGTCCGGATCAGCAGGTCCGGATCACCCCACGGCGCCGTGTAGAGCCGGGCCGCCACTTCGGCCTCGGTGACCTGGGCCGGATCGAGCCGCCCGGCGGCTACCTCCTCGGCGATCGACCGCGCGGCCCGGGTGAGCTCCGCCCGCGATCCGTACGAGATGCAGATGTTGAGCGCGAGCGTGCGGCCGCCCGCCGTGGCCTCCTCGACGAAGTCCACCGCGCGTCGGGCCGCATCGGAGAGCATCGACAAGTCGCCGAGCATCCGGACCCGGACGCCCTGGTCCGACAGTTCGGCCGACTGGGTGGAGACGTACTCCTGGAGGAGCAGCATCAGCGCGTCGATCTCCTCGGGCGGCCGCTGCCAGTTCTCCTGGCTGAAGGCAAACACCGTGAGGGTCCCGACGCCCGCGCGGATCGCCGACTCGACGATCCGCCGGACCGACGCCATCCCGGCCTGATGACCGGCGGTGCGCGGCAGGTTCCGCCGCTGGGCCCAGCGCCCGTTGCCGTCCATGATGACGGCCACGTGCCCGGGCACCGCGCCCTGCACCTTCAGTCGGGCGAGCAGGTCGTCGGCGGAGGGGGTCAAACCTCCATGATCTCCGCTTCTTTGGCGTGGATCAGCTGGTCGATCTGCTTGACGTGTTCGTCGGTGACCTTCTGGATGTCCTTCTCCGCCCGGGTCTTGTCGTCCTCGGAGACGTGTTCGACCTTCTTGAGCTTGTGCAGGGAGTCGGTCCGGGCGTGGCGGACGGCGATCTTGCCTTCCTCGGCCAGCTTGTGAACGACCTTGATGAGGTCCTTGCGGCGCTCCTCGGAGAGCGGCGGAATCGGAATCCGGATCAGGTTGCCCTGGGTGGCCGGATTGAGGCCGAGGTCCGAGTCGCGGATCGCCTTCTCGATCAGCGGAGCCAGCGACTTGTCGAAGGGCTGCACCGTGAGGAGGCGCGGTTCCGGCGCCGAGACCATCCCGACCTGATTCATCGGCAGGTGGCTGCCGTAGGCTTCGACCCGCACCACGTCGAGCAGATGGGTGCTGGCCTTGCCGCTCCGGATGGAGCTGAATTCGCGTTTGGTGTTCTCGACCGCCTTGTCCATGCCCTCCCGGGCGTACTTCACGATCTCAGGAATGGTGTTCATCGTACGATCGTCCCCACCCGTTCGCCCGACAGGACTCGTGCGATGGAGCCGGGCTGATTGATGTTGAATACCACGATCGGAAGCTTGTT
The DNA here is from genome assembly GCA_050183815.1 of Gemmatimonadales bacterium. GTDB lineage: Bacteria > Gemmatimonadota > Gemmatimonadetes > Gemmatimonadales > GWC2-71-9 > SHZU01. Next base: position 8,628 of record JBFXAY010000102.1, on the reverse strand, counting down.
TTCCCTGCAGAGCCCGAAGGCGTTCGCGTCCATCACCGCGTAGTTCTTCACGATCGCTTCCTGGAAGGATAACTCCGGAATGAACTGGGCGGTGGGGTCCTTCTTCGGATCCCCGGTGAAGATCCCGTCCACGCCGGTGGCCTTCATGATGACTTCCGCCTCGATTTCGAGGGCCCGGAGCACGGCGGCGGTGTCGGTGGAGAAGAACGGGTTGCCGGTACCGCCCGCGAAGATCACCAGGCGGCCCTTCTCCAGATGCCGGACCGCGCGCCGCCGGATGTACGGTTCGGCGAGCGATTCCATCCGGATCGCCGTCATGACCCGGGTCTGCACTTCCATGTTCTCGAGGATGTCCTGCAGTGCCAGCGCGTTGATCACGGTGGCGAGCATCCCCATGTAGTCGGCGTTGACGCGGTCGAGCCCCTCCCGGCTGGCCTGGGTGCCGCGAACGATGTTGCCGCCGCCCACGACGAGGCCGAGATGGATTCCCTGGGCGTGCACGCCCTTGATCTGCGCCGCGAGCCCCTCGACGAGACCGTAGTCCAGCCCGATGCCGCGATCTCCGGCGAGCGCCTCGCCGGAGATCTTGAGCAGGGCCCGCCGGTAGGCGAGGGCCATCAGGCCTCTCCGACCTTGAACCGGGCGAAGTGCTTGACGGTCACCGGGCCGCCGAGCTCCTTGGCGGCGGCGGCGATGAGTTCGCCGACGGTCTTGCTGTCGTCCTTCACGAACGGCTGGCCGACCAGGACCCGCTCGGCGACGAACTTCTTGATCTTGCCGTCGACGATCTTGCCGCGGATGGCTTCCGGCTTGCCTTCGGCCGCGACCTGCTCCTCGGCGATCCGGCGCTCCCGGTCGATCATGTCGGACGGGATGTCCGTTTCGGTCACGCCGATCGGGTCGGCGGAGGCGATGTGGAGCGCCACGTCCTTGGCCAATGCCACGAGGCCGGGGCCGGCGGGGCCGGCGACATCCACCAGCACGCCGACCTGGCCGTTGTGATGGAGATAGGCGGCGACGACGCCGGACGCCTCCGTGAACCGGGCGTACCGGGCGAGCGACATCGCCTCGCCGGTCTTGCCGGACACTTCCTTCACGGCCTCCGCGACGGTCTTGCCTCGGAACGACTGGTCGTCGACCGACCCGGCCTTCACGCCGACCGGCGCCTGCGCCGCGACGTGCTTGGCCAGATCGTTGGCCAGGGCAATGAAGTCGTCGGTCTTGGCGACGAAATCGGTCTCGCAGTTGAGCTCGATCATCCCGCCGGACTTGCCGTCGGCGGCCAGTTCGACGACGACGAGACCCTGCGAGGCGCTCCGCCCGGCCCGCTTCTCCGCCTTGGCGATGCCCTTCTTGCGAAGCAGCTCGCCGGCCTTCTCCATGTCGCCCTGGGTTTCCTCGAGGGCTCCCTTGCAATCACCAATGCCGGCGCCGGTTCGGGCCCGCAGTTCGCTGATTTCCTTCGGTGTCGGCTTGTAGCTCATAGTCAACTTCTTGGTCCGTGGTTGATCTCGTGGCGAGGCCGGACCGGAATCCGGCGCAACCTCACCCCTCCTTGCGACGCCGCCGCGAACGACCGGAAGGCCATGCGCGGCGGCAAAGGTTCATCGGGACGATGACCGTTGGTACCGCTCAGGCATCTCCGGCTGCGGGTTCGGCATCCGTCTTGAGCCGGGCCGCAATGGCTTCCGGCTTCGGCCGCCGCTTCCGGGCGCCGCCACCCGCGCCGCCCGCCCCACCGCCACCGCCCGACCGCCGCCGACGCCGATCCTCGGGATCGCCCTCGCTGCCGGAATCGGTGCTGTAGGTCTCCGCCTCGGAGTCTTCGGCGGCGTCCCGCACCGGGGCCGCCATCCGGGCCTCCTTGACCACATCCGCCAGCGCGCGGGTGATCAGCGAGACCGACCGGATCGCGTCGTCGTTGCCGGGAATCGGCACGGTGATGACGTCCGGATCCGCGTTGGTATCGACGATGGCCACCACCGGAATACCCAGTTTGTTGGCTTCCTGGATGGCGATCCGCTCCTTCTTCGCATCGACGACGAACAGCGCGCCGGGGAGCCGGCCCATCTGCTTCACGCCCTCGAGATAGCGGGAGAGTTTCTGGCGCTCCCGATCGAAGAGGAGCTTTTCCTTCTTGGTGTAGTTATCGAAGTCGCCGTCGCTCGAGCCCTGCTCCAGTTCCCGGAGGCGGCGGATCTGCCGCTTGATGGTCTGGAAATTGGTCAGGGTACCGCCCAGCCAGCGCTCGGTGACCCAGAGCCCGCCGCACTCGGCCGCATCCGCCTGGACCAGTCCCTTGAGCTGCTTCTTGGTGCAGACGAAGAGGACGTTCTCGCCCTTCATCACGATCTGCTTGAGCAGGTCCTGCGCCTTCGTGATCTGCCCCTGGGTCTTCTGGAGGTCGATCAGATAGATCCCCGAGCGCTCGGCAAAAATGAACCGCCGCATCTTGGGGTTCCAGCGACGGGTCTGGTGACCGAAATGAACGCCGGCTTCGAGGAGTTCCTGCAGAGTAGGCTGCGACATGCGACGAACGAGTTCCTTCCAGAGAGTTGGGTTGATTCGTCCACCGCCTTCGTCCCGACCCCGAACCCCCGCAGGGGCACCCCGGAGCCGGTCCGGCGGTGTGAGTTGAACGGGCGGCGGCCCGAAGACCGCCGCCTCGTGAGCTTACCGCTTGCTGAACTGGAATCGCTTCCGGGCACCCGGGCGGCCGGGCTTCTTCCGCTCGACGGCCCGCGGATCGCGGGTGAGCAGCCCGTTGGCCCGGAGCTTGGTCCGGTGCATCGAATCCACGTTGATCAGCGCCCGGGCAATGCCCAGCCGAAGCGCGCCGGCCTGGCCGGTGACGCCGCCGCCATCGCAGTGCGCCCGCACGTCGAACGCGCCGAGGGTGTCGGTAGCCGCAAACGGCTGCTGGATGTGCTGCACCAGCGACGGCCGCGGGAAATAGTCACCCAGGGTCCGGCCGTTGACTTCCCACTTGCCGGTACCGGGCACGAGATACACACGGGCGACACTGGTCTTCCGGCGGCCAACGCCGTGCCAGCGGAGTTCGGGACTCGGGGTCATGCGGACACCTTGATCGGATGGGCCTTCGGAGTCTGCGCGGCGTGCGGATGGCTTTCACCCGCGTACACCTTGAGCTTGTTCCGGAGGCGCTGCTTCGAGAGCGAGTTCTTCGGGAGCATGCCGAACACGGCCTTCTCGATGACCCGCTCGGGGTGCTTCTCGATCATGTTCTTGAACGGCGTGAACCGCTCGTGCCCCATGTAGCCCGTGTGCCGGAAGTAGACCTTCGTGCTGGTCTTGCTGCCGGTGACCTTGACCTTGGCCGCATTGACCACGATCACGAAATCGCCGCCGTCGATGTGCGGCGTGAAGGTCGGCTTGTGCTTGCCGCGAATCAGCTGAGCGATGGTACTCGCGAGCCGGCCGAGGGGAACCCCCGCCGCGTCGACGACGTGCCAATCGTGCTGAACGTCCTTGGTTTTGGCCGAGAAGGTCTTCATGGCCCGATCCACTTCCTCGCTATAAATCAAATGGCCCCGCGAAGATCGCGGAGCCTTGGATAATAGCCTCGGATACGGACTTAGGTCAAGTGGGGCCGGCCCGGAAGGTCACCAGGACCGCCCCCTTCTCCACCGCCTGGCCCGGCACCGCCGACACCTGGTCGACCACCCCGGCCCCAGCCGCCTTGAGCTCGTTCTCCATCTTCATGGCCTCGAGCACCACCAGGCCCTGCCCGGCGGCCACCGAATCCCCCGGTGCCACCAGGATCTTGACCACCAGGCCGGGCATGGGGGCCTTGAGCGCGGCCGGCCCCTGATGCTCTTTCCCGGCGCCGACCAGGCTCTGGATATGGTGGGTCCGCTCGTCGAGGACCTCCACCTCGAACCGCTCCCCGTGCCGCTGCACCAGCCAGCGGCCCCGGCCGGTCGGCTCGATCGGCACCAGCCAGGACGTCCCGTCCGCCAGGAGGTTCCGGATTGGGGTGCCCTCCACCGACCGGAGCTCGCCGGAATGCTCGACCCCGTCGACCAGGATCCGTTCGCCGGTCAGCTCGACGTTGACGACCCGCCCCGCGATGGTCACGACGTATTTCATGCGCGCTCCAGAACAGCCACGGTTTCGACGTGCGCGGTCTGCGGAAAGAGATCGAACGCTTCGAGGGACTCGAGGCGGTACCCCCCCGACCCGACCCCCAGCCGGACCAGATCCCGCGCCAGGGTGGCCGGGTCGCACGACACGTACCCGATCCGGCGCGGCTTCGCCGCCAGCACGGCCTCCGCGGCCTCCGGGACCAGCCCGGTCCGGGGCGGATTGACGATGACGACGTCCGGCCGTTCGAGGGACCGGACCACCCGCTCCACCGGGCCGGCCACCCGCTCGATCTGCCGGCCGAAGACCAGCTGCCGCCGCTCGGCCTCCGCCACCGCACTCCCGTCGCGCTCCACTGCCTGGACCCGCGCCCCGCCCCGGGCAAGCAGGTCGGACGCCTCGCCGATACCGGCGTAGAGGTCCCACGCCAGGAGCCCCGCCACATCGCCCAGGCCCTCGACGGCTCGGTGGCGGGCCCGATCGCCCATCTCCGGGTTGATCTGCTCGAACGCCGTGGCGGGATAGGCCGAGTCCGCCCCGGCCACTGCCCGGGCCGCGCCGCCGGCCGGGCGCCACCAGACGGTGAGTGGGCGCTCCCCGGCCGCGGCTCGGTGGAGTTCCCGGCCACCCGCCCACGGGCGGCCTTCGCCGGTCTCCAGGATGACATGTTCGCCGCCGCTCCGATCGCGCCGTAACGTCAACCGTTCGAGCTCGCGGGGAAGCTTCCCCGCCCCCCGGACCCGCTCCCACAGCGCGTTGACCTCCGCCGCCGCGATCGGGCAGGTCCGGAGCGGCACGATCTGGCCCGGCCGTTCGAGCCGATGATAGCCGATCGATCCATCCGGACCGCGGGACAGCGTGATCTTGGACCGGTAGCCCCATTCCCGCTCCCCGGCCACCAGCGGCGGGTCGTCGACGGCCAGCCGCCCGATCCGGCGCAACGCATCCCCGGCGACGGCCCGGCGCGCCGCCCGCTGCGCTCCGGTAGCGAGATGCTGCAGTTGGCAGCCGCCGCACTCGTCGTCGCGGTAGTGGCGGCACGGCGGCTCGATCCGCTCCGGCCCGGGCTCGAGCAAGCGCCCGATCCGCCCGCGGGCGAATCGCGCCGACGACCGGGTGATCCGGCACTCGATCCGATCGCCGGGCGCGGTACGGGGCACGAACACGACCCGGCCGTCCGGCAGCCGGCCCACGCCGTCGCCGCCGGCGGCGATCCGGTCGATCCGGACCGGTTCGACCGGTCCGGCCGGCGCGGAGCCGCCCCCGTCCGGGCGCACCTGCCTAACGACGGCCGTCCCGCCGCGCCGCGGCCAGCCACCGGCTTGGCGCCGCCCCGTCGGACGCCACCGCGGGCTTCTGCCGCTGGCGCCGTTCGTCCTCGGCCAGCGCGGCGGCCAGCGCGAGCCGGATCACCGTCTCCTCCGCCGGTGGCCCGGTGACCAGGTCGGGCCGCCGCTCCAGGAACTGGATGTCGATCTCGCCGGCCCGAAAGGCCGGATCCGCAAGCAACCGGAGCTGGAACGACTGATTCGTCGCCACGCCGGCCACGACCAGTTCGCGGAGGGCCCGCTCCATCCGCCCGATGGCATCCGCCCGGGTCGCCCCGTGGACGATCAACTTGGCCAGCATCGAGTCGTAGAACAGGGTGACCTCGTCGCCCGTTTCGACGCCGCTGTCCCACCGGACGCCCGGACCGGCGGGGGCCCGCAGGTAGGTGATCTTGCCGGTCGACGGAAGGAATCCGTTCGCGGGATCCTCACTGGTGATCCGGCACTCGATGGCCCACCCGCGGGGACTCAGCGGTCCGGGCGCCACGGTCATCGGCAGCCCGCGGGCGATCCGGAGCTGCTCGCGGACCAGATCGACGCCGTAGACCAGTTCGGTCACCGGATGTTCGACCTGGATCCTGGTGTTCATCTCGAGGAAGTAGAACGATCCGTCCGCCGCGAGGAGAAATTCGCAGGTGCCAGCACTCCGGTATCCGACCGCGCCCGCCGCCGCCACCGCCGCCGCGCCCATCCGCTCCCGCAGCGCCGGTCCCACCGCCACACTCGGCGCTTCCTCGAGCAGCTTCTGATGGCGCCGCTGGACCGAGCACTCGCGTTCGCCCAGGTGGATCGTGCGCTCGTGGTCGGCGAGCACCTGGATTTCGACGTGGCGGGGTCGCTCGATGTACTTCTCGAGGTACACCGCCGCATCGCCGAAGGACTTGAGCGCCTCGCTCGATGCCGCCGTCAGGGCGCCGGCCAAATCGCCGGCCTCGCGCACCACCCGCATCCCTTTCCCGCCGCCTCCGGCCGCCGCTTTGACCAGCACCGGATAACCCAATGATTCCGCGAGGGCGAGGGCCTCCTTCGGATCGGCGATCGATCCCATCGCGCCGGGCACGACCGGCACCCCGGCCGCCTGCATCCGGCGGCGGGCCTCGGTCTTGTCGCCCATGGCCAGGATCGCGGCGGCCGGGGGCCCGACGAACACCAGGCCGGCATCGGCGACGGCCCGCGCAAACGGCGCCCGCTCGGACAGGAAGCCGAAACCGGGGTGGATGGCCTGGGCACCGCTCGCGCGCGCGGCTTCGATGATTCGGTCGCCTCTGAGGTAGCTCTCGGCCGCGGCGGGCGGGCCGATCGGCACCGCCGCATCCGCGGCGCGGACGTACGGCGCCCGGCGATCCGCCTCGGAATAGACCGCGACCGCCTCGAGGCCCTCGTCGTGACAGGCCCGGATGATCCGGAGCGCGATTTCACCCCGGTTGGCAACCAGCACTCGGGAGATCGTCATGACCAAGGCGCGGGCGGAGGACCTTCCGGCGGGACGGGACCTCGTTCCGGCTCGACCGGGGACGACTCGGCTGGCGGCGGAACCGGATCGCCCGGGGGCGCCGGCTCGACCGCGACCGGAGGTGCGGGGGCCGGCTCCTCGGGGGCGGGACCCGCCGCCGGGACGAGCGCGGCTGCCGGCGGCTCGGCCACCGGCGGCGGAAACGGAGGCTCTCCGCCTCCCGCGGGTACGGCCGCCTCCATGCCCTTCCGGGCCTGGGGGAAGCCGACCGCGAAAATCAGGATCGAGACGAGGGCGGCCGCGAACACCGCGTTCGGCAGGTCGTCGGTCCCCACGATGCCGGCCGCGGCCGGCATCGTGGCCAGGACACCGGCCGCCATACCCCGCGGCATCGAAACCAGCACCAGCCGGCGCTCGGCCGACGAGAGTTTGCTTCCCACCAGCGCCAACCAGACCCCCGGAATCCGGGCGGCCAGGAGGACGAAACCGAGGAGGACGCCGAGCAGCACCATCGGCCAGGGCGGGCCAAGCATCGCGCCCATGAAGGTGAAGAAGAAGCTCTTCACGATGAAGGTGACCTGCCGGTGGAAGCCGCGGACGTCGGTCCCGAGGTCGAGGGTCTCGGAAAAGCCGAGCTTCGCCCAGATCATCGTCGCATTGCCGACCACGACGGCAAACGCCAGGATCCCGAGGGCCGCGCTGCCACCCGACTGGTCGATCGCTACATAGAGAAGCAGCAGCGCCGACAAGGTGATCGGATAGGCGTGCTCACTCACCTTGAGGAGGCGGAGAAAGAGGAGCCACGCAAATCCGGACACCAGCCCGATCCCCGTCCCCACGCCGAAGGACCGGGCCAGCGCGGCACCCGGGGAGGCGCCGCCGGTGTCGCCGGCGGCCGCGCGGAGGATCAGATCGATCATCGCGGCCGCGCCCACGACGCAGAAGGCGTCGGTGAAGGCCGACTCGAGGTTGACCAGATTGGCGATCGCCCCGCGAACCCGCGCCAGCGTCATGGCCGGCATGATGATGATCGAGCTCGACCCGCCAAGGATGCAGCCGAGGAGGATCGAGTGCCGGAGGGTCCAGGAGCCAGGCAGCCAGCCGATCGCCGCCACGGCCTGGGCCACCAGCGTGACGACGGCAACCGCGGAACTGAACGTGAGCAGGGCGAGGAGCGAGGAGCGCGGGGCGGCCTTCGAGATCTCGGCCAGGACCAGCCGGCTGCCGCCGTCGAACAGCACGACGACGAGCGTGAGGGCGCCGAAGAAGGGCGCGATCGCGCCGAGTTGGGCCCGGCTCACGACGCCGGCCACCGGCCCGAGAATGATCCCGACCAGCAGCAGCCAGACGACGTCCGGAATCTGGGTCCGGCGGAAGACGATCTCGCCCAGCGTCCCGATCATGAAGATCGCGGCGATGGTGATCAGGAAGAGCGCGACTGGCGACATGGCAGCGTCCTCGCGTCAGAGCGGAATGTTGCCGTGCTTCTTCGGCGGATTCTGATCGCGCTTGGTGCGGAGCGACCGGAGCGCGTCGATCAGCCGGGGCCGGGTGTCCCGCGGGTCGATCACGTCGTCGATGAACCCGCGGGCGGCCGCCCGGTACGGATTGGCGAACGTCCGGGTGTAGTCGTCGATCTTCCGCTGGGTCTCCGCGGCCGGATCGGCGGCCTTGGCGATCTCGTCCTTGAAGAGGATTTCGACGGCACCCTTGGGCCCCATTACGGCGATCTCCGCCGACGGC
>JBFXAY010000101.1:0-16160 GCA_050183815.1 Gemmatimonadales bacterium | reverse complement strand
TTCACCTGGTTCAAGTGGATGCTGCCGACATCGAGATCCTGCGGACGACCGGTACCGGCGTGGCCCATAGCCCGCTCTCGAATGCGCGGCACGGGCACGGCTCGGCCCCGGTGGCTGCGCTCCGTGCCGCGGGTGTGGGGGTCGGTCTGGGGACCGACTCGGTCGTGAGCGTCGGCCGGCTCGACCTCTTTGCCGAAATGCGGGCGGCGGTGGCCCTCCTCGGCGCCGGACCCGAGGCGGGGCTCGAACTCGCCACGACGGGTGGTGCCGCGCTGGCGGGTGTCGCGGCGGATACCGGGCGCCTCGCCCCGGGGTTCCATGCCGATGTGATCGCCGTGGGCCTGCCGGACGGGGTCGATGTCACCGGGGTCGCGGGAGCCCTGGTCGCCGCTTCCCCCTCGGCGGTGCTCGCGACCCGGGTGGGCGGCCGGCTGGCGTATCGCCGGGCCTGAGCGGCCGGCTGGTGTATCGCCCGGCCTGAGCGGCCGGCTTCGGCCGGGTGCGTCACGGTGCCGCAACGTGCCTTGATTCAGGCCCCCGGGGCCGCCTACGTTCCAAGGTCCCCTTTCGGGAGAAGAGGCGGTGCGGTGCCTCGCGCTCAACGCATCCTTTGAACCCCTCACGATGGTCCCGCTCCGGCGGGCCCTTCGGCTGGTAATCGACGGCAAGGCCGAGATCGTCGAAGCCGAACGGGGGGAACAGGTGCGGAGCGCGAGCATCGCGCTACCCAAACCGGCGATCATCCGGCTGGTCAAGTTCGTGCACGTCCCCCGGAAATTCCGTCGCCAGGTCACCAACACCTTCCTGTTTGCCCGCGACGACTACACCTGCCAGTTCTGCGGCCGGCACCAGACCGACCTGCGGCACCGGGAGTGCCTCACCCGCGACCACCTGATCCCGATCTCGCGGGGCGGTGGCAACGAGTGGCACAACGTCGTGACGGCGTGCAGCACCTGCAACACCCGGAAGGGGAACCGGCTGCCGGACGAGTGTGGGATGCACCCGGCCACGCCGCCCATGGAGCCGCACTTCGTCCATCTGGCGTGGGCGGTGCGCCGGCTCACGGCCACGCAGGCCAAATACATCCGCCTGTTCTATGGCACGGAGGTGCTTCGGGCGTTGTCCGGCTGAGGGCGGCGAAGGGAGAACGACCAACGGCCGGCGAGGATTCGCCGGCCGTTTCTCTTGGCGGGGAGGCCCGGATCCCGACAACGGCCGGCGGGGGCGAGCCCATCCGCCTCCCGGGCCGGTACCGCTACTGATCGTTCGGCTGCACCGTGAAGACCTCCGAACGGGCCTGGATCACCTGACTCGGCAACCCCGCGATCTGCTGGAGGAAGCGGCGGATACCCCGTCCGACAGTCGTTCCGCGCTCGGGCAGGTCGATGTCGGGGTCGCCCGCCAGGAAGCGTTCGAGCTGGTCCATGTCGCGGTCGGACAGCACCGTAATCCGGACGGTGACGTGGTAGTAGAACCGGCCCGGCCGTTGCGGAAAGGTCTGGATCAGCTGGGGTCGGTCCAGATACTTCGCTGCCGAGTCGCGGACGGCGAACCGGGCCGGCCGCCCCGCCAACCGGTCCTGAACCACGACCATGACCTGATACTCCTCCTGGAGCGGTTCCTTGGTCACCACCGTGCGCCAGGTGATGGTCCCGGCCGGTTCGTCGATCCAGCCGTCGCGGGACCGCCAGGTTTCCAGGGTAAATGACACGATCAGCGGGAGGGAATTGTCGAGTTCCCGGGTCCAGCGCTCGTCCGTCAGCAGGTTCCGAAGGTAGACGATCGGCTGCCGGGCCCCGTTGACCTGCACGGTCGGGTCCAGCGACATCGAGAGATTCACCGGCTGCGACTGGGCCGCGGCCGCCTGGACGACCGCCAACCCCGCGATGAGACCGAGCCAGAGACGCCGCATCAGAAGCGCCGCTCCAGTCGGAGCACGATCCGGATGGCCTCGTCGTCGCTCAGCGCCTTGGCCGCGTAGATCCCGATGCCGCCCAGGTCGAGCCCGGCCCCGAAATCGGCACTCCACTCGCCGAACTTCGGAATCCGGTTGTTGGGGACCCGGCCGGGCCCGTCGCCGCTGAGCCACGCCTTGCCGGCGTTCGCAAAGAGCACCAGGTCCGCCTGCTCGATGCCGAGGACCTGCTGAATCGTGAGCAGGTCGGCGTTGCGGAACCGGAACGGGGTCGAGACGGGAAGCCCGGTCCGAACCTCGAGTTGGGCGGCCAGCATCCGGTCGCAGAGCGCGGCTTTGACCTGCTCGTTGAAGCCGGCCGGTGAACAGGTGATCGCCCGGAATCCGTACCCGGGCAGAATATCCGGCCCGCCGAGGGAGACCCGCCGCTGGACCGGAAGCGGGTCGCCGCCGACCCAGCCGGCCCCGAAGACGCGCGCCGCCACCCGGCTGCCCGGATTGAACCGGGCGTACCTCCGGATGTCGAACATTGCCTTTTCGGACTGGTACCGGCCGGTGGGGATCGGTTCCCGCACGGCAGCCGGGAGCGAGAGCGGGGAGGCGTCGTCGCTCCGGCTCCGCTCGTAGCCGAGCCGGATGTGCCAGCCGTTGGTGGGCCGCCGGACGTCGTTGCGGCTGTCGTAGGCCAGGGACAATCCGAAGGTCTGGAAATGACCGTCGTCGATCAGCGGATTCGGCCGCCAGGCGTCCTGGTTGCGGAACAGCGACACGGGGTCGCTGGCCGGCACCGACCGTTCGAGATCGCTCCGCACCGACACGCCGACCCGAAGCGATGGGACCGGTTCCACGTAGCCGAAACCCTCGATGCCGCGGGCTTCGAAGTGATCCCGGTAGTCCTGCTGGAACAGGAACGCTGACCAGCCGGCCTCGCCCTTGGTGAGCGGCTGTTCCTCGATGGGGACGATCCGCCGGTAGATCCCGCCTCCGAAGCCGAACCAGCGGCGCTCCTTGCCCAGCCGCCATTCGGTGCGAAGGTCGAAGCCGATGTCGTCGCGCAGCTTGGTCCGATCGGTGGTGGGCCGGAAAATGCCCCGGACCTCGAGCCGGGCGTCCGCGGTGGCGGATCCCTCCGTCTGGAACGTCGGGCCGAAAACGATCGGGAGACCTTCGACCCGGTTGTAGGTGCGGCCCGTTTCGAGGTTGAGGGTGGTCCGGATCGAGCCGGTCTGGAACGAGGTCCGGGCGGCCGCCAACTCGCCCAGCGGCTTGCGGCGTTCGCGGAGGTCGAGCAATCCGTTCGGCAGCCGGTAGACCGGCGCCACCGCTTCGTAGGTGGTCGTCTCACCGAGCTGGGTGCCGCCGGCGCGGAGATAGAGCCGGCCGCCGACGATCATCGCCGAGCCGTCGAGGACCCCGCCCGGGCCGATGATCAGGTCGCCGTTGATCACGGCGACGGGGCCGCGGATCCGGCCGTAGATCCGGAGCGTGCCGCGGTACACCGCCACCCGCCCCTCGAGCACCGATCCGGCAGGCAGCGTGAAACTGCTGGCCAGCCGGGTTGTGGCGCTGTCGTTGTAGAACCGGAGCAGCTGCTGGACGACCTCCGGGGCCAGCGTTGCCTGGTCGGTCGTGTCGTCCACGGCATTCGGCCGGATCACCAGCAGGGTGTCCTGGGCCGCGGCCGGCTTGGCCCCAAAGGCTGCCAGCGCCACCCCGGCGACGGCCGCCACACGCCGCCACCAGCGGCCCTGGCGCCGCGACCCGCGGCCTTGGAGCCGCCACCGGCGGCCTTGGAGCCACCGGTCCGGCCCGGCCGCGTGGCGGGCACGTCCGCGAGGGGTCGTGCCTGGCGTCACGACAGACCCAGCCGCTTCATGCGGCGATAGAGGTTCGCGCGGTCGGTCTGCAACGCCCGGGCGGCTTCGGCCACGTTGCCGCTGGCCCGGGCGAGGGCTTCGCGCACCAGGGCGCGTTCGTAGTCGTCCAGGAGGTTGGACAGCGACCGTCCCTGGAGGTCGGCGAAGTTCACCTGCGGGATGTCGCCGGCGGTCGCCTGATCGGGCTTGGGAATCGACCGCGGCAGGACCTGCCGCACCGCGGCCGCGTCGATCTCGGCACCGCCGATGATGGCCAGCCGCTCGATCACGTTCGCCAGCTCCCGGACGTTGCCCGGCCAGGTATACGACCCGAGCAGCGTGAGCGCCTCGGCGGTGAAGGTGGGTGCCTGATGGGGCCGGATCCGCGCCGCGAGATGCTGCACGAGGGCCGGCAGGTCCTCGAGCCGCTCCCGAAGGGGCGGCAGCTCGATCGGAAAGACGTTGAGCCGGAAGTAGAGGTCCTCGCGGAAGGTGCCGGCCGCGACCGCCTGATCGAGCCGCTGATTCGTGGCCGCTACGACCCGGACGTCCACCCGCTGGACCCGTTCGGCGCCGAGGCGCTGGATCTCGCCTGTTTCGAGGACCCGGAGCAGCTTGGCCTGGGCCTCGAGGTTGAGGTCGCCGACTTCGTCGAGGAAGAGCGTCCCGCCGTCGGCCAGCTCGAACCGGCCCATCCGGCGGTCCACGGCACCGGTGAAGGCGCCCCGCTCGTGGCCGAACATCTCGCTTTCGACCAGATCCCGGGGGATCGCCGCGCAGTTGACCGACACGATCGGTTTGCCCGCCCGGCTGCTGGCGAGGTGGATCGCGTTGGCGACGAGCTCCTTGCCGGTGCCCGACTCGCCGTAGACCAGCACCCGCGCCTCGGTCGGCGCCACCTGGGCGATCGCGGCCCGGACCCGCTGGATCGAGGGCGTCGCGCCGACCAGTTCGACCTTCGGGCGGACCAGCTGGCTCCGGAGCGCCCGGTTCTCGGCCTGGGTGCGCGTGAGCTCGAGGGCGGAGCGGAGGGTGACCAGCACCGCTTCGGGCGTGAGCGGCTTTTCCAGGAACTGGAAGGCGCCGTGCTTGATGGCCCGCACGGCGTCGGTCAGTTGCGCCTTGCCGCTCATCATGATGACCGGCGTGACGAGATCGCGTTCCCGGATCGTTTCCAGGGTTGCGATCCCGTCGGGGCCCGGCGGCATCATCAGGTCGAGCACGATGGCGTCGGGCCGGGTCTCGTCGAGCGCCAGCAGCGCCGCGTTGCCATTCGGTGCCTCGGCCACGTCGAAACCCTCCGACCTGAGGAGGGCGCCGAGCATCCGGCGGATATTGGCTTCGTCGTCGACAATCAGAATTCGAGCGGTCATCGCGAGTTCCTTCGCCGGTCGGCTACCCGGCGTTCAACGAACGGCCGATCGGGCGGCCGGGTTCGGGCGCTTTCGGGGACCAGCGGCAACCAGATCACGAAGGTGGCGCCGCCGCCGGGGGTTTCGTTGACCTCGATGCTCCCCTGGTGGAGATCGACGGCCTGCTTGACGATGGCGAGCCCGAGACCGGTGCCCTCGTCCTTGTCTGTGAAATACGGCTCGAAGACCCGAACTCGTTTCTCGGGTGCTATCCCAGGACCCTGATCGGCGATCGATACCCTGATACCCCCTTCCCAGGGTCGAATCGTCACTTCGATCCGGCCCCGGCCGCCCATTGCCTCCGACGCGTTCCGGAGGATGTTCGCGAGGGCCCGCCGCAGGGAGTCGTAGTGGCCGTTGACGTGCGGGGTTCCCGGAATGACGGTCATGTGGCCATCGACTTCCGCCGGGAGGGAATTGCGGAGGAGGTCGTTGATCAGTTCGCCGAGGTCCACGTCCGCGGGGGGGCCCTCGGGAAGCCGCCCGAGGTTGGCAAAATCGCGCGCCAACTGCTCCAGACGGGTCGACTCGGCCCGCAGGACCTCGAGCGCCTCCTCCTGCTCCGTCCCGGCCGACTGGCTCAGCGACGCCACCGCGAAACGGATCGGCGTCAGGGGGTTCTTCATCTCGTGAGCTACCCGCCGCGCGACGTCCCGGAACGCCCGGAGGCGCTCCGACTCGAGTTCGGCTCGCCGGGCCTGGGCGAGCCCCGTGGCCATCTCCCGCAGCGCCGTTCGGAGCGCCGCGAACTCCGGGGCGCCGGTGCGGGGTGGCTCGTTCGGCAGGGCCTCGCCGCGCTGGATCTGGCCCGCCCATCCTACCAGTTCGTCGATCGGCCCGCTCAGCTGCTGGACCAGGCCGCGTCCGAGCACGATCGAGAGGACGAAGAGCACCGACCCGAGAATCGCCAGAATGATGGCGAGCCCGGTCGTCTTCCGGTTCCAGTAGATCTCGGCCCGGCGAGCGAGGCTGAGCTGGGTGCTGAGCACTTCGCGATGGGCCTGGAGCGCCTGGAGCTCGTCGGGCGAGAGCCGGGTCGTGTCCATCGTCCGGATCAGGTCGACGCCGGTCCGGCGCAGTGGCGCGATGACGTTCTGGGCGGCCTTGGCGGGGCTGTTGGTGAGTTCGCTGTAGGCCCAGCCGAGGAGCCCGGCCGCCGATGGCAACGCCAGCAGCACCAGGGTGAGGGCAACCCGGCTCCGGAAGGAATAGGCCCGCATTTTCGGAAAGGTAACGTCCCGGCGCGACCCGGGGCGGGGCGGTCGGTGCCGCGCCCGGGGACGGCCGCCGGGCCCCTGATCGGGGCCCGGTCCGGCCTCAGCTAGCCTCGGCCCACGATCGGGCTGCGATCGCCGCCTGCCGCCGGCTCAGCGGCCCCGAGGCGGAGCGCGGCGCGCGCGGTAAGAGCGTACACCACCGCGCTCAGCAGGAACTTGGTGCCGGCCACCATGACGCCGCGCCCCACGAGGGTCCGCCGCTCGTCGGGTGTGGCTGCTCGCATCTGGAAGCCATCGAGGAGGAAGAGACCCAACGAGATCACGATCAGGAAAGCTGCGATTCCGCAGACCCAGCCGAGGAGCTTGACCAGCCCCCGGCGTTCCGCCAGCTCGGCTCCGAAAATCATCAGGACCAGGCCCGTCAGGGGCGTCACCGTGAACCCGGACGCCATGCCCGTCACCCCGTAGCGCCACTCCAGGGTCCCTGGGGCGAACGGGTACGCGTTGCTCATGAGATCGAACAGGGCAACGAACAGCATGAGGAACCCGGCGCACGTTAACGCGGTGCC
Source organism: Gemmatimonadales bacterium (assembly GCA_050183815.1). Classification (GTDB taxonomy): domain Bacteria; phylum Gemmatimonadota; class Gemmatimonadetes; order Gemmatimonadales; family GWC2-71-9; genus SHZU01. The sequence goes on along the minus strand of JBFXAY010000101.1, from coordinate 9,191 downwards.
GAGTTGGGCGGACCGGTTCACCGGTTCGGTCATCGGTTCTCCTGGAACGGGCGAATTGGCATAGCTGGGTAAAAATGAACGGGCTGGCTTGGGGAAGCCAGCCCGTTCGGCGCTGCTGAGGTTCGAGCTTAGCGGCGGCGACGGCGGCCGGCCGCGGCCATCCCGACCAGACCGAGGGCGAGGAGGCCCATGGTCGCCGGTTCCGGTACCGCGTCGACGTCGGTCGGAATCTCGCGGATCGAGCCGGCCAGGAATTCCTGGACGCCGCAGGTCTTCTTGCCGGTGATGTTGCGGCAGCCGTACTTGTACGGGTCATGCCGGACGCCGGTGCCTTGGGACACCTTCACGTCGGTGAGGACGTACATGCCCGAGTAGTCGTACTTCCCGAACTCGGAGCCGGCCAAGGCCAGGTAGCTGGTGACCTTGCCCTTGGCGGCGCCGGAGAGGCTCGAGTAATCCGAGCCGCTCATCAGCTGCCAGATGGCATACTGGATGTAGCCCCACTCGCCGTGGTTGCCGGCTTGGAACAGGCTCGTCAGGTAGGCCGCTTGACGGTACCGATCGGGCTGGCCGGACAAGCCACCGAACCGCGTCTTGGACAGGTCCGGGGTGCCGCCGAGGCCCGTCTTGTAGACGTAGGCGTCACCGGCGTGGTTGAAGAAGTCGGTGCACCAGATGTTCATCATGGCGCCGCCGTCCAGCTTGGCCTGGTAGGTCCCCACCTGGTAGCCGTGGTAGGAGACGCCGCTGCCGGACTTGAAATCCAGGTAGTGAGGTCCGGTTACCTGGGCGGAGGCCACCTGGGGCAGGGCCAGGAGACCGGCGAGCAGGAGCTTGGTCGCGCGCATTGAGGCCTGTCTGTTTCGGATGTTGGGGTTTCGATCGCCTAGCCTGCGGGCGAGTGCTTTTCTGACACTGTTCACATTGCAGACAGCGTGCCAGAGCGAAAAGGCGCCAGCCTGCATCGCCGGAGGCGGAATCGCGCAGTTTATTGCGCGAAAAGGCTCCTTGGGGCCCGTTCGAGGGTAGCGATGTGGATAAGTGACTCGAATTGATGCATCACGTGATGCGGTAGGAAAACAACAGGTTTGGCTAGTTCCGCTGATGGGCCTCAATCCGGTTAGGATCGCCCGGGGCGCAGCAGCCGACGAAGCACCCCACCCACCCGACCCCGAAGGGCCGCCTGGGCCACCCGCCGGCGGTAGGCCGGACTCGCCGGCCGCTCGACCTCGAACGCCAGGGTGAGGTCGCCGCCGAGTTGGCTCTTGAACCGCGTGACCGGCGTCAGCGGCGCATCGGTCAGATCGCACCCCTGGTACCCGGCTTCGGCCAGGAGGCAGAACGCCCGGTAGCGGAGGAAGGGGTTGGCGCCGGAGTTCTGTTGGCTGCCGTCGGCCCCGGCTGCCACCGTGTGAGCCACGGGGTGCCGGTCTGCCAGGACCAGCTGGGTGGCCACCGACCGGCCGTCGGGCAGCCGGGCGTGGTACAGACGCCCGATACCGGCGGCCCGAACCCGGCCGATCAGCTCGGCGAATCGGGCGTCCGGGAGGTAGAGCCGGGCACCCTTCCGCTCATGCACCTCATGGTGAAGCCGGAGGAACGAGGCGGCATCGTCGTCCTCCGTCACCGTGATCCCGGCCCCGTCGGCCCGGGTGATCAGCCGCCGGAGATTCTGCTCGATCCGGCCCAGGATCGCCGCCGGATCGTCGAGCCGGACGACGTAGCTGTAGCCCGTTCGCGCCGACCACCCCCGGCTCAGGAACACCCGGATGTCCGACACGGTGGGGCGGCTCTTGAGCCGAACGACCGCGGCGGGATGGGCCTCGAGTGCCTCCGCCAGCGCGGTCCCGACGGCGAGATGGCGCGAGGTGGCCTCCGACGGGTACTTGGTCGCGAACCCCTTGAGGACCAGGCCCGAGTAGTAGAGGAGGAGCCGCGGCGTGATGACCGGGAGGCCGTATTCCGGTTCCTGGTAGCACGCAATCCCGCCATGCAACTCGTCGCCTTTGAAGGCGCCGAGGACCTCGAACCGGCCGCCGGTGGCCCCACAAAGAATGTCGAGGTAGCGGGCGGTGGAGTACGGACTCCCGTCCGGCGAGGCGGCGACGAAATCGTCCCACATCGCGTACTCCGCTTCCGGAATCCTCCGAACCTCGATCACTCGGCTCACCGAATCACTTCACTTTCATGCCAAGGCGTCATCGCCGGAGCCGGCGGAGGAATCCCAGCAGCCCGGATCCCATGGCTCGCTTCGCCGTTTCCCGGACCACGGCCCGGGCCTGTGCCGCCGCGAGTCCCTGGCGGGCGCCCAAGGCCAGCTCGATCAGGTGGACGCCGCCGGCCGCGGCCGCCGTGCGGAGAGCGGCGCCGAAGCCGTCGTTCCCCAGGTGGTAGGTCGCTCCCAGGGCGGCCGCAGCCAACGCGAAATCCGGATTGATCAGTTGCGTGCCGGCCCGGTGGCCGAACCGCCGGACCTGGCTGTTCTCGATCAGGCCCAGGGCGCCGTTGTTGAAGACCACGACGATGAGGTCGAGTCCTTCGCGTCGCGCGGTCAGGATCTCCCCGGCCATCATCGCGAACCCGCCGTCCCCGATGCACGCCACCACGACCGCGTCCGGCTCGGCGACCTTGGCCGCGATCGCCGCCGGGAGGCCGAAGCCCATCGACTGGAAGTCGGTTGGCGCCAGCAGTCCCATTGGGCGGTGGACCCGCGCCAGCGACCGGACCAGGCCCTGGTGGTATCCCGAGTCGGTGGTCACGATCCGGGACGCCGGCAGCGCCGAGTCCAGTTCGGCGAAGAGTTCCCCGATAGCGGGGCCCTGCTCGACCGTCGGCGGGAAGGGCAGCGAGGTGACCCGTTCCTGATCGAGCGTTCGCCGGGTCACCGCGAGTTCGTCGGCAGACCAGTCTGTCGGGCCGGCTTCGCCCAGCACGCCGTTCAGCGCGGCCCCGAACGCCGCGGCGTCAGCCTCAACGGAGGTTCCGCCGCAGTACCGGGCGGCAAGCACCTCGGGCGAGCGGTCGATGTGAATCAGGCGGTCCGCGTGGAACGGCAGCTCGAATCCGGCCGTGCCGTTATGGGAGAACTTGCAGCCGACCGCCACGACGAGGTCGGCCTGTTCGATCAGCTTCGGCAGCGTGGGGCCGAGGCCGAAGGAGAAGTCGCGATAGAGGACCAGTCGGTCGCTCTCGGGAACGATGCCCCGGCCGGAGCAGGTGGTGACGATCGGCATGGTTCGGGCGGTGGCGTACTGCTGGATCGCCCGCCCGGCATCCCGGGCGCCCTGACCGAGGAAGAACAGGGGCCGGCGGGCGGCCGCCAGCCGGCCCACGACGGCGGCGAGATCCGGCACCGCCCCGCCCGTGGCGAGCGGCTGCGGCGCCGCCGCCGGCGCCGGCTGGTGGAGGAGCTCCGAGTCGATTTCGACGACCACCGGACCGGGCTCGCCGCTGGTGGCCAGCGCGGCCGCGCGGGCGATGGCCGGACCGATCTCGGCCACCGATTCGATCACGACCACGGCCTTCGCGATGCCGGCGGCGATCTCCCGCTGGGGGAGGAGCTGCAGCGTGAACGGATGGCTCTTCCGGTCGACGGTCGTGGCGAGATAGAGCAATGCCGCCGAGTCGGCCCGGGCCTCGGCGATCCCGGGCAGCGAGAAGGTGAAGCCGGGGCCGGGAATCGTGGTGAGCACGGCCAGTCCGCCGGTGACCCGGGCATAGGCGGCGGCCATGAAGGCGGCCGCCATCTCGTCGGAACCCACCACGGTTCGCACTCGGGAACGGCGTAGGGCTTCGAAGAGCCAGACGTTCTGCGAACCCGGCACGCCGAAACAGACCGGCACGCCGAGTGCCTCGAGCTGGCCGACGATAACGTCCGCGGCCGAGGTGGCAGCTGTCGTCATCGGGTCATCGCTCCGGCGGCGCGCCGGACGATTCCCGGCAGCGTGGCGAGGCCCGGGCGGGGATCGTCCCAGGCCCATACCGGCTGCAGGGCCGTCGCGCTCATCGCGGCGAGACCGAGCCAGGCGCCGGGTCCCGCCTTGGTGTGACGCAGCGCGCTCGCATCCTTGAATGGCGCGATGCAGCGGACACCGAGGCGGTACGGCGCTGGCGGGGGCAGCGGCTGGCCGAGGGCGTCGGCGTACGCCATCCGGCACACGTCCACGCCGCAGCGAACCGCGAAGTCGACGAACAGCCACGGGCGGGTATTGATCTCGAGAATCCGGTAGCTGCCGTCCCGCGGATCCTGCTTGAACTCCGCCGAGAAGATGCCGTGATAGCCGACGTGTCCGATGATCCGGTGCAGACTCTCCACCGCCGGCGCCACGTCGGCGTCGGCGATGCTGACCAGGAGGGTGCTGTTGCCGAAGTCGGCGGGGAACATCCGGAGGCGGCGCCGCGCGAATACGGCGTGGATCCGGCCTCGGCTCGCGTAGCCGTCGACGAACACATGCTGGGTCGGCGGCCCGGGGATGTACTCCTGGGCGATGAGGCCGAGGCCGGCGTCGGTGGCGGTGGTGACGGCCCGGCGGGCTTCGTCCCGGTTCGAGATCCACCAGCCCTTGCGTTCGAATCGGGCCATGAACGCCTGTGAATCGCGGGGTTTCAGGAACGTCCGCTCGAGGATCTCGGCCGGGATCTTGTCGATGTCCGCCGGGGTGTCGATTCCGATGCTGGCCGGATGCGGGACCCCCAGTTCGCGGAGGAGCTGGGCAAACGCATCCTTGTTCTGGAGCTGCTCCAGGACGGCGGGGGTTGCGACCGCGGAAACGAACGGGTCGTCCGGCCGGGCGGCCGCCCGGTCGGCGACGACGGCGGTCCAGTGGTCGGAGCAGGGGCAGAGGAACCCGGCGTCGAGGCCGGACTGGGCCAGGGCGGTGTCGAGCGCCTCGGCGTCCGGCTCGATGGCCGGGGCCCCGGGGTAGATCGGCCGGAAGAAGCGTGAGCGGGCCAGCATTCCGTCCGCGGCGGGGACGGTCAGAACCGGGTGGCCTTGGCGGCCGAACGCGCGGAGGGCGCCGAGACCGGCGGCCAGTCCGCCGAGAATGATCGCCGGGGGCGCCGGGGAATTCGGGGCCAGGGTCGCGCCCTGCGGCGGCCGGCTAGGTGAGTTGGTCGTCATCGAGTGAACCGCCCTTGGGCAATATTGGTGCCCTGCTCGGATCCCGCGCCCCGGCGTGGCGGGCCGGGAAATTGCACTGGCGGGGCAACCCGATGGCCGGCGAATACTAACGATCTGCGGCGCCACCGCTACGACGGTGTGTCCTTGGGGCCTCACTTGTTGCTCGTCCGCTAAACGGTTATGTGACATTCGGTTGCGGCGGTGGAATGATTACATTAGGAGGATCTTGGAGAGTCCGACCAACGTGAATCCCGAATCTGTGACGCCCGCGCCTCGCGTTGAGGGGGAGACCCCCGTCTCGCGCCCGGAACGTCGGCGTCCGCCCATTTCGGACCGACAGGTCGTGCGCGGTGCTGCCGCCACGTCGGTCGGTACCTGGGGCGGGCAGCTGATTTCGTGGATCTCGACGTTCTATGTCGCGCGGATCCTGACGCCGGGAGACTACGGTATCGTCGCCATGGGCTCCGTCTTCGTCGGTCTGGTTGGACTCCTCAACGAATTCGGGATCGGCTCCGGCATCGTCCGTTTCCAGAAACTGACGCCGGCGGTCGTCTCGGGCGTTGCTGGTCTCAGTCTGATCTTCGGATTCCTCGGCGGCCTCGTCGTCGTCGCCGGCGCGTGGCCGGTGGCGCAGTTCTACCGGACGCCGGAACTGGTTCCGGTGCTGGCCACCCAGGGCCTGTCGCTGTTCGTGTCATCGATTCGGACCGTGCCGCTGGGACTCCTTCGGCGTGATCTCCAGTTCCGCGCGGCGGCGGCAAACGACTTCTGGGCGGTGGCGTCGCTGTCGGTCCTGATGATTGTGTTCGCCCTCCTCGGCTTCGGATACTGGAGCCTGGTCCTGGGTGGGCTGTTCAGTGCCGTGGTGTCTACCGTCCTTGCGTACCGACTCCGTCCGGTGCGCCCGGCGTGGCCGGCCGTCGAAGGCGTTCGCGAAGTGGTCGAGCTGGGCGGGCACATCGTCGTGCAGCGCCTGCTTTGGTACGGGTACAACAACGCCGACTTTCTCGTCGCCGGCCGGGTGTTCGGCAAGGTGGCGACCGGTGCCTACAGCTTCGGCTGGAACCTGGTGACCGGGCCCGTCTCGAAGATCACGGCCCTGGTGCCGAAAGTCGCCACGCCGGTGTTCGCGGCGCATCAGGGGGACCCTGAGGGATTGCGGCGCTTCTTCCGGCTCGCGACAGAGGGTCTTTCCCTGCTTTCGTTCCCGGCCGCAGCCGGGCTCGCGCTGGTATCCCGCGACCTGGTCATTGGCCTCCTCGGCGACAAGTGGGAAGCCGCGATCGCTCCGATGCAGGCGCTTGCCGTCTTGGCCGCGGTGCGCGGGGTTTCGCCGATCTTTCCGCCGCTCCTCAACATGACCGGTCATCAGCGGGCGGTGACACAGAACGGCGTCCTGTCGGTGATCGTGATGCCTCTCGGTTTCATTCTCGGCAGCCGATGGGGACTTGCCGGGATCGCCTGGGCGTGGGCGGTCTGCTTCCCGCTCGTCACGACCAACCTGCTGGTTCGTTCGCTGCGGGCGATCGAGATGAGCGGGGCGCAGTATCTCGCGGTCCTGCGGCCCGCGGTCGTTTCCACGGCCGTGATGATCGCGCTGGTCCTGCTGGCGCAACGAGGGATGGCCGGCGTGCATCCGGTGGCCCGGCTGGTCGGTGCGATCGCCGTCGGGGCGCTGGGCTACGCGGCGACGCTGTTGCTGGTGTTCCGGTCCCGGGTCGACGCGATCGTTCGTGGACTTCGAGGTGCGTTGGGGAACCGTCGCCCGGAGCCGGCGACGTGAGTCGTCATCCGCTGCGCGTCCTCTTGCTGAGCTACTACTACCCGCCGGCCCCAGAGGTCGGCGGAGTCCGACCGGCGCGGCTGGCCCAGTTCCTGGCCGATCGCGGCCACGAGGTCCACGTGCTCACGCTGGCCCGGTCGCCCGACGAAGCGGGCACCGTGCGGATCAGCGAGCGACTCTCGGTCCATCGGGTGCAAGCCTGGCGCAGTCCGCGGGGCATGGTCCGTTCTCTTGGCGAGGGCGCCCCGGCCCGGAACGGGGACGGCGGCGTCGGATCGGTCGCTGCGGGATCTCCGGCCCGCGCCGGGCGTTTGCGCCAGTTGCGGAGCGCGGTACTCAGCGCCCTGTGGATCCCCGACGACAAGCAGGGCTTCATCGGAGCGGCGGTGAGTTACGGCGCAGAACTCATCGCCCGTCATTCGATCGACGTCGTCTACATGACCGGACCGCCGTGGAGCGTGCATGTCGCCGGCGGCCTGCTGGCCCGGTTCGGCCGGCGAACGCTGGTCGCCGAGTATCGGGATCCGTGGAGTCCGCGCCTCGAAGCCGCCGACCTCAATCACCCCGCTGCGGTCGGGATGAAACGCTGGTTGCAGGAGCGGTCGCTCCGGCGGGCTGATGTCGTGGTGACCGTGACCGACGGGATCGCCGATTACGTTAGGCGGTTTGCGAGTACTCCCCTGCCGTTCATCACCGCGCTCAATGGCATGGCGCGCCTTGGCTCGGCGGTGCCGGCGGCTCCCCGGTCGGGTCCGCTCCAGATCGTCCACGCGGGCGAGATCTACTACGGGCGGGATCCCGGGCCGTTTCTCCAGGCGGTGGCCGCGGTCGCTCGGCGCCGCCAACTCGGCGCCGAAGACCTTCGGATCGAGTTTCTCGGGAAGGGCCGGTTCTATCGGGGAGTCTCCATCGCGGGCCTGGCGGAGGACCTGGGGATTGGGTCGATCGTGTCGTTCCGCGATCAGGTGCCGGTCGACGAGTGCCGGCAGATCCTGGCCGAAGCGGACGCCCTCCTGTTGCTCGCCCAGCGCCAGCCGATGCAGGTGCCGAACAAGCTGTACGACTACCTCGCCGCCGCCCGACCGATCCTTGCCTTCGTCGACGGGGACGGTGAAAGCGAACGGATCCTCCGGCGCCTGGCGGGGCACGAAGTCGTAACCGACTGGACGGGGCCGGGGGCCGAGGCCGCCGTGGCGGCCTTGCTCGATTCCGCCCGAACCCGACGCCTCGACCCCCGGGCGCCCGCCCTCGCCGAGCTGCTCTCCGAGCGCCAGTTCGCCCGGTTGGCCGACCGAATCGAGGCCGCGGTCGAAAGCCGGGAACAATGAGGTTCGGGCGGATTCGAGGCCGATCGGCACGCAAACTGCTCAGACCTTGGTGTTGGCCTATGGCAACACCAGGATCTGGAGCGAGCCGAACATGAATCGCCAGGAGCGCCTTGTGGCGCGCTGTTTTGGCATTGGGCCAATCTCGGCGCTCGCCGCGCGGTTTTCCCGGCGAGGAACGTTCGTCGCGTTGAACTACCACCGGATCGGTCGAGCCGACTTGGCCCCGAACGATCCCGGCGTGTTCACTGTCACCGCCGAAGAGTTCGAGGCCCAGATGCTCTTCCTCCGGGAACATGCGGCCGTCATCGGGCTTGCCGAGGTCCTCGACTCCTGGACGACCGGACGTCCCCTCCCTCGGAACGCCGTCGTGATCACCTTTGACGATGGGTACCTCGACAACTACGAGGTGGCGTTTCCCATTCTGAAGCGTTACGACCTCCCGGCCGTGTTCTTCCTCGTCACCGACATGATCGGGACCGCCACGCCGCCATGGTGGGACGTCATCGCTCGCCTGCTGAAGACGGCCCGGCGGCGGGATTTCGAGATTGTCTCCGCGGGCCAGGTGCACCGTTTCGATCTGCGGACCGATCCGGTAGTGAGCGTCATCCAACGGGTGCTCGGGCTTGCCAAGACCGATCCTCGTTCGGAGGCGGAGTTCGCTGGTGTGGTCGAGGCGGCCTGCGAAGGCGAGCGCCCCGAACCACAGGGTCGGCTCTTCCTCGATTGGTCCGAGGCTCGGGAGATGCTGGCGGGCGGGATGACCATCGGCTCGCACAGTGTCACCCATCGTCTCATGGCCAAGCTCGATCCCGCCTCTCAGCGGGCCGAAGCGGCGGACTCCCGGCGCCTGCTCGAGGAGCGTCTCGGGGTCTCAGTACAGGCCTTCGCCTATCCGGTAGGTCGTCAGACCTCGTTTTCTCCAGCGTCGATCGATGCGGTTCGCGAGGCCGGGTATTCC
>JBFXAY010000100.1:0-16236 GCA_050183815.1 Gemmatimonadales bacterium | reverse complement strand
TGTTCTGTGACATCGGCTGGGCGGGCCCGCGTGCGGCGTTCTCCCCCGGCACGCCGATGATGGGCGCGGGCGTTGGCGCACGCTTCCTGGACGGCCTCATCGGGTTGGACACCTCCCGCCGGTTCCGGGGCGACAAGGGGTTTGGGTTGGACCTATATTTCGAGGGGTTTCTTTTGGGGGGGGGTGGGGGCGTTTGGGGGCCGCTTGGGCGCTTAGGTTGCGCGGTGTGCGGGAGGGGGCGGAGGAAGGGGGAGGCGCAACCAACGCGCCTGGCGCGGCCCCCAACCGCCCCCTCCCCGCCTTGGCCGGGCTGACGAGGTTGACCGAGTGCAGGCCGGGCCGAAGGCGGAGGCGGTCCCACTCTGCTTGGACTATCATTCGACATGCTGGGAAGGCGACGGAAGACGCTGCCCGTGGTGGGGCTCCTGGGATTGGTGCTGGTGCCGCCGGCGGCGGCCCAGGTGGTGCGGGTCCGGCTCGTCGAGGAAGGTGGCGGCAGGGCAGTGCCCGGGGCGCTGGTGTCGCTCGAGCGGGAGGGCGTGCGGACGTCGCAGGCGTTGTCCGATGGCGGCGGGCGGGCCGTGCTGCGCGGGACCGGGGCCGGTGGGTACCGGGTGCGCGCCGACCGGATCGGGTATGCCGGCACCTTCTCCGAGGCCTTCCAGGCCGGCGCCGCCGACACGGTGTCGCTCACCGTCGTCATGCCCGGGACCCGGGTCATGCTGCCGGAAATCACCGTCAACTCGAAGGCCGTCTGCGCGCTCGACCGGGAGGAGGGCACGGCGCTCGCCGCGCTCTGGAGCGAGGTCAAGAAAGCGCTCGCCGGTGCATCGCTGACGGAGCGGCTCGCGCCGCCGGAACTCGAGGTGACCACCTTCGAGCGCGAGTTCGACCGGCGGAACCAGGTCAAGCAGGAGCGGTCGAACACCTCGCGCCGGCGGGGGACGCGGCCTTTCGTGACGGTCGATCCCGCGCGGCTCCTCGAACGCGGCTTCGTCGAAGAGCGCGAGGGCGAGACCTGGTACTCCGCGCCCGACGCCGATCTGCTGCTCTCCGATGCCTTCCTGGGCCAGCATTGCTTCCAGGTCGTTCCCGGACCGAAGAGCGACTCGACGCTCGTTGGACTCTCGTTCGAGCCGGTCAAGGGGCGCCGGGTGCCCGAGGTGGCCGGGACGCTCTGGCTCGACAAGGCCACGTCCGAACTCAAGGTCCTCGACTACCGCTACGTGAACCTCGAGCGGCGGCTGAGCCGCGGCACCGAAGGCGGCCGGCTCGAGTTCGAGCGGTTGCCGTCGGGCGGCTGGATCGTGGGCGACTGGGTGATCCGGATGCCGGTGGTGGCCCGGATCCGAGGCCGCGGCTTCGACGGGCGGCCCGAGGAGCGGGACTCGCTCCTCGGGATGCGAGAGTCCGGCGGGCGGGCCGAGGTGATCGATGCGCTCCGGCCGGCACCGACGCGCTCGGTGCTGGTGGGAACCGTGTTCGACTCGACGGCGGGAGCGCCGCTCGAAGGCGCCAGGGTGTCGATTGCCGGCGGCGGGTATGCCGACACCACCGATGCGCACGGAAAATACCGGATCGAGACGCCGACGCGGGGGAATTTCCTGATCTCGGTCGAGCACCCGCGGGTGCAGCTGGTGCAAACCGGCCCGCTGCAGGGATCGGCCCGGCTGGATCGGGGGACCGTGGCAACGGCCGACCTCGCCATCCCCTCGCTGGATCGCCTCCGCCCGGCGTTGTGCGGCAACGAGGTGCCGGATTCGGCCAAGACCGCCATCGTGGTCGGCTTCGTCCGGGACTCGCTGGGAGCGCCGCTCCCGTTCGGGCGCCTCTCGGCGCAACTCCGGGAGTTCGGCATCAAGGGCGATGGGCCCCGGGTCTTCGTATCGCGCAACGCCCGCAACGTGGCAGTCCAGGCGGACGGCAACGGTGTCTACCGGATCTGCGGCGTGCCGCGGGAGAACCGGCTCTTTCTCGCGGCGGCCGCGGGCTTCGTGCCGACGGTCACGACGGTGCCGATCGGCGCCGAGGCGCTTGCGGTGCGCGACATCACGCTGGTGCCGGGCACCCGGCGGGCGGGCGACGCCGCGCTCCGGGTGGCGGTAACGGCCGCCGAGGGGGGGCGTCCGGTGGAGGGCGCGCTGGTGACGCTGCTGCCGGGGAGCGACACGACCCGGATGGATGCGTCCGGCAAGGGTGTCCTGGCCGGCCTGCCCGAAGGGCACCATCTGCTCGAAGTGAAGGCGCTGGGGTTCGAGGCGCAGCAACGTGTCGTCGAAGTGAGCCGGCGGGATACGGCGACCATCGCCCTGGCGCTGGCGGCGTCGGCGCAGATGCTGACGACCCTCGAGGTGGCGGCGGACGCCCCGCGGCGGGTCCATCCGATGATGGCCGGCTTCGAGGAACGCAGGAAGGAAGGGCTCGGGCATTACTTCACGCTCGAGCAGCTCCAGAGCCGGCCGCAATCGACCGTTTCCGACGTCGTGCGGATGTCGCCCGGGATTCGGCTGGTGCCGCGGCCGTCTCCCTGTAACGGGTACGCCGCGGCCGGGAGCCGGACCCAGAGCGGCCTCCCTCGCTACTGCCAGGGCGTTCCGATGCTCGACGCCTGCTACTTTGCGGTGTTCGTGGACGGGATGAACATCTGGAACGCCCGCCTCTCGGAGCCCCCACCGGATCTCAACGACTTCCGAGTCGATGACCTCGAGGGGATCGAAGTCTACGCCGGCCCGGCCCAGCTGCCGGCACAGTATCATCTTTCGGGTGCCGACTGCGGTGCGGTGTTGATCTGGCACCGGGTGTCCGCTCCGTGAACGACGGGCATTCCGGCCCCGACTTGGACACTACTCTTCGCCCGGACGTCGTTCCGGAGGGAGCCGATTGATGGCCTTCGCATCCCTCGCGCGCGCAGCAGGCTGCCTTGTGGTGGGTTCCGTCCTCGCGGGGCCGGTCGCGGGGCAGTCCCGGCTGCAGCTGTCCGATACGACCCGCGCCTACGCCTCGATCGTGGATCCGGTGGTGGCGCTCACCGGGGTCCGGATCATCGACGGCACCGGCGCGCCGACCCGTTCCGGGCAGACCATCCTGATCGAGAACGGGCGGATCACGAGTATCGGCGCCGCGGGGCAGGTCACGATTCCGCAAGGTGCCCGGGTCATCCAGCTCCTCGGCCACACGGTGTTGCCCGGGTTCGTCGGGATGCACGATCACACGTTCTACACCACGGCGGCGGGCCGCCGGGCCCAGCTTTCGGTGAGCGCCCCGCGGCTCTACCTCGCCAGCGGCGTCACGACCATTCGGACCACGGGCAGCATTTCACCCTACGCGGAGATCACGCTCAAGCAACAGATCGAACGGGGCGACGTGCCCGGGCCGCGGATGCACATCAGCGGGCCGTACCTCACCGGTCCCGACGCGGTGGTGGAGCGCAAGCACCTGACCACGCCGGAGGAGGCCCGCCGGGTGGTCAACTACTGGGCGGACGAAGGGGCCACCTGGTTCAAGGTGTACACCGAGATCAGCCGGGAGAACCTCAAGGCGATCACCGAGGCCGCCCACGCCCGCGGGGTCAAGGTCACGGGGCACCTCTGCTCGGTCGGCTACCGGGAGGCGGTCGCTGCGGGGATCGACGGGCTGGAACACGGGCTCCTCGCGAATCTCGAGTATCACCCCGACAAGCAGCCCGACCGATGTCCCAACCGCGATCTCGAGACCTACAGCCAGCTCGACGTGACCAGTCCGGCGGTGCAGGCCACGTTTCGCGACATGGTGGCGGCCGGGGTCGCGATGACCTCGACGCTGGCGGTTTATGAGATTTCGGTGCCGGACCGGCCGCCGCTCGAGCAGCGGGTCCTCGAGGCGATGAGTCTCGAGGTCCGGAACGAATACCTGGCCACCCGGGAACGCCTCGCCGCGCAGGCCGGGCAGTCGCTGATGGGTGCCGCGCTCCAGAAAGCGATGGCCTACGAGCGGGCCTTCGTGAAGGCCGGCGGCCTGCTGGTCGCCGGCGTCGATCCGACGGGGAACGGCGGCGCGCTGCCCGGGTTCGGCGACCAGCGCAACTTCGAGCTGCTGGTCGAGGCCGGCTTCACACCGGCCGAAGCGGTCCGGGTCATGTCGGCCAACGGGGCCAGGGCGCTCGGGGTGGATGCCCAACTCGGCACCGTGGTGCCGGGCAAGGTGGCGGACCTCGTCGTCATCCGGGGCGATCCGAGCGCCACGCCGTCGGATATCCGGAACGTCGTGACCGTGTTCAAGGACGGGGTCGGCTACGACTCGGCCCGGCTGATCGCGTCGATCAAGGGCATGGTCGGGGTCCGCTGATTCAGGCCCGGACCGGAACCCGCCGATACTCCTGGGTATGAGCCGACTCGGAACTGCGCTGTTCGCCGCCACGCTGCTGGCGGCCCTCGGGCCGGAGGCACGGGCCCAGACGGCGTTCTCCAACGACGCCGTCGAGGAACTGCAGTCCCTGACGCTCCGCGTTGATCTGACCGGCGGTCCGGACGGCGGCATCACGCCGCGGCTCCTCGAGGACGTGCTCCGGCAGGAGCTCGTCCGGGCGGACATTCCCTACGAACTCGCCGACCCGCGGGCGGACGACTGCTGCGTGCTCCGGCTCGACGTCCGGCTGGCGACCGGGGCGGGGCGTTCCCGGTTCGGCATCGGGTACGTTGCCCGGCTCGAACTGGGCTACCGGGACCGGCTCGGCAACGTGCCGACCTGGACGGTCATCTGGGCGGGGCGGGTCCGGTCCAGCGTCGTCGAGCGGGCCGAGTTGGCGGACCACCTGCGGGCGGCCGCCCGGGAACTGGCGGGCGACTTCATCGACCTCTACCGGCAGCGTTTCCCGAGACGTTAGGCCGGGGCGCCGGCCGCCGCGGCGCGGACCGCGGACGCCGGCAGCTGGACCAGACTCGCCAGGCCGTCGCTCCGGCGGAGCACCGCTTCCCACGCCGCCACCGCATCCGGATCGAACTTGGTACCGCTGTCCTTCTTGAGGAGGGCCAGGGTGTCCTCGGGTGTCCAGCCTTTCCGGTAGGGACGGTCGGCGGTGAGGGCCTCGAACACGTCCGCCACGGTGAGAATCCGGACGTTCTCGGGGATCAGGTCGCCGGTGATGCCGTCCGGATAGCCGGAGCCGTCGAGGGCTTCGTGGTGCCACCGGACCAGCGGAATGGCGTTGGCGAAGACCGGCAGCGGGCCGAGAATGGTCGCGCCGATTTCGGGGTGGCGCTGGATGATCTTCCGTTCCTCCGGCTCGAGCCGCCCCGGCTTGTCGAGGATCGCGGCCGGTACGCCGATCTTGCCGATGTCGTGCAGGAGCCCGCCGCGGTGGATCGTCTCGAGTTCGCGCGACGGCAGGCCGAGTTCCTCGGCGATCCGGAGCGCGATGGCCGTGACCCGCTCGGAGTGACCGGCCGTCCAGGGAGAATTCGCGTCGATGGTTCGGGCCAGCGCCTTGAGGGCGCCCCAGCTCATTTCGTCGAGCCGGGTCACGAGCCCCGCGTTGGCCAGCGCCACGGCGCCCTGGGATCCGATGGCCGTCAGGCGCTCGAGGTCTTCCGCTTCGAAGGGGAAGCTGCGGGACACCATCACGAGGCCCAGGGTTTCCGCTCCGCGCCGGAGGCCGATGGCGGCATGATGGCTCCGGCTGTCCTGCCGAAGCTGGCGCACGAGGGGTGCGTCGGCGTCCAGGACGACGGGTCCGCCGGCCCGGGTGATCTGGGTCGTGGACTGGTAGTCGATCCGGAGCCGTTCCGGCTCGGCCAGATCGGGACGGTCCACCGGCCACGGCTCGGCCGAGTTGTCGGGGAGCCGGGCCACGAGGACGGCCGAATCCGGGAAGATGGTGCCTAACGACTGGAGCACGGCCTGGGACACGGCGGCGGCGTCGGGAATCGAGAGGGCGGTCTGGTTGATTGCCTGGAGCGAGGTGAGCAGGCCGACCTGGTGTTCCAGGGTGCCCGCCATCCCGTTGAAGGAGGCCGCGAGCTGGCCGAATTCGTCGCCGCTCTTCACCTCCACCCGGTGGGTCAGTTCGCCGGCGGCAAGGCGTTCGGTGCCGCGGGTGAGCGCGTCCAGCGGTTCCATGCTGCGGCGGATCTGGATGCTCGCGAGGACCAGGACCACCGCGAGCGTCAGCACCCCCACCGCGAGGAAGCTGGTCCGGAACCCCGCCACCGGGGCGAGGACCCGCTCGGCCGGCTCCGCCACGAACACCTGCCACGACGGGGCGCCGTACTCGAAGCCGAGGAAGGCGGTCCAGCTGCCGCCGATGGCGTGCTCGGCGAAGTCCGCCCCGCAGGCCTCGGCGGGCCGGGCGTGGAGCGGGGTGCCGTCGGCGTTGCGAATGCAGAGGTAGGTACCCTCGGTCGTCAGCGGGTTGTAGTCGGGACTGCCCCAGACCCGTTCCGGGGTGATCTCGGCCAGGAGCACCGCGCTGGTATCCGCCGGGAGACGCCGGGCCAGGAAGAGGTCGTTGCCGGGCGACACGAACAGCCAGGCGCGGCCCCCGCGGACCCGTTCCATCGCCTTCTCGGTCACGTCGGGTGGCTGGCGAAGTACCCCGCCGACGGTGCGCCAGTCCGTCGTGTCGGACCGGAGCAGCAGTGAACGAATCCCGAGTTGGTCGAGCGCCGCCGGGGTCAGTTCGACGCCGGCTCCGACGTCCACTGCCAGGCGGTTCACCAGATCGTTGGTGCCCACCAGCCGGTCGAGCACCATGACGCCGACGCTCCGGCTCTGCCGGTTGAGGCGTTCCTCCGCCTGGACGGTGAGGTCTTTGGTGACCCGGGTGTAGGTGAGCCACGCCATGACCAGCACCGGCACGATGGCGCTCGCGAGGAAGAGACCGGCGACGCGCCGCGCGACCCGGGACCGAAGGTAGACGTCGCGCTGCACGACCGTCAGAACTTCCGGGCGAGGCCGATGAAACCGCCGTCGTTGCCGCGGACGATGTCGTCCTGGCTCGGGCCCGACGTGAGCGGTGGATTCGACTTGCCGTCCGCGCCCATGCTGTACACGTCGAACGTGGAGTTGATCGGGACCATGAACACGTCGCGGCGGGCGCCCGGCGGGACCGGCTTGTCCGTTTCGAACGGCAGGTAGACGTACGGACGACCCCAGGGATCCATCAGCCCGTCCCGGCCGATGGCCGCGAGATTGAGGGGGAGCGGCTGACCGCCGGACTCGTAGGCCTGCACTTCAGCCTGCAGGGTGCGAATGTCGCCGATGGCCTTGGCCACCTTGGCTTGCTCGATCGTGGCCTTCGACTTGAGCACCGCCAGGCCTGACAACACGCTGATGATCACGACCGTCGCCAGCAGCTCGACGAGCGTGAAGCCGCGGCGCGCCCAAGGTCGGGCGATCGAGGCGCTGCCAGGACGGTCCGTCATGATCGGGTCATTTTGCAAATGCCGGGCCGATGCCTTTGGCTAGTCAGGGCAAGGACTTACACGACACTGTTGCACCGGCGTCCGGCTCATTTTTCCGGTCGGGTTGCAGATGCCGGATTCGGGCCCCCTCCGGGTGCCAGGTATTGCCTTGGGGCGCTGGAACTTGCGCCTTGCCGACCGCTTTTGGATGCCATACTGTATACATGAAACGGGGCCTCTCGGGCCATTGATCCCGCCGGATTCCCGCGTCGCAAACTCAGGCCCCGTAGCCCGGAGCTCCCGATGAAACGTGCGCTGCTACCGGCCGTGCTGTGGCTCGGTCTGGCCGTTCCGGCCGTCGGCCAGTCCGTGACCCTGGAATCGTTGCTGGGTGCCCCCTTTGCTCACGCGATGAGCGCCGGCGGGCAGACTGTGGCGTGGGTGCATAACACCCGCGGCGTCCGCAACCTCTGGGTGGCGACGGGCCCGGAGTACCAGGGGCGCCAGCTGACCGGTTTCACGGAGGACGACGGCCAGGAGATCGACCCGGTAGTCGTCTCGGCCGACGGCCGGCAGATCGTGTTCGTTCGCGGCGGCGCGCCGAACCGGCGGGGCGAGATTCCCAACCCGACGTCATCGGTGGACGGGGCGGAGCAGGTCCTCTGGCGGGCCTCGCCGGCCGGCGGCCGGAGCGGGCCGGTCAAGATCGGGGCCGGGAGTGCCCCGGTGATCTCCCCCGACGGGAGCCGGGTGGCCTTCCTCCGCGGCGGGGCTATCTGGGTGGCGCCGCTGACCCGACCGGGTGACCCGGTGCTGCTCGTCAAGGCCCGGGGCGGCGCCGGGGAGATTGCCTGGTCGCCGGACGGCGGCCGGATCGCGTTCACCAGCAACCGGGGCGATCACGCCTTCATCGGCATTTTCGACCTGACGGCGCGATCGCTCCGCTGGCTCGCACCGAGTCTCGATAGCGACGGGAGTCCGGTGTGGTCGCCGGACGGAAGCCGGGTGGCGTTCGTGCGGGTGCCGGCCGGGTTTTCGCCGCCGCTGTTCGCGCCGTTCCGGGAAACCCAACCCTGGTCACTCTGGATCGCCGACGCGGCCACCGGTGCCGCCACGATGGTGTGGCGCGCGGCGACCGGCCGCGGCAGCGTGCCGCAAGAGGTGTCCGGGCCGTTCCTCTCCTGGACGGCGAACGACCGGCTGGTCTTCCCGTGGGAGCGCGACGGCTGGCTGCACCTCTACGCGCTCCCGGTCTCCGGCGGCGAGCCCGCGCTGCTCACTCCGGGCGAGGGCGAGGTCGAGTTCGTCAGGCTCGCGGCGGACCGCGGCACGATCTACTACAACACCAACATCGGCGACATCGACCGGCGGCACGTCTATCGGGTGTCGGCCGCGGGCGGGGCCCCGGAGCCGGTAACGCGCGGGCAGGGACTCGAGTGGGCCCCAGCGCCGCTCGCGGACGGGAGCGTCGCCTTCCTTCGGTCCGACGCGCGCCATCCCGCCGCGGCGGCCCTGGCCGTTCCCGTGGGGATGCGGCTCCTCGCGCCGGAAGCCCTGGCCGCGGACTTTCCCGCGGACCGGCTGGTGGAACCCGAGGCGGTGATCTTCCCCGGCGCGGACGGGCTCCCGATTCATGGGCAGCTGTTCCGTCCCGCCGGCGCCGGGAGCGGCGAGCGGCGGCCCGCGCTCACGTTCTTCCACGGGGGCTCCCGGCGGCAGATGCTGCTGGGGTTCCACTATCTCGACTACTACCACAACGCCTATGCGATGAACCAGTGGCTCGCGAGCCAGGGCTACGTGGTGCTCTCGGTGAACTACCGGAGCGGCACGGGCTACGGGCTCGAGTTCCGGGAGGCGCTGAACTACGGCGCCACCGGGGCGGCCGAATACAACGACGTGCTCGGCGCCGGCCTCTATCTCCGGAGCCGGCCGGACGTCGATCCGGCGAAGATCGGGCTCTGGGGCGGGTCGTACGGCGGCTACCTCACCGCGATGGGCCTCGCGAAATCGTCCGATCTCTTCGCGGCCGGGGTCGATGTGCACGGCGTGCACGACTGGAATTCCGGGATCCAGAACTTCGTGCCGAGCTACAACCCGCTCGAGACGCCGGACGCGGCGCGGCTCGCGTTCGAGTCCTCGCCGCTTCGGTGGGTGGACGGCTGGCGCTCGCCGGTGCTGCTGATTCACGGCGACGACGACCGCAACGTCAACTTCAACGAATCCATCCGGCTCGTCACGGCGCTTCGGGCCCGCGGGGTCGAGACCGAGCAGCTGGTCTTTCCGGACGAGGTCCACGGCTTTCTCCGCTACGCGAGCTGGCTCGCGGCCTATCGCGCCGCCGGCGACTTCTTCCGGCGCCGGCTGGCCCGATGACCCGGGTCGCCATCGTCGGGGCCGGGGCCATCGGGCTTGCCACCGGCTACGCGCTGCGGCGCCGGGGGCACGAAGTGCTGATCCTCGACAGCGGGCCGCCCGGAGCGGGGTGCACCCGGGGCAACGCGGGGTGGATCACCCCGTCGATCTCCTCGCCCGTGCCGGCGCCGGGGCTCACGCTCAAGTCGATCAAGTGGATGCTCCGGCCGGACAGCCCGCTCTATCTGGCCCCCTCGGCACTGCCGGGGCTGGCGCGCTGGCTGTGGCGGTTCTGGCGGTTCTGCAATCCGCGCGACTTCGTGGCCGGCCTTCGGGCCACTGCCGCGCTCAACCAGACGACGCTCGCGGCCTTCGACGCGCTGGAGCGGGACGGGGTCCGGATCGAACTGCACCGCCGGGGGCTCCTGTTCGTGTTTCTCGACCCGCGGGAGTCGGAGCCGGTTCTCGCCGAGTTCGAACACTATCGCGACTTCGGATACGGCGTCCCGGAGCCGCTCGACGGGGACGCCCTCCGGCGGATGGAACCGGGTCTCTCGAACGCGGTGCGCGCGGGGTTCCACGTGCCGGAGGAGTATCACGTCCGGCCCGAGTCGCTGGCGGCGGGATACGTGGACCGGATCGGTCAGTTGGGCGGGGTCATCCGGTCGGGTGTCCAGGTCACCGGCGCCCGAGCGACGGGCGACCGCATCACCGCGCTGGACACCAGCGCGGGTCCGGTCGAGGCCGATGAATTCCTGATCGCCGCGGGCGCCCGCACCGGGGAACTGGTTCGCCGGTTCGGGCCCTCGTTGCCGGTGGAGGCGGGGAAGGGCTACAGCCTGACGATGGCGACGGGCGGGCCGGTGTTCTCGCGGCCGCTCTATCTCGGCGAAGCGAAGATCGGCTGCTCGCCGTTCGACGGGGCCGTCCGGTTCGCGGGCACGATGGAGCTTTCGGGGATCAACGAACGGTTCGACCGGCGGCGGATGGAAGGGCTGCGGAACGCGATCGGCCGCTACTTCGACGGGTCGTTCCAGCTCCACGGCGAGGAGTGGGTCGGGATGCGGCCGCTGGCGCCGGACGGGCTGCCGTTGCTGGGCCGGGTCCCCGGCTTCCGGAACCTGTCGGTGGCGACGGGGCACTCGATGCTCGGCATCACGCTCGCGCCGGCGACCGGCGAAGCGATGGCGGCGCTGCTGAGCGGGAAGCCGGTTCCGGTGCTGGAGCCGTTCGCCCCGGGTCGCTTCAACTGGTAAGGGCTCAGGCCGCGGGCGGCCTCCTGAGGTAGCGGGCGATGCCGTCGAAGCTCGACCCGAACGCCGCGAAGTCGGCGAAGCGCCGAATCGCGGTGTCGTCCGCGCGGCCGCTCAGGCTGGCGAGGGCCCAGTCGTGGAACCGACTCGCCCGGTCGGTGTCGGTGCCGTCGTCCGCCAGCAATTCCTTCCCCTTGGCGACCCAGGCGATCAGGCCGGCCCGCAGCGCCGGGAGGTGGTCGCGCGGGTCGGGCGAGAAGCCGAAGTGGGTGCACCAGAGGCGCTCCGGCCCGAGCGCTTCGATCCGGTCGATCGTGGCGAGCCAGGCCTCGAGGTCGAAGTCCGGCGGCGGCGTGACCGGAAGGGTGAGGGGCAGGGCCGGGACGTTGACGCCGCCGTTGTCGCCCAGGTACGCGGTGGCCGTGGCGCGCTCGAAGTAGACCACGTGATGCACGGCGTGGCCGGGGGCCGCCGTCACTTCGAACCGGCGGTCGCCGAACTCGAGGGTCTCGCCGCCGGTCAGGGTCCTGAGATTGGCGAGCGGAATCGGCGCCAGGCGGCCCCAGAGCGTGTCCATCCGGTCGCCGTAGATTCTCGTGGCGCTGGCGATCAGGCGGGACGGGTCGTGGAGGTGGCGGGCGCCCCGTTCGTGCACGAAGATCGGGAGCGCGGGATTCCGCTCGACGAGGAGGCCTGCGGCACCGGCGTGATCGAAGTGAATGTGGCTCAGGAGGACCGCGTGGAGGTCCTCGATCCGGAGACCGGCCGCCGCCAGGCCGGTCTCGAGGGCCGGCAGGGTCGACCCCGGACCGACGTCGAGCAGGACGGGGCCCGCCGAGGTGATCAGCAGCTCGGACCCGACGTAGCGGTCGCGACCGAGATGCCGGAGGTCGAGGGTGGTATCGTTCAGGGTCATCGACGCAATCTATCGGGCCGGTTCGCGGTGACCAACGCGGCGGTCATGTCGGGGCGGAGGGCGCATGGCAACGGCTCGGGTCATCATCACGGCAGGCGCGGGCGGCATCGGCCGGAAGATCGCGGAGCGCTTCCATCGCGACGGGGCCCGCCTGCACGTCTGCGACATCGACGCCGCGGCGCTCGCCGACGCGGCGGAGCGGATGCCGGGTCTCACGACCAGTCGTACCGACCTTGGAGATCCGGCCGCGGTCGCGGCCATGGTGGCGGAGGCGGCCGGGCTGATGGGCGGGGTGGACGTCCTGGTCAACAACCATGGTATCGCGGGGCCGCGGGGCTGGGTCGAGGAACTCGATGTGGCGGACTGGGAACACTGTCTCCGGGTCAATCTCACGGGGATGTTCGTGACCATCAAGCACGTCGTCCCTCACTTCAAGGCGCAGCGGCACGGCGCCATCATCAATCTGGCGACCACGTCGGCCCGGACTCAGTTGCCGAAACGGACCGCCTACGTCGTGAGCAAGGCCGGCGTCCTGGGCCTGACTCACCAGTGCGCCCGGGAACTCGGACCCTGGAACATCCGGGTCAATGCGGTGCTGCCGGGCTTCATCGACAACGCGCGGGGACGGGGCGTGCTGGCCCGGGTGGCCCAGGACAAAGGCGTGTCGGTCGAATCGCTCGAACAGGATGCCCTCCGGTTCGTGTCGATGCGGACCTGGATCGGGATGGAGGAGATCGCCGGGGTGTGTGCCTTCCTCGCGAGCGACGAGGCCCGCCACGTGAGCGGGCAGGAGATCGCCGTGGACGGGAACGTCGAGTGGGAGGAGTGATCCACGCCGGGCTCGGCCGGTACCTGGCGCGACTCGGGTTGGACCGCGCTCCGCCGCCGACGACCGACACGCTGATCCGGCTCCATCGGGCGCACCTCGAGCGGATCGCCTACGAGAACCTCGACATTCACCTCGGGGTGGGCCTGCCGCTCGGGGAGGAGGCCGCGGTCGCCAAACTGGGGGACGGCCGGGGCGGCTGGTGCTACGAGATGAACGGCTGCTTCGGCTGGGTCCTCCGCGAACTCGGCTTCACGGCTCACTACGCCGCCGGTACCGTGCGGCGGCGGGTGGCCGAGCCGGTGCCGGAGGGGAATCACCTCGTGATCGTCGTGGAACTCGAGCGGCGATACCTCGCCGATGTGGGCTTCGGCAACGGCCTGCTCGAGCCGGTGCCCCTCGAGGAGGGTTGCTACCGGCAGGACGGCTTCGAGGTGCGGCTGGCGCGCGAGGCGGACCGGTGGATCGTCCTGTTCGGTCATGAGGGCTCGGACCACCGGTTCGATCTGACCACCACGCCGCGTCCGCTGGCGTGGTTTGCTTCGGAATGCCGGCGGCTCCAGACGGATCCGGCGTCGCCGTTCGTCCGCCGGACGGTGTGCCACCGGTTCGACGGCGAGGGGTTCGTGACCCTCCGCGGCGCGGTGCTCACGCGGACGACGCCGCGCGGGGCCACCTCGCGGGTCCTGGCCGATGCGGATGACTACGTCGAGACGTTGCGAGGCGGTTTCGGGCTGGACCTGCCGGAGGTCCGGCGGCTCTGGCCGGTGGTGATGGAGCGGCATCTCGCGTGGACCGCGGCAACCCGGGAGGTCGGCTGATGGATCAGGGTGGACGGATGGACCGGCGGGCAATGGTTCGGGCCACCGGGGCGGCGCTGGCCGCCATGGGGCCGGGCGGGAGCGTGCTGGCGCGGGCGGGATTGGGCCCGGGGAGCGCGGCTCCTGACGCGTGGCGTGTCAACGGTGACCGGGTGAACGGCTGGCTCGCGGACCTGTCGCGGTTCGGCGCCAATCCCGAGGGCGGGGTGAGCCGGGTCGGTTTCGGCGAGGCGGATCGCGCCGCCCGGGCCTGGCTCGTGCCGATCATGCGGGAGTCCGGGCTCGAGGTGAGCACCGATCCCGCCGGCAACATCATCGGCCGGCGGCCCGGGAGCGATCCGGCGCTCAAGCCGCTGCTCTTCGGGTCTCACATCGATTCGGTGCTCCACGGGGGCAACTACGACGGCGATGTCGGGACGCTCGCCGCGGTGGAGGTGGCCCGGACGCTCAACGAGGCGGGCTATCGGAACCGCCATCCGTTCTGGGTCACGATGTGGGCCGACGAGGAAAGCGGGCTGACCGGCAGCCGCGGGTTCCTCGGGGACATCGGCGCCGAGGAACTGGCCCGCCCGGATCCCCGGGACGGGGTGACGCTGGCGGAGAAGATCCGCCGGGTCGGCGGCAATCCCGAGGCGATGGCCCGGTACCGGAACGAACCGGGGAGCATCGCGGGCTACGTCGAGCTGCACATCGAACAGGGCGGCATCCTCGACGAGTCGGGCACCGACATCGGCGTCGTCGAAGGGATTGTCGGGATCCGGTCCTGGAACATCGTGGTGAGCGGCTTCGCGAACCACGCGGGGACGACGCCGATGCCGGGCCGGAAGAACGCCCTCCTGGCGGCGTCGGAGCTGGCGCTCGCGGTGGACCGCATCGTCAAGACCCGGCCGGGTCGCCAAGTCGGCACCGTGGGCCGGTTCGAGGTGCGTCCGGGCGCCTCGAACGTGATCCCCGGCGAAGTCTCGATGTCGATCGAGATCCGGGACCTCTCGATGGCGACCCTCGACGCGCTCTGGATGGAGATCGAGCGGGCGGGGACGGAGATCATGGCGAGCCGCGGCACCACCTGGACGGTGCAGCCGAAGGCCACCAACGTAGCGGCGCTCAGCACCCCGGCGGTGCGCGACCGGATTGCGGACGCGGCCCGGTCGCTCGGGCTGTCGGCCCGGGTGATGCCGAGCGGGGCGGGGCACGATGCCCAGGACCTGGCCCGGATCGGGCCGATGGGGATGATCTTCGTGCCGTCGGTCGGCGGGATCAGTCATGCGCCGAAGGAATTCACCCGGCCGGCGGACGTGACGAATGGAGCGAACGTACTGCTGCAGACGATGCTGCGATTGGATTCCCAACCATGATTCCTGGCCTGACGGTGGCGGCCGGACGCCTGGCGCCGGCGCGGGTTCGAACCAGCCCCGGCCGGGGGGTGGGGCCGGTCGCGGCAGTGGCGGTCCTCGGGATGGCCGCGGCGGGGCCGGTGACGGCCCAGCGCGTTCCCGGGCCCCGGTTCGAGATCGTCATCGCCCGTTCGGCCCGGGCGGAACCGCTCACCGGGCGGATCTTCCTCAGTTTCGCGCCCAGCGCGGATCCGGAGCCCCGGATTGCCGGCTACAACTCGGCGCGGCAGCGGGATGCCCGGGTGCCGTTCTTCGCGATCGACGTCGAGGGCGTCCAGCCGGGGCGAGCCGTGGTGCTGGACCGGAACGCCCTCGGCTTCCCCTATCCGAGCCTCTCCCAGCTTCCCAAGCGCGACTACTGGGTCCAGGCCATCGCAAACGTCTACACCCGGTTCGACCGCGCCGACGGCCACACGGTGTGGGCGCATCAGGACCAGTGGGAGGGTCAGCGGTGGGCCTTCTCGCCCGGCAACGTGTACGGCACGCCGGTCCAGGTGCACTTCGACCCCAGGAACCCGCGCACCGTGCGGCTGGTGCTCGACCAGGTCATTCCGCCGATCGAGGTGCCGCCGGACAACGAGTGGGTGAAGCGGATCAAGATCCGGAGCGAGATTCTCTCGCGCTGGTGGGGGCAGCCGATGTACCTCGGCGCCACGGTGCTGCTGCCGCGCGGCTACCGGGACCATCCCGACCAGCGCTATCCGGTGGTGTTTCACGAGGACCATTTCAGCCTCGAGCCGCCGTTCGGCTTCGCGACCGAGCCCCCGCCGCCCGGCCCCGCACTCTTCGCCAACCTGCAGCGCGAGGCGGGGGGCAAGCGGGAGAGCGGCTACCAGTTCGGCCAGGCGTGGCGAGCGGATTCATTCCCGCGGTTCATCGCGGTCAAGCTCCAGCATCCGACGCCGTTCTTCGACGACTCCTACGGCCTCAACTCGCTCAACAACGGCCCCTATGGCGACGCCATTCACCAGGAGCTGATACCGTACCTCGAGCGCGAGTTCCGGATGATCGCCGAGCCGTGGGCGCGGGTGATGACCGGCGGTTCGACCGGCGGGTGGATTTCGCTGGCACTCCAGATCCACTATCCCGACTACTACGGGGGCACCTGGACGCTCTATCCCGATCCGGTCGATTTCCGGCGCTATCAGCTCGTGGACATCTATCAGGACACGAGCGCCTTCCGGGTACCGAACGCGCCGTTCGGGGCTCCCGAGCGGCCATTCCAGATGAACACGCTGGGCCAAGCCGTCGGCAACGTCCGCGAGTTGTCCCGGATGGAGGCGGCGCAGGGCACCCGG
>JBFXAY010000099.1:0-16593 GCA_050183815.1 Gemmatimonadales bacterium | reverse complement strand
ACACCGCGACGGACCCGAGAATCGCCGCCACGCCGCCGAAGACGCACAGCGACCGGACCCCCGGCGGGACATTGGTGCCAAGGCCGAGATAGGCGCCGACGGACTCGGCGTAGTCGAGCCGGACGGTGTCGCCGAGGAAGGTCTGGCGGGGGCGGCCCGCCAGGTAGAGGGCGGCGATCCGCTTGGTGACCTGGTCGACGATCACCGTGAGCAGGGCCACGATCTGGTAGGGGCGGCTCGAGCCGCCCGTCGACGCTGGTGCGGTCATGCGCTCAGCTGCCCGGGTGATAGCGGCGCTCGGTGTGGCCCTCGAGCTGGTTGGGATAGAAGTAGACCGGGCGGAGATTGCCCGTCGCGTAGCTTTCGGCCTGGTCGTTGAAATGGGGCGAGGCCGGGTTGCCGCTCTCGCCGCCGGCGGTGACCGCGCGGGCCCGGACGCTGTCGCCGAACTCGACGACGGCCACGAAGCTGTTGCCGCTGGTACCGTAGATCTTCTTCGAGCCGCCGAAGCTCCTGGCGCCGAAGGAGGCGAGCGAGCCCCACCGCGCGGAGGTGAAGGCGACGGGGATGCTGGGCTGGGCGTCGTCGAACGGGTGGACGATGTCGTCGGTCAGCCGCTGGAACCGGTTGATCTCGCCCCACGGGGTCTTCCAGGTGCCGAAATCCGCCGTGAGCTTCTCGGACGCGGCGGCCAGGGCGCCGAGCTGGTCAGCCCGGCTGGCCTTCCGGGCCATGTACTCGTAGACCGACATCCCTTCGATGTCGTCGTTGCCGCTGACCCGGCGCCAGAGTTCCTCGCCCCAGTAGACCGCGAGCGAGGTCGGGACTGATTCAACGCCCCAGCGGCGGTCCCACTTCCGGAGGAGTTCGATCTGCTCGCTGACGCTCCGCCGGACCGGATCGGCGGCGGGCGTCCGGTCGTAGGCGGCGACGAGCGCAGGGATCAGGTCGTCGAAGGCCGGCAGCTGGCTGTCGTAGGCCGCTTCGACCAGGCGGTCGAGCGTGAAGTCCTTCCGGCCCTGGAGGACCCGGATGGCGTGGACGCCGCGCGGATTCTCGCCGCCGCGCTCCACGTAGGACGGATAGTCGGCGCGCTTGGGGCTGTTGGGACCGGCCGCGCTGAAGGGCCAGTTGTTGGTGTTCATGACCCAGCCGTTGGGCGGGTTGATCACGTTGGGGCTCTGGTCGAACGACATGACGTCACCCCATTCGGTGGCCGCCGTCGAACCATCCACGGGCCGCTGCCAGTCGAGCGTGGTGTCCCGCCGGGGAATGAAGTTCGCGTGGAGGTACGCGATGTTCCCCTCGGAATCGGCGAAGAGGGTGTTGTTCGAGGAGTTGGTGTGAAGCTCCATCGTCTGCTTGAACGCCTCGAGGTTCTTCGCCTTGGTCCGGCTCCACGACTGGGTGAGCGCCTTGATCGGCTCGTCCATGAGCCGCACCGTGATCCACCGGCCGTCGTCGCTCCGGACCACCGGACCGTGGTGGGTGCGATAGACGGTGAACTCCCTGGTGGCCGGCCCGGCGTCGGTCCGGTACGGGACGGCGATCTTCTCGGTGGTGACGGCCCGCTCCTCGTCGCCATAGCGATAGACGAAGCCGGCGTCCTTGCGGGTCACGCTCTCGCGGTATTCGTCGATGTTGTCGACACCGCTCGACGTGTGCATCCAGCCGGCGTGCTCGTTGAAGCCCTGATAGACGAAGAACTGGCCCCAGGTGACCGCGCCGTAGGCGTTGAGGCCCTCGTCGCTCGTCATCTGCAGTTCGGAGCGGAAGAAGAACGAGGTATGCGGGTTGATCAGGAGCAGCGCGTGCCCGGCGGTCGTGTTGCCCGGAGCAATGGCGATGCCGTTCGATCCGGACGGCTCCTTGAGCACGTCATCGGCAGGCTCCGTCACGGCCAGCCGGGTGGCCGCCGGGAGACGGCGGCTGGACATCACCGCCGCGGAGTCGCCGCCGTAGAACGCTTCCAGGCCCCGGAGCGAGATCGTTTCGATGTCGCCGCCGATGCTGCCCTCGGTGAACGAGAGCGCCATCCACGGCTCGAACCGGGTGATGACCCGCGGCTTCACGTCGGGATGGGTGTGCAGGTAGTAGTTGAGCCCGTCGGCCCAGGCGTTCATCAGGGTCTTGAGGTTCTCCGGGCTCTCGGCGTAGAGCGCCTGCAGCTTGGCGGGATTGACGAAGAGCTTCATCCGGAGGTCGCGGTAAATCTCCCGCTCGCCCTCGGCCTCGGCCAGCCGGCCCATCGAGAGCAGGTAGTTGTGCTCGACCCGGTTGAAGTCGTCCTCCGCCTGGGCGTAGATCATCCCGAACACCGCATCCGCATCGGTGGCGCCCTTGATGTGGGCGATGCCCCAGTCGTCGCGGACGATCTCGACCGCGGCCGCCCGGCTCTCCCAGCGGGCCACGTCGTCTCCGCCGCCGGTCTTCCCGCAGGCGGTGGCGGCGAGCACGGCGAGCGGCAGCGCGAGACGTCGTTTCATCGGGACAAACTCCAGCGGGGGTTGGCGAGGACGGGGTGGGGAATTCTATCGCGGATCGGCCGAATCCGCCTCCTGCCAGCCGTGCTCGGCGATCATGCCGGCCACCCGCGCGCGGATCTCGTCGCGAATGCCCCGGACGACGTCCAGCGGCTGGCCTTTCGGGTCAGGCAGCGGCCAATCGCCGCGGACCACGCCGGGCACCACCGGACACTGGTCGCCGCAGCCCATCGTGATCAGGTGCGTGGCCCCGCGGGCCAGCTCGTCCGTGAGCCGCTGCGGCACCGCGCCGGACAGGTCGATCCCGGACTCGGCCATGACCGTGGCCACCTCCGGATGGACCCGGGTGCCCGGCGCCGTTCCCGCCGAGAGGGCGCGGGCGCGCGCGGGGTCCGCGAGCCGGTTGAACCAGGCAGCAGCCATTTGCGACCGGCCGGCGTTGTGGACGCAGGCGAAGATGACCGTAGCGGTTTTCATGACCGTTTCGGGCGGGGCCGGAGGGTGAGATCGGTGCGGAGGCCGGTGCCGGAACTCCGGGCCCCGTTGAGCCGCAGCGTGTACGTCGTGTCGGTGACGAACTGCTCGACCGATTTCTCGAAGCGGAGCCGAGGGGTCCAGAGCGTGTCGCCGGTAACGGAGGAGAGCACGACGCCTCCCGTGGCCAGGACCGTGTCTCCCCCGATGCGGTGCCGGCCGCCCGGCGCGGTCAGGTTTGCCAGCGGCTGGCCGTCATCGGCAAAGACCGTGAGCCGCATCCGAATGAACGTGAGGTCGAGGGCATCCGTGGTGGTGCTGGCGGAGTCGGCGGAGACGACCGCACTCCGGGCGCCATCGGTGGTGATCGCGAGCCGAACGTTGGCCATCAGCTGGCTGTCTCCGCCCCCGGCTGCCGCGACGGGTTCCGCGCTGCGGCACGCGGTGAGCGCCACGAGGAAGCATCCGAAGACCGCCGCCCGGGGCCACGAACCGGAAGCGAGTCCGGCGGCAGGCAGTCGGCGCGGTGCAGGCGAGGCCCGGTTCATCGGGACGGCAGCTCGTAGGCGAAGCGATACGAATGGTTCCGGCCCTCGATGATGATCTCCATCGTGCCGCTCAGGCCGGCCAGCTCGTCGGTGCCCGAGTCCGGGACCACCGAGATCGTGAGCGACTGGGCCCCGCGGTTCATCACGCCGAGATGCATCAACACGAAAGAGCCTTTGCGCCCCGCCAGCTTACCGGTGACCCGTTCCATGGCCACGTACCCGGCCGAGCCCTCCACCGCGGTGCGGTGCGCCAGCATGGTTCCCTGGCTCGTGCCCTCGAGATCGCCATGAAACTGCTTGTCGAGCGTGAGCCGGCCCACTTCGGCCGGCTCGGACGGCGCCGGTGAGACTTTGACCTCGAACGTGCCGGTGGCGGATGCCGTCATGGCGTTCTCCGGGCGGGGCTGGGCGGTGGCGGCGGATCCGGCCAGGACGGATAGAGCGGCGAATGAGACGCCGATTCGCGGGAAGCGCATCCGGACAAGATACCAAACAAAAACCGAACCATCAATCGGCCGTCGCCGCGGCCTGCACCTTGAGCAGGGTGTTCCAGTTGCGGCCCGTGCCGGGGACACCGAGGTGCCGAGCGATCACCGCCGGCGTCAGCTTCGAGGTGCCGATCCCGTCGGGGTACGTGAGATACAGGGTGCGGCCCTCCGCGGCGACGGTCTCGCGCCCCCGGATCGCCCCGGCGAGCGCCTTGACCGCCGATGGGGCCAGGCGCGCGCGGAACAGCATCACGACGAGGTGCGCGGGATCGTCCCGGGCCATCCCCGGGTAGGGATTCGCGGCCACGATCGCGTCGAGTTCCCCCGGTGTCCGGACATAGCACTCCGTCTCGAGCCCCAGTTCGGCCGCCAGGCCCTGTTCGAGCCGGCTCTCGGCGCGCGCGGCCGATGCCAGCGGCGAGTCGAACACCAGATTGCCGGTCTGCAGGAGCGTCTGCGGCCGGTGGAAGCCGAGGGCCTCGGCCGTGGCGCGGAGGTCCGTCATCGCCACTTTCTTGTGGCTGCCGAGGTTGACCGCGCGGAGGAAGGCGGCGTACCGGGGCATCGGTCAGGACGTGGTGCGCTGGTCGCGACTCAGGCGGTGCAGCAGGACCGCGGTGCGCTTGATGAGCTTCGGCAGTTCGCTCAGGTCGGCGGTTTCCTGGGCCGTGTGATCGTCCGCCCCGGCCCCGCCGATGCCGTCGATGGCCATCGACACGAGCCCCGCCGTGAACGACACGTCAGCCGCGCCGGCCCGCATCGGATCCGTCGCAGTCACGTCGCCGAAGCCGAGGTCGCGGTTCGCCTTGGCCACGAGGGCCAGGAGACGCTGGTTCCCCTCGGACGGCGGCAGGGGCGGATAGCCGTCGACGAATTCGATGGTGGCCTCGGCGTGCGGCCTGGTCCGGGTGGCGATCTCCCGCATGGTCTGCTTGGTGGCCGCCAGCTGCTCCGGCGAGAGGATCCGGAGATCGCCCTTCACCACCATCCGCTCGGCCACGACGTTGCTCTTCCCGAACCCGGTGCCGCGGACGCCGGTCGAGTCGATGTCCACCGCGGTGCCGCCGATCGCGAGGCCGGGGTTGAACGTCAGGAATGGCTGGCCGGCCAGGCGGTCGTGGAACGCGGTGAGAATCCGCGCCGCCTCGAACACGGCCCCCGAGCCGACGTCCTCGCGGAAGATCTGCGACGAATGCGCCGGCTTGGCCGTGACCGTGAGCGTCCAGCTGGTGGTCCCGCGGCGGGCCGTGACCGCTTTGTGCGGATCGCCCGAACCATTCTCGAACCCGATGGCGACGTCGTGGGTCCGCGCCAGGTCGATCAGCGTCTTCCGCGCGAGGGACCGCGGGTCGCCGGAGGCTTCCTCGTCGCCCGTCATGATCACGGTGACGTGCATCCCGTCGAGGAGCCCGGCCGCCTTGAGCGCCTTGAGCGACTGGACGATGATCACGTCGCCCGCCTTCATGTCCACGATGCCGGGCCCCCGCGCGATCTTGTCGTCCACCCGCTCGAACCGCTGGAACGGACTGTCCGGCTCGAACACCGTGTCGAGGTGGCCGATCAGGAGAATCTTCGGCCCCCGGCCCGGGTGCTCGGCCACGAGGTGCCCGGCCCGGTTGAAGGCGGCACCGTCCTCCCACCGCGTGGTGAAGCCCAGCGCATCGAACTCGGCCCGGAGCACCCGGCCGACCTCGCGCACGCCGGCGAAATTGAGGGTACCGCTGTTGATGTCGACGATGCGCTGCAGCAGGGTGACCGCCTCGGCGGCGTGCTCGTCGACGTGGGCGGCCGCCCGGCGCTCGGCGCGGGAGAGCGAATCGGTCTGGAACATGGCGGCGGTAAGTGCCAGGGTAGCGAACAGCATGGACGGACTCCTCCGGTTCGCTCGCAATTTGGCCCGACGGGCAGGAAACCGGAAATCGGGGGCCGCGCCTGAGGCGTTGGTCGCCTGATCGGTTCGGGGCGCTGGCGCGGCCGGTCGGCTCAGCCGCCTGCTCGACTGGGACCGAACCGGCGCAAGCAGCCTGGCCCCGGCGCCGAAAGTTGACCGTCGCCCGACCGGGTGCTAACTCCCGCGCATGATCCGCCCGTCAGACCCTCCGCCCAGACCGCGCCGGGAGGCCCGCCCGTGACCCCGCCGGTCGAGTTGACCCTGGACACCCCGGCCGGCCGCGTGTCCGCCCTCCTCCTGGCCCCCCCGCAGGCGTTCGCCGGCCTGACGTTCGCTCACGGGGCCGGGGCCGGCATGCACCATCGCTTCATGGCCGCCGTGGCGGAGGAACTCGCCGCCGCCGGGGTCGCGTCCCTCCGGTTCCAGTTTCCCTCGCGGGAGGCCGGGAAATCGCGGCCGGACACGCCGGACGTTGCCGTGGCCACCGTGCGGGCCGCGGTGGCCGAAGCGGTGCGTCACCTCGGCGGGCTGCCGCTCTTTGCCGGCGGCAAGAGCTTCGGCGGGCGGATGACGTCCACCGCCGCGGCGGACCCGGCCGGACTCGACCCGGTGAAGGGCCTCGTCTTCTTCGGCTTCCCGCTCCATCCGCCGAAGCGGGCAGCCACCACCCGCGGGGATCACCTCGACCGCGTCGCCCAGCCGATGCTGTTCCTCCAGGGCACGCGCGACGATCTCGCCGATGTGGCCTTGATCCGCCGGGTCAAACGGCGGCTGGGTGCCCGGGCCACGCTCCACATCATCGACGAGGCCAACCACGCCTTTGCCGTGCCGAAGCGCACTGGGAAGACGGAGGCGGATGTGATGGCCGAGCTGGCCGGCACCGCCGCCACGTGGATGAAAGGGATCATCGGGGCCGCATCCGGGTAACCGGCTCCGTCGCAGGCCTCCGCTAAATTGGCGGGGTGACTCCGCCCGAACGTCTCGAGCCCACGCCGGCGCAGCAGGCCGCCATCAGCGCCCCGCCGGGCCCCGCGCTGGTGCTCGCCGGTCCCGGCGCCGGGAAGACGTTCTGCCTCATCGAGCGGATCCGCTTCCTCATCGAGACCCGTGAGGTCGATCCCGCCCGGATCTGCGCCCTCACCTTCACCAACAAGGCCGCCGAAGAGGTGGCCGCCCGGCTCCGGCGGGAAATCGGCGAGCGCGCCGAGCCGGTGACCCGGAGTACCATCCATTCGCTGTGCGTGCGGATCCTCCGGGCCCACGGCGAGGAGGTGGGGCTCGAACGCGGCTTCGGGATCGCGGACGAGGACTATCAGCACGACGTGCTCGGCCGGTTCGGCGTGGGCGTGAAGTGGCGGGCGGGGACCCTCACCCGGTTCGGCGCCTTCCGGCTGGGCCGGGCGGAGCTGGGCGACCGGGACCGGGTGGTGTTCGGCGCCTACCGGCGGTATCTCGAGCGCCGCAAGATGGTGGACTTCGACGATCTGATTCATCTCACCAACGAACTGTTCACCAGCCGGCCCGAGGTGGCTCGCGAAGTGGCCCGCGGCTTCGACCAGGTGCTCGTCGACGAGTTCCAGGATCTCAACCACATCCAGTACGCCATCGTCAAGGCGCTCGCGGCCGAACACCGGAACCTCTTCGTCGTGGGCGACGACGAGCAGTCGATCTTCTCCTGGACCGGCGCCGATCCGGCGCTGATCACCACCTACCTGAACGAATTCTCGATCCGGCAGCACATCGTGCTGGACCAGAACCGCCGGACCGCGCGGGAAATCTTCGCGCTGGCCCGGAAGCTCGTCTCCGGCAATCCGTCGCTCTTCGACAAGTCGCTCACGGCGGTGCGGTCCACGGCTCATCCCGTCGAGGCCCGCCGGTTTGCCGACGAGAAGGCCGAGACGGCGTGGCTCCTCGCCGACATCGGCCGGGATCGGGAGGCGGCCGCGCTGCCCTGGGGAGAATTCGCGATCCTCTACCGGACCCACGCCATCGGCGACGTGCTGGAGGGCGCGCTGATGCAGGCGGGGATTCCTTGTCGCCTCGCCGCGGGGCGCTCGATGACGGACGATCCCGCCGTCAGCTATCTGATGGCGGCGCTCAAGGTCATTGCCTACGCCGGCGATCCGGTGGTGAACCAGGCGTTCTGCCGCGAAGTGTTGCCGGGGCAGTTGTTCGACCGGATTCGCCAGCGAGCCGCCCACGAGGAAATCGGCTTCATGCCGCTCCTCCGGAAGCTGGGCCGGGAGCTGCCGATGGCCGACCAGGAGGCCCGGAAGATCCGGCGCGCCCTGGCCACGATGAACAACCTCTCGGCCCTCGGCCAGCGGCACGAGCACCTGGGCCCGTTGGCGGATGAGATCCTCTCCCAGCGGGTCGGCCGCTACCAGACGGCGCTCGAGAACCGGGCCGAGGATCTGTCGGATCCCGCCGATCTGCCCGAGGCCGTGGCACTCGCGGAGGCGATCCTGCAGGCCGCCGCGGCTCGCTCCCGCATTCTGGTGCGCCCGATGGGCGGCGCCGAGATCGGGTTGGCCGGGCTGATCTCGGCGGCCGGGTTCCGGCTCGTGGACTACCTCCAGCCCGGCACCGACCCTGAGCCCGGCGCGCTGGTGATCGACTCGGCCTGGTCGAGCCGGCTCGGGCTCGGCGTGACGGTGTTCAAGGCGCTCCAGGTCGCTGTGGCCACCACCGAGAGCCGGGCGGGCGACTTCGTGGTCGTCGACCTCGAGACCACCGACCGAGACGTGACCACGGCCGAGGTCGTCGAGATCGCGGCCGTGCGGGTCCGGAACTGGGAGATCGTGGCCGAGTTCCACCGGTTGGTGAAGCCGCGGACGCCGATCGCGCCGGCCGCCACCAAGGTGCACGGGTACTCGATGGCCGATCTCGAGGACGCGCCGTTCTTCGAGGAGGTATGGCCGGCGTTCGAGACCTTCGCCGATGGCGAGGAACTCGTCGCCCACAACGGCTTCAGTTTCGACTTCCAGATTCTGGCCCGGATGACGGGGAAGAAGGCGCTCCGGACCTACGACACGCTGCCGCTCGCGCGGTCGCTCCGGCTCGGCAGTGCCCGGCTCGAACATCTGGCCGCGCGGTTCGGCATCGATCCGGGCCGGGCGCACCATGCGCTCTCGGACGTGCGAACCCTCGCCGCGGTGTTCCGGAAGCTCGAGGAGGAGCGGATCGCCCGGAGCCGGCGGGTGGCGCTGGCCAATGCGCTCGACTTCCTCGGCGTGGCCCTGGCTCTCGTGGACCCCGAGACCCTGGACGACGAGGGCCGGCTCCTCAAGGACATGGCGTCGATCTACGCGCTGGGCCGGTTCAGCACCTGCCTCGACTTCTATCAGCGCGAGCGGGACCGCGTCGGGGTGTCGGCCGCAAGCCTGGACGACCTGATCGAGCGGCTCGGCGGCGTGGGCCTGATGCTGCGGGTCCGGACCGAGAAGGGTGCCGACCAGCGCTACCCGACCGCCATGGCGCGGGTGCGCCGGCTCCTCGAGGGTCTCGAGGCCACGACGCTCGCGGAGGAGATCCAGGAGTTCCTCGGCCGGATCGCCCTTTCCAAGAGCGACGGCGTCGACACCGACTCGGCGCGGGTGAACCTGCTCACCCTGCACGCCACCAAGGGGCTCGAGTTCTCGCGGGTCTACATCGTGGGCGTCGAGGACACGTCGATGCCTGGTGGGAAGCAGTCGCAGTCACCGGCGGAGGAGGAGCTTCAGGAGTCGCGCCGGCTGCTGTATGTCGGGATGACGCGGGCGAAGGACCGGCTGGTGATGACCCGGGTGGATGCCCGGAACGAGGCGCCGACCGGCGGGCAGCGGTTCTTCGACGAGATGGGGCTCACGCCCGAAGGACCGTAGCCGGCCGGCACCGCGGCTATGGTCCGGCCGCGATCAACCGGCGCGGTCCGCGAGCTACGAGGTTGCGGCGGCGCCGAGCTTGGCGATCAGCGCCTCGGCCACCGGCGGCCCCGAGCCGGGCCCGTGGTCGTGCTTGAAGTAGACCCACGCGTTCGGCCAGTTCAGCTCGCGAATCCGATCCGCCCAGCCGGCCAGCATCGCCTCGTCGTAGTCGAACCGGTGGAGCCGGACGTAGCCGAAGTCCGCCGTGGCCACCACCGGCGGCTCGACCCCTTCCTGGTCCGAGATCGTGAGTGCGGCGTTCCGCGCCTTGAGGATCCCGAACACCTGGTCGTCCTCGAACCAGCTCGGATGCCGGAACTCCATCGCGATCCGCCACCGTTTCGGCACGATGTCGAGAAAGGCCTCGAGCCGCGGCAGATCCCGTTTCAGGTGGGGCGGCAACTGGAACAGCGTGGGCCCGAGCCGGGGCCCGAGCACCGCCACCGTCTGGGACAGGTAGCCCACCAGCTCGCCGCAGTCCCGGAGCTGGGCGTGGTGGGTTATTCGCTGGCTGGCCTTGATGGCAAAGGTGAACGACTCGGGCACCTGTGCCGCCCAGTCGAGCAGGTTCTTCTCCCGGGGCATCCGGTAGAAGGTGTTGTTGATCTCGACCGTGGGGAATTTGCCCGCGTACCAGCCAAGCATCTCCTTGTCGGGGAGCTTGGCTGGGTAGAACGGCCCCTTCCATTCCTTGAAGGCGTAGCCGCTCGTGCCGACGAGGATCGCCATTCAGGAGGCCTTGGCCAGGCTCGCCTTGAGCGCCTCCATGAGGTCGATGATCTTGCCGCCGCCGTCCTGCGAGGGCTCGGCCGTGATTTCCTGGCCTTCGACCTTCTTGTTGATCGCTTCCATGACCCGTTCCCGGACCTTGTCGTGGTACTTCTCCGGGTGGAACTCGTCGGTGGCACCCTGTTCGATCAACTGTTTGGCCAGGGTCAGTTCCATCGGCTTGACCTCGGCCTCGCCGAGGGGGACTTCGTCCGCCGGCTTGAGTTCGTCCTGGTAGTGGAGCTGTTCCATGACGATGACGCCGTTCTCCATCGGGCGGAGGAGCACCAGGTACTGGCGGCCGCGGGCCGAGTACTGCCCCAGCGCGGCACGGCCGGTATCGCCGAGGGCCTGGGAAAGGAGTTTGTAGGCGCGATCGCCGCCTTTGTCGGGGCCCAGGTAGTAGACCTTTTCGACGTAGAGGCGGTCCACCTTGGCCAGGGGGACGAAGGCGTCGATGTCGATCGTGTTGGTGGCCTTTTCGTCGAGGGCCTTGATCTCCTCGGGGGTGAAGACGACGTACTGGTCCTTGGCGAATTCGTAGCCTTTGACCCGTTCGTCGTTGGGGACGACTTCCTCGTCCTTGGGGCAGACGTACTGCTGTTTGAGGCGGGTGTTGCACTTCTTGTGGAGCATGTTGAAGGACACCGAGGCCTTCGATTCCGCCGTCGAGAAGATGTTGATCGGGACGGAGACGAGGCCGAAGGAGATGGTGGCGGTGCCGATGGTGCGTGCGGGCATGGCTGATCCGGGGTACGGGGTACCTGAGGAAGGTGCAGCCGTCGGGGCGTCCCGGCAATACCCCGAAGATTCGGGGCATGGGAGCCGGGGACGGCGGCGGCGGGGTTGTGGGGTGGGGCAGGGTCGTCGGGTCTAACGCCTACGGGGGCGTGCGACAGGGGGTGCCGACCAAGCTGGGCGACGGCGGGGCGCAGCTTACGATCCGGCCCGGGTTGAACCCGATCCTTGGGACGGGGCAGGGTGGCGATACGGCCGGGCGGGTCGGCATGGTCGCCGTGCGGGTCGGCAAGCGGGCCGTGGCTGGCGACATTGAGATCGTGCGTCCCGAAATGGCGGTCATGCGCGTCGACAGGGCGGCCGTGCGCGCCGACAATGGGGTCGAGCTCGCCGACATCGTGACCATGCGCGTCGACATTGGGGCCGAGCCCGCCGACAAGGGGATCGAGCGCGCCGGCACTGGCTTCGTGCGCTCCGACATCGGGGTCGAGCCCGCCGACATCGTCGTCGTGCATTGCCGGCATCGAGACCGAGCGCAGTGACATCCTCATCGTGTACGGCGACATTGGGACCGAGCCCACGGGCACCGTCATCGTGTATTGTGACATCGAGACCGGGCCCGCTGACATCGTCATCGTGCGCGGCGGCATCGAGACCGAGCTCGCCGACATCGCCATCGTGCCCGCCGACAACGTGATCAAGCCCGTCGACATCGTCCTTGTGCCCGCCAACATCGGGGTTGAGCTCACCGACATTGCCATCGGGTACGCCGACACCGGGGCCGAACCCATCGACATCGTTCTCGTGTACGCCGGCATCGGGTTCCTGCCCACCGACATCGGGCTCCTGCCCACCGACATCGGGTCCGTGCCCACCGACATCGTGACCGAGCCTGGCGACATTGCGTTCGAGCCCATCGGCACCGGGATCCGGCCTGCCGGTGCGGCGACCGAAGTCGCCGGAATCGGGGTCGAGTCCACTGACACCTGGACTGAGCCTCGGCTCACCGGCTGGTCTTGCCGGTTTGGTGAGATCAGGCCCTGGGAAGTGACCTTCGGGCGGAGCGGCCCGCATGCCGTGGAACGCGGCATTACCGTGGAGGCCACGGGGATGGCGGTGCGTACCTGGGTTCCTGGCCGTGAAATTCGTGGCGGCGGTGCGCCCGTCAGATGGCTCGGCTCGCAGTCTATTCCGATATCACTGCGGGCCCGCAGTACTAAGGGGCGAATCACGGCTATATCGCCGCGAACCCACGG
Organism: Gemmatimonadales bacterium; assembly: GCA_050183815.1. GTDB lineage: Bacteria > Gemmatimonadota > Gemmatimonadetes > Gemmatimonadales > GWC2-71-9 > SHZU01. The sequence goes on along the minus strand of JBFXAY010000099.1, from coordinate 4,042 downwards.
GGCCTCGAGGCCGGCGCTGGTCCGGGAGGTGACTGCCAAGCGGTTGCCGGGTATGGAGATACGTCCGCCCTCGCCCGGACAGGGGCAATACGTTATCTAGACGCGGCGGCGCCGCGGCTTGGGCCCGATATCACTGCGACAGGTGTCTGGATAATCCCGAGGATCGCTGAGGTTATGCGGCGCGCTTGCAGCCTGCCGAATTCGGCGGGCGACGGAAACCCGATGGCGTAGCGGAAGTTGGCTGGGCTCGCCGCAGCACCGGCAAAATGTTAGGTTGCACGGTGGCCAGCGCAGCACATTCATAGGTTAGGCCGCGGGAGCCTGACTCCGGATTGAAGTCGGGCCCCCGCTGAAAGCCTCATTGCAGGCCAAGTCGCTTGAAATCAAACCGGCCTCCGGCCCCGTATCCCTTAGGGCCCAGGTGCTCCTGAACGCACATGATGCCGGCCAATTCCGTCTTGTATACGGAGGAGATACTGCGGGCGAACGAATCGAGGCTGAGGCCGTCCTCGAACCGCGTCGCCGTGATCTGGAACCCAGCCGGGCAGACGAGACCCTCCTGATAGCCGACCAGCGTAAACTCGGCGAAGTCCTGGTTCAGTGTCTTCCGAAGGTCCCAAAGAAACGCCGCCTTGTCATCATCGTCTAGTTCCCCGAACGTTTTGACGTGTTCTGGCGAAACGTTGATCATGGTCGCGATGACGACGGCCTCCGGCCGATCCTTGGGCCCGACCACGTGCACCCGATGCGGTGTACCCGACGGGTAGTCCACCTCAAAGTGCCAAGCCGCTTGGTCATCGTGGATCTTCACTGGCGTGGATCCCACCTTTCTTAGCCACCCCTCGACGCGTTGCCCCAATGCGTTCGACATGCAGCCCGCTCCCTTCCGGCCCGTTTTCAGGCCATTCCGATTGTTGACACCCCGAACAGACCGCCCGGACTCAGCCGAATCGCGGAAAAACGATCAATTAGCGAGCACAAATGTGTACTAATCGCACAAGATTGTCAAACGCGAGATTCTGTGCTAGAATTCGGCACAGTAAGTCGTTAATTACCAAACATTTACCGAAGGGTCCGTGACTCTTGGCGTTCGACAGCAAAGCGTTCAGTCGCGAAGTCGGGCTCCTGTTACAGCTGGCTCGAAAGCAACGTGGGCTCACTCAGGAGGACTTGGCGATTCGCATAGGAGTCCCCCGTGCGACCTATGCGAATCTCGAATCGGGACGGCAGCGGGCCCCTCTCGATATCGTTTGGCGAGCCGGGCTCGTCCTTGGTGTGTCGCTTCTTTCCCTTGTCCCGGAGGCAACACCACCTACCGCGGCCCGTCCATCAACCGTTGATCAGGCTGGTCAGCTGTCGACCACCCACAGCCTGGTAGCTTTGCTTGCTGACCGGAACCGCGTGACCCGCGGCCTAACAAAGAAATGAAGCCGACGGCGGCTACGCCGCCGCAGCTTATTTCTAGACCGTTAGGCGGCATTCGGACCTCCGAGAAGGCGACGTGACTGCACCCGAAATCGTTCGATACCAGCCGACGAAGGATGCCGGGTTTGGCCATGCTCTCCGGCCCGCCACGCCGATCAAGGCTTGGGCCGGGATCGAGCGGTTCCTGGTCGGGTGCGCTTCCGTCCGCGGCCCTTTTGACGTCCGCCTCGTGGTCCAACGCCCAACGGAGTGGGACGATGCATCAAGCCTGCTGGCGATTGCCGACGAGACGATCTCTCGGTTTGGCGAGCCTGCCGTTACGGTCGGCGGCGGCACGTCCTTTCCAAGCGGCGCTCCGATCGAGGGCGGGTACCGCGAGTGGCACGGCGATGCTTCCGCCTGGTCCGCGTTCCTCGACTTCGTCGCACGGAGGGCCCCCTGGCCCAAGTCCGTCATCGGGCCGGTCTCCGCCCGAGCCCGTTACCACTTTATGTGGCGTGACCCGGACAGCCTCAGCGCAGTACCTGAGCAACTCGCCGGGCACCTGACCCCGGACGGGCGGCTCGAAAGCGAGCTTGCCATCTTCATCGAGCGACGCAGTTTCGTGCAGCCGGAACTGTGGTTCCCGTTCCGTTCGGACTCAACACGGCTGGCTGACCTCGTCAGAGTGGTGGTCGCTCCGTCGATCCCCTTCAAGCTCGCGGCTCGGCACTTTCGGGCCGCTGTTCCGAAACTCGATCAGTCCGGCTACCAGTTCAGGCGGTTCGACGCGCGGCCACTCGTTGCCGCCTAACCAGGGTTTTGCAGCGGACGGCCGCTGGGGTTCCGGTTTGACAAGTCGCGGCCGCGCCCCGATGTTTGATCGGTGGACGGCGCGGCCGCTCAGTTCCGTCGGGCGGCCGCCGCTGAAAACCGATCCGTTAGACCACAAGCCAAGCGCCGAATAGATGCGTCACTTCGTCCAGTACCACAATCCGGACCGGAACCTGCCCTATAGGCCTCGCCCTGGCATCTGTGGCATCTATACTTCGAAGTCTGTCTCCAATCTCATCGGCGATCGGATCTGGCTAGTCACGAGGAGTGACGCGCCGCGGGCCTACTATCTATGCGAGACCTTCGTCGTCGACCGGGTCAAGCGGGGTGGTGGCCGCCAGCCCAACACGGCTTGGGGCCGGGATGGGCTAGTGTTCAAGCCCCTCCGCCGGATCGACGGAACGAATTGGTTCGACCGACTGCGGACAAGTACGGGCAACTTTGCGTTTGGCCTCAGCCGGGTCGTCAGGCCTGACATCATTCGCGGACTCCGCGGCGATCTCGCGTCGGCCAAGCCACACGGCGCGACTCGGCCGGGTGCAGACCGGGGTGCTGGCTTCGGCTCGCCAGCCGAGAACCGCAGGGTGGAACGTGCCGCCGTCACCGCTGTCACCAAGCGGCTTCGCGCGGAAGGCTGGACCGTCACTTCCGTCGAGGCAGCCCGACAGGGTTTCGATCTTCGCTGCACGAGAGGTACGGACGAGTTGCATGCCGAGGTGAAGGGTGTCCGGGGCTCCCACCCTTCATTCATCATCACTGCTGGGGAGTTAGAGGCGGCGCGATACGATCGTCAGTTCGCACTCTTCGTTGTGACCAACGCTCTGCGACCGGCGGCGTTGCACATCGTCAGCTTTACCGGGCGCGAGTTTCTAACGCGCTATTCCCGCGAACCGCTCAGCTACATGTCGAAGCCCCTTGTGGTCTAACCCGAACATGAAGTCTGACGAGGCCGCCGAGCGTTCCGAAGCCAGCTGGGTTTGTCAGCGGCGGCCTCGCAGCTTATGTGCTATACGTTAGGCACACTCCGCGACCATCGAGCTCCTCAGGGATCCCGCCGAGGGCTTTGGCCCGCTGGAGTCCCATCTGCTATACTTGGATCCATGGAACGCGCCCCTGTTATCCACTCCGACCCGGAGATCCTCGGCGGAACGCCGGTCTTCGTCGGGACTCGTGTCCCCGCCCAGACCCTGTTCGAGTACCTGGAGGGGGGCGACTCGTTGGACGAGTTCCTGCATCAGTTTCCCTCGGTCACACGGGCGCAAGCCATTGCCGCGCTGGAACTTGCGAAGGAGTCCGTGCTGACCGGTGCGCGTAGTACTTGACGAGAACCTGCCGGCTGATCTCGCGCCGCTGATCGCGGGTGGTACGGCGACGACGGTGCGAGCCGAGGGCTGGAGCGGCATTACCAATGGCGAGCTGCTCCGGCGGATTTCGGGCCGCTTCGACGCGCTGCTGACGATGGATCGGAATCTCCAGCACCAGCAGAACGTCAGGCAGTTGCCATTCGGGATTGTGTTGATCCGGGCCCGATCCAATCGCATGGTCGACCTGATGCCACTGCTCCCGGCAATTGCCGAGGCGCTGGGTGGGCTCGGGCCGGGCGAGCTTCGATTGGTCGGTGCCTAACACATGGATGAAGCAGACGGCCGCCTGTGGCGGCCGCAGCTTATCCATTATCCGTTATGCCGCCCCCCAGCCCTCGGTTTTTGCGCCGGCTTTCTGCCAGGGCTACGTTTTGGATGTGCCCGGCCGGGAGCGCCCGATGACCCGAGAGACCCTGGAAGCCCAACTGCTCCGCTTGCCG
>JBFXAY010000098.1:0-17112 GCA_050183815.1 Gemmatimonadales bacterium | reverse complement strand
CCAGGGGCTCAGGAGCTGGTGGTCCTGGGGCGAGGTGACCAAGCCGGAGACCATCAACTACCGGTCCTTCAAGCCGGAACGGGACGGTCTATTCTGCGAGCGCATCTTCGGTCCGGTCAAGGACTGGGAATGTCATTGCGGCAAGTACAAGCGGATCCGGTACCGGGGCGTCATCTGCGACCGCTGCGGCGTCGAGGTGACGCTGTCGAAGGTCCGCCGCGAGCGAATGGGCCACATCGAGCTGGCCGTGCCGGTGGCGCACATCTGGTTCTTCAAGACCCTGCCGTCGCCGATGGGGAACCTGCTCAACATCACCCTGCGTGATCTCGAGCGGATCATCTATTACTCGGCGTATGTGGTCATCGAGCCCGGCAAGCAGGACGTCGAGGCGGGCCAGCTGCTGGACGAGGACGAGTACCTGAATCTTCGGATGCAGGCCCGGGAAGCCAACGACACCGGCTTCCGGGCGGAAATCGGCGCGCCCGCCGTCCGGGCGATGCTCGAGAAGATCGACATCAAGAAGCTCGCCGAGGACCTCCGGACCGGGGTCGCGAACGAGACCAGCCAGCATCGCAAGAAGCAGATGCTCAAGCGGCTCAAGATCGTCGACGCCTTCCTCTACTCGGGCGAGAACCAGGACGCCGGCGGCAACAACCCGGCCTGGATGATCATGGACGTGATTCCGGTGCTGCCGCCGGATCTCCGTCCGCTCGTGCCGCTCGACGGCGGCCGGTTCGCCACCAGCGATCTCAACGATCTCTACCGGCGGGTCATCAACCGGAACAACCGGCTCCAGAAACTGATCCAGCACCGCGCCCCGGAGGTCATCCTCCGGAACGAGAAGCGGATGCTCCAGGAGGCCGTCGACGCGCTGTTCGACAACGGCCGCCGCTCCAAGGCGATCCGCGGCCGCGGCAAGCGGCCGCTCAAGTCGCTCTCGGACATGCTCAAGGGCAAGCAGGGCCGGTTCCGCCAGAACCTGCTCGGCAAGCGGGTGGACTACTCGGGCCGGTCGGTCATCGTGGTCGGCCCGGAGCTCCGGCTCCACCAGTGCGGTCTGCCGAAGGCGATGGCGGTCGAACTGTTCAAGCCGTTCATCATCAACAAGCTGGTCGAGAAGGGGATCGCCGAAACGGTCAAGCGGGCCAAGAAGATCGTCGAGCGCGAGGGACCGGAGGTGTACGAAATCCTGGAAGAGATCATCCAGGACCACCCGGTGCTGCTCAACCGCGCCCCGACGCTTCACCGCCTCGGCATCCAGGCGTTCGAGCCCAAGCTCGTCGAAGGCAAGGCCATCCGGATCCATCCGCTGGTCTGCGCCGCCTTCAACGCCGACTTCGACGGCGACCAGATGGCCGTCCACCTGCCGCTCTCGTTCGAGGCGCAGCTGGAAGCCCGGCTCCTGATGATCTCGTCGAACAACATCCTCAAGCCGTCGGACGGGCGGCCGGTGGCCGAGCCGTCGCAGGACATGGTCCTCGGCTCCTACTGGCTCACCAAGCTCCCGGCCGGCTTCGAGGCCGAGTACCGCAAGGCCGCGGGCAAGCTGGATGAGATCAAGGGCCGGCTCTGGAAGGACGCCAAGCACTACGGCTCGATCGCCGAGCTCGAGATGGCGCTCCTGTCCGGCACCGCGGGGTATCACACGCCGATCCACTTCTGGTTCGTGCCGCCGTTCGACGCGGTGGACCGGGATCCGCGGTGGATCAAGACCACCCTGGGCCGGGTGTTGTTCAACAACATCCTGCCCCGGCGGACCGTCGCGGAACTCGGCTTCCGCGACGACACGATGAAGAAGCGGGCCCTCTCGGAGCTGGTGCTCCAGAGCTACCGCCGCGCGGGCCTCAAGGAAACGGTGGAGTTCCTCGACCGCCTCAAGCGGTTCGGGTTCGACTTCGCGACCGCGGGCGGGATCTCCATCGGAATCGAGGACCTCGAGATTCCGCCGGAGAAGGCCAACCTGCTCGACGAGGCCCAGAAGCGGGTCGAGCGGTTCCAGAAGGCCTACAACACCGGTCAGATCACCTTCGGCGAGCGGTACAACAAGGTGATCGACGCCTGGACCCACGCGAACAACGACGTGGCCGAGGCGATGATTTCCCACATGCGGAACAGCCGCGGCGGGTTCAACCCGGTGTTCATGATGTTCGATTCCGGTTCCCGAGGCAGCCGCGACCAGATCCGGCAGCTCGCGGGGATGCGTGGCCTCATGGCCAAGCCCCAGAAGAAGATGACGGGCGGGATCGGCGAAATCATCGAAAGCCCGATCAAGTCGAACTTCCGGGAAGGCCTCTCGGTGCTCGAGTACTTCGTCTCGACGCACGGCGCCCGGAAGGGCCTCGCGGACACCGCGCTCAAGACGGCGGACGCGGGGTACCTGACCCGGCGTCTGGTGGACGTGGCCCAGGACGTGACGATCACCGAGGAGGATTGCGGTACGATCCTCGGCCTCGACATGACCGCCCTCAAGGAAGGCGAGGACGTCATCGAGTCGCTCGGCGAGCGGATCGTGGGCAGTGTCGCGGCCGAAGACGTCATGGATCCGCACCAGCTCGACGAGCACGGGGACCCGCGGCTGATCGTGGCCTCGGGCCAGCTGGTCGCCGAGGAAACCGCGGACGCCATCGAGGACGCGGGCATCGAACGCGTCAAGATCCGCTCGGTGCTCACCTGCGAAGCCAAGCGGGGCGTCTGCCGGATGTGCTACGGCCGGAACCTGGCCACCATGGACATGGTGGACATGGGCGAGGCCGTCGGCATTCTCGCCGCGCAGTCGATCGGCGAGCCGGGCACCCAGCTGACCCTCCGGACCTTCCACATCGGCGGTACCTCGGCCCGTATCGCCGAGGAAGCCGAGCGGCGGGCCCGGTCGGACGGTATCGTCAAATACACCAAGGGCCTCGAGTACGCCGACGTGGACGTCGAGTACGAAGACGGCACCAAGACCAAGCTCCGCGTTGCCCTCACCCGCGAGGACGAGTCGGCCGAGGAGGAGTCGAAGGAAGGCATCCTCATCGTCGATCCGAAGGATCAGGCGCACGTGCTGTCGCGCTACCCGGTCCCGCAGGGTGCCATGCTGCAGGTGCAGGAAGGGAGTCAGGTCACCAAGGGCGACAACGAGCGCCGGGCCTCGATTCTCTATACCTGGGACCCGTACAACGACCCGAGCATCATCAAGCAGGACGGCACCCTGCGGTGGAAGGACCTGGTGCCGGGCGTCACCCTGCGCGAGGAACTCGACGAAGGCACCGGCCTCCGGTCGCTCGTGGTCACCGCCGATCCGGACCGGGAACTGCATCCGTCCGTGCTCGTGTACGTGTCCAACCGGAAGGATCCGCAGGAGTACACCCTGGCGGAGGGCAGCCGGATCATCCTCGGCTCGCCGACCGACCAGGTCAGCCGGGCCATGGACGTGCCCGACGAGGCCAATCCCTGGTCCAGCAAGTTCCACGTCGAGGAGCGGCCGATCAACGAGGCCTGGCCCTCGAAGACCAAGAAGGAAGCCAAGGACCGGACCGTGTTCCTCTCGGCCCCGGTCAAGGTGGCCAAGGGTGTCACGGTCACCAAGATTCCGCGGCAGGCCTACAAGACCCGCGACATCACCGGTGGTCTCCCGCGCGTGGCGGAACTCTTCGAGGCCCGGAAGCCGAAGGATCCGGCCACGATGTCGGAAATCGACGGCATCGTGAAGTTCGGCGAGATCAAGCGCGGCAAGCGCGAGATCTTCGTCTACCCGATGACCAAGGACGGCGCCATCGACGAGAAGGAGCCGCCGCAGGTCTACGAGGTCCCGGCGGGCAAGCACCTCCGGGTCCACGAGGGCGACCGGGTCCGGGCCGGCGACCGCCTGACGGAAGGGCCGGTGAATCCGCACGAGATCCTGCTCATCAAGGGTCCCCGCGCGGTGCAGGAGTACCTGCTCAACGAGATCCAGGAGGTCTACCGCCTCCAGGGTGTCCGGATCGCCGACAAGCACTGCGGCGTGATCATCAAGCAGATGCTCCAGAAGGTCCGGATCACCGATCCGGGAGACACGAGCTTCCTCGAGGCGGAGGCGGTGGACAAGCTGAGCTTCCGCGAGGAGAACGAGAAGATGGTCCGGCGGAAGCTCAAGCCGGCCACTGCGGAGCCGCTGCTTCTTGGGATCACCAAGGCCAGCTTGACTACGCAGTCGTTCATCTCGGCCGCCTCCTTCCAGGAGACGACCCGGGTGCTCACCGATGCCGCGATCCGCGGGGCCAAGGACGATCTCCGCGGCCTCAAGGAGAACATCATCATCGGGCACCTCATCCCGGCCGGTACCGGGCACTACCGCTACGTCGATCTCGACGTTCAGGTGCCGCCCGGCTTCGAGCCGCCGCCGCCTGCCCCCGAGGGGGAGGCCCCGCCGGCCCCGCCGGTGGTGGCGGAAGAGGTGGAAGCGCTGTAAAGCGTACCGCCGTCCGAACGAAACGAACCGCCCGGCTCCTCAGGAACCGGGCGGTTTGTCGTTCGGGCCGAGGGATTGGGCGGTGCGGGCCGGAAAGCAAAACGGGCGGCCCGAAGGCCGCCCGCATCAAGCATCCTGAGCCCGATCAGGCTCGGAAGGTCAGTCCCGGGACCGGCGCCCTTTGGAGCGGGCCCGACGCCGGGCAGCGGCCGCCTTGAGCTGCTTGGCGACGCTCGGCTTCAGATAGTGCCGCTTCTGCCGCAGGTCGCGGAGAATGCCGGCCTTCTGAACCTTCCGCTTGAAGACCTTGATGGCCCACTCAATGCCATCGGTTTCGGCCAGGGTGACTTCGATCATCGTGCCTCCGTGAGGTCCGTCGCCAACAAAAAAGCCCGGCGCGAGCGCCAAGCCTCAGCGGGTTGGGACCGGGATCTGTACCAGAGTACCAGAATCTCGCCCGAAGAAGATAGCGGCCCCGGACTCCGAGAGCAACGGCCCGGGATGGCGTTGCAGTTAACTTGTTGAAAAGCAACAACTTGCAATAGCGCCATCCCGGGCGGGGCCCCCGCCGTTGGTCAAGTCAGGAGCCGGTCCCGGGTCGGTCATCAGTGAATGAAGTTGATGAAGGTCGTGATGATCAGCGCGTTCGAGAAGTCGATGAAGAAGGCGCCAACCATCGGGAGTACCAGGAAGGCTCTCGGCGCCGGGCCGAACCGCTCCTCGATCGAGAGCATGTTGGCCACGGCGTTCGGCGTGGCTCCGAGCGCGAATCCGCAGTGCCCGGCGGACATCACCGCCGCGTCGTAGTCCCGGCCCATGATCCGGAACGTGACCCACCGCGCGAAGATCGCCACCAGGGTCACCTGGGCGGCCAGAATCACCAGCATCGGGACCGCGAGGTCGAGCAGCTCCCAGAGCTTGAGCGACATCAGCGCCATCGCCAGGAAGAGCGAGAGGGCGATCGTGCCGAGATCGTCGATGACCCGCTGCTCGAGGCGGATCAGGCGGACCTTGTCGTCGATGTTCCGGACGACCGCGGCCACCAGCATTGCTCCGATGTACCCGGGCAGGGTCACGAACTGACCCAGCCACTTGCTGAGCAGACCGCCGAGGGCCATGGCTGCGAGGATGACCGTGAGGCTCTTGAGAAGGGTGTACGCGGTCGGGGCATCGCCCACCGACTCGGTGTCGATCTCGGTATCGAGGGCGGCGTTGGGGTCCACGATCGGCGCCCGGGTCGCGTCGCCGCCCGCGCCGGGGCCGAGGCGCTTGCCCTTGATCAGCGCCGTGCCGATCGGACTCCCGATCAGGCCGCCACTCACCAGGCCGAAGGTGGCCGCGGCGAGGGCCAGGGTCACGCCGCCGGAAACCTGGTACTGATCCTCCAGCAGCCGGCCGAAGGCGGCCCCGGTCCCGTGGCCGCCGGTCATCGTGATCGAGCCCGAGATCAGGCCGAGGAACGGATTCACCCCGAGCACCTTGGCGAGCCCAACGCCCACCACGTTCTGGGCGACAGCCAGCACGCTCGCGAGGATCCAGAACACGATGACCTGCGGACCGCCGATCTTGAGGAGCCCGAAGCTCGCGCCGAGTCCGATCGTGGTGAAGAAGGCGATCATGAAAGGCGACTGGAGGGTCGTGTCGAACTCGAAGGCGAGGACCCCGGACAGCCGGAGCGCCAGCGCCAGACCCGCGAAGACGAAACCCCCGATGACCGGGGCCGGAATGTTGAACCGATCGAGGATTCCGATCTTCCGGCGCAGGCCGTATCCGAGGAACAGGACCACGGCGGCCAGGGCGACCGTCTGGATCAGATCGAGTTTCGCAGTCGGCATCGTCGGGGGCTGGTTGAGGCACCCCAAGTTATCCCGTGAGGGGGAAACGGGAAGGCGCGGAGCGGGTGTCGGGCAAGCCTTTGCCCGGAGCCAGGTTAGCCCAGGTAACCGGCGATGCCATCTCACTCCCGTCCTCGGGGTGGCATGCGGCCGCCGTTTCGAAACGGAGGCGGTCGGTAATGTCACCCCCTTGTCACGAACATGTAACGGCGTGACATTGGGGCGCCCATACGACCATATAGGATCGCCCCGTGCGACTACTCCCGAGAGACGAGCGGTTCTTCGACCTCTTCACGTCGGTAGCGACGCTCAATGTCGAAGCCGCCAAGCACCTCCACGAGTTGTTCAAATCGGAGGGCGATCATCGGGCCTACCTCGCCGAGTCGATCAAGCGGCTCGAACACGAGGCCGATGCGCTGACCCATGAGGTGATTACCCGGCTCGACCGGAGCTTCATCACGCCGCTCGACCGCGAGGACATTCACCTTCTCGCCTCCCGGCTCGACGACATCATCGACCGGATCGACGGCACCGCCCGCCGGGTCCAGATCTTCAAGCCCGGCAAGGCGCCGCAGGGCATCCTCGAGATCACCAAGGTGGTGGCGCGGTCCACCGAACAGATCCTCGAGGCGGTCCGGGTGCTGAGCGGGTCCAAGGCGCCGGTCGTGATCGCGGCTTGCGTCCAGATCAAGAAGCTCGAGGAAGAGGGCGACTTCGTGTATCACGAATGGCTCGGCCGGCTCTTCAACGACGAGAAGGACCCGGTCACGCTGATCAAGTGGAAGGAGATCTACGACACTCTCGAGAAGACGCTCGACCAGGCCGAGGACGTGGCGAACGTCCTCGAGTCGATCGCCATCAAGCACAGCTGACCGCCATGCCCGGCGTCTCTCCGGAAATCGGGTTCGTTCTCGCGATCATCGTGATCGCGTTCATTTTCGATTTCATCAACGGGTTCCACGACAGCGCCAACTCGATCGCCACCGTGGTCGGTACCCGGGTCCTGACGCCGGGGGTGGCCGTGCTCTGGGCGGCCTTCTTCAACTTCGTCGCGGCGTTCACGGTCGGCACGGCCGTCGCCAAGACGATGGGGAAGGGGCTCATCGATCCGGCGGTGGTGGACCCGAACGTCGTGCTGGCCGGACTGATCGGGGCGATCGTCTGGAATCTGATTACCTGGTGGGGCGGCCTGCCGTCGTCGTCGTCGCACGCGCTCCTCGGCGGCTACGGCGGGGCCGCGGTGGCCAAGGCGGGGATCGGCGCCCTGATCGCGTCGGGGTGGGTCAAGCCGATCATCTTCATCTTCCTGTCGCCGGTCATCGGGGCGGCCGCGGCGATGTTCCTCACCGTGGTGCTTGGCTGGACGCTGCACCGGCTCCCGGCCGCGCCGCTCGAACGGGCGTTTCGCCGGCTCCAGCTGCTCTCGGCGGCCGCCTTCTCGGTGAGTCATGGGGCCAACGACGCCCAGAAGACGATGGGCATCATCGTGGGGTTGCTGGTGTCGAGCCAGGCGTTGTTCCGCGACCAGACGGGCTGGATGTCGATGCTCTACCTGCCGTCCGCCGACACGATTCCGATGTGGGTCGAGCTCTCGGCCTACTCGGCGATCGCGCTGGGCACCGCGCTCGGCGGCTGGCGGATCGTCAAGACGATGGGGACCCGGATCACCAAGCTTCGTCCGTTCGGCGGCGTCTGCGCGGAGAGCGGTGGCGCCGCGGCGATCTTCCTCGCCTCGGCGCTCGGCATCCCGGTCAGCACCACCCACACGATCACGGGCGCGATCGTCGGGGTCGGCGCGGCCCAGCGGATGTCCGCGGTGCGGTGGGGTGTGGCGGGCCGGATCGTCTGGGCCTGGGTGCTGACGATCCCGTTGTCGGCGTCGATCGCGGCGATCTGCTACCTGGCGGTGCTGGCGCGCTAGGATCCTGCGACGCGGTCCGCGCTGCCGCGGGCGGATCCCGGTGGCGATGGTGGCCGGAGGCCGGGACCGGACGACGAAACCGGCGGCGCGGGTTTTCCGCGCCGCCGGTTTGTTGTTGGGACTCCGCTCGTGCGGGCCGGGTCTATCGCTTGTAGGGTCCGGTGCGGAGGTCGATGACCCGCCGAACCCGGCCGGATCGGTCGATCGTCCGCACCAGACTGGACCACTCGCTGACGTGGAGCGAGACCGGGGCCGCCGTCGCCGCCTGGAGTGCCGCGCCGAACGTGAACGCGTCGGCGAGCGCGTCGTTGACGATGTACCCCTCGTCGCGGAACGACGCCACGGTGATCGCCGACAGCGGATTGACGCCCGAGTTGAGAAACCCGGTCATCAGTTCGTTGGTGACGATCGCCTCCCGCCAGTGCACGTCGCGGGTACCGCCGCCGCCGGTGTTCTCCACGGGGACCGGTTCCCCGAGGTACGCGGTGGGACTGTTCGCGGCGGCGGCGAACGCCATTCGCGCCGAGCCGCCGGTAAAGAACGGATCGCCGCCGCCCCGGCCGCTGATCAGGGTCTTGAGATTCCAGAGCGAGCCGAGGCCGATCACGTGCCCCATTTCGTGGAGGACCACGTCGCGGAACCGGCCGCTGGCCTCGAGGTTGGCCACGTCGGCCACGTCGAACTGCATGATGCCGACGACCGACAGCAGATCGTCATCCCGGAGATAACAGGCCCCGGCCTGCCCGAGGATCCCGCCGACCCCGTCGATCGCGTCGATCTTGGCGAAGATCAGGAGATCGTCGATGGTCTCGTTCAGACTCTGACCGCCGCAGAAGCTGAGATCGTCGGCCGGCGTGAACGGAATGTCGGGCAGGTCGCCGAGGAGCAGCGTGCCCCAGCGGACCGCGGCCGAATCGAAGGCGGCCTGCTGCGAAGCGGTCGGCGTGGGGCCGATGAATCGCACCGTGACCGCGTAGGTCGACGCCGGCGGCGGTTGGGTCGAGGCGGTGAAGGTGACCGGGGGCAGGGCGCCCACGGTGGCCGTGACCGTTTGCGGGCCGCTGCCGAACCGCCATGCCTTGAGCCGGGCCCGGCCGTCGAAGTCGGTCGTGGCCGACGGGCCGCCCAGGCTGCCGCCGCCCTGGCCGACCGCGAAAGCCACCTGGGTTCCGGCCACCGGAAATCCCTGGGCGTCGGTCAACCGGACTTCGGGCTGGATCGAGCCGAAGTTGCCTTCGAACCCCGACAGGGCCGCGGTGGTGGTGGAACTCAACTGCACCGGGGTGGCCTGGACGCCGGTCGCCTGGAAGGACACCACCGGGAGCCCGGATACCGTGGCCGTCATCTCGTTGGGGCCCGCCGTCGTGCCAAGGACCCAGCTGTTCGACCGGGCAACGCCGTCCGCGCCGGTCGTGGCCAGGCCATTGCCGAGGAGCCGGCCGCCGCCGGAGGTCACCTGGAAGATCACCGACACGCCGGCGATCGGCTGGTTGTCGTCATCGAGCGCGATCACCGCCGGCGCGATCGGGAGCGCGGTTCCGGCGTTCGCGGACTGGCTGCCGCCGGCCGTGGCCTGGAAGACCGTCGGGATGCCGAACGCGGCAAAGCTCGCCGACGCGCCGTTCACGGCGGCCGCCTGCAGGGCGTAGGCCCCCGGTGCCCGGCCGATGGTCCAGGAGCCGGCGGAGGCGGCGCCGCTCGCGTCGGTGGCCGACTCGCCGCCGGTGACCGTCGAGCGCCCGCTCGGGTCGAAGAACGAGATCAACTCGCCGGGAACCGGATTGCCGAAGGCATCGGTGACGCGGACCCTCGGGGCGCTCGAGACCGTGCCGCCGATCTTCACGAACTGGCTCGGCTCCGACAGGGGGGTCACCAGGGCGGCTGGTCCGACGCTGGCGGTGGCCTTGGCCGTCGTGGACACGCCACCCGCCACGACCGCGGTGAGTGTCTGTTCGCCGATGGTCCCGCCGAGCGTCCAGCGGACCTGGACGCTGCCGTCGGCGCCGGACCGTCCGCTGGTGGGGCTCAGGAAGCCGTCGCTGGCCTGGAAGGCGACGGTCACATCGGGGAGCGGGCCCTTGCTGTCCGCCACGATGAAGCGCACCGGGTCGGTCAACTGCGCACCTGCCTTGGCGCTCTGGCCTCCCCCGGCCGCGAGGCTGATCCGGTCAGGGGTCCGCTGGGTCGGGCCGCTGTCGCCCCCGCAGGCGGCCACGAGCGCCAGCCCGGTGAGGGTGGTGAGAGCGAGTCGCATGGTCCGTATCCGGTTAGCCTGGGTGAATGTTACCACCGACCGTCGGCGATTCGGCAAGGTCCGGCGCTGGGGCCGTTCCGGAATCGTCCGTCGGTCTGGTGACACGCCGCGGGGCGCCCAAACCTGACGCCAGTTGCTTCGGTCGCGCCGCCCGGCGGTGCGCTACCGGGGCGCCGACTGGCACCAAGGTGGCGCGAGGCGGCCAGCGTTTCATCGAGGAACAATCGTCTGGCTTTCCGGGGCGGCATCGGCGGGCGCCAACCGGGCCGGACGTGGCTCAGATCCTTGACCCTAGGTCACTTGGCGGGTAGCTTGATGGGCTCCGGTTTTCGGGTTACTCAGGACGATAGATGCCGACGATCAACCAGCTGGTCCGGCGCCCGCGGAAGGCGCCTGTGTACAAGGACAAGAGCCCTGCCCTCAAGCGGAACCCGTTCGTTCGCGGGGTCTGCACCCGCGTCTACACGGTTACGCCGAAGAAGCCGAACTCGGCCCTCCGCAAGGTGGCCAAGGTCCGGCTGCGAAATGGCTTCGAGGTCATCGCCTATATCCCCGGCGAAGGGCACAACCTCCAGGAGCACTCGATCGTGCTGATTCGGGGCGGCCGGGTGAAGGACCTTCCGGGCGTTCGGTATCACATCGTTCGTGGCACGCTGGACGCCGCCGGGGTCAACGGCCGGCGCCGGAGCCGGTCGAAGTACGGAGCCAAGGCGCCGAAGGAAGGCGCGGCGGGAGGTAAGAAGTGAGCCGGCGTAACAAGGCCATTCGTCGTCCGCTGCCGCCGGATCCCCGGTACGACAGCCAGACGGTTTCCAAGTTCCTCAACGCGCTCATGTACGAGGGCAAGAAGAGCCTCGCCGAGCGGGTGTTCTACCAGGCCATGGACCTGATCGAGGAGCGGACCGGGCAGCCCGGCGTCACCGTCTTCAAGCAGGCCATCGCCAACGCCAAGCCGGCCGTCGAGGTGAAGAGCCGCCGGGTGGGTGGGGCCTCGCTCCAGGTGCCGGTGGAAGTCCGGCCCGAACGGCGGACCGCGCTCGCCATGCGCTGGGTCATCTCGTATGCCCGGGCCCGGAGCGAGAAGTCGATGCCGGAGCGGCTCGCGGCCGAGCTGATCCTGGCCTCGAAGGGCGAGGGGAACACGATCAAGAAGAAGGAAGACACCCACAAGATGGCCGAGGCCAACCGGGCGTTCGCGCACTACCGCTGGTAGCGTTTCTCGCGAATCGATGTGTTGGCAGGGGCGACTCGGCACGGAAGCCGAGTCGCCCCTCGGTGTTTGGCGCACCGCACGGCGGGTACCACATTGACCACCCTGTACGACAACTGTGGCTCCGAGGCGACAACGAAGTCTGGTTTCATTGGCGGAGGTCGTGAACCGCTGGTGAGTTAACTTGCTGCAGGAAAACACCATAGCTATGTTTGCTGCCAGATGGTTTCGAGGCACGCTTGTTGCAAAATGGCCCATGTCCGTCCGCCGTGCCCTTCTTTCCCCATGATTGCGAGCTGCCTATGAAGCGAATCGCTCTCGTCGTTGCGTTGCTTGGCGTTGGCGTCGCCCAGAACGCCGTTGCCGGCCCCGTGTCGGCCAACACCTGGTACCAGTTCTGTTTCGGCGGAGCTGGGACCTTTGCCGGCTCCAACGCCGGCTGTGTTTCCCCGGCGCCCGGTGTTGTGGCCGCGGATTCGCCCGCGTGGACCTTCACTTCGGCGTCCTCGTTCTGGTTCCGGATCCAGGACCTGTTCAACTCCGGCGACCGCTTCTCTCTCTTCGCCGACGCGCTGTTCGCCGGGCAGACCTCGGCCGCGGCAACCGGGTCCTCGTGTGGCAACGATCCGAACGCGTGCGCCGGAAATGCCGCCATGTCGAAGGGCGCATTCCTCTTCGGACCCGGGACGTACTCGTTCACGGTTCGGGTGGACGACTCGCCGTTCGAGGGCGGGGCAGGTGCCTTCCAGATCGAGGCCGCGAGCGACTCCGTTCCGGAGCCGGCGACCTTCGGTTTGATGGCGCTCGGCCTGGTCGCGGTCGGAGCGGCCCGGCGGCGCGCTCGGCGGTAGACCCGATCATGGGGTATCGGAAGGGGCCGGGTGCCGACGCACCCGGCCCCTTTCTCCTATGGTGGGGTAACCTCCACGGCAGTATCGTTCTTCCAGCGGTGCCTCACGTCCTCTCATTCAGATCAGGAGCAAGACCCACGTGACCCGGACCCGAGACGGCGGCGAGCGGCGGTTCTGGTGGCGCCTCGCGGCCGCGACCGGGTTGTACCTCGCCTTTGACGGGCTGGCGGACATCGCGATCGGAATCGCCCCGATGCGGTTTGCGTCGACCGAGTGGCGATTCGGCGCCGTCGGACTGGTTGCGAACCGGGCCGGGACGCTGGCCTTTGCCATTCTCCTGCTCGGTGGAGCCGGCCTTCGCTTGGGGTCACGGGCTTGGTGCCGGGTCCTCGCGGTGGTGACGGTTTTGATGGCGATCGCGGTGGCGGCGACGATCCCGCTGTTCCTCCTCGACGCGATTCAGCTCTGGCCGGGCGTCTCCTCCGCCGCCCGCCGCCCGATGGCGTTCGCGTCGGTTCGGGCATTGGTCCTCCTGGTCCTTCTTGTCGGCTACTGCGGCTGGTTTGCATTCACGCTGCTGCGGGCGTCCCGAGGATCCGGGGCGATTGCGCCGACCGACATGGTGATGGTGGGCGGCGGGCCGGGAGGGGAGGGCAAGACGTGAGGGCGGGGCGTTTGCCCACCGGCGGTCCCGACCTGGGGCGGCTGGCGGTACTTGCCGGCGCGATTCTGGTGGCTGGCCCGGTGCTCGGGACCCTCGAGTCGGGTTTGGTTCTCGGGGGCAGCGCCGGTTGGACATTCCAGGTGCCGGTGGCGGCCTTTCGGGCCCTACCCTCGCTGGCCGCGGCGGTATTCGGCTGGGCCATCGTCGCGGGGCCCGGGAGCCGCCCGCCGCGGTGGGTGGGGCTGCTCGCCGTCGGTGTGGGGCTGGTTTTTGCCGGGATGGCGGCCGTACTGCTCGTCAATCTTCCGAAGCTTCTGAGCCAAGTCCTCGAACCGACCTACCGAGCCCTGATGAGCCGAGGGGGGATTCGGGCCGCGGTCGGGCTGATCTTCCTGGCTGGAATGCACCTCATCATCGGGTGGCGCGTCGGCGTCCGGTCCGAGAACCAGGGTCTGTCGCAGGGCGCTCGGGCCGGGTAACCGGGCGGCCGGCGGGGGCTCTTACCGGCGTGTCCTCTGGCGGGACGGGGCCGGGTTTCCCGCTCTAACGGGCAACCCCTTCCTGGAGCCGCCTGATGAAGCGAGTTGCACTTGTCGTCGCGTTGTTTGGTGTTGGCGTAGCGCAAGACGCCGTCGCCGGTCCGGTAAACGCGAGCACCTGGTACCAGTTCTGTTTCAGCGGCGTGGGGAACTTTGCCACCTCAAATGTTGGCTGTTTCGCGCCCGCGCCCGGCGTTGTCGCTGCCGATGACCCGGCCTGGACCTTCACTTCGGCGACCTCTTTCTGGTTCCAACTCCAGGATCTCTACGTGTCCGGCACCCGCTTTTCGCTCTTCGCCGATGCGGTGTTCGTCGGACAGACGTCGGACGTGCCGACTGGCGCGGCGTGCGGCGCCGATCCTGAGGTGTGCGCGGCCGATCCCGGCATTTCGAGCGGGTCGTTCCATTTCGGGCCCGGGACCTACTCGTTCATGATCCGCTACGACGCCGGTCCGGCCACCAGTGGGGCTGGCGCGTTCAAGATCGAGCCGGCGTCCGATGCCGTGCCGGAGCCGGCAACCCTCGGCTTGATGGCGCTCGGTCTGGTCGGGATTGGCGTGGCTCGGCGTCGCGCCAGAAATACCTGATCGGCCAGTCGGAAAAGGGGCCGAGGCCAGTGCGCCGGGCCCCTTGCTCATGGTGACGGTGGCCCGTCCGAACGGCCCGAATGGCCCTTTCACGCCGGGGTGTGCCTCGTGATCGGGTGGCGGATCGTTCGGGCTCTGGGTTCCGGAGGCCCCGGGGCCCGGAACGGGCGTCCGCGCCGGGGGCCGGAGCCCGCTGAGCCCATCTCTGGCCCCGGCCGACGGGTTCCGGGGACAACCCGGGGCGCCGGGAATGCATCGAGCCCGCTGTGCCTTCGTGGCCGCCCAAGGCCTTGACGCAGGAAGCACTTAGGGCGATACTTCGCGGCTTCCCACCCGAGGCGTTTCCGGTGGGAACCGGGCTGCGTGGCGATGCACGGCTACCTCCAGTCCGGAGCGACACAACAAAGGGTGCCTCAGGGGCGCCCCCTCCCAACGTCGGTGGCCGGATTTTCGAGACGTGGAGGCAACGCGGAGCGATACCGCGGGACATGGGTCCCGTCAGGTCGCCCCGCTTTTGTGTTGGATCGGTATCCGAGGGCCGTTTCGGCGGCCCCCACTGACGGACGAAGGCAAAGGTTATGGCTCGGAAGACATCGCTCAGTCACTATCGCAACATCGGCATCATGGCCCACATCGATGCCGGGAAGACGACTACGACCGAGCGGATCCTCTACTACACCGGGAAGAACTACAAGATCGGTGAAGTCCACGATGGCGCCGCCACGATGGACTGGATGGAGCAGGAGCAGGAGCGGGGTATCACGATCACCTCGGCGGCCACGACCTGCTTCTGGACCCGGAACGACGTCGAGCACCGGATCAACATCATCGATACGCCCGGCCATGTGGACTTCACGGCCGAGGTGGAACGGTCGCTCCGGGTGCTGGACGGGGCGGTCACGCTGCTCGATTCGGTGGCCGGGGTCGAGCCGCAGACCGAAACCGTGTGGCGCCAGGCGGACCGCTACGGCGTGCCGCGGATCATTTTCGCGAACAAGATGGACCGGGTCGGGGCCAATTTCTATCGCTGCCTCGACATGATCCGGAACCGGCTTACCCGGAAGGCCTTCCCGCTGCAGCTGCCCGTCGGCTCCGGCGAGACCTTCACCGGGCACATCGATCTGCTCCGCCAGATCGAGATCGTCTTCGACGAGGAAACCCTCGGCAAGACCTTCACCGAGATGCCGATTCCGGAGGCGTACCAGGAGCAGGTGGCCAAGTACCGCCACGAGCTCATCGAAGCGGCGGTCGAGCACGAAGACGACCTGATGGAGAAGTACCTGGCCGGCGAGGAGCCGACGGTCGACGAAATCATGGGAGCCATTCGCCGAGCCACGATTGCCGGCTACATGGTCCCGGTCATGTGCGGCGCCTCGTTCAAGAACAAGGGCGTCCAGGCCCTCCTCGACTCTGTCATCGATTTCCTGCCCTCTCCCGCCGACGTCCCCGCCATCAAGGGTCACCTCCCGCTCCACGACGACACCCAGGTCGAACGGATCACCTCCGACGACGAGGCGTTCTCGGCCCTGGCGTTCAAGATCATGACCGACCCCTACGTCGGCCGGCTCACCTACTTCCGGGTCTACTCGGGCTCGATCAAGTCGGGGAGCTACGTCTACAACGCCACCAAGGACAAGCGGGAGCGGATCGGGCGGCTGCTGCAGATGCACGCCAACAAGCGGGACGAGATCGAAGAAGTGATGGCCGGCGACATCGCGGCCGCCATCGGTCTCAAGGAGACCCGCACCGGGGACACCCTGTCCGACGAGGACAAGCCGGTCATCCTCGAGGCGATGAAGTTCCCGAATCCGGTCATCGACGTTGCGATCGAGCCGAAGACCAAGGCGGACCAGGACAAGATGAGCATCGCCCTCCAGAAGCTGGCGGAGGAGGATCCCACCTTCAAAGTCCGGTCGGACGCCGAGACGGGGCAGACGATCATCGCCGGCATGGGCGAGCTCCACCTGGAGATTCTCGTCGACCGGATGAAGCGGGAGTTCAAGGTCGAGGCCAATGTCGGCCGGCCGCAGGTCGCCTATCGGGAGACCGTCACCAAGAAGGTCACCCAGGTCGAAGCCAAGTTCATCCGGCAGTCGGGCGGCAAGGGCCAGTACGGTCACGCGGTGATCGACCTCGAGCCGGCCGAGGCGGGCAGCGGCTTCCATTTCGAAGACAAGATCGTGGGCGGTGTCATCCCCCGCGAATTCATCAAGCCGGTCGAGGCCGGGATCAAGGAAGCGCTCGAGAACGGCGTCCTGGCCGGCTATCCGGTGGTGGACATCAAGGTCTCGCTGGTCTTCGGCAGCTACCACGACGTCGACTCGTCGGAAATGGCGTTCAAGATCGCGGGCTCGATGGCCTTCAAGGAGGCCGCCAAGAAGGCCGGCCCGATCATTCTCGAGCCGATCATGGAGGTCGAGGTCGTGACCCCGGCGGAGTATCTCGGTGACGTGATCGGCGACCTGTCGTCCCGCCGCGGCAAGGTCGGGGGCATGACCCAGCGCGGAGACGCGCAGGTCGTGGCCGCCGAAGTACCGCTGTCCGAGATGTTCGGGTACTCGACCAACCTCCGGAGCATGAGCCAGGGCCGGGCGGTGTACTCGATGCAGTTCGACCACTACGAGCAGGTCCCGAAGGCGGTCGAAGAGCAGATCGTCGCGAAGACCAAGAAGTAAGAACCCAGGGGAAGAGCGAGATGGCCAAGGCAAAATTCGAGCGGACGAAGCCGCACGTGAACGTCGGAACGATCGGGCACGTGGACCACGGGAAGACGACGACGACGGCGGCGCTGACGAAGGTGGCGGCGGAGAAGGGGCTCGGCA